>CAZOJJ010000033.1:13265-33243 GCA_964580105.1 uncultured Rhodothermales bacterium | reverse complement strand
TCGTGCCGGTGGTCGAGGGCCCGGGGGTTCGCTCCCGGGCCCTCGATCCGTGTCAAACACGGTAGACGGCGCCTCCGTGGAGGGATCCCGGGGTTTCGCCCCTTTTCAATTGAAAGGGCTGGGCGGGCGGGCGTAGCTTGCCCGGCCCTTCCTCCGCCGCGCCTGCGCGATGCTCCAGGACTTCCTCCCCCTCTTCATCATGGTGCTGCTGGCCGCCGGGCTGGCACTCACCCTCCTCAAGGCCGCCGAGTGGCTCGGGCCCTACCGGCCGCGCGCCGTCAAGTCGAGCCCGTACGAGAGCGGGATGGACCCCGTGGGCACCGCCCGCGAGCGGTACTCGGTCAAGTTCTACCTCGTCGCCATGATCTTCATCGTGTTCGACGTGGAGATCGTGTTCATGTACCCGTGGGCCGTCTCGTTCAAGACGTTCCTGGCCAACGGCGGCGGCCTCGGCTCCCTCGCCGTCATCGGCGTGTTCCTTTTCATCCTCGTCGTCGGCCTCGTCTACGACGTCCGCAAGGGCGGGCTCGAATGGGATTAATGCGGGATGCGGAGCGCGAAGGGCGGAAGGCCGGAACGAGCGCCGCCTCTCGGTCATTCCGCACCCCGACCTCCACACTCCGAACTCGATAGGCCATGTTCAGCAACGAAGGCGGCTTCCTCACCACCACCGTCGACGCCGTCGTCAACTGGGCGCGCTCGAACTCGCTCATGCCGATGCCGCTGGGCCTGGCCTGCTGCGGCATCGAGCTGATGAGCTTCGCCGGGCCGCGCTACGACGTGGCCCGGTTCGGCTCCGAGGCCATGCGCTTCAGCCCCCGCCAGGCCGACCTCATGATCGTGGCCGGGTGGTGCTCCTACAAGATGGCCCACGCCGTCCGCCGCATCTGGGACCAGATGCCCGACCCGAAGTGGTGCATCGCCATGGGCGCCTGCGCCTCCACGGGCGGCATGCACCGGTGCTACGGCGTCGTGCAGGGCGTGGACAACTTCCTGCCGGTGGACGTCTACGTGCCCGGCTGCCCGCCGCGCCCGGAGGTGCTCATCCACGCGCTGATGGACATCCAGGAGAAGATCCGCGCCGAAACCTCCGTCGCCACCGACGTCCGCGAGTTCGGCCGCGAGCCGGCCGTCCTCGAAGGCGGCCGCGTCGTCCACCCCGCCGACGCCCACTAGCTGCTAACGCGTACGACGTATTCCGTGATGGAAACCGGACCGATCACCCCTGCCGACCCGCCGGGCGCCTACGCCCTACGCACTACGTAATACGTCCTCATGGCCACCGACATCCCCAAGGGCGCACCCGACACGACGCGGGCCTTCGACCCCGAGCAGGAGACGCAGACGCTGAAGTTCCTCTTCACGCCGCGCCGCGCCCTCGCCGGCGAGCTGAAGGCGAAGAACCCCCACGCCAAGGCCTCGACGTACCTGCCCGAGCTGGTCGAGGCGCTCCGCGAGCGCTTCGGCGACGCCCTCGCGGACGTGACCGAGTACGCTGCCGAGCACACCGTCTACGTCCGCCCCGACCGTCTCGTGGAGGTCGCCCGCTTCCTCAAGGAGGAGGCCGGGTTCGGCTACCTCTCGGACATGGGCTCCATCGACCGCTTCACCGAGGCGGACCGGTTCGAGGTCTTCTACAGCCTCGTCAACCTCACCGAGCGGAAGCGGCTCCGCCTCAAGGTCCGCGTCAAGGAAGAGAACCCCGTCGTCCCCACCGTCACCGGCGTCTACCGCGCGGCGACGTGGCACGAGCGCGAGGCGTGGGACATGATGGGCATCCGCTTCGAGGGGCACCCCGACCTCCGGCGGATGTACATGCCCGAGGACTTCGAGTACCACCCGGCCCGGAAGGAATTCCCCGTCCTCGGCATTCCCGGCTCGCTGCCCCTCCCGCCCAACAAGACCGACGGCGTGCTCCAGGCCGACCCCTTCCCTCGCGCCCACGGCGAGCTCCCCGAAGATTAGCGGTTCCGGGTACGAGGTGCGGGGTACGCCGCCCCTCTCCCCGGAACCCGCCCCCCCCCCGACCATGCCCACGCCTGCCGCTTCCCCGCTCTCCGCCGGTTCCCTCGCCACCATGCCGATGGAAGAGGCCGGGTTCACGTTCTGGCCCCGCCACAACGCCGCCCTCTACCGCGCGCTGGAGAACAAGCACACCTACGTCGAGCGCGACGAGGACCCGCTGGAGAGCCGGATGACGCTCAACCTCGGCCCGCAGCACCCGGCCACGCACGGCGTGCTCCGCTGCGTCGTCCGCCTCGACGGCGAGACCATCGAGGGCTGCCTCCTGGACATCGGCTACCTCCACCGCGGCATCGAGAAGCTGGCCGAGGTGAAGACGTACCAGGAGTTCATGCCGTACACCGACCGGACGGACTACCTCCAGCCCTACGCCAACAACGTGGCGTGGTGCCTCGCCGTCGAGAAGCTCTGCGGCATCGAGGTGCCCGTGCGCGCGCAGTGGCTCCGCACGATGCTCTGCGAGCTCGCCCGCATCCAGTCCCACCTCCTCTGGCTCGGCGCCCTCGTCATGGATGCCGGCGCGCTGTCGGTCTTCCTCTGGACGTTCAAGTACCGCGAGGAGATCTACGACATCATGGACCTCATCGCCGGGGCGCGCTTCACCGTCAGCCACTGCCGCATCGGCGGCCTCGCCACCGACGTCGGGCCCGAGGCGCTCGCGGCCATCCGCCGCTTCCTCGACGACTTCGACGTCCAGCTCCAGAACTGGAAGAAGCTGCTCGACCGGAACCGCATCTGGCTCGACCGCAACATCGGTGTGGGCGCGCTCACCGCCGAGGAGGTCGTCGAGCTCGGCGTCACCGGCCCCAATCTCCGCGCCTCCGGCGTCGACTACGACATCCGCCGCTTCGAGCCCTACCTCATGTACGAGGAGGTCGACTTCGACATCCCCATGCGCACCGAGGGCGACTGCCTCGCGCGCTACTTCGTCCGCGTCGAGGAGATGGAGCAGTCCTCCCGCATCATCCGCCAGTGCCTCGACCGCCTGCCGGACGGCCCCATCCGCCTCGACAACGCGAAGGCCGCCTACCCCTCCAAGGACGAGGTCTATTACTCGATGGAGGGGATGATCCACGACTTCCTGATGACCGACGTCGGCGTGGCCCCGCCGAAGGGCGCCGAGGTCTACCACGCCATCGAGGCGGCCAAGGGCGAGCTCGGCTTCCACCTCGTGAGCGACGGCACCGGCGCCCCCTGGCGCGTCACCATCAACTCGCCCTCGTTCTCCAACCTCCAGGGCCTCGAATACCTCATGGAGGGCGCCATGGTGGCCGACACCGTCGTCCTCATCGGCTCCGTCGACCCCGTCATGGGCGACGCGGATAAATAGCAAGGACCGATGGACTGAAGGGATTGAAGGTTCGCCCTCCCCGCCCTCAGTCCCTCCCTCCCCCACTCCCTCACACCATGACCCCTGACACCCCCGGCCCCCACCTCCGCGACGTCTCGCCCAAGCCGCCGTACGTCCCCGGCGAAGCGCCCGAGCGCCACTTCTCGGACGAGGAGCTCGTCTGGACCGACGACGAGCGCGCGGAGATCGCGCGGTTCCGCGCGCAGTACCCCACCCACGACGGGGCCATCATGAAGGGGCTCTGGCTGGCGCAGGCGAAGTTCGGCTGGCTCCCGCCCGAGGTCATTCGCCTCGTGGCCGACACGCTGGAGGTGCCCTACGCCAAGGCCTACGGCGTCGCCACGTTCTACACGCAGTACTTCAAGGAGCGGAAGGGGCGCTACGTGCTCGACGTGTGCACCTGCTTCACGTGCCAGGTCTGCGGCGGCTACGACATCCTCCACTACCTCGAGGACCAGCTCGGCATCCGGGCGGGGATGACCACGCCGGACGGCCTCTTCACCATCCAGGAGGCCGAGTGCCTCGGCGCCTGCGGCTCGGCGCCCATGCTCCAGGTCACCAACGGACCCTACGTCCACAACCTCACCGAGGCGAAGGTGGACGCCCTGCTTACCGACCTCCGCGAGGGCCGGATGCCCGGCTTCGAGTCCGTCACGCTCCCGCAGGACGAGGCCGACCTCGGCGGCAACCGCCGCTCCGACGCCGACGCCGTGACGGCGTACCAGACGCCCCCGGTCTCCGAGACGCTCCACTGACATGGCTGACGCCCCCACCCTCCTCACCGGCCAATCGAAAGCGGGCGACTGGCGCGCGTACGAGCGCGTCATCCTGCCGCCCATCAAGGACCTCCACAAGATCGAGGTCTACGAGCGCCACGGCGGCTACGAGGCCCTCAAGGCCGTCGTCAAGGACGGCAAGTTCGACCCGAAGGGGCTCACCGACGAGGTCAAGGCCTCCGGCCTGCGCGGGCGCGGCGGCGCCGGCTTCGCGACCGGCCTGAAGTGGTCGTTCATGCCGCCCGTGGACCCCGACGTCCCGCGCTACCTCTGCTGCAACGGCGACGAGTCCGAGCCGGGCACGTTCAAGGACCGCCAGATCTTCGAGTACAACCCGCACCTGATGATCGAGGGCATCGTGCTCGCGTGCTACGCCATGTCGATCACGACGTGCTACCTCTACATCCGCGGCGAGTACATCGACTACGTCCGACACGTCCAGCGCGCCGTGGACGAGGCCTACGCGAAGGGCTACGTCGGCACGCACATCCTCGGGACGAACTTCTCGACCGACCTCGTCGTCCACTGGGGCGCGGGCGCCTACATCTGCGGCGAGGAGACGAGCCTGCTCAACTCGCTCGAAGGCAAGCGCGCCTACCCCCGCATCAAGCCGCCCTTCCCGGCCCAGAAGGGGCTCTGGAACCGGCCCACGACGATCAACAACGTCGAGACGCTGGCGGACGTGCCGCTGATCGTCAACCGGGGCGCGGCGTGGTTCGCGGGCATCGGGCCGGAGAAGCACCCGGGGCCGGTGCTCTACGGGATCTCGGGCCACGTCAACAAGCCGGGCGTCTACGAGTACCCCACCGGCATGCTCATCACCGACCTGCTGGAGGTCGCCGGCGGCCCGCGCGGCGGCAAGCGGATCAAGGCCGTCGTCCCCGGCGGCTCCTCCACGCCGCCCCTGACGTGGGCGATGGCCGAGCCCGCGACGATGGACGCCGAGACGCTCCGCGAGGCCGGCTCCTCGATGGGCACCGCCGGCCTCTGCTTCCTCGACGAAGACACCGACATGGTGAGCTTCACCCGGCGCATCGCCCACTTCTACTGGCACGAGTCGTGCGGCCAGTGCACGCCCTGCCGCGACGGCACCGGCTGGCTCTACAAGCTGCTCACCCGCATCGACGAGGGCGAGGGCTACCTCCGCGACCTCGACCTGCTCCTGGAGATCTGCGACCAGATGGAGGGCCGGACCGTCTGCGCCCTCGCCGACGCCGCCGCGTGGCCCGTCCGCTGGGGCATCCGCCGCTTCCGCGACGAGTTCGAGGCCAAGTGCAAGAAGGGCATGTTTCCCGGCGCCGACCTCGGCGACGGCTCCACGCTAGCGACCGGCGAGCTCACGCCCGCCGGTGCTCCCGCCTCCTGACCCCTGCCATGAAGCGCTCCCTCCTCTTCCTCCTCCCGCTCCTCGTCCTCGCCGCCTGCCAGGACGCCCCCGACACCGCCGGCCCCGGCGTGGACGGCACGCCGCCGACGCAGGACGAGGGGCACGTGGCCGACCTCGGCGCCGTCGTCGGCGAAGACCCCGGCGACGGGCCCGTGCTCTTCGTCGAGCAGGTCGTCGAGAACCCCGAGGCATACGACGGCCAGCCCGTCCGCATCGCGGGCGTCGTCGGCGAGGTCTGCCAGCAGGCCGGCTGCTGGCTCACGTTCCAGAACGCGGAGGGCACCCCCTTCCGCGTCGCCGTCCCGCGCGGCGACGACGGCTACGTGTTCACCTTCCCGAAGGGCATCGCCGGGCAGAACGCCGTGATCGCGGGCACCTTCGCCGTCGAGGAGACCGACGTGGCGACGCTCCGCCACCTCGCCGAGGACGCCGGCAAGAGCGCCGAGGAGGTCGCCGCCATTACCGAGCCCGAGCGGACCTTCACGCTCGCCGCCACCGGCGCCCGCCTCGAAGGCGAGGTCTAGCGATTCGTGAGCGGTGGTGGCCGCCACCGGCCATCCCCTATCTGCCATCCCCCATCTTCCCATTCTCATGCCGCAGGTCACGATAGACGGCCAGACCTTCGAGTTCGAGGAAGGCGCCAAGCTGCTCCAGTTCTGCCTCGACCAGGGCATCGAGGTGCCGCACTTCTGCTACCACCCGGCGCTCTCCGTCCCGGCCAACTGCCGCCAGTGCCTCGTCAAGGCCGGCACCCCCGCGCGCGACCGCGCCACCGGCGCCGTAGTGACGGACGAGCACGGGAAGCCCGTCATCAACTACTTCCCGAAGCTCCAGCCGAGCTGCGCGCTCGACGTGACCGACGGGATGGTCGTCCACACCCAGTTCGACGACGAGGCGGTGGCCGCCGCCCAGGCGGACAACCTCGAGCTGATGCTCATCAACCACCCGCTCGACTGCCCCATCTGCGACCAGGCCGGCCACTGCCCGCTCCAGATCCAGGCCTACAAGTACGGCCCCGAGGGCTCCCGCTTCGAGTTCGAGAAGGTCCACCGCCCCAAGCGCGTCCAGCTCGGCCCCAACGTCGTCCTCGACGCCGAGCGCTGCATCAACTGCACGCGCTGCACGCGCTTCACCACCGAGGTCACCGAAAGCCACCAGCTCTCCATCGTCAACCGGGGCGACAAGAACTACCCGATGACCGCGCCCGGCGAGGTCTTCGACGACCCCTACTCGATGAACGTGTGCGACCTCTGCCCCGTCGGCGCGCTCACCGAGGACTACTTCCGCTTCAAGGCCCGCGTCTGGGAGATGTCCAAGACGCCGTCCGTCTCCGACTTCGGCGCCAAGGGCATCAACGTGGACTACTGGGTCCGCAACAACGAGGTCCTCCGCATCACCCCCCGCGCAAACCGCTCCGTCAACGACTACTGGATGCCGGACGCGGCGCGCCTCGTCTACGCCCGCTTCAACGAGAACCGCCTCAGCGGCCCCCGCGTGGACGGCCGCGAGACGGACTGGCGCACGGCCTACGACCAGGCCGCGCTGCTGCTCAAGAAGGCCGAGGGGCGCGTCGCCTTCCTCGGCTCCGCCTGGGCCACCGTCGAGGACAACTACCTCCTCACCAAGCTCGCCGAGGCCGTCGGGGGCGAGGTCGTCGGCTACGTCAACCACCGCACGGAGGGCTCGGGCGACGGCTGGCTGATCTCGGACGACGCCGCGCCCAACGCGGCCGGCTGCGAGCGCCTCGGGATGACCGCCGTGGACCCCGCCACCTTCCGCCTGAACGGCGCGCGCCTGCTCTACGTCCTCGACGAGGACCCCGTCGCCGCCGGGCTGCTCTCCGGCTCGGACCTCGACGGCGTCACCGTCATCCTCCACGCCACGCACACCACCAACGAGACGCTCCCGCACGCCGACGTGGTGCTGCCCGCCGCGATGTGCGTCGAGACCATCGGCACCTACGTCAACGAGGACGGCCGCGCCCAGCGCCTCCGCCCGGCCAAGATGATCCGCTCGATGAACCGCTCGCTCATGATGGCGATGGGCACCGGGCAGAGCCGCATCGACCGCCACGGCACCCCGTTCGACCGCTGGAACCGCGAGGACAACAAGGTGGACTGCCTGCCGGGCTGGACCTCGATCCCCGAGGTGGCCGAGCGGCTCGGCGCGCCGATGCGCTACAAGGGCCCCCAGGCGGTCATGGCCGAGATCGCCGACACCGTCCCTGCCTTCGCCGGCGCCACCTACGCCGCGATGGGCTACCTCGGCGTGCCCCTCGAAGCCGACAGGTTCCCGCAGGCAGGCGTCGCCGAACCGGCTTGATATGTATGCTTGATATGTATGCGGGCGGCTGGTAGAGGGCCGATTGCTCTCGCCACCGGCCTTCTGCCGTCTCCCATCCTCATCGCAACATGGCCATCATCCAGGCAATCTGGGAGTTCATCGACCTCCCCCTCGTCATCTTCGGCGTGATCAACGGCCTGCTGATCACGGCGTCGATGCTGGTCTACGCCGAGCG
The DNA here is from genome assembly GCA_964580105.1 of uncultured Rhodothermales bacterium. GTDB lineage: Bacteria > Bacteroidota > Rhodothermia > Rhodothermales > Rubricoccaceae > CAZOJJ01. The sequence goes on along the minus strand of CAZOJJ010000033.1, from coordinate 25,189 downwards.
AAAGGTGTCGGCGTTCATCCAGGAGCGCGCCGGCCCGAACCGCGTCGGCCCGAAAGGGCTGCTCCAGTCGTTCACCGACGTGTTCAAGCTCATCTTCAAGGAGGACATCGTTCCCACGCAGGCCAACCGCTTCATCCACAGCCTCGCCCCGACGCTGATGGTGGTGATCGCGATGAGCACGGCGGCGGTGATCCCGTGGGCGCGCACGCCCGGCGGCGAAGCCCTCGCCATCGCGGACATCGGGGTGGGCCTGCTCGTGATCCTGGCGATGACCTCGGTCTCGGTCTACGGCGTGACGCTGGCGGGGTGGTCGTCGAACTCGAAGTACGCCCTCCTCGGCGGGCTCCGGTCGTCGGCCCAGATGATCTCCTACGAGCTGGCGATGGGTGCGGCGGCCGTCTCGGTGGTCCTCATCGCGCAGAGCCTGAACCTGTTCGTGATCGTGGAGAACCAGAACCACGAGATCCTCGGGCCCTTCGCGTGGAACTGGTTCCGCAACCCGGTCGGCTTCATCGTCTTCGCCATCTGCGCGCTGGCCGAGACGAACCGGTTGCCCTTCGACCTCCCCGAGGCGGAGCAGGAGCTCGTGGCCGGCTACCACACGGAGTACTCGGGCATGAAGTTCGGGATGTTCTTCCTCGCCGAGTACGTCAACATGTGGGTGGCGAGCCTCGTCATCGTGACGCTCTTCTTCGGCGGCTACCTCCTGCCGTGGGATCCGTTCTTCGCCTCGATCCTGCCGGGCGCGCTGCTGACGGTGGTGCAGGTGCTGTTCTTCCTCCTGAAGGTGATCGTCATCGCGATCTGCTTCATCTGGATCCGGTGGTCGATCCCGCGCTTCAAGTACAACCAGCTCATGACGCTGGGCTGGAAGTACCTCCTGCCCATCGGCATCGCGAACGTGGTGGTGATCGCCCTCGGGGTGGCGCTGTTCCACGCCTTCGGCTGGGCGTAGCTGCGCCCGCCTCGGGGAAGCGATCCGGTAGGGGCGCACGGCCGTGCGCCCCTACGGCGTTTCTGAGCGCTCGCCCTCCCCGTCCGTCATCCTGGCGAAGGCGACGGATCTAGGTCAGGAGCCCGGAGGCCGTAGGGAGCTACCGCGATGGTTCTTTGCGTTTGCACCCGCGCGGGGATACCCGGGGCGTAGGGCCACCATGCATGGTGGCCCTACGCTCGGGCCGTGCCTCCCCATCGTTCGTGGGCTTTTTCGCCAAAGCGGGGCGGCGCGTTGAACCCCTCCGAGCGCCGCCCGTAGCTTCGAGCCGCCCCGTCCCGCCTCGTCCCTCGCCCCCATGGCCGACGCCTCCACCGCCGCCGAGCCGCGCTCCGCCGCCGACACCGCCCGCCTCGAAGCCCTCGCCGCCAACACCCTCCGCGGCCTCACCATCGACGCCGTCGAGGCGGCCCAGAGCGGGCACCCCGGCCTCCCCATGGGCATGGCCGACGCCGCCGTCGTGCTCTGGACGCGCTTCCTCAAGCACGACCCCCAGGACCCCACGTGGCCCGACCGCGACCGGTTCGTCCTCTCCGCCGGCCACGGCTCGATGCTGCTCTACGGCCTCCTCCACCTGAGCGGCTACGACGTCTCGATGGAGGATCTGAAGGACTTCCGCCAGTTGCACAGCAAAACGCCGGGCCATCCCGAGAACTTCCTCACGCCCGGCGTCGAGACCACGACGGGGCCGCTGGGGCAGGGCATCGCCAACGCCGTCGGCATGGCGCTGGCCGAGAAGCACCTCGCGGCCACCTTCAACACGGCCGAGCACACGATCGTCGATCACTACACCTACGTCATCGCCTCCGACGGCGACCTCATGGAGGGCGTCTCGAACGAGGCCTCCTCGCTGGCCGGCCACCTCGGCCTCGGCAAGCTCGTCGTCCTCTACGACGACAACCACGTCACCATCGACGGCGACACGAACCTGACCTTCAGCGAGGACGTCGGGAAGCGCTACGAGGCGCTCGGCTGGCACGTCATCGGTCCCATCGACGGGCACGACCGAAACGCCGTCGAGGAGGCCCTCCACGTGGCGCGCGCGGCGGCCGACCGGCCCAGCCTCATCGTCTGCAAGACGACCATCGGCTTCGGCTCCCCCAACCTCGCGGGCAAATCCGACATCCACTCCGACCCCCTCGGCGCGGAGGAGGTAGCCGCGACGAAGCGGAACCTCGGCATCCCGCTGGCGCCCACGTTCTACGTCCCTGACGGCGCCGACACGCTCCTCCGCGAGCAGGCCTTCCGGGGGAGGGAAGCCCACTGCGACTGGCAGGGCCGCTTCCACGCCTACCGCGAGGCCAACCCGGAGCAGGCCGCCGACTTCGAGCGCCGCTTCGCCTGCGCGCTGCCCGACGGCTGGGACGCGAACCTCCCGACGTTCGAGCCGAGCGAGAAGGGCTTGGCGACGCGCGCCGCCGGCGGCAAGGTGCTCGGCGAGCTGGTGCCCGCGCTGCCCGAACTCGTCGGCGGCTCGGCCGACCTCACGCCGTCGAACAAGACGAAGACGGACACGATGCGCGACTTCTCGCGCGAGGACCCGGCCGGGCGCTACCTCCGCTTCGGCGTCCGTGAGCACGCCATGGGCGCGCTGCTCAACGGGCTCACGCTCCACGGCGGCCTGCGCGGCTACGGCGGCACCTTCCTGATTTTCTCCGACTACATGCGCCCAACGATCCGCCTCGCGGCGCTGATGGGCGTGCCCACGCTGTTCGTCTTCACGCACGACTCCGTCGGCCTCGGCGAGGACGGGCCGACGCACCAGCCCATCGAGCAGCTGATGGGCCTCCGGGCGATTCCTGGCCTCCCCGTCTTCCGCCCGTGCGACGCCAACGAGACGACCGAGGCGTGGCGGCTCGCCATCGAGCGGACCGACGGGCCGAGCCTCCTCGCCCTCACCCGCCAGAACGTCCCCACGCTCGACCGCTCGACGTACGCCTCGGCCGAGGGCACGCGGCGCGGCGCCTACGTCCTCTCCGACTGCGACGGCACGCCCGACGTGCTCCTGCTGGCGACGGGCTCCGAGGTCCACCTCGCCCTCGACGCGCAGCGCCTGTTGAAGCGCGAAGGCGTCGCCGCGCGCGTCGTCTCGATGCCCTGCTGGGAGCTGTTCGACGCGCAGGACGCGGCCTACCGCGACGCGGTGCTGCCGCCGGCCGTCACCGCCCGCGTCGGCGTCGAGGCGGGCGCGACGCTGGGGTGGTACAAGTACGTCGGGATGGGCGGCCGGGTCGTCGGGCTCGACCGGTTCGGGGCGAGCGGGCCGTGGGAGGACGTGTACGCCGGCCTCGGGCTGACCGCCGAGGCGGTGGTGGCGGCGGCGCGGGAGGCGCTGGGGCGGTAGCGCCCCTTCCCCGAGAAATCACGCGGTGCGCGCACGCGGGTTCGTACTCTTTGGATCGAATCCAGATAGCCCCTCCACCCATGCCTCGCTTCTCGCTCTGGGCGCTCCTCGCCGCCCTCGTCGTCTCCTTCGCCGCCTGCTCGCCGGACACCAACGCGCCCGAGGGCGCCGCCGAGTCCGACCGCCTCGTCATCTACTCCGGCCGCAAAGACGTCCTCGTGGACCCGCTCGTGCAGCGCTTCCGTGAGGAGACCGGCCTCGACGTGGAGGTCCGCTACGGCACCGACGCCGAGCTGCTGGCGGCGCTCCAGGAGGAGGGCACGGGCAGCCCGGCCGACCTCTTCTGGGCCAACACGGCCGGCACCCTCGTGGCCGCCGAGGAGGCGGGCCTGCTGACCGAGTTGCCCGACAGCCTCCTCGCGATGCCCGCCGCCTTCGTCCCCTCCAGCGGCACGTGGACCCCGGCGACCGTCCGTTTCCGCGTCCTCGCCTACGCCCCCGGCCGCGTGGACACGACGGCCCTCCCCGCCTCGGTGCTCGACCTCCCGAACGCGTCCGGCCTGCGCGGTCGGATCGGCTGGACGCCCACCTACGCCTCCTTCCTCGACTTCGTCACCGCCCTGCGCGAGATGCACGGCGAGGATTCCACGCGCGCCTGGATCGACGGGATGCGGGCGCTGGAGCCGAAGGCGTACCCCTCGAACACGCCGATGCTGGAGGCCCTCGCCGCGGGCGAGATCGACGTGGCGCTGACGAACCACTACTACGTCCTCCGCCTGCTCCACGGCAGCGAGGAGGCCGCAGACGCCACCGAGGCGGACGCCCCCGTGGCCACCTATCACTTCGCCGAGGGCGACGCGGGCAACCTCGCGCTCGTGACGGGCGCGGGCGTACTCGGCACGAGCGCCAACCCGTCGGCCGCACAGCGCTTCCTGGCCTTCCTGCTCGCGCCCGAGTCGCAGCGGTTCTCGGCCGAGGTGGTCCACGAGTACCCCGTCGTTCAGGGCGCCACGGTGCCGCCGTACTTCCTCCCGTTCGACCGTGCGATGGCCCTCAGCCCGGCCCTCGACTTCGCCCGCCTCCGCGACGTGGAGGGTACGGCTCGGCTCCTCCGCGAGGCGGGCCTACAGTGACGGATTGCGTGGGTCGTGTGGCGTAAGGGACGCTGATTCGGCTCCTTTGCCCCCGAGATCGAGGACGCCCCGGCCCCTGGCGAGGCCATCGTCACCGAAACTGGCCACCACCCAGTCGGGGGTGCATAGCTGGTCGGGCGCCCCGTTGGCCGGCGGGGAGCGGGCGCCGGGGCGTGCTACAAATGTGTTACAAACCGGCGCAACTGGGCGCGACTTCGTGCGACTCCCTGCAAGAACGAAAAAGCCCCGAACCGGCCAGACAGGCTGATTCGGGGCTTTTTCGGGGAGCCAACGGTCGGATTTGAACCGACGACCTGCTCATTACGAGTGAGCTGCTCTACCCCTGAGCTACGTTGGCGGGCAGGCCGGAAACCTACGGCATCGCGCCCCGGCGTGCCAAGTACGCGTGTGGAAAACGGTGTGAACGCGCCGGCTCGCCCGGCCCCGGTGCGGCGGGAGCGATCGGGCCTCCGAGCGTACTTTCTCGCTCCTCCTCTCCCCGCCTCGTGTCTCTCCTCGACCGTCTCTTCCGCCTCTCCGAGCACGGCACCACACCCGCTACCGAGGTCCGCGCCGGCGTCGCCACGTTCCTCACGATGGCGTACGTCCTGCTGGTCAACCCCCAGATCCTCGCCGAGGCGGGGATGCCGGCGCAGGACGTCGCCGTGGCCACGGCGCTCTCGGCAGCGCTGGCGACGCTGGCGATGGGCCTCTGGGCGAACTACCCCTTTGCCCTCGCCCCCGGCATGGGGCTCAACGCCTACTTCACCTTCGGCGTGGTCGTCGGCCTCGGCGTGCCGTGGCGGACGGCACTGGCAGCGGTGTTCATCGAGGGCGTGCTGTTCCTGCTCCTCTCGGTGGGCGGCGTCCGGCGGCGGCTCATCAACGCCATCCCCCTCCCCATCAAGGTTGCAACGACGGCGGGCATCGGGCTCTTCCTGGCGCTGATCGGCCTGCGCGGTGCGGGGTTGGTGGTGGAGAGCCCGGCCACGCTCGTGGCGCTGGGCGACGTGACGGCGGCGCCGACGCTCCTCGCCCTCGCCGGACTCGTCGGGATCGCGGCGCTGATGGCGCGGCGCGTGCCGGGCGGCCTGCTGATCGGCGTCGTCGTCGTCACGGCGGCGGCATGGGCGCTGGGGCTCACCGCGCTGCCCGAGGCGTGGCTCACGTTTCCGCACCTGCCCACGGAAACGTTCCTCGCGATGGACTTCTCCGGGCTGTTCACCGGCGAGCTGATCCCGGTCGTCCTCGCCTTTCTGTTCGTGGACCTCTTCGACACGGCCGGCACGCTCCTCGGCGTGGGCCGCCTCGGCGGCTTCACCGACGAGAACGGCGAGTTGGAGCGGGCGGACGCGGCCTTCGCGTCCGACGCCGTCGGGACGATGGCGGGCGCCGTGCTGGGGACCAGCACGGTGACCTCCTACATCGAGTCCGCGGCGGGCGTCGAGGAGGGCGGCCGGACGGGCCTGACGGCGGTGACGGTGGCCGTGCTGTTCCTCCTCGCCCTCTTCGTCGCGCCGCTGTTCACGGCCGTGCCGGCGTTCGCCACGGCGCCCGCGCTCGTGGCCGTCGGCGCGCTGATGATGCGGGGCGCAGGCGAACTCGACTGGGGCCGAATCGACACGGCGCTGCCCGCATTCCTGACCATCGCCGCGATGCCGTTCACGTACTCCATCGCCAACGGCATCGCGCTCGGGCTCGTGGCGTACGTCACGGTGCAGGCGCTCGTGGGCCGCTGGCGCGAGGTGCCGCCGCTGCTCTACGGGATGGCCGCCCTCCTCGTCCTCTACTACGCCACCGTCGGAGCGTGACCGAGGGGACGGCTCGCGCCGCCGACGCGTAGGGGCGCACGACCGTGCGCCCCTACTGGCCTCTCCATCCGACAGGGTTACACCGCTTGCTCCTTCTGCAGAGCTTGCTCCTTCTGCAGAACGGCCTGCACCTCGAGGACGATCTCGACGTCCTCGCTGACGAGCCAGCCGCCCGCCTCCAGCGCGACGTTCCAGTTCAGCCCGAAGTCCTTGCGGTTGACCTTCGTGCCGGCCTCGAAGGCCACGCGCGTGCCGCCCCAGGGGTCGGGGCCCTCGCCGAGGAACTCGCCCTCGAGCGCGATGCGCTTCGTCACCCCGTGCATCGTGAGGTCGCCGACGAGCGTGAAGCGGTCGCCTTTCACGTCGCGCACCTCGGTGCTCCGGAAGGTGATCGTGGGGTAGGTCTCGACCTCGAAGAAGTCGGCCGAGCGGAGGTGCGCGTCGCGCTTCTCCTCGTTCGTGGAGATGGAAGAGGCCTGGATCGTGGCCTCGGCCGCGAGCGTCGAGAGGTCGCCCGGCGTCATGCGGACGGTGCCCTCGAACTGCTCGAAGGCGCCGCGCACCTTCGAGAAGCCGAGGTGGCGGACGACGAACCCGAGGCGGGAGTGGGACGGGTCGACGGTGTAGGTCCGGACGGTGGCGTCCGTGAGGATCTCGCTCATGGTAGGAATCCGGTAGGTAGGTGGAGGAACGTCAGGCTCCTCTCAACTTACTTGTTCAAACAAGGTTTCCGGTTACGGCCGATCGGGAGGCAGTCCCCCGCCGTATCCATGCGCCCTTCGCATGAGGCCCGATGAGGCGGCGGTATATTGGGCGTTGCCGGTCACCCCGCGGGGTTCGCCGGCAGCGTGAGGGCACGTCCCGTACGGCCAGCTCCCTCTGAACTCCGTCAGGGCCGGAAGGCAGCAGCGGTAGGAGGTCGATGCGGCGCGATACGGATCGCGTGCCCTCACTTTTTTTGTAGGGCCGTGGTCCCTCGTCCGTTGGCCGTAGCTTCTGGGCCCCAACGATCACCTCTGCCTCCACGCCACGTGTACGACGCCATCATCGTCGGTGCGGGACCCGGCGGCGCCACGGCCGCGACGGTCATGGCCCGCGCCGGCCTCCGGCCGCTCCTGATCGACAAGGACGCCTTCCCCCGCGACAAGGTCTGCGGCGACGCCCTCTCGGGCAAGACCGTGGACGTGATGAAGCGGCTCGGCATGATCGAGCCGCTGCTGGCCACCTCCCAGATCGACTCCTGGGGCGTCACGTTCTCCGGCCCCTTCGGCGACGAGGTCGCCATCCCGTTCACGAAGGCGCTCGACAAGCCCGTCGCCCCCGGCTTCGTGTGCGACCGCGTCACGTTCGACGCGCTCGTGGTGGACCAGGCGCGGCAGGCGGGCGCCGAGATCTGGACCGGCGCCACCGTCACCGGCCTCCTCCGCGAGGGCGGGAAGGTCGTCGGCGTGACCGTCAAGCGCAACGGGAAGGAGGAGGAGGTCCGCGCCCCGATCACCGTAGGCGCCGACGGCGCCTACTCGGTGGTGGTCCGTGAGCTGGGGATGGATCAGCTCCACGAGAAGCACTACGTGGCCGGGCTGCGGTGGTACTGGGAAGGCGTGACCGGCTTCCACGAGCTGAACCACATCGAAATCCACTTCGTCGAGGAGTCGATCCCGGGCTACTTCTGGATCTTCCCCATGGCCGACGGCCGGGCGAACGTGGGCGTGGGCATGCTCTCCTCGGTGATCAAGAAGCGGGACATCAAGCTGAAGCCGCTGCTCCGCCAGCTCGTCGAGCACCCCCGCTTCAAGGAGCGCTTCGCGAACGCGCGGCCGCTCGACGGCATCCGGGGCTGGGGCCTCCCCCTCGGCTCGAAGCCGCGCACGATGGCGGGCGACGGGTGGCTGCTCCTCGGCGACGCCGCCAGCCTCATCGACCCCTTCACCGGCGAGGGCATCGGCAACGCGATGGTCTCGGCCGAGAAGGCGGCCGGCTGGACGGCGAAGGCGAAGGAGGCGAACGACTACAGCGCCGCCTTCCTCCGCGGCTACCAGCGCGACGTGCTCGACTACCTCGGCCACGAGCTCAAGCTCAGCCACGCCATGCAGCGGCTCGGCCGCTGGAAGTGGCTCCTCAACAAGGTCATCGAGAAGGCCGCCCGCTCGCCCGAGGTGGCCGACGCCATCAGCCAGATGTTCGACGACGAGGAGGAGCGCAGCAAGCTCATCTCGCCGCTGTTCTACCTCCGCATCCTGACGGCGTAGGTCGCCGGCGGTTCGGGGTGGGGGTTGATCGAGGCGGGGGTTGATCGAGGCGGGGCGCCCTGCACGGCCGCCTCGGCCTCGCGCCGGGCCCGGGGCCCCTCACCCACCACGGACCACCCCGTCTTCGCCCGGTTCTGACGAACCCGCAAGGCCGGCCGGGGTACTTTGCGCCGTTCCCACGCTCCCTCCCGAACGATGACCCTGCCGCTCTTCCTCGCCCAGGCGCAGCCGACCTCCGGCTTCAACCCCTCCTTCTTCATCATGATGGGGTTGATCTTCGTGGTGTTCTACTTCTTCATCATCCGGCCCCAGCGCAAGCGCGAGGACGAGCGGCGCAAGATGATCGACGCCGTCGCCAAGGGCGACCGCATCCGCACCGTCGGCGGCATCCACGGGACCGTCGTGAAGGTGGAGGAGGGCAGCTTGCTCGTGGAGGTGGACACCAACACGAAGCTGCGCATCGACAAGAACGCCGTCGCCTCGGCCGAGCTGAAGGACGCGGCGCGAGGCTGAGCACGCCGCGTCCTCCCCGGCCTCTTCATTCGTCCGCCCGAACCCGGCCCGACCCGGCGCCGTTCACGTCGCGCTGCGGACACCTTCCTACGATGAGGCCCCCATGTCGGACGCCACGCCGGACCGCCCCCTCTTCGACACCATCGAGGACGCCCTCGCCGACATCCGCGCCGGCCGCCTCGTCATCGTCGTGGACGACGAGGACCGCGAGAACGAGGGCGACTTCATCACGGCCGCCGAGGTCGTCACCCCCGAGCTCGTCAACTTCATGACGAAGTACGGGCGCGGGCTGATGTGCGTGCCGCTCTCGCGCGAGCGCGCCGCCGCCCTCGACCTGGCCATGATGGAGCCGGTCAACACCTCGCTCTTCGACACCCCCTTCACCGTCTCCGTCGACTACAACGTCGGCACCACGACGGGCATCTCGGCGGCCGACCGCGCCAAGACCATCCGCGCCCTCGCCGACCCCGAGGCGAAACCGACCGACTTCGCGCGGCCGGGCCACATCTTCCCGCTCCGCGCCCAGACCGGCGGCGTCCTCCGCCGCACCGGCCACACCGAGGCGGCCATGGACCTCGCCCGCCTGGCCGGCTTCCAGCCCGTCGGCGTCCTCATCGAGATCATGAACGACGACGGCACGATGGCGCGCGTGCCCGACCTCCGCCGCCTCGCCGACGAGTTCGACCTCAAGCTCATCACCATCAAGGACCTCATCGCCTACCGGATGCAGCACGAGAAGCTGGTCCAGCGGCTCATCGAGGTCCAGATGCCCACGCGCCACGGTGACTTCCGCCTCGTCGCCTTCGAGGAGGTCCTCACCGGCGACAACCACCTCGCCCTCGTCAAGGGCGAATGGACGGAGGACGACCCCGTGCTCGTCCGCGTCCACAGCCAGTGCGTCACCGGCGACATCTTCGGCTCGGCCCGCTGCGACTGCGGCGACCAGCTCGCCCGCGCGATGGCGCAGGTCGAGCGCGCCGGGCGCGGCGTCGTGCTCTACATGAAGCAGGAGGGGCGCGGCATCGGGCTGATCAACAAGCTGAGGGCCTACAAGCTCCAGGAGGAGGGGCTCGACACCGTCGAGGCCAACGAGGCGCTCGGCTTCAAGATGGACCACCGCGACTACGGCATCGGCTGCCAGATCCTCCGCGATCTCGGCGTGCGGAAGCTCCGCCTGATGACGAACAACCCGAAGAAGCGGATCGGGCTGAGCGGGTACGGGCTGGAGATCGTCGAGCAGGTGCCCATCGAGGTGGCGCCGGGGGCGCACAACGCGCGCTACCTCCAGACCAAGCGGGACCGGATGGGCCACGCCCTTCATCTGGAAGGGATCAGCGGGCATGATGAGCATGTCTTCGCGGAAGTGCTGGGGCGTACGAGGACGGAATAAGGCGAAGGGCGATCCGCAGGGGAGCACGGACGTTGAACCCGCCTCCTCTCTCCATCCGCCCTTCCGATGTCCTTCCTCGCCGCGCTCGGCCGGCGGCTCGGCCGCAAGCTGAAGTCGCTCGTCCCGCTGCTCGTGGGGAGCGCAGTCCTCTTCGCCGTGCTGTGGGCCGTGGGCCAGGCCGTGACCCCGCTCCTCCCGGCCGACCTCCGCGCCGCCCTCGACCTCCTCCAGAGCGGCGACGTCGAGCAGGCGCAGGGAGAGCTGGAGCGGCTCCTCGACGCGGCGCCGTTCCCACCCGAGCTGGCGTTCGTCGGGCTCCAGGTGGCGCAGGTGGTCGTGGCGCCGATCCCCGGCCAGCTCGTCGGCCTCGTGGCGGGGTACCTCTTCGGGTTCTGGCTCGGCCTGGCCCTCACGATGGCGGGGCTGGCGCTGGGCACGTTGCTCGCCATCGGCCTCGGGCGGTTGCTGGGCGAGAAGGTCGTCCGCCGGTTCCTCCCGAAGAAGCACCTGGAGAAGTTCGATGCGCTGGTAGGCGGGGGCGGGCTCTGGAACTTCTTCCTCGTCTTCCTGCTGCCCGCCTTCCCGGACGACGCCGCGTGCTTCCTCGCGGGGCTGACGCGGCTGCCCATCCCGGGGCTCGTCGGCGTGGCCGTCCTCGGGCGGCTGCCGGGGATGGCCGTGCTCACGTTCGTCGGGGCGAGCGCCGGACGAGGGGGCACCGTCGCGTACGTCGTGCTCGGCGTAGCACTGGGGCTCTCCATCGTCCTGTGGCTGTTCAGCGACGAGGTGGAGGCGTGGCTGGAACGGAAGGGCGTACGGCGGGCGGAAGCGTGACGTCTACGGCACCGGGTCCGCCGCGCCGTAGCGCGCTCGGAGGAGCCTCGGCGGGCCGCTCGGCGGCAGCGTCACGACGAGCAGGTTGTCGTAGTCGGCCTCGTCCCACTCGGGCAGGTCCGCCCCCGTCAGCGCGCCGGCCATCGCCGGGATCGTGTTGCTGTGGCCGGCCACGACGACCGTCCGCCCCCGGTACCCCTCCGCCAGCGCGAGGGCCTGCGCCCGCGCTGCGGCGACAGCGTCGCCCCCTTCGAGGGGCCGCACCTCGACGGCGAGGCCGAGGGCGTCGGCCAGCGGCGTCACCGTCTCCTGCGCCCGCGCGAACTGCGACGCGACGACGTGCTCCACGCCCGCCCCGAGGAGGGCGTCGCGGAGGGCCTCGGCCCGCGCCCGGCCCGCCTCGGTGAGCGAGGGGTCGGACCCGGCCCCCTTCTCGGCGTGGCGCACGAGGACGAAGACGGTGGGCGCCTGGGCCTGCGCAGAGAACGGCAGACCCGCGAGCAGCAGGAGGGCGGCGAGGGCAACGCGGACGGGCATCGAAGCGGAAGGCGAATGCGAGCCGGAACGTACGCACGGCCGGTCGGACGGCGCGCGGCCGTAGTTTCGGGGCCCCTACCGCCTACCCGTACCGATGCGCTTTTTCGCCCTCGCGCTCG
>CAZOJJ010000033.1:5150-13165 GCA_964580105.1 uncultured Rhodothermales bacterium | reverse complement strand
CCTCGCGCTCGTCCTCGCGCTCGGCTGCGCCGAGCCGGAGCCGCCGACCCCGCCTGCGTCGCCGGATGCACCGCCCGGCCCGGCCGACACCGCCGCCGCGGCGGTGCCGGTGCCGCCGGCCGAGTCGTTCGCCCTCCCGGCGACGCTGACCGACACGCTCGTCGTCGAGGGGGACCCGCAGCCGGTCACGCTCCGGCTCGTGCGCGTGGACGAGGGCGCGCTGCCCTTCGCCACGTACATCCCGGAAGACCTGACCCCCGAGGCCGTCGCGTCGGGTGAGGGCCAGGGGCACCGGTTCGTCATGGGCAACCCCGCCGACGCGCACCACGCCTCGCTCCGCCTGTTCGTCCCCGCCGAAGGCCGCGGACTGGGCGATCCGGAAGCATACGCCCGGTCGCTCGCGGGCGAGGGCGTCGCCCTCGAACCGATGGGCGACGCCGCGCCGTGGGTCGAGGCCGGCTACCGCTGGCACGCCGCCGGCCGCTTCGGGAGCGTCCGCGCCGGGACGCGCAACGGCCGCCGCTTCTACGTCGTCGAGGACGTGCAGGAGGAGATGGGCGACGGCTTCGGCCCGCGCGCCGCGATGGTCCTCGACCACTGGCTCTGGCTGCCCGACGGGGCGTACCTCATCGACCCCTTCTGAGGCGCTGCCCGCCTCGGCGCCGCCCGCCTCGGTGCGGCGGCGCGCCTCCCCGGCGGGAGGAGGCGCGCCGCCCGTGACGCTGAACCGCCGGGCCTACGGCCAGATGCCGCGCTGGAGCGCCACGTCCGCCACGCGGCGGACGGCGAGGATGTAGGCCGCCGTGCGGAGGTCCACCGGCGCCAGCGCCTGGCCGTTGAGGCCCTGCTCGGCGCGGGCCTGCTGGATCTGCTCCAGGCTCGCGTTGATGCGGTGCTGCGTGTCGATGACCGCGTCGGTGGCGCGGTTCATCTTGCGGAGGAGCTTCTGGTTGACGACCTCTTCCTCCCACTGCTCGTTCTCGATGTTCTGGACCCACTCGTAGTAGGAGACCGTCACGCCGCCGGCATTGGCGAGGATGTCCGGCAGCACCGGGATGCCCCGCGCGAAGAGCGCGCGGTCGGCCGCCGGCGTGGTGGGGCCGTTGGCGCCCTCGACGATGAGCTGGGCCCGGATGCGGTCCGCGTTGTCGGCGCGGATCTGGTTTTCGAGCGCGGCGGGGATGAGGATGTCACACTCGAGCGCGAGGAGGTCCTCGTTCGAGATCGGCTCGGTGCCGGCGAGGCCGTCCACGAAGCCGGTCTCGTCGCGCAGCGCCAGCGCCGCCGCCACGTCGACGCCGTCGGCGTTGTAGCGGCCGCCGGTGACGTCGCTGATGGCGATGACCTTCGCGCCGGCCTCGGCGAAGAGCCGCGCCGCCGTGGCGCCGACGTTGCCGAACCCCTGCACGACGACCGTCGCGCCCTCGACCGAGTCGAGGCCGGGGACGAGGCCGCGGCGGAGGGCCTGCTGGCAGGCGAAGAGGCAGCCGCGCCCCGTCGCCTCGGGCCGGCCGAGCGAGCCGCCCATGTCAATCGGCTTGCCGGTCACCACGGGCAGGTTGTTCTTGCCCGGGTGGAGCATGTCGTACGTGTCGTAGATCCACGCCATCGTCCGCGCGTTCGTGTTCACGTCCGGCGCGGGGATGTCGACGTGGGGACCGATGGCGTCGCCGAGCTGGGAGATGAAGCGGCGCGTGATGCGGCGGAGGTCGTCCTCGGTCAGCTCCGTGGGGTCACACTCGATGCCGCCCTTGGCCCCGCCGAAGGGGACATCGACGACGGCGCACTTCCACGTCATCCAGGCCGAGAGCGCGCGGACCTCGTCGGCGTTGACGTCCGGGTGATAGCGGATACCGCCCTTGCCGGGGCCGCGCACGCGGCTGTGAAGCACGCGGTGGCCGACGAAGTTCTGGTAGGTGCCGTCGGCCTTCTTGATCGGGAACTCGACGGTGATGACGCGCTCGGGGCGGATGAGGTACTCAATCAGGCCCGCATCCAGGTCCGGCAGGTACTGGACCGCCGTGTTGAACTGCTGCTGGGCGATGACGAACGGGTTGAGTTCTTCCTGGGGCTCCGCGAGGGCGGGCTGCTGCGGGGGGGTCATGGCAGAGGGTGGGCGTCGTAGAGGGTAGGGTCCGCGCAGGCAGGCGGCCGTCCTTTCCCGGAGGGCCGCCGCGCGGTGCCGCTTGTTCGCCCCCTTTCACGACCGGTTTCATCCTTTGTGCCGATGGGCCGATAGGCGGCCCCTATCGGCCGGCCGGCCGAGGCGGGGTACCGGCCCGGCGGCGGCGCGCGTAGCTTCGCGCCGGTACCCGCCCCTGCCCATGCCCCGCGACTACGCCACCCAGCCGCCCGCCGCCGTCCGCCGCGCCGACCGCGCCGTGGCCGACGACGCCTGGATCCGCGCCACGCTCCACGCCGCCGCCTGGGGCACGCTCGCCACCGTCCACGACGGGCAGCCGTTCCTCAACAGCAACCTGTTCGTTTACGACGAGGCCCGCCACGCGCTCTACCTCCACACCGCCCGCGTCGGCCGTACGCGGGCCAACGTGGACGCCGGGGCCGCGGGCGCACCCGTTTGCTTCGGTGTCTTCGCGATGGGCCGGATGCTCCCGGCCGACGAGGCGCTCGAGTTCTCCGTCGAGTACGAAGGCGTGACCGTGTTCGGGACGGCCCGCGTCGTGACCGAGGCGGCCGAGGCCGAGCACGGCCTCCAGCTCCTCCTCGACAAGTACGCGCCCCACCTCCGGCCCGGACGCGACTACCGCGGCATCACGGCCGACGAGCTCCGCCGCACGGCCGTCTACCGCGTGGACGTCGAGAGCTGGGCCGGAAAGAAGAAGGAGGCGCCGGCCGACTTCCCCGGCGCGTTCCGCTACGAGGCCCCGCCTGTAACGTCCCCACCGGACGCCCCGTAGAGCGCGGTCACGGTTCGCCCGCCGGACCGTATCTCGCCTACCTTTGCCCCCGCCGCCCGCGCCTGCCATGCCCGACCTGACCCACTCCGAGGCCCTCCGCCTCCTCGCCGCCCTCGAAGACAAACGGCAGGACGCCATCGACCGGGGCGATCTGGACGAGCTCAGCGTGCTCGACCGGCGCATCCACGCCATCGAGGCGGCGATGAACGGCGAGGTCGTCCGCTACTCGGACGCCCTGGCTCCGAGCCGGTCGGCCGCCGTCGGCGAGAAGAACCACGTCGTGGCGGGCGTGCTCGCGCTGGTGCTCGGCTGGGTCGGCGCGCACAAGTTCTACCTCGGCAAGACCGGCCAGGGCCTCCTCTACCTCCTGTTCTTCTGGACGCTCCTCCCCGCGCTCATCGGTTTCGTCGAGGGCATCGTCTACCTCGTCAGCAACCCGGAGGACTTCGCCCGGAAGTACAGCTAGCCCCGAGGCATCGAGGTCGGCGCCGGCCGGTCCGGCCTCACGCGCCCCTACGTTCTCTTCGGCGCGCCGCGCTTCGCGCCGGGCGATGCGTTGGCGTTCACGTACCGCTTCGGTCCGTCGCCGGGGTGGGAGATCGCGACGACACACTGGTGGCCGAATGCAGGGTGAACGGCATGCAAGCTGAAAGGCTCGACACGGTGCCGACGATGGTGGATCGCCTCCTCCGCGCCCCCGGCGGCTGGTGCGAGCGCCCCGGCTTCGACCCCGCCGAGGACGAAGGCCCCCGGCGCTGACGTCCTTTCCCCTCTCCGAGGCCGTTTGGGGACGTGCTCTCCCCTCGGTTTCGTGTCATCCCGGCCTCCGAGCCGGGATCTCCAAGAAAACCTGCGGTGCCCTGTCATCTGGAGATCCCGGATCAAGTCCGGGATGACACGCTGGAAGGGTGAGGGCAAATCCCATGGATGCCCCAAACGGTTTCTCAGCGCGGCTTGCGACCGGCGCCTTCCTGCACGAGTGCGTCGTAGAGGGCGTCCACCTGGGCGCCGAGGTGGGCGAGGTCGCCGTCGTTCTCGATGACGTAGTCGGCCCGCTCGCGGAGCACCTCGGGCGGGAGCTGCGCCGCCATCCGGTCCAGGACCTGCGCGCGCGTCACGCCGTCGCGCGCCACGACGCGGGCGATGCGCGTTTCGAGCGGCGCGTCCACGACGGCCACGCGGTCCACGAGCCGGTCGGCGCCGACCTCGAAGAGCAGCGCCGCCTCGTACACCAGAAGCCGGACGCCGTCGCGCCGGGCGGCCTCGACGCGCGCACGCATCGCGCGCCGGACGGCGGGGTGGACGAGCGCGTTGAGCGCAGCCAGCTCGCCCGCGTCCGAGAACACGCGGGCGGCGAGGCCGGCCCGGTCCAGGCGGCCTTCGGCGTCGTACGTTTCCGGCCCGAAGCGGGCGACGAGCGCGGCGCGGAGGGCGGCGTCCTCGTGCATGAGCCGCTTCGCCTCGTCGTCGGCGAAGACGACGCGCACACCGGGCTTCTCGGCCAGCCGCGCCGCCACGGCCGTCTTCCCGCTTCCGATGCCGCCGGTGAGGCCGAGGGTGATCATGGACTGAGGGAGTGAGAGCGTGAAGGAGGGAAGGTAGACGCAGCATCCCCTCCTCCTTTCTTCCGCTCCTCGGCGCTCACCCGAAGGCTTCCGCCATGAGTTGCTCCGCCTCGGCGGCGGCGTCGGCGGCGGCGGTGAGGCGGGAGAACGCGCTCTCCAGCGAGCCCTCGCCGGCGGCCGCCATGATCTCGGCGGGCGAGCCGGCCTGGAGGATGCGGCCCGCGCGGATCACGATGACCTGGTTGGCCACCTTCTCCACGGCGTCGAGGAGGTGCGAGGAGTAGAACACCGTCTTGCCGCCGGCGGCGAGCGCGCGCAGCAGGGCGCGCACCTGGAGCACGGCGTGGGCGTCGAGCCCGTTGAGCGGCTCGTCGAGGAGGAGCACGGGCGGGTCGTGCAGCAGCGCCGCGGCCACGAGCACCTTCTGCTTCATCCCCTTCGAGAACCCCGTCATGGACTGGTCGGCCTCGGCCTCCAGCCCCCAGAATCGGAGGTGCGCGGCGGTGCGGTGCGCGAGGAGATCCTCGTCGAGCCCGTGCATCCGCCCGATGAAGGCGAGGTACTCGGTCGGCGTGAAGCTCTCGTAGAGGTGGCCATGCTCGGGGACGTACCCGAACCGGCGCTTGACCTCCAGCGGGTCCTCGGCCACGTCCACCCCGCCGACGAGCACGCGGCCCGCGCTCGGCGCGAGCGTGCCGGTGAGCAGCCGCATCGTCGTCGTCTTGCCCGCCCCGTTGGGGCCGACGTACCCGGCAATGGTGCCCTGCTCCACGGCGAAGGACACGTCGTGGAGGATCTCTTTCCCGTCGAGGAGGACGTGGACGTGCTGAACGGCGATCATAGCATGGCAGATGGGTGATGGGTGATGGAGGGCGACCCGAGTGCACCCCTCGGCTATCATCCCTCGGCCCTCGCCCAGGCCCTCACCCCGGCGGCCAGGAGAACGGCCGACCGGCGAGCAGGTGAAGGTGGATGTGGAAGACGGACTGCCCCGCGCCCGCGCCGTTGTTCATCACGAGCCGGTAGTCGGTCAGCCCTTCCGCCTCGGCGATTTTCCGGGCGGCGACGAAGAGGTGCCCGACGAGCGCTTCGTCGGCCTCGGTGATGGCGTCGGCGCGGGGGATGGGCCGGCGCGGGACGACGAGCACGTGCGTCGGCGCGACGGGCTGGATGTCGCGGAAGGCGAGGCAGCGGTCGTCCTCGTAGACGATGTCGCCGGGGATCTCGCGGTCGGCGATCTTCTGGAAGAGCGTTTTTTCGGGCACGGCGGGAGCGGGTGGGTTCGCGGGCGGAGCAAACGGTGGGCGCGCACGGGGTCGCCGGGCGGCAGGCGCGCAGAGCGGAACGCGGCGGCGTCGGACGGGCGGGGTGATCGCAGGTGCGCCCGCCTCGGTCTCGGTCCCGAGGCGGACGGAGTGGAACGGCGCTCGCGGGCGCGGGTTCAGTCGCTCCCCGGAGCTTACGAACGGCGCCTTCGGGCCCAGCCCCATGCCCACCGTCTACATCACCCGCACCGTCCACTTCAACGCGGCCCACCGCCTCCACAACCCGGCGAAGCCGGACGCCTGGAACCGCGAGACCTTCGGCCGCTGCAACAACCCCAACTGGCACGGCCACAACTTCGAGCTCGACGTGACCGTGGCCGGCGAACCCGACCCCGACACCGGCTTCGTGATCGACCTCTCGGACCTCAAGCGGATCGTGAACGAGCGGGTGGTGGATCACCTCGACCACCGCAACCTCAACCTCGACGTGCCGTGGCTCCAGGGCGTGATGCCCTCCACCGAGAACGTGGCCGTCGCCATCTGGGAGCGGCTGGTGGACGCGATCCCCGCGCCGGGCCGCCTCCACGAGATCGTGCTCCGCGAGACCCCGCGCAACCGCGTCACCTACCGGGGCGAGTAGCTTCAAGGAACGGAGGAGCGACGGCATGGAGGAGAGGAAGAACGCCTCCGCCTCCTCGCTTCCGCTCCTCCCCACCTCCTTTCCTCATCGATGGACGACTACGCCAAGCAGCACCCCGCCCACTACGGCTCCGGCGCCTCCGACCTCGCCGTGGACCTCTACGCGCCCGACCACTACGAGCGCCGCGACGTCTACCACGACGAGAAGACCGAGCGGCTGGCCGCGCACTACCGCGAGATCCTCCGGCTCCTCAGCGAGGACCCCGACCGCGAGGGGCTCCTCAAGACGCCCGAGCGCGTCGGCAAGGCGCTCCAGTTCCTCACCCACGGCTACGGCCTCGACCCCGAGCGCATCCTCCGCTCGGCGCTCTTCGAGGAGGACTACTCCGAGATGATCCTCGTCAAGGACATCGAGGTGTATTCGATGTGCGAGCACCACATGCTCCCCTTCTTCGGGAAGGCGCACGTGGCCTACATCCCGAAGGGGAAGATCGTCGGCCTGAGCAAGATCCCGCGCGTGGTGGACGTGTTCGCGCGGCGGCTCCAGGTGCAGGAGCGGCTCACCCACCAGATACACGAGGTCATCCAGCAGGTGCTCGACCCGCACGGCGTCGCGGTGGTCATCGAGGCACAGCACCTCTGCATGATGATGCGCGGCGCCGAGAAGCAGAACTCGTGGACGACCACGAGCGCGATGTGCGGGGAGTTCTTGAACAACGTCCACACCCGCGCCGAATTCCTCCGCCTCATCAACGGACACTGAGGGAAGGGCGACGTCGGCCGTCGGACGTAGGCCGTCGGACGTAGGCCACGTGCGCCTTCCCGTCTCCCTCCCGTCCCGCTCTCATGTCCTCCTTCGTACGTCTTCCTGCATGACCGTCCTCGTCACCGGAGCGAGCCGGGGGATCGGCGCCGCCGTCGCCGAGGCGTTCGCCGCGCGCTACGGCGGCGCGACCCGGCTGGCGCTCGTCGCCCGCTCGGAGAGCATGCTGGCCGACGTGGTGGCCCGCTGCCGCGCCCACGGCGCCGAGGCCGACGCCTTTCCCTGCGACGTGACCGACGACGCGGCCGTCGAGGCGATGGCCGCGGCCGTCCGTGCCCGCCTCGGCGTGCCCGACGTGCTCGTCAACAACGCGGGCGCCTTCCGCCCCGGCGGCGTCCTCGCGATGACGCCCGCCGACTTCCGGGCCGACCTCGACGTCAACCTCACGAGCGCGTTCCTGGTCACGCGCGCCTTCCTCGGCGGGATGGCCGAGCGCGGCTCGGGCGACGTGGTCTTCATGGCGTCGGTGGCCTCGGTGAAGGGCTACCCGCGCGGCGTGGCCTATGGCGCGGCCAAGCACGGCCTCCTCGGGCTGGCACGGAGTCTCCGCGAGGAGACGAAGGCGTACGGCATCCGGGTGATCACGCTCCTGCCGGGGGCGACGTACACCGACAGCTGGGCGGCGTCCGGCCTCCCCGCCGAGCGGTTCATGCCGCCCGACGACCTCGCCCGCCTCGTCGTGGACGTGCAGGCCCTCTCGGGTCGCACCGTCGTCGAAGAGATCCTCCTCCGCCCCCAGCTGGGGGACGTCTGACATGGGCGATTCCGATGACATGGGCGATTCCGATGACATGGGCGATTCCGA
>CAZOJJ010000033.1:0-5050 GCA_964580105.1 uncultured Rhodothermales bacterium | reverse complement strand
TGACATGGGCGATTCCGATGACATGGGCGATTCCGATGACATGGGCGATTCCGACCTGCCGCCCGTCCACCACGACGCCGACCGCTCGCGCTTCGTGATCCGCACCGAGGCGGGCGACGCCGAGGTGGCGTACCAGCGGGCGACGAACCTGATCGTGTTCACGCACACCGAGGTGCCGAAGGAAGCCGAGGGGCAGGGCGTCGGCAGCCGCCTCGCCCGCGCCGCGCTCGACTGGGCGCGCACCGAGGGCGTGCCCGTCCTTCCGCTCTGCCCGTTCGTCGCCGCCTACGTCCGCCGCCACGCCGACGACTACGGCGACCTCCTGATGCCGGGCGTTCGCCTCTAACCGGCGAGGCCGTGCCGGGTCCGGAGGGCGGCGCGGACCCGCTCGCGCTCGGCCGCCAGCCGCTCGCTCACGACGACGGGGTAGGCCGCCTCGGGCGGGTCGAGGGCGTGGAGCGCTTCGGGCAGCGCGTCGAGCTGAGCCTGCGCGCGGGCGCGGATCGCGTCGAGCGGCTCGGCGCCGAGGCGCCGACCGTCTCGCATGACCTCGACCAGGAGCGGCGTGCCGTCGCATGCTTCCTCGGCCGCCCCGATGACGTCGCCGGCGAAACGGCCGTCGGGGCCGGTGCGGCGCCAGACCTGCTTGCGGCCGGGGAGCGTGTCCTTGCCCTCGGCCAGCTTCATCCGCGGCGTGCCGTCGTAGGCCGCGAGCTTGTAGACCGCGTCGAGCGCCGGGGCGTCCTGCGACGTCGCCATGCGGGTGCCGACGCCGAAGGCGTCGATGGGGGCGCCGGCTTCGAGGAGCGCCGCGATCCGGTACTCGTCCAGGCTGGAAGAGGCGACGAGGCGGACGCCGGTCAGGCCGGCCTCGTCGAGGAGGGCGCGGGCCTCCTTCGCGAGGACCGCGAGGTCGCCCGAGTCGAGGCGGAGGGCGCGGACGCGGAAGGCCTCGCCCCACTCGCGCGCCAGCGCGACGACCTGGCGGACGCCCGCGAGCGTGTCGTAGGTATCCACGAGCAGCACCGTCTCGGGGTAGAGCGCGGCGAAGGCGCGGAAGGCGTCGGCCTCCGACTCGTGCGCCTCGATATAGCTGTGGGCCATCGTACCCGCCACCGGAATCCCGTAGACGCGCCCGGCCTCCACGTTCGAGGTCGAGCTCACGCCCGCGATCCACATCGCTCGCGCCCCTTTCAGGGCGGCGTCGGCGCCGTGGGCGCGGCGCATCCCGAAGTCGGACACCGCCCGGCCCTGCGCCGCCCGCACCACGCGCGCCGCCTTCGACGCGACGACCGTCTGGAGCGTGATCTGGTTGAGCAGAAACGTCTCGACGAGCTGGGCCTCGGCGATGGGCGCGGTCACCTCCAGGATCGGCTCGTTCGGGAAGACGACGGTGCCTTCGGGGACGGCACGGACGGCGCCGGTGAACCGGAAATCGGCGAGGGCCGCCAGGAAGTCGTCGCGGAAGAGGCCGAGCGTGGCGAGGTAGGCGAGGGCGTCGGCGGGGAAGCGGACGGTTTCGAGGTAGCGCAGCGCGCCGTCGAGGCCGCAGGCCAGCAGGTAGCTCCGGTGCGGCGGCAGGCGGCGGACGAAGAGGTCGAACGTGGCCTCGCCGCGCATCCCCTCGCGCCAGTACGCCTGGAGCATCGTCAGCTGGTAGAGGTCCGTGACGAGGGCGGTGTTGGCGTCGTCGGTCCAAGAAGCGGCAGGCATGGCGGAGCGGGAGAGCAGGAAGGGGATGACTGCGTCCGTCCTCAGCCCT
Organism: uncultured Rhodothermales bacterium; assembly: GCA_964580105.1. Taxonomy (GTDB): domain Bacteria; phylum Bacteroidota; class Rhodothermia; order Rhodothermales; family Rubricoccaceae; genus CAZOJJ01. Next base: position 3,288 of record CAZOJJ010000033.1, on the reverse strand, counting down.
CGACCACGGCGCCGGCCCCGGTCATCGCGTCGAGCGCGGCCTCGGACGTGTCGGCGGCGATGCCACGGTGGCCGCCCTCGACGAGGCGCACCTCGAAGCCCTCGCGGAGCGCGTCGAGCACGGTGGCCTTCACGCAGTAGTCCGTCGCCAGGCCGCCGACGAAGACGCGGCGGACGCCGAGGGCGCGGAGGATGTCGGCGAGGCCGGTGCCCTCGAAGCCGGAGTACGCCTCGGCCTCGGGCGCGGTCGCTTTGCTGACGACGACGGCGTCGTCCGGCAGCGCGAGGCCGGGGTGGAAGGCGGCGCCCTCGGTGCCCTGCACGCAGTGGGGCGGCCACGGCCCGCCCTGCGCCTCGAAGGAGACGTGGTCGGGCGGGTGCCAGTCGCGCGTGGCGACGACGGGGACGCCGCCCTCGGTGGCCGCCTCGATCCACCGGTTCAGCACGGGCACGACGGCGTCGCCCTCGGGGACGGCCAGCGCACCGCCGGGGCAGAAGTCGTTCTGGACGTCGACGAGGAGGAGGGCGTCGCCCGGGCGGAGGCGCATGGCGGGGTCGGTGGGTGAGGCGGGATGTACGGCGCGCCGGGGCCGAGGGTCCACAACGCGGAAGCCGCCCGCCCCGGCAGGGACGAGCGGCTTCCGTAGGCCGCTGCGGGGTGAGAGCACCGGCCGGCGGAATCTACGCCACCGGCCGGAAACGGCAAGCCCACCCGCCGGAGCTTCATCGGTGGGCGGGGGTATCTACCCCGTTCCCGCCCCTGCCCGCATGGCTTCCGACCTCTTCGCCGCCGCCGCCCAGGCCCGCCTCGCCGCCTCCGCCCCCCTCGCCGACCGGATGCGTCCGCGCACGCTCGACGAGTTCGTCGGGCAGCCGCACATCCTCGGGCCGGGCACCCTCCTCCGCCGCGCCGTCGAGGCGGACCGCGTCACCTCGGTCATCTTCTTCGGACCGCCGGGCACGGGCAAGACCACGCTCGCGCGGATCATCGCGAACACGACGCGGAGCCACTTCGCCAGCCTCAACGCCGTGCTCGCGGGCGTGAAAGACATCCGCGAGCAGATCGCCGCGGCGCAGGAGCGGCTCCGCCTCCACGGGCAGCGGACGATCCTCTTCGTGGACGAGGTCCACCGGTTCAACAAAGCCCAGCAGGACGCCCTCCTGCCGCACGTCGAGAACGGCACCGTCACGTTCATCGGCGCGACGACGGAGAACCCGTACTTCGAGGTCAACAAGGCGCTCGTCTCCCGCAGCCGGATCTTCGAGCTCAAGACGCTCACGGAGGACGACCTCCGCGCCGTCGCCCGCCAGGCCCTCGCCGACCCCGAGCGCGGCTACGGCCGCCGCGCCGTCGCCCTCACCGGCGAGGCGCTCGACCACCTCGTCTCCACCGCCAACGGCGACGCCCGGAGCCTGCTCAACGCGCTGGAGCTGGCCGTCGAGACGACCGAGGCGGACGAGGCCGGCGTCGTCCACGTCGACCTCGCGGTGGCCGAGGACTCCATCCAGCGCCGCGCCGTGCTCTACGACAAGGACGGCGACGCCCACTTCGACACCATCTCGGCCTTCATCAAGAGCCTCCGCGGGTCGGACCCCGACGCGGCGCTCTACTGGATGGCGCGGATGGTCTACGCCGGCGAGGACCCCCGCTTCATCTTCCGCCGCATGCTCATCTTCGCCGCCGAGGATGTCGGCCTGGCCGACCCCCGCGCGCTTCAGATCGCGACGGCGGCGGCGCAGGCGTTCGACTACGTCGGCATGCCCGAGGGGCAGTTCCACCTCGCCCAGTGCTGCCTGTACCTCGCCACCGCCCCGAAATCCAACAGCGTGCTGGCGTACTTCGACGCCCTGAAGCACGTCGAGCGGGAGCAGAGCGGCGACGTGCCGAACCCCTTGAAGGACGCCAGCCGTGACCGGGAGGGGCTCGGCCACGGCAAGGGCTACAAGTACCCCCACGCCTACCGCGACGGCTACGTACCGGAGCAGTACCTCCCCGCCGAGATGCAGGGGCTCTACTTCTACGCGCCGCGCGAGGCGGGCTACGAGCGGCACGTGGCCGAACGCCTCGCCCGCCTCCGCGAGCGGGACCAGGCGGAGGCCATCGAGAAGCGTGTGCGCCGGTACGCGGACGACGACGCGGAGCCTACTCCAGCAGGCTGAGCGGCCCGCGCCCCTCGTACGCCGCCTCCCCGCTCCGTCGGTGGACCTGCCGCACCCCCACGTCGCCGAAGCTGAACCCGACCTCCACGTCGTACTCCGGGCACTCGACGCGGATGACGCCCTCCCGGCCGATGTCGGGCGCGTAGTACGCCGCGTAGTGCAGGGCCGCCGCACGGCACGGCCCGCCGTGCGGGACCGTCAGGAAGCTCTCGCAGACGGGGCCGATCGGCCGGTCGTCGCAGAGCGCGTTGGGCACGCCGTTCGGGTAGGCCTGGGCGAGGAGGAGGAGGTCCGAGGGCGTCACGCCGAAGTGCTCGTAGAGTGCGCGGTGCCGCACGAAGATCTCGGGCACGTGGGCCCAGGTGAGGCCGGGAACGGCGGGCGCGCCCAGGGCCTCGGCCTGCCGGGCCGTCTCGCGGGCGGCGGCCTCGGCGCGGGCGCGGTCCCGCTCGGCGATCCGTTCGTGGTGGGCGAGGAGGGCGTCGGCGGTGCCGCCCTCGCGGCGGAGCCGGATCACGCCGGCCACGAGCGGCTCGACGGCGTCCACGTCGCACCGCCCCGTCGAGAACGCGGCCGAGGAGGAGCCGATGGCCGTCCGGCCGACGAGGCGCAGGCCGCCGTCCTGCCGCTGGATCGTCTCGTGGCCGCTGATCCGCGCCTCCGGCGCGCGGGCCCAGCCGTCGCGGACGGTGAGAACGCGGTGCGTGGTGAGCATCAGCGTCTCGCCTGGCCCCGCCTCGCAGACGGCGACGATCTCTTCGTCGGACGACCAGTTGGGAATGGACGGATCGGCGCGGAGCGCCTGGAGCCGCACGGCAGGCATCGCGGAGCGGAGGAGCACGGGGGCGGGTGGCCGCGCCCCGGAGCAGGCGGCGACGGCGAGGACGAGGGCGAGCAGAAGGAGGCGCATGGGAGCCGGGTCGAAGGAGCAGGCGCGAGGGGGCGGCCGGCCGGAAAGTACGGGACGACGCGAGCGCGGCGGTCGGTCGGCGAGCGCCTTCGCCGGTACCTTAGCGCCACGACCACCCCGCCCACCTCGATGCCCGCATGGAGGGGTCCCCGTTCAGCAACGCGATGGAGGCGCTCTACCTCCTCGGCGCCGTCCAGGGCCTGTTCCTGGCCGCCGTAC
>CAZOJJ010000032.1:0-33349 GCA_964580105.1 uncultured Rhodothermales bacterium | reverse complement strand
CTGCCGGCTTCGGACGGCCGGCTTCGGACGGCCGGCTTCGGACGGCCGGCTTCGGACGGCCGGCTTCGGGCGGGCGATGCGCCGGGTACGAGGGGCTGTGGTGGGGGTGCAGCGCGCTATGCCCCCGCGGACACCGGGGAGCTCTCTTGCCGTCCCTGGGTGGCTCCCCCGCCCGCTACGTGGGCACCGCCCCGGGGGAGGAGTGCAGCTTCTAGGGGAGGAGGGCGGGGAAATCGCTACTCCACGGCCCGCAGCCCGTGGCTCGCAGCCCGTGGCTCGCCGCCGTGCACTATCTTCGCAGCGTCGTTCCCCCTCCCTCCCCGCTATGACCGACCTCGATACGCCCACTCTCAGCCACATCGACGAGCGCGGACGCGCCCGGATGGTGGACATCAGCCCCAAGATGGCCACCGCGCGCACGGCCGTCGCCGCCGGCCGCGTCCTCCTCGGCGCCGAGGCCTTCCGCCTCGTCCGCGACAACCAGATCGCCAAGGGCGACGTGCTGACCGTGGCGCAGGTGGCCGGCGTGCTGGGCGCGAAGCAGACGAGCCGCCTGATCCCGCTCTGCCACGACGTGCTCCTCCAGAACGTGGACCTCTCCTTCGAGCTCGACGAGGCGGCCGCCGCCGTCGAAGTCCGCGCCATCGCCAAGACCGAGGGGCCGACGGGCGTCGAGATGGAGGCGCTCACGGCCGTCTCGGTGGCGGCCCTCACCATCTACGACATGTGCAAGTCGGTCTCGAAGGAGATCGCCGTGACGGACGTGCGGCTGCTCGCCAAGTCCGGCGGCCAGAGCGGCGACTACCGGCGGCCGGAGTAAGCGCCCCGATGGCCGCGGGCTGGCGGGGCCTACCGTCCTCAGCCATCACCCATCAACCCTCACCCCTCTCATGGACGCTCTCCTCGGCGGGTTCAGCGTGGTGCTCGTCATCGCGGGCCTCTTCGCACTCATCCTGTTCTTCTACTTCATCCCGGTCGGGCTCTGGATCACGGCGTACTTCTCGGGTGTGAGGCTCAAGCTGTTCCGCGACCTCGTCGGGATGCGGCTGCGGAAGGTGCCGCCCGCCACCATCGTGCGGCCGCTCATCACCGCGCACAAGGCGGGCATCCCCGTCGAGCCGCCGCAACTGGAGGCGCACTACCTCGCCGGCGGGCACGTCCAGCAGGTCGTCAACGCGCTGATCTCGGCGGACAAGGCGAACATCGACCTCCCCTTCGAGCGGGCGACCGCCATCGACCTCGCCGGGCGCGACGTGTTCGAGGCCGTGCAGGTCTCGGTCAACCCGAAGGTCATCGAGACGCCGTCCATCTCGGCCGTGGCCAAGGACGGCATCCAGGTCCGTGCCATCGCGCGGGTGACCGTCCGCGCCAACATCGAGCGCCTCGTCGGCGGCGCGGGCGAGGAGACCATCATCGCCCGCGTGGGCGAGGGCATCGTCTCCACCGTCGGCTCCTCGCCCACCCACGCGGCCGTGCTGGAGAACCCCGACGCCATCTCGAAGACGGTGCTCGCGAAGGGGCTCGACAGCGGGACCGCCTTCGAGATCCTCTCCATTGACATCGCGGACGTGGACGTGGGCGAGAACATCGGGGCGAAGCTGCAGACGGACCAGGCCGAGGCCGACCTCCGCGTGGCCCGCGCCCGGGCGGAGGAGCGCCGCGCGGCGGCCGTCGCGGCCGAGCAGGAGCAGCGCGCCAACCTCATCGCGGCCGAGGCCGAGGTGCCCAAGGCCATCGCCGAGGCGTTCCGCCGGGGCAACCTCGGCGTGATGGACTACTACAACCTCCGCAACATCGAGGCCGACACGCGCATGCGCGGCGCCATCGGCGGCGACGAGCCGTCCACGGACCCGCAGCTCTAGCGCTGACGCCGCTCCTCGGAGACGGTCGGCAGGGGCGTGCCCCTGCGCCGTGCCCCCACTCATGCCGACCTCGCCCGCCGATCTCGCTGCCCGCGTGGCGACGTTCGCTGCCGCCGCCGCCCTGAGCGCGACGCAGGACGTCGTCCGCACCGTCCTCCCCGCGCTGACGGACGCCGCCGACGCCGAACTCGTAGCCGAGGAGACGCTCGTCCTCATCGCGACGGTCACGACGCGCGCCGCCGAGGTCGGGCTGCGCGCGGCGCCCGCCGTGCGGGAGGCCGTCGGCGCGGCGCTGGCGGAGCTGCCGTTCCTCTACCACGACTACCTCCTCGGCGCGCAGCTCGTCGCCGAGGGGGCCGAGGGCGACGTCGAGGCGGAGCCGGCCGTCTACGCGCGGCTGGCGCGGAAGGCCGAGTTCTACGCCGTCCACCTTCCGCCCGGCCGGTTCCCGGGGCCGCGGGCACTCCAGGACAAGCTGCCGCTGTGGATGGGCCGCGTCTCGCCGCCCAAGCTGCCCACCTCGCCCGACGCCCGCCTGGCCGACCGCGGGCTCGTCGAGCTGGTGGCCGCGCACGCCCGGCTGGTGCTGGCGTTCGCCCAGCGGGTAGCGGCGGACGGGTGAGGGATCAGCCCGCGCGGAGCTCCTCGCTCACGTCCGTCTCCGTCAGGTCGCGCGTGGCCTGGCCGTAGCGGAAGCGGCGGATCGGGTGCGGCCCGAGGCGCTCCATCCGGTCGCCCTCCACGCGCAGCGCCGTGCCCTCCGGGAGGCCGAGCACCGTCACGTCCTGGTTGAGTTCGGCGAACTCGGCGATGCGGTCGGCCCGCGTCTCGCCCCGGTGGCCGGGCGGGTGCGCGTCGGTGTAGTGCGGGTTGATCTGGAACGGCACGAACCCGAACGCCTCGAACGACGGCGGCTCGATGATGGGCATGTCGTTCGTCGTGCGGATCGTGGGGCAGGCGAGGTTGGCGCCCGCGCTCCAGCCGACGTACGGCGTGCCGCCGCGGACGGCCCGGCGGATGGGCTCCATCAGGCCGAGGCGGTAGAGCCGGGTCAGCAGCCGGAACGTGTTGCCGCCGCCCACCACGATGGCCTCGGCCTCCTTCACCGCCTTCGCCTCGTCCGCCACCTCGTGGACCGACTCGACGCCGATGCCGAGAGGGGCGAAGGCCTCGCGCACCTTCGCCGTGTAGGCGTCAAAGGAGAACGTGACGCCGGCGTAGGGCACGAACAGCACCCGCCCGACGCCGGCGCCGAGGAAGGCGCGGAGCCATCCGGCGGCGTGAACCAGGTAGCCGTCGTCGGAGGTGGAGTTGCTGAGGAGGAGGAGGCGCATGGGGACGGGGGCAGGGCGGCGGGCCGGAGTGCAGGGCGAGCAACCTACGGACGGCGTTGCGGAAAACCGAGAGGAACGGCTGGCACCCGCATCGGGGCGAACGAGGGAGCAGCGCCCGGCGCCTACACCTGGCTGATCCGCACCGCCTCGATTCGGTTGGCCGTGGCGCGGAGGATCGTGAACCGGTACCCCTCCAACTCCACGCTCTCGCGCTCGGCCGGCACGTTGCCCAGCCGGTCGAGCAGGAAGCCGGCCACCGTCTCGTAGTCGCCCTCCGGGAGGGTGATGCCCATCTCCTCTTCCAGCGTCTCCAGGTCCACGCGGCCCGAGGCCAGCACGGTGTGCTCGTCGAGGCGGCGGAGCGCGGCCTCGGCCGGGTCGTGCTCGTCGCGGATGTCGCCGAAGAGCTCTTCGAGGAGGTCCTCGACCGTCACGATCCCCGCCGTGCCGCCGTACTCGTCGATGGCGACGGCGAGCGTGACGCCGCTCTGGAGGAACGAGAAGAGCAGGTCCTTGGCCGGCTTCGACTCGGGGACGACCTGGACCGGGCGGACGATGGCGGCCAGCGAGTCCGGCGCGTGAAAGAGGTCGTGCGCCAGCACCACGCCCACGATCTGGTCAATGTGCTCGCGGTAGACGGGCAGCCGCGAGAACCCCGACTCGATGAACCGGGCGCGGACGGCGTCGAGGTCGGCGCCCTCCTCGACGGCCTGGATCTCGGTGCGCGGAATCATCGAGTCCTTCACGCGGAGCGTGCGCAGCTCGAAGACGTTCGTGAGGATCTCGGTCTCCTCCTCGTCGAGGTCGAGGCCGCCGGTCTCGCGGCTCTCGCGGATGACGATCTCGAAGTCGCGCCGGAGGAACTGCTGGACGCTCTGCTGCGGCGCGCCGAAGAGGCGGACGAGCGCGTTGGAGGTCCAGCCGGCCAGCTTGATGAGGGGGAGGAAGAGCCAGTAGGTCAGCTTGAGCGGCCCCGCCAGGGCGAACACGGCCCGCTCGGGCGGCTCGCGGAGCAGCGACTTCGGCAGGATCTCCCCGATGAGCAGCACGACGACGGCGGCGACGAGCGTCTGCGAGACGAGCACGAGGCCGGCGACGGTGTCGGCGCCCGTGAGATGCATCCACATCCGCGTCAGCGGCCCGTCGAGGTAGAGGCTCATCAGCGTCGAGTAGACGACGAGGGCGACGTTGTTGCCGACGAGCGTGGTCGTCAGGAACGTGGCCGGGTCGCGCAGGAACTCGCGGACGATGGTGCCGAGGACGCCCGCGCGCTGGGCGCGCACCTCCGCCTTGAGCCGGTTGACGGTCACGAACGCGATCTCCGAGCCGGAGAAGAACGCGCTCAGGCCGAGCATCAGCACGATCAGGGCGAAAGCCATTGGGTGAGTGGGCGATTCAGGGAGGGGAGGCGGACCGGGTACGCTCCATCAGTCCGTCACCCCATCGGCCCAGGGCCGCGTCAGCGGCCCGCGAACTCGGGCGTGCGGCGGTTGAGGAAGGCGCCGACGCCCTCGACGAAGTCCTCGGTGGCGCAGCACTGTCCGAAGAGAGCGGCTTCCTGCTGGAGGCCCTGCGGGAGCGGGAGGTCGGCGGCGCGGAGGGCCTGGAGGGCCATCGCCACGGCCACGGGCGCCTTGGCCGCGATGGTCGTCACGCGCTCCTTCGCCACGGCCAGGAGCGCCTCGGGGGTGGCGACGCGGTTGACGAGGCCGATCTCGTAAGCGCGCTGGGCCGAGATGCGGTCGCCCGTGAGCAGCAGCTCGGCGGCGACGCCGCGGCCGACGAGCCGGGGCAGCCGCTGCGTTCCGCCGTAGCCGGGGATGAGCCCGAGGTTGACCTCGGGCTGGCCGAACTGGGCCTTTTCGCTCGCCACGCGGAGGTGGCACGCCATCGCCAGCTCGCAGCCGCCGCCGAGGGCGAAGCCGTTGACGGCGGCCACGACGGGCTTGGGCATCGCCTCGATCTGGCTCATGACGGCTTGGCCGCGGAGCGCGAAGCGGTGGCCGTCGAGCGCTTCCATCCCGGCGAACTCGGCGATGTCGGCGCCGGCGGCGAAGGCCTTCTCGCCGGCGCCGGTGAGGACCACGCCGCGCACGGCGTCGTCGCGGTGGGCCTGGCGGAAGGCCGCGCCCAGCTCGGCGACCATCCGCTGGTTGAGCGCGTTGAGCGCGTCCGGCCGGTTGAGCGTGATCGTGGCGACGCCGTCGGCGTCGAGGTCGTAGAGGAGGGTTTCGAAGGAGGCTTCCATGCGTGGGTGAAAGGCGTGATCCGTAGTGCGGACTTCGTAGTGCGTGATGGGATCGATCCGGGCGCCTTTACGCGATGCGCACTGGGAAGTAAGCGATACCTAGCTCCGTTCTCGGTCGCGCGGGCGGGCGGCGCCGTCGCCCTCGGGGGCATCCGGGCCGAGGAGGCCCTCCTCGATGCGGCGCTCGACGGAGGAGTCGAGGTCGGAGAGGGCGGCGTCGAACTCGTCAATGTCGAGGTCGGAGAGGTAGGCCGTCGGGTCGCTGAAGACCTCTTCGAGCGCCTCGACGGAGGCCTGCGTCTCCTCGACCTCCGAGACGAGCGTGTCGAGCTGGAAGGAGACCTCCTCCGGGTTCTGCATCGTGAGCGACTGCTCGTAGACGTACCGCGTCACGTCCTCGATGGTGGCGAGCTGGGCCTCGATGATGTCGAGGTTCTCGTTGGCCTTCTTGAACTTGACCAGCCGCTTGTCGAGAATCTGGAGGCGGCGCTCCTTGATGCGGCGCACGCGCGGGGGGTCCTGCTGCATCTCGCTGCGGAGCTGGGCGATGGCGCGGACGATCTCCTCCTCGGCCGTCCGCGCGGTGAACTTGCGGTACTTGTCCTTGAGCTGGAGGAGGTTGAGGTACGAGTCGAGCAGGCCGTCGATCTTGTTGAGGTGGGCGTCGAGCATGCCCTGGCTCGCGTAGGAGAGCTTCGAGAAGTTGTCGCGGATGGCCTTCTCGAGGTTGCGGTAGCGGACGTACCGCTTCTGGTCTTCCTTGGCGAGGGTGCGGAAGACCTCGCGGTCGCTCGGCGGCTTGTTGCGCTCGGCGGCGCGGCGGCTGCGGACGAGCCGCTTGTAGCGGTCCGAGCGGGGGACGATGCCGAGGTACATCAGCTCGGCTGCGGCCGTGAAGAGCAGGATCAGCTCCGGGACGCCCACCCAGGCGTTGGTGAGCAGGGCCGCCACGAGCGCCGAGATCAGGAACACGAGGTTCACCGGGCTCATGAAGGCTTCCTTGTAGAAGTTGATCGGCTCGTCGGGCATCGCAGTCCGCCGGTGGGCGGGAGGGGGAAGGGGAGATGGCCAGGTAGGCGCTCGCCCTATCCGGCCACCTGGCCCCTATCCATCTGGTTATATCTGGCTATCTGTTCGGTTCGGCGCGCTATTCGGTTCGGCGCGCTATTCGGTTCGGCGCGCTATTCGGTTCGGCGCGGGCGGCCGATGGATTTGGGGCCGAGGGGGGCTTCCGGGTTCGGTTCATCGGGCTTCGTCACCTCCGGGCGTTCCGCCTCGGGCGCGTCCGGGGCCGGGGGGCGGCCGATGGACTTGGCGCCCGTGGGGGTGGCCGTCTCGGGGCGCGCGGCCTCGCCGCCGCCCATCTCCTGCTTCATCTGGCGGACGAGGGCGTCGGCCTCGGCCGTGCGGAGCGCCTCGCGCTCGGCCTCCTCGCGGGCCGCCCGTTCGAGCGGGTCTTCGGTCAGCCCGGCGTCCTCCATCGCGACCTCGAAGCGGGCCTCGGCCTCGATGTTCTGCCGGGACAGCTTGTCCACCATCTCCTCGTGGATCTCGTCGAGGTCGGGGCGGACCATGCCCTGCAGGGCGTCGAGGAGGCCTTTCTTGCGCTGGGCCTCGCGGTACTGCTGCTTGAGGGCCCGGAGCTGGCGGAGGTGCGCCTTCTCGGCTTCCTTGAGGCGTTCGCGTTCTTCGGGAGTCATGGCGGATGGCAGCTGGAAGAGGGCGGGTGGAGGATGGAGGCCGTCAATCAGCCCTCTGCCATCCTCCATCGTCAATCGGCTATTCCGTCCGCTCGCGCTGGCGCTCAGAGGGGGCGGCGTCGCCGCCGGCCTCCTCGGCGTCGGGGATGCGGAGCTCGGGCTCGGGCGTGCGGAGTGCGGGCTCGGGCGCGGCCGGCTCCAGCATGCCCATCTCGAGCTTGAACTGGCGGACGAGCTCGGCGGCCTGGATCTCCTGCGCGTCCTCCTCGATCTTGAGCGCCTCGGTGTCGATGGAGTCGAGCGCCATCTCCATGCGGGCCTCGTTGCGCGCGGTCTGCTCGTTGACGCGCGTGATCATCTCGTCGTGCGTGGCGTCGACGCCGGCCACCTCGAACTGCTCCAGCGTGTCGGCGATCTTGGCCTGCCACTTGGCGCGCTCGTGGGCGCGGAGGGCCTCCTTCGCCTCGGCGATCTTCTTCTCGCGCTCGCGCATGAACGCCTTCTTGACCTGGAGGCTCTTCTCGTAGGCCTGCTCGGCGAACTGGAGCTGCTCGGCCGTCCGGGCCTGGGCCTCCTTGATGCCCTGGAGCTGGACGGCGTAGCGCTGCGCGATGTCGTCGCGGCCGGCGGTGATGGCGGCTTTGATCTTGGAGGTGAGCGCCTGGAGCTCGGCCGTGTAGCGGCGGTGCTCTTTCTGGAGGAGCATCACGTTGGCCTTCACCGTCGCGATGTTCTGGTTCATCTTCGGGACCTGGTCGTTCAGCTCCCGCATGTTCTCCTCCAGGATCAGCCGGGGGTCTTCCATCGCGGCGATGGCCCCGCCGAACATGGATTTGATGAGGCGCGTGAATCGCTTCCAGAGAGACATGGGCTTCGGGATTTCGGAGGCGGGCGGGGCGGCGGGCCGCCCGGCCGGCGCTCGTGATGGGGTGCGGCGAGGGAAAGTACGGGGCGCGGCGGTCAGATGCCGGTCCAGCGCGTCCCGTCGTAGCGGTCGATCAGGCGTGAAGTTGCGGCGGGGGGCTCGGAAACGTAGGTGAAGGCGGCCCGGACGGCCTCGGCGTCGAGGCGGGCGGGGTCCGAGGCGTGAACGGTCGCGAGCAGGTCACCGGGGTGTACCGCCTCGCCCACGTGTTTGTTCAGCACGAACCCGGCCACGGGGTCCACGGCGTCCTCCTTGCGCATGCGGCCGGCGCCGAGGTGGACGGCGGCCCAGCCGAGGGCCAGCGCGTCGATGCCGCCGACGAAGCCTTCGGCGTCGTCCGGCGCGCGGATCTCGGCGACGGGCGCGCTGCCCTCGCGCGAGTCGGGGTCGTCCAGCACGGACACGTCGCCGCCCTGGGCCTCGACGAGCGCGACCCACGTTTCGAAGGCGTGGCCGCCGTCGAGGGCGTGCTTCGCCTTCTCGCGTCCGGCCTCGGGGGAGTCCGCCTGGCCGCCGAGGTGGACCATCTCGCCCGCGAGGGCGAGCGTGACCTCCAGCAGGTCGTCCGCCGGCCCGCCCGCCGGCGTCTCGCCGCGCAGGACGCGGACGGCCTCGGCCGTCTCCGGCCAGTTGCCGACGGCGCGCCCGAGCGGCGCGTCCATGCCCGTCAAAAGCGCGACGGTCGGCTTGTCGAACCGGGCGCCGATGCCGACGAGCGTCTCGGCGAGCTTCCGGGCGTCGGCCTCCGCCTTCATGAACGCGCCGCGCCCGCTCTTGACGTCGAGCACGAGCGCGTCGATGCCCTCCGCGAGCTTCTTGCTCATGATGCTCGCGGCGATGAGCGGGATGGACTCGACGGTGCCCGTCACGTCGCGCAGGGCGTAGAGCTTCTTGTCGGCCGGGGCGATCTCGGCCGTCTGCCCGATCATCACGACGCCGAGGCGTTCGAGCTGGCGGCGGTACTGCTCGATGGAGAGGTTGACGTCGAAGCCGGGGATGCTTTCGAGCTTGTCGAGTGTGCCGCCGGAGTGGCCGAGTCCGCGTCCGGAGATCATGGGGACGGGCACGCCGCAGGCGGCCACGAGCGGGGCGAGGACGAGCGAGACCTTGTCCCCCACGCCGCCCGTCGAGTGCTTGTCCACCTTCACGCCGGGGAGGTCGGAGAGGTCGAGCACCTCGCCGGAGTGGAGCATGGCGCGGGTGAGGGCGGCGGCCTCGGTGTCGTCGAGGCCGTTGAGGAAGGCGGCCATGAGGAACGCCGCCATCTGGTAGTCGGGCACGTCACCCCGGGTGTAGGCGGCGACGAGGTCGGCGACCGCCTCCGGCGCGAGGCGCCCGCCGTCGCGCTTGGCGATGATGAGGGGGACGGGGTTCAAGGGAGGGCAGATGGGTGATGGATGATGGAGAATAGCGAGGAACGGGCTCGGGCGGCAGTCGTCCATCCGCCATCCTCCAGCCCCCATCCTCCATTGAAACAAATCTGGATCTCCCGAGCCGGCCCGCCGAGCGTGCTGGAAGTCCGCGAGGCGGCGGACCCCGTGCCCGGGCCCGGCCAGGTCCGCCTCGCCGTCGAGGCGGCGGGCGTCAACTTTGCCGACCTCCTCGCGCGGCAGGGCGTCTACCCGGATGCGCCGAAGCTCCCGGCCGTCGTCGGCTACGAGGTGGCGGGGACGGTGGACGCCCTCGGCCCCGGCGTCTCCGCGTTCCGGGAAGGCGACCCCGTGCTGGCGCTGACGCGGTTCGGCGGCTACAGCTCCGCGGTCGTGCTCCCGGAGCAGGCCGTGTTCCGGCGGCCGGCGGGGATGACGGCGGAGGTCGGCGCGGCGCTGCCCGTGACGTACCTGACGGCGTTCCAGACGCTCGTCGTGATGGGCGGCCTCCGCCACGCGAACGAGCTGGGCGGGCGGCGGATGCGCGTCCTCGTCCACGGCGCCTCGGGCGGCGTCGGCACCGCCTGCGCCGACCTCGGGCGGATCTACGGCGCCGAGCTGTTCGGGACGGCCTCGCCGGGCAAGCACGACTACGTGCGCGAGCGCGGCTACGACCACGCCATCGATTACCGCCAGGCCGACTGGGCCGCCGAGGTGCGGCGCCTCACCGACGGGCACGGCGTGGACCTCGTCCTCGACCCCATCGGTGGGAAGCACTGGGGCGAGAGCTTCGGCGTGCTGGCCCCGACGGGACGGATCGTCCTCTTCGGCGTGTCGAGCGTGTCGGGGAAGGGGAAGCTGGGGTTGCTCCGGATGGCACTCGGCATCCCGTGGAAGACGTTCAACCCGCTCCACCTCATCCGCACCAACAAGGGCGTCCTCGGCGTCAACCTCGCGCACCTCTGGGGGGAGGCCGAGCGCGTCGGGCAGTGGGTGCGGAAGCTGCTCAGCTACTACGAACGCGGGCAGGTGCGGCCGTTCGTGGACCGGGCGTTCCCCTTCGAGCGCGCGGCCGAGGCGCACGCCTACGTCGAGGGCCGGAAGAACACCGGCAAGGTGGTGCTGGTGCCCTAGCGGCCCGGGCCGGGCTCATACGGCACGAGGCGAACCCCGAAGGGCACCACGCAGTGAAAGGCGCAGGGCCCTCCGCCTCGGCGGAACGGTGGGGCGGGGCGGGGTCTCAGCCCTCCTCGCCCGCGGCCTTGCCCGGGAGCCCGTAGCGGCGGCGGAACTTCTCGACGCGGCCGGCCGTGTCGACCATCGTCCGCTTGCCCGTGTAGAACGGGTGGTTGGACGAGTCCACCTCCGAGTTGTACTGCTCGGTCTTCATCGTGGACCGGGTCGTGAAGGTCGTGCCGTCAGCGAGCTTGACGGTCATGAAGTGGTAGTCGGGGTGGATGCCTTGCTTCATCGGGGGCGTCGGTGGGCCGACCGGATGCGTTCGTGCAGTCAGAGCCCCGAAAACTAGGAAAGGGCGCGGGCGGCGTCAATTGAACAACGCGTGCGGATTCGCGGTGAGGGTCCGAGACCGATCCCGTCAGTCAGGAGCTCGGACGAGCGCGGTAGCGTGCGGCCTCCTCGGGACGGCCCCAGGCTTCGTAGAGCCGGGCCAGGCGGCGGAGCGCCGACTGCGTGGTGCGGTCGTCCTGCCCACGCCGGGCGTCGAGCGTGGCGTAGTCGGCGAGGAGGAGGCGCTCGGCGGCGGCGTAGTCGCCGCGGTCGCGGAGCACGTCGGCCAGCTCCAGGCGGTGCTGGATGGTGGGCAGGAAGTCCGCCCCGAAGAGGCGCGTGAAGATGGCGACGGCCTCGCGGTAATAGCCCTCGGCGGCGTCGAGGCGGCCCCGGTCGTGCTCCAGGCGGGCGAGGAGGGCGAGGCTGCGCGCCTCGGTGTGGTGGCCGTCGGGGTAGAGCCGTCGGCGGAGGGCGAGGTCTTCCTGGAAGAGCGGCTCGGCCTCGTCGTAGCGACCCTGGCCCTGGAGCGCTTCGCCGAGGGTGGCGAGGCTCGCGCCCAGCTCGGCGTGGCCGTCGGGGTAGAGCGCGCGGTGGAGGGCAAGCGCCTCGCGCGCCAGCGCCTCGGCTTCGGCGAAGCGCTCGGTGGCGTTGAGGAGCCAGCAGAGCCGGTTGAGGTCCATGCCCACCTCGGGCGAGCGGTCGCCGGCGAGGCGGCGGTGCATGGCGAGGGCGCGGCGGGCGAAGGGCTCGGCCTCGTCGTAGCGGCGCTGCGTGAAGAGGAGGTCGCCGAGGTTGCCTAGGTTGTGGGCCAGTTCGAGGTCGTCCTGGTCCGGCATCGCCGCCAGGCGGGCGTGCCAGCGGTCGAGGAGGCTGTCGGCCTCGGCCGCGCGGCCCTCGACGTGGAGGACGGTGCCGAGGTGGTAGAGGGCCGTGAGGAGGCGGGGGTGCTGCGCGCCGTGGAGGCGCTCGGCCGTGGCGAGGTACTCGCGGTAGAGCGGCGCGGCGGGGCCGACGTCGTGGATGTGCTCGTAGAGGTTGGCGAGGGCGAAGAGGCTCTCGGCCGTGTCCGGGTGGTCGTTTCCGAGGGCCTTGCGGCGGAGGGCGAGGGCGCGTTCGAGCAGCGGCACGGCGTCGGAGGAGCGGCCGAGGCTGCGGTAGGCCTGTGCGATCACGGTGAGGACGGCCGCCTGCACCTCGGGCTGCCCGGCCAGCTCCGCCTCGACGCGCGCGGCGCCGGCGTCGAGCACCTCGCGGACGGTGAGGGTGTCGCCGAGCGTCTCGGTGGGGTCGGCCTGGCCGAAGAGGCTCACGAGGAAGGCGGAGACCTGCGCCGTCTTGGCCTCCTCCACCTGCGCCCGGTCGCGCTCGGCGGCCACGCGCCGCGCCTGGGCCGACGAGAACAGCGCGAAGCCGACGACGGAGGCGGTCACGACGAGCGCCAGCGCCGCCTCGGCCTTGTGGCGGCGGAGGAACTTGCCGAGGCGGTAGCCGCGCGAGTCGCGGTGGGCGAGGACGGGGAGCCCCTGGCGGTAGCGGTCGAGGTCCTGGCCGAGCTGCTCGGCACTCGAATACCGTCGTTGCGGCTCCTTCCGCAGCGCCATCAGCACGACGGTGTCGAGGTCGCCCCGGAGGCGTCGGCGGAGGCGTTCGGGGTGGGCACTCCGGGCCGCGCCCACGGCCCGCGCCGTGACCGTCTCCTCCGAGCCGTCCGGCCGCGCCACGGTCTCATCGCGTACG
Organism: uncultured Rhodothermales bacterium; assembly: GCA_964580105.1. Lineage (GTDB taxonomy): Bacteria > Bacteroidota > Rhodothermia > Rhodothermales > Rubricoccaceae > CAZOJJ01. Next base: position 20,661 of record CAZOJJ010000032.1, on the reverse strand, counting down.
ACGCGCGTGCTGGGCCGCTCGGGCTCCTGCTCGCACACCACGCGCACGAGCTCCTCCGCCGAGCCCGTCGTGAGCCGGTAGGGGCGGCGGCCTGCGAGCAACTCGTAGAGCACGACGCCGAGGCTGTAGACGTCGCTCGCCGTCGAGAGGGGTTCGCCGCGCACCTGTTCGGGGCTGGCGTACTCCGGCGTCATGGCGCGGAGGCCGGTGCGGGTGACCGGCATGGCCGACGGGCTGAGGTGCGGGTTGAGCACCTTGGCGATGCCGAAGTCGAGCAGCTTGACGGTCGGCTTCCCATCGGCCCCGTCGGTGGCGACGAGGATGTTACTCGGCTTGAGGTCGCGGTGGAGGACGAGGTTCTGGTGGGCGTAGTGGACGGCCTCGCAGACGGCGCGGAACAGCCGGAGCCGCTCCTCGATGGAGAGCCGGTGCTCGTCGCAATACGCGGTGATCGGTCGGCCCTCGACGTACTCCATCGCGAAGTACGGCAGGCCCTCCTCGGTCACGCCGCCGTCGAGGAGGCGGGCGATGTTCGGGTGGTTGAGGGAGGCGAGGATCTGGCGCTCCTGCTCGAACCGCTTGAGCACGTCGGGCCCGTGGAGGCCGGTGCGGACGACCTTGAGGGCGACGTAGCGGAGAAACGGGGCCTCGCGCACGGCGAGGTAGACGGCGCCCATGCCGCCGTGGCCGAGCGGCCGGAGCACCCGGTACGGCCCGACGAAGCGGTCGAGGAGGGGGTCCGGTGGATCTCCGAGGCCGCCGTCGCCGGCGGCGCGGGCGGCTTCGCCGAGGAGGCCGGTGGCAGGCCGGGCGAGAAAGGCGCCGGCCTCGGCCTCGGCGTCGGCGGCGAGGAGGGCTTCAACCTCGCGGCGGAGCGCCGGGTCGTCGGCACAGGCGGCGTCGAGGAAGGCGGCGCGCTCGTCCGGCGGGTGCATCCGGGCGGCGCGGAAGAGGCGTTCGAGCCGGTCGAGGGGATCGGTGGGCATGGGTGGGGGAGGAGCGGAAGACAGGAGGCGCGGAGGGACGGCATCAACCCCTCCGTCCCTCCGCGCCTCCGTTCCCTTCAAGCGGCGAGTTCGCGGCGGAGCCAGGCGCGGGCCATCGCCCAGTCGTTCGAGACGGTGCCGTGCGAGACGCCGACCGCCTCGGCCGTTTCCTCGATGGAGAGCCCGGCGAAGTAGCGGCACTCGACGACGCGGACCCACCGCGGGCGCTCGGCGGCGAGCCGTTCGAGTGCGTCGTCGATGGCGAGGAGCTCGTCGAGCGAGAGGTCCACGCCGGCCGCCGCGCCGGCGTCGGTGAGGCTGACGTGTTCGCCCTTCCGCTTGCCGGCGCTCTTGCGGCGGGCGTAGTCCACGAGCACGCGGCGCATGGTCCGGGCGGCAGCGCCGAAGAAGTGGGCGCGGCCCTTCCAGCTGACGTCCTGGTAGCGAACGAGGCGGAGGTAGGCCTCGTGGACGAGGTCGGTCGGGTTGAGGGTGTGGCCGTCGCGCTGGTCGCGGAGGCGGGCGCGGGCCATCCGGCGGAGCTCGGGGTAGACGGCGGCCAGCAGCCGGTCGAAGGCGCCGTCCTGGCCGGCCTCGACGTGTTCGAGCAGGCGGGTGACGTCGGCCTCGGGCATGGCGAGGGAGAGGGCAGCGGGAGGAGTGGTAATAAACGACATGGGCGGCGGGCGTGAAACGACCGGCGGCCTCGTACGGAGGAAAAGCGGAGGAGGGTGCGGGCGGACTGGGGGCCGCGCGGCCGGTGTGCGTCATGGGGGCAGCCCCTTCCCTCGCCGTCCATGCCGCCCACCCGCCTGCTGATCGACCGGCTCATTCCGCCCGTTTCGCCCGGCGACGTCGAGGCCGCCCACCGGGGCTACCTCTTCGTCCTGGCCTGTTTTCTGACGGGCCTGTTCTCCTCCGGCTACGCCGTCCTCGACGCGCTCGTCGGCTTCCCCATCGGAGCCGCGACGATGGGGGCCGTGGCCGTCGGGTTCTTCGTGCTCCCGCCGCTGTTCCGGCGGACGGGCTCCGTCGGGCTCGTGACCCACCTCTTCCTGGTGGTGGGGTCGGCGGCCGTGCTGCTCAGCGTGTACTACTCGGGCGAGTTCGGCATCCTGCACTGGCTCGCCGTGGTGCCGGTCGTGGCCGTGCTGCTGGTGGGCCTGCGGGCCGGGGCGCTGTGGACCGCCGGCGCCGTCGTCCTCGCCGCCGTCTTCGAGGGGTTCGGCCTCTACGCCCCCGGCCACGCCGACGGGTTGCACCCCGTCTGGCGGCCCTACTGGGAGGTTTCGCTCGTGGCAGGGTTGCCGCCCATCGTGTTCCTGCTCACGCGCGTCTTCGAGAAGGAGAAGCGGCGGGCGTTCCAGGCGCTCCAGGCGCGCAACCGCGCGCTCGAAGCGGCGCTCGCCGAACTCGGCGAGACGCAGGCGCGGCTCGTGCAGCAGGAGAAGCTGGCCGGCCTCGGGCAACTCACGGCCGGCATCGCGCACGAGATCAAGAACCCGCTCAACTTCATCACCGGCTTCGCGGCTCTCAACCTCGAACTGAGTGACGAACTGCGCGCCGCCCTCGCCGACGGCGACACCGAGGCGGCCGGGGCCGTCCTCGCCGACCTCCGGGCGAACGCGCAGCGCATCCACGAGCACGGCGCCCGCGCCGACGCCATCGTGCGCGCCATGATGGCGCACGCGCGGAAGGAGTCGAGCCCGCGCGAGCGGGTGGACGTCAACGCGCTCGTGACTGAGCACGTCGCCCTCGCCTTCCCCGCGATGAGCGACGGGGCGTGCGGGGTGCGGGTGGAGACGGTGCTCGACCCTCGGGCGGGGGCGGTGGAGGCCGCACGCGAGGAGATCGGGCGCGTGCTCCAGAACCTCCTCGCCAACGCGCGCTACGCCGCCTGCACGGCGCCCTCGCCGCCGGAGGCGCCCGTGGCCCCCCGCGTCTGGGTGGAGACGGCCCGCGTGGACGGGCACGTCGAGATCCGCGTGCGCGACAACGGGGTGGGTATCCCGCCCGCACTCCAGGCGCGCATCTTCGAGCCGTTCTTCACCACGAGGCCGACGAGCGAGGGGACCGGCCTCGGCCTCTCGCTCTCGCACGACATCGTCGCGCGGCGGCACGGCGGCACGCTCTCCGTACGCAGCGACGTGGGGGAGGGGGCAACGTTCGTGGTGGCGCTGCCCGGCGCGGACGACGAATAGCGGTTCTTTACGTGGCACCCTCGCGGGAATACCGGAGGTAGGGACACCATGCATGGTGTCCCTACCGCACGACCGCAGCCGGCACCTGCGTCACGCCAACAAGCCAATCGGCCGTTGCGGGAGCAGGGACGGTTTGGGAAAACGGTGACGGGTTGCGTCAGGAGGGAGAGGCGCCGCGGATGCGCCGCGGATGCGTCGCGGATGCGTCGCGGATGCGCCGCCCATCTTCCAGATCATCAACGACCTAGCGTACCATGAGTCCCTCGCTCTCCGCCGCCCCACTGCCGCGCGCGCTCCGTCGCCGCTCCGACCGGGCGCGGGCGCTCCCGGCGGCCCTCCTCGCGCGGCTCCGGCGCCGGCTCCCCTCGGCCGCCCTCGACTTCCGCGACGTCTTCGACTTCCGTGACCTCGCGGCCGACGCGCCGAACTGGCTCGTCCAGCTCACCGAACGCAGCGACTGAGCGCCGCCGCGCACTCCACTTCGCCAACCCCCTCGACCATGCGCACGCTCTTCGTCCTCTTCCTCCTGGCGCTGCTCCTCCGCAGCGCCGCCGCCCAGCCCGACGACGGCCGCCTCGCGCCGCTCCTCGACGGCCTCGGCGACCACACCCGCCCCGTCGCCACCGACGTGCCGATGGCGCAGCGGTTCTTCGACCAGGGCCTCGTCCTGGCCTTCGCCTTCAACCACGCCGAGGCCGCCCGCGCCTTCCGCGAGGCGCAGCGCCTCGACCCCGCCTGCGCCATGTGCGCCTGGGGCGAGGCCCTCGTCCTCGGCCCCCACGTCAACGCTCCGATGAACCCGGAGGACGTGCCGCTGGCCTGGGCCGCGCTCGAGCGCGCCCGCGCGAACGCCGCCTCGGAGTCCGCCGCCAACCGCGCGCTCATCGAGGCGCTGGCGGCGCGCTACGCGCCCGAGCCCGCCGAGGACCGCACGGCGCTCGACCGCGCCTACGCGGAGGCCATGCGCGAGGTCGCCGCCCGCTTCCCCGGCGACGCCGACGTGCAGAGCCTCTTCGCCGAGGCCCTCATGGACACGATGCCGTGGGACTACTGGCTGCCCGACGGCGCACCCAAACCCGAGACGGAGGAGGTCCTCGCCGCCCTCGAACGCGCGAGGGACACGAACCCGGGCCACCCGCTCGCCCTCCACCTCTGGATCCACGCCGTCGAGAAGCAGCGGCCGGAGCTGGGCGTCGAGGCCGCCGAGCGGCTGGGTCCGCTCGTGCCCAACGCCGGCCACCTCGTCCACATGCCGGGTCACATCTGGATCCGCGTCGGCCGCTACCACGACGCCGTCCTCGCCAACCAGCAGGCCGTGCTGGCCGACGACGACTACCTCGCGCAGTGCCACGCGCAGGGGCTCTACCCCACCGGCTACGTCCCGCACAACCACCACTTCCTGTGGGTCTCGGCCGCCCTCGGCGGCGAGAGGGCGACGGCGCTCGAATCGGCCGCCCACATGGGCCGCCACGCCGCCATGATGGGCGAGCCGGGGATGGAGTTCCTCCAGCACTTCGCCATGAGCCCGCTCTACGCGCAGGCCGTCTTCGAGGAGTGGGACGCGATTCTCGCCGCGCCCGCGCCGCCCGACGGCCTCGCCTACCCGACGGGCGTGTGGCGCTTCGCGCGCGGCCTCGCCTTCGCCCGCCTCGGGCGCGTCGCCGAGGCGGAGCGGGAACACGCGGCGCTCCGGTCCATCGCTGCCGACACGGCGCTGGCGGCGCACCTCGCCGGGCTGAACTCGCTCCGCGCCATCCTCCAGGTGGCCGACGTGTACCTCGCGGGTGAGATCGCCGCCGCGCGCGGCGACACCGAGGCGGCCGTCGCGCTTCTGGAGGAGGCGGTGCGCCGCGAGGATGCGATGATCTACGACGAGCCGCCGCCGTGGGCGCTGCCCTCGCGCTGGGCGCTCGGCCGTGTGCTCCTCGGCGCCGGCCGCGCCGCCGAGGCCGAGGCGGTCTACCGCGCCGACCTCCGGGTCTATCCCGAGAACGGCCGTGCGCTTTTCGGCCTCCAGCGGAGCCTCCGCGCCCAGGGCCGCGCCGCCGAGGCCGACGCGCTCCAGCCGCGCATCGAGGCCGCCTGGCGCTACGCCGACGTGCCGCTCGTCGCCTCGCGGTTCTGAGCTGTCCGGCCATTCGTTCCTGCCGCGCCGGGTCTCTTTGCGGAGGCCCGGCGCGCGCCGTTTTCAGAGGGATGCGTGAAGCGGGTGCGAAGCCGCGTCGGCGGTTTGGGAGCGTCAGCGCTTGCTGCGTCACGGGGAGCATACGCCCCGAGCGGGCCCCTTCCATGCACAACCCCCTGAACCATGATCACCGCCAAGCTGAGTACGAAAGACCGCCCCGAGGTCTGGTGGGAGTCCGACCCCACCGTTCGCGTCCGCGCCGACTTTCCGCTGAGCGCGAACGCGGGTACCGAGCGCTCCGCCGTCGTCTACTTCGAGCTCGAGCCGGGGCACGCCCTCGGCCGCCACACCGACAGCGCCGAGGAGGTGCTGCTCGTGCTCGACGGCACCGTCGAGGTGACCGTCGGCGACGAGGCGGGCGAGGTGGGCGCGGGGGAACTGGCGCTCGTCCCCGAGAGGATGCCCCACGACGTCCGCAACGTCGGCGCCACGACGGCGCGTGTGGCCGGGTTCTTCCCGAGCGGGCACGTCCGTGCCACGTTCGACCAGCCGTTCGCCCCCGCGGGCCAGCAGGTGTTCGAATTCTGAGTGGCCCTGCCCGCCTCGGCGGCGCCGACGGCGAAACGCCCTTCTCCCCATCAGTCGCACGCCCCTTCCGCCCATGACCCCGCCCATCCTCTTCCTCGTCGTTCCCGATCCCGCCGTGCGGGAGGCGCTCCTCGGCGACCTCGACCGCCGCTTCGGGAACGACTGCCGCATCCTCAGCGCCGCCTCGCCCGCCGAAGGGCTCGCCGCCCTGGCGGCACTGGCCGAGCAGGACGAACCCGTCGCCCTTCTCATCGCCGATCACGCGATGCCGGGGACGACGGGCGTCGCGTTCCTCGCCGAGGCCCACGCGCTCCACCCGCGCGCCAAGCGCATCCTCCTCGTCGAGCGCGACTACACGGCGGCCAACCCCATCGTGCCGGCCATGACGCTCGGCCAGATAGACTACCACCTCGTCAAGCCGTGGAACCCCGAGCGCGGGCTCTACACCGCCGTCAGCGAGTTCCTCGCCGCCTGGGCGGCGACCTGCGAGCCGGGCTTCACGTTGTTCCGCATCGTCGGGCCGGAGCAGAGCGCCCGCGCGCACGAGGTCCGCGACCTCCTGACGCGGTTCAACGAGCCGTTCGCGTTCTACGCGTCGGACTCCGAGGAGGGCCGCCGGCTCCTCCGCGAGGTGGGCCAGGACGGCCGCCGCCTGCCCGTGGTGATTCGCCACGACGGGCGCGTGTGGGTGGAGCCCACCGACGCCGACCTCGTCGAGTCCGTCGGCGGGGGGACGCGCTTCGAGGACCGGGTCTACGACCTCGCCATCGTCGGGGCCGGGCCGGCCGGGCTGGCGGCGGCCGTCTACGCGGCGTCCGAAGGGCTCGAAACGGTGGTGCTGGAGAAGGCGATCTCCGGTGGGCAGGCCGGGACGAGCTCGCACATCCGCAACTTTCTCGGCTTCACGTGGGGCATCGGCGGGCAGGAGTTCGCCTACCGGGCGTGCGAGCAGGCGTGGCTGTTCGGGGCCAACCTGGTGTTCGCGCAGGAGGCGGTGGCGCTGCGGGCGTGCGGCGCGGAGCGCGCGCTTCGGGTGGCGGACGGGCGGGAGGTCCACGCGCGGGCCGTGCTCCTCGCGCCCGGCATGGCGTGGCGGCGCCTCGGCCTCCCCCGCCTCGAAGCGCTCGTCGGCATGGGCGTGTTCTACGGCACCGCCGCGAGCGAGGCGCGGGCGATGGAGGGGCGTCCCGTCTGCGTGGTCGGGGCCGGCAACTCGGCGGGCCAGGCGGCCGTGCACCTCGCGAAGCACGCCGCGTCCGTGACGATGCTCGTGCGGGCCGATGCGCTCGCCGCGAGCATGTCGGAGTACCTGATCACGGAGATCGAGCAGACGCCCGCCATCACGGTCCGCTACGGCGTCGAGCTGGTGGACGGCGAGGGTGACGGGCAGCTCGACGCGGTCGTGATCCGGGACCGTTCCACCGGCGCGACGGAGCGCATCCCCACGTCGGCGCTCTTCGCGCTGATCGGGGCCGAGCCGCACACGGGCTGGCTCGACGGCGTCGTCGCGCGCGACCGGCAGGGGTTCCTCCTGACCGGGCCGGACCTCACGCCGGGCGGCCGGCTTCCCGCGGGCTGGCCGCTGCGCCGTCCGCCCTTCCTTCTGGAGACCAGCCTCCCCGGCGTCTTCGCTGCGGGCGACGTGCGCTACCGCTCGGTCAAGCGCGTCGCCTCGGCGGTGGGCGAGGGTGCTACGGCCGTGCAGTTCGTCCACCAGTACCTCGCGGAGTGGAAGGCGCGCTCGGAGGCCGAGCCGCGTCGCATGGTGGCGTGAACCGACCGCCAGGCCTGTGAGATCTCGTACCCCTAGAGGGGCCGGAATCGCCCTCCCTGCACCCGCCGCCCCTCTGCCTCGGTGCGTCTCCCGAGGCGGGCACGGTCACGCTGCCAGTCCCGTCGCCCGCTCCAGCATCAGCCGCCCGCGCAGCGTCAGCAGCACCTGGCCGAGGATCTGCGAGATCCGCGCGTCGCTCACGCCCACCACCTGCCCGATCTCCTTCAGCGTCAGCCCCTCGAAGTAGTACAGGCCGAGGATCGTCCGCTGCCGCTCGGGCAGGCGCGGGATCTCCTTCTTCAGCTGCGCCACGAGCGAGGCGCGCTCGACGGCCTCGAAGCCGTCCTCCGCGTCCTCGTCCTCCACGAGGTCGGCCATCACGCCGCCCTCGTCCTCGCCGAGGGGCGTGTCGAGCGAGAGCGTGAATCGGAGCTGGGCTTCGCTCAGGAGCGCGTGGTAGTCGGCCAGCGGAAGGCCGAGGAAGTCGGCCACGTCGCGGTCAGAGGGCTCGCGGCCGAAGGCCTGGCGGAGCGTCTCGATGGCGCCGTAGACCTCGGTGAGCCGCTGGCGCTTGTCGCGCGAGAGGACGTCGAGCGAGCGGAGGTAGTCCACCAGCGCGCCGCGCACGCGGCGGTAGGCGTGCGTGACGAATTGCGCGCCTTTGTTCGGGTCGTACGTGTCGAGCGCCTGCAGGAGCCCCTCGATGGCGGTCCCTTCGAGGTCGTCCCAGGAGGCGAGGGGGTGGTCCGGCGTGCGGACGCGGCCGACGAGGGAGCGGACGAGCGGGAGCCCGGCCAGGATGGCCGCCTCGCGGTTCCGGGACGAGGGGTCGGCGAGGTAGCGCTCGACGGCGGGCTGGAGGTCGGAAGGCGTAGACATCGGGGACTCAGGCGGCGCGCGGGCTCCGGGGGTGGCGCGAGCGGAGGGCGACGGCGGCGACGGCGAGGCAGACGAGGTAGAGCACGCTGCCCACGCCAAACGCGGTCAGCGCGGCCCGCTCCAGGGCAAAGCCCCGGGCGAGCTGGACGAGGAGGACGAGCAGGCCCAGGCCGGCGCAGAGCGGGGTGACGCGGACGAGCAGGGCGGGGCGCATGGCTAGAGGGCGGCTTCGGCTTCGGCCCAGGCGGCGGGGCCCCGGGCGACCACGTCGGCCAGCTGGGCGAAGGCCATCCGGGCGGAGCCTTCCTCGCGGAACGCAGGCGCCTGGACCTGCACCGAGCGGCGGACGGCGACGGTGTAGGGCACCCAGCCGAGGTAGTCCGGCGCGGTGCCGAGGAAGGGGCCAGTGACGGCGGCGAAGCGCGCGGCCACGCTCCGCGCCTCGTCGGCGGTGTCGGCGTGGTTGACGACGGTGCCGAGGGGGAACGCCGGGTCGGCGGTCCAGACGAGTTTGGCGAGGGCATAGGCGTCGGCCACGGCCGTCGGCTCGCCGACGAGCACCAGCAGCCCGGCGCCGGCGCGGTCGAGCGCCCAGCGGACGGACGGCCCCGCCCCGGCGGGCGCGTCGATCAGCACCACATCGTGCGTGGCGCGGAGCGCGTCGAGGGCGCGGTCGAGCGCGGCGAAGAGCGCGGCTTCGTCGTCGGCCTCGTCGGGGCTGTGGGCGCCCTGCAGGAGCGTCACCCCGGCGGTGGTCGTGTGCAGCGCGGCGTCGAGGTCGGCGCGGCCGGCGGCCACGTCGGCGGCGGTGTGGGCGGGCGCCTCGTTGAGCAGCACCGGGCAGGCGCTCTGGCCGAGGTCGGCGTCCACGAGCGCCGTGCGGAGGCCGCGCGCGGCGAGGGCCTCGGCGAGGTTCACGGCGAGCACACTCTTGCCGACGCCGCCTTTGCCGCTGACCACGGCGAGGGTGAGGGATTCGGAGTTCATCGGTCGGGAGGGGTGGAGGCGGGAGAGGGCGTCAGGCGTCGAGGCGCGCGGTGAAGGCCTCGACGAACCACGCGGGCGAGTACGGCGCGAGGGCGCCGGCGAGGCCGGGGCCCATCGCCGCAAAGGCGACGGGGCGGTGGAGGGCGAGGAGCCACTCGGCCACGCGGCCCCAGTCGTCGGCCTCGTCGAGCCGGGTCACGGCGGCGAGGGTGGGCGGCAGCGGGAGGGTGTCGAGGCGGCGGAGGTCGAACGGCGGTTTCGCGCGGGCGGCGTCGAGGGTGAGGACGACCTCGAAGGCCGTCAGCGGCGCGAGCACGTCGGCCAGCCGGGCGAGCGCGCGGCGCGCCCCGGCCTCGTCGGCCGGCAGCGACGGCGTGTCGATGAGGAGGACGTCGCAGCCGTGGAAGTAGTCGAGTGCTTGCCGGACCTCCTCGGCCGTGCGGACCGCCCGCGCGCTGACGCCCTCGCGGCGGTATGGCTCGGAGGGGTCGAACGACGGCGGCGCGTCCTCCGGCGCGACGACGAGGACGCCCACCTCGCGGCGGCCGTAGAAGCGGGCGTCGGTGGCGAGGCGGAGCAGCAGCCGCGTCTTGCCAGAGCCGCCGGGGCCGACGGCCACGAGCGTGTCGGCCGTGTAGCGGCTCGGTGCCGTCGGCGCGAGGCGGTCGCGGAGGGCCTGCGCCACCGTCCACAGCACCATCCGCCGGCCCTCCTCGTCGAGCCGGTCGGGGTCCAGGCCGCGTTCGACGGCGGCGTCGAGCAGGGCCGTTACGGTCGCCGGGGCGAGGCCTTCGCGGAGGAGCGCGCCGTAGAGCGGGTGGCCGGACCACCGGTGCGCGGCCCCGACGAGCGCCTCGCCGAGGCGCCGCTCCAGGCGGTCCATCCGGGCCGCCATCGCCTCCATCGCGTGCAGCCGCTCGTCCATCCGGCCGAAGGCGTCGAAGCGGGCCGCGAGGGCGTCGAGCTTCGCCAGCACCTCGGGCGAGGGGGCGGCCGGCGGCGCCGGGGCGGGCGGGGCGAAGAGCGGGCGGCGCGGGGCCGTCGAGCGGGCCGGCGCGTAGCCGTGGCCGAGTGGGGCGGCCTCGGCGCCGGCGAGGGCGGGCTCGGGCCGGCGGACGGGCCGGGCGTCCGTCATCACGGTGATGCGGGCCGGCTCGTCGCCCTCGGCGGCGACGGACTCCAGGAGCACGACGTCGTCGCCGAGCGTGGCGCGGGCCTCGGCGAGGGCGGCCTGGATGCTGGAGCCGGTGATCGTCTTGATGGGCATGGGCGGAGCCGCGGAGCGGCGTTACGGCAGCGACAGGTGGTCCACCACGTCGAGCGCAGCGTCGGTGGTGAGGTCGTTGTAGGAGAGCACGGCGAGGTCGGTCTCGATGCCCGCCAGGAACGAGGCGAGCGTGCTGCGGAGGACGGGCGACGTGAGCAGGACGGGCGGGTGGCCGTCGAGGAGGAGGCGCTGGGCGAGGCGCTCGGCGGCCTCCAGGAACGCCTGCGCCTTGGGCGGAGCGAGGCCGAGCGTGCTCGTGCTCAGCTGGCCCGCCTCGGCCTTTTCGAGGAGGTGCTGCTCCAGCACCGGGTCGAGCACGACGAGGTGGATGCGGCCGTCGGGCCCGGCGAACTGGCGGGTGATCGTCGGGGCGAGGGCGGCGCGGGCGTACTCGGTGAGCACCTCGACGTTCTTCGTGCGCGCGGCCTGGTCGGCCATCGCCTCCAGGATCGTCACGAGGTCGCGGATGGGGATGCGCTCGCGGAGCAGCGCCTTGAGCACCTTCTGCACCTCGCCCACGGAGAGCATCGCCGGCGTGAGTTCCTCGATGAGCGCGGGCGCCGTCTCCTTGACCTTGTCGAGCAGGCCGCGGACCTCCTGGCGGTCGAGGAGGCGGTGGGCGTGCGTGCGGAGGGCCTCCAGCAGGTGCGTCGTCACGACGGCGGGCGCCTCGACGACCGTGAGCCCCTGGCGCTCGGCCTCGGGGAGGTGCCGCTCGGGTACCCACACGGCCGGCAGGCCGAACGTGGGGTCGGTCGTCTTGAGGCCGGGCGCGACGCCGTCGAAGTCGTCCGGGATGAGGGCGAGGTGGTAGCCCGGCATCACCTCGCCCTCGCCGACGGGGTTGCCGCGCAGCTTGATGGCGTAGCGGTTGGCCCCGAGGGCGACGTTGTCGCGGATGCGCACGGGCGGGATCACGAGGCCGAGCTCGACGGCGAGCTGCTGGCGGAGCATCTTGACGCGGTCGAGGAGGTCGCCGCCCTGCGCCGGGTCCACGAGCGGGATCAGCCCGTAGCCGACCTCCAGCTCCAGCGGGTCCACCAGCAGCAGGTCGGTCGGCTCCGGCTCGGCGTGCCGCTCCGGCTCGGCGGCCTCCTCGGCCCCGGCCTCCTCGGTGGCCTGCTCCTGGACGAACCGGCGGTAGCCGAGGGCGAGCGCGCCCGCGCCGAGCGCCCAGAACGGAACCAGCGGCAGGCCCGGCATCAGCCCCAGGATCAGTAGGAACACGCCCGTGACGACGAGCGGGACCGACGAGGTGAACAGCTGCGCCTTCACCTCGCCGACCATGTTGCCCTCGCCCGAGGCGCGCGTGACGATGAGGCCGGCCGCCGTCGAGATCAAGAGCGCCGGGATCTGGCTCACGAGGCCGTCGCCGATGGAGAGCAGCGTGAACGTGCCGCCCGCCTCGCCGATCGACATCCCGTGCTGCGTCACGCCGATGATGAGCCCGCCGACGATGTTGACGCCGGTGATGATCAGGCCCGCGATGGCGTCGCCGCGGACGAACTTGCTCGCGCCGTCCATCGCGCCGTAGAAGTCGGCCTCGCGGCCCACGTCGAGGCGGCGCTGCTTGGCCTCGGCCTCGTCGATGAGCCCGGCGTTGAGGTCGGCGTCGATGGCCATCTGCTTGCCGGGCAGCGCGTCGAGAGTGAAGCGCGCGCCGACCTCGGCGATGCGCCCGGAGCCTTTCGTGATGACCACGAAGTTGATCAGGACGAGGACGAGGAACACGATCCCGCCCACGACGAAGTTGCCCGCCACGACGAAGTGGCCGAACGCCTCGATGAGCGCGCCCGCCTTCGCCTCCGAGAGGATCAGCCGCGTGCTCGCCACGTTGAGCGAGAGCCGGAAGAGGGTGGTGACGAGAAGGAGGCCGGGGAAGATGGCGAAGTCGAGCGGGCGCTGCGCGTAGAACGCCGTCAGCAGCACGCCCAGGCTGATGGCGATGTTCGTCGCCAGCAGGAGGTCGAGGAGGAAGCCCGGCAGGGGCACCACCATCACCAGCAGGATCAGCACCACGGCCGACGCCGCCGCGGCGTCGGTCCCGAGGCGGAGGCCGGCGCTCGGGGCGGGGGCGGTGAGGGGGGCGGCGGTGCTCAAGGAGGGAGGGGCCGGGGGCGCGAAGGAGTGAGGGGGTTAGGGGCGGGCGTTCGCCTGCTCGCGGCGGCGGTAGACCTCGGCGAGGACGGCGGCCACGGCGGGGTAGAGCGACTCGTCGATGGCGTGGCCCTCCTCGACGGTGGCGTAGAGGGCGCGGGCGAGGGGGCGGTCTTCGACGGTGGGCACGCCGAGGTCGGCGGCGAGCGCTTTGATCCGGAGCGCGCGCTTGCGGATGCCCTTGGCCAGCACCACGGGCGCCGCGCCCACCTCGGGGTCGTACGTGAGGGCGACGGCGTAGTGCGTCGGGTTCGTCACGACGACGTCGGCCTTCAGGACGGCGTGGTCGAGGCGGGGCCGGCGGGCCAGCTCGCGGGCCTTCTGCTTGCGCCGGGCGCGGACGTGCGGGTCGCCTTCCTGCTCCTTCGCCTCGTCCTTGACCTCCTTGTCGGTCATCTTGAGGTCGATGAACCAGCGGTGGCGTTCCCAGGCGTAGTCCACGGCCGCCAGGGCGAGGAGCGCGCCGAGCACGGGCAGCGTGAGGTCCACGAACCAGGCGCCGGCCTGGCGGACGATGGCGTCGAGGGGGAGGGCGTAGAGGCCGAGCAACTCGGGCAGCCGGTCCTTGAGGACGTGATAGGCGATGGGGCCGACGAGCACGACCTTGACGAGCGCCTTGCCCGCGTCGAAGGCGCCCTTGGCCGAGAACAGCCGCTTGGCGCCTTCGAGCGGGTTGACCCGGCTGAACTTGGGTTCCAGCGGCTTGCCCGTCAGGATGAAGCCCGTCTGGGCCACCGAGGCGGCCGTACCCGCCACCATCACGACGGCGAAGAACGGGAGCAGCAGTCCGAGCACCGGCAGCCCGACGGCCACGAGCAGGTGCGGCATCCCCTCGATGTCGAGCGGCGTCGTGGCGGCACCGAGGAAGAGGTCGGCCGTGAGCGTCTGGAGGCTGTCGAAGGCGACGGGGGCGCCGAGCACGAGCAGGGCGCCGCCGGCGAGCAGCACGCCCACCGAGCCGAGCTCCTTCGAGCGGAACACGTTGCCCTCCTCGCGTGCCTTCTTGAGGCGTTGCGCGGAGGGGTCGTGGACTTTCTCCTGGCGGTCGGGCTTGTCGCTCACGGCGCGGGCTTCGGGTGCATCCCGCGCCTAGCGAATGCCGGACCGGTTCGAAAACGGCCGGGGATCGCAGAATCGACGTTCCCGGTGGGAAAGGCCGTCCGTCCGAGAGCCGGAAAGGGTTTCCCTGCGGGTGTCTCAGGCGCCGCGCTCACACGCCGAGGCGGACGGCGAAGGTGAGGCGGCGGCCGGGCAGCGTGCGCGGCACCTCCGATCGCGCCGCCGTGCCGTCGAAGCTCCAGTCCTGGACGTTGGCGCGATCGAGGAGGTTGGCCACACCGAGCTCCAGCCGCAGCGTGGCGCCGCCCAGGGATCGCTCGTAGGTGCCTTTCACGTCGGCCAGCAGCAGCGGGGGAAGGGTGTGCACCTCGGGATGCGCCACCTCGGCGGCGACGGGGCTGTCGGGGCCGGCGAAGAAGTCGTAGTAGGCGTGGCGGTAGCCCCAGCGGCGGCCCCAGACGCCTCGCGCCGCGCCCGCGAGGCCGAAGCCGCGCCCGAGCGCGAGGCGTCCGTCGAAGGAGAGGCGGTGCGGCGCCTCCCACGGCACGGCGACGGGCTCGGGCTGCGGTTGGAGCGGGAACGTCCGCCGCGCCCGTTCGACGCTGTAGCGCAGGGCCGCCGCGTCGAGCCGGCCGGCCCACTGGACCTCCACACCGGCTCCGAGCGCGTGTCCGCGCGAAGCCGTGACCACGTCGTCCGGCGTTAGCGAACGAGGTGGTCCGGAGGAATCGGTGGCGAGGAGGGCGGGCAGGTCGAGCGCGGGCACGTGCGGCTCCCAGCGGGCGTACGTCTCGGCGCGGAGCGTCCAGCCGCCCGAGGGCAGGAGCAGCCCGTCGAGGGCGAGGTGGTACGCCCGCGCCGGGTCGGTGTCGGCGGTGGGCGGGAGCCAGAACCAGAGCTCGGGTACGAGCGCGGCCGGGCCGGCGCTGCGGAAGGCGAACCCGTTGACGAACTGGCGGTAGAGGCCGGCGGCGAGGCGGAGCGCGTAGCCGTCGGTGCCGGCGAGGGCGCCGTCGTAGCGGAGGGCGGCGCGGGGCTCGGCGTAGGTCCGCCCCGACGCGGGCAGCCACGTCAGCCGGGTCCCGGCCTCCACCGAGGCGCGCGCACCGAGGCCGTAGCGGCCCCGCAGGTAGCCGCTGAGGAGGCCCGCCCGCGTCGCCACCTCGAACGGCCGGAGGACGGCGTTGCCGCCCTCGAAGTGGGCGTCCACGAGGTCCGCGCTGAGGCCGAGTTCGACCTCGCGCCCGGGCGCGAGGCTCAGGCCGAGGTCGGCGTCCACGCCCGCCTCGACGAGCCGGTGGGTGGCGACGGCGCGGTAGACGGTCAGGCCCCCCTCCGGCGCATCGAGGATCGCGGCGGCGGGGCGGGCGTCGTCCGGACTCGGCGCCGCGCCGTAGCGGTAGTCGTAGGACGAGGCGTGGTGGCTGCCGCGCACGCGCACGCCCATCAGCGCCTGCGCCCCGAGCAGACGGCGGTAGCGCGCCTGGCCCGCCCAGTTCGCCCAGTCGTAGACGTCCTCGAACGCCAGCAGCCGGTCGCCCTCTGCCTCGTGCAGGGCGGCCGTCTGCTCGGCGGCGACGAAGTTGCCGGCGTGGTAGAGCGAAGCGCGGAGCGAGGAGTAGGCGTCCGGCCGGACGTGGAGGGCGGCGTGGGCGTCGGAGAAGGCCACCTCCGGGAGGTGGGTGAGGGTTTCGAGCTGGTCGGAGTGGACGGGTCGGTCCAGCCAGGCACTCGTGATGAGAGGGTCGACGCGGTTCGACCGGGCCAGCAGGTCGGCGATGCCGGGGTCGCGGTAGGCCGTCCAGACGCTCCGGCGGTAGGCGAGGAGCGCCGCGCCCGCCCGCCCGTCGGCTCCTGAAAGGGGCAGCGCCACCCGCGCGTTCAGGGCGGCGGGGTCCACCTGGGCCGTTATCGTGGGGTGGGTGGCATCGAGGGCGTGGCGGAGGTCGAGGGCGCCGGTGAGCAGGCTCCCGTGCTCGACGCCGAAGCCGGCCTTGTGCACCGTCACGTTGCCCACGGCCAGCGGGCTGAAGGCGCCGAGGTGGCGGCCGAGGGCGACGGGGTCGCGGACGGGCACGCCGTCGAGGCGGGTGACGTGCTCGGTTGTGGCGCCGCCCTGGATGTGGAGGTCGGCCAGCGGGAGGCTCGCCGAGACGCCCAGCGCACCGGCCGCCCCGCGCATCCCGTCGGTCGTGCCCGTGAGGCCGGCGGGGGCGTCGGAGTCCGGCTCGGCCGTGCCCAGCGCGGCCGACGGGAGCCGCTGCGTCAGCCCGTCGATCACGACGGGGGCCAGCGCGGCGGGCCGGGGCCGGAGGCGGATTTCCACGTGCGTGCTCGCGCCCGGCTCCGCCCACACGCCCTCCACCACGCCCGGCTCGTAGCCTACGTACGTGGCCGTCACCCGGTACGTGCCCGGCAGCAACCGCCCGAAGGCGAAGAAGCCGTCCTCGTCGGCCGTCGTGCCGGCGTCGGCCAGGAGCACGTGCGCGAACGGCATCGGGCCGCCGGACTCGGCGTCGACGACGCGGCCGGCCAGCCGCGCCGAGGGCGCCGCCTCGCGCGTGGCCGGGATGAGGATGTAGGAGCCGGAGGAGGAGCGGACGAAGTCGAGCCCGGTGCCGCCGAGCACGCAGCGGAGCAGCGCTTCGGCGGAGGCACCGCGCACGGAGCAGTAGGCGCGCCGCCCGTCCACGAGGTCGGCCGCGAAGACGAGGTCGATCTCGGTCAGCCGGGCGACCTCGGCGAGGGCGTCGCTGAGGGGGGCGCCCCGGAAGAGCGCCGCGAACGGGCCGTCGGCCTCCGGCGTCTGGGCCCACGCGACCGGGCCGAGGAGGAGGCCGAGGAGGAGGCCGAGGAGGAGGCCGAGGAGGAGGCCGAGGAGGGCGAGCCGGAGGCGTCGGCTCATGGCGACGCCGGCTCCACCAGCTCGAAGCCGCCGCGTAGTGGGCGGTACCGCAGCCCCGTCGCCAGCGCCACGTCGCGCAGCACGTCCTCGGCCGTGACGCGGCGGCCGTAGTAGAGCGTCAGGGGGCGGTCGAGCGGGAGGCCGGCGCCGACGCGGATCGTCACGCCGAAGCGGCGCTCGACCTCCGCGAGGACGTCGCCGAGGGGGAGGTCGTGGAGGGCGAAGCCGTCGCCGCGCCATGCCGCCACCCGCTCGGCAGGCACCGCTTCCGGACTCGCTGCTCCCTCGCGCCCCACGACGACGGATGCCCCGGCGGCCAGGACGACGGCCTCGTCCGCCTCGGTGGCGCGAACGGCCACCCGCCCCTCGTGCACGGCGACGTACGTGCGCGCGGCGCGGTCGCCCACGCGGGCGCGGACGCTGAACGCCGTTCCCACCACCCGCACCTCGGCGTTGAACGTTTCGACGACGAACGGCCGCTCGGCCGCGGCGACCTCGAAGAACGCCTCCCCGTCGAGCGCGACGCGGCGCTCCGGGGCTGCGCGGAACGGCCAGATCCGGAAGCCGCGCGGGTACGTCAGCGTCGAGGCCGCGTTGAGCCAGAGGACGGAGCCGTCGGGCAGCGCGTGCTCGACGGTCTGCCCGGTCGAGGTCGTCACCCTGATCGGACGGCCCGCCCACCACGCGCCCGCGGCCAGGAGGCCGACGAGGAGGACCGCCGCCGCCACGGCGCGCCCGAGGCGGGGACGGCGGAGGGCGCGGTCCGCCGCACGGGGGCGGGAGGCCGGGCGGCGCCCGTGCCCATCCGGCAGCCGATCCAGCCGCCGTTCGAGCTCCGCCAGCGCGTCGTCCGTCGAGGGGGCGCCCGGCGGCAGCGCGTCGTCCGCGGCGAGGCCGAGTGTGGCCCAGGTCTGCGCCAGGCGACGGCCGTCCGGCCGCTCGGCGAGGGCCGTTTCGAGATCCAAAGGAAGCGGGTCGGAGGGCATGGCCGGGGCTCAGGCTGGGTCGGACTGGTACGCCTCGAGCTGGCGTTGCAGCCGGGCGAGGGCGCGCACGAGGTGGTTGTTGACGGTGCGGGGCGATACGTCCATGACGGCCGCAGCCTGCTGGTGGGAGAGTCCGGCGAAGCGCGTCAGCTCGATGGCCTCGCGCTGCCGCTCGGGCAGCGCCGCGATCCAGGCGCGGAGGCGCTCCGCCAGCGCCCCGGCGTCGGGGTCGGGCGGCGGTTCGGCCGCGGGGGCGGCGGCCAGCCGGCGCGCGTGCGCCTCGCGGACGCGGCGGGCGCGGGCGTGGTTGAGGACGCGGTAGCGGGCCATCCGGTAGAGCAGGGCTTGGATCGAGAGGGCGGGGTCGAGCTCCGTCCTCCGCTCCCAGAGAGCGGCGAAGACGTCCTGCACGACGTCGTGCGCGGCGGCGGCGTCGCCGAGCTGGCGGTGGACGTAGCGGACGAGCGCCGGCCGCAACCGATGGAACAGGCAGGCGAAGGCCTCCCGGTCGGAGGCCCGGATTCGCCGGCAGAGGTCGGCGAGGTGCCTGTCGTGGGTCATGAGGGCGAGGAAACGGGTCCGCAGCGGCGCGCTCCCCCGTATATACCCCGAGCGGCGGAGAACACCTACCCCGCCCTCGCGGCCGGCGGCGGGTCCGCTACGGCGCCAGCGCGCGGATCAGCTCCGCCAGGTCGCCCACCATCGTCTCGAAGAGGGTCGGCGCGAAGGCGGCGAAGCCCTGGAGGAAGACGACGAACGCGCCGAGGCCGAGGATGAGCTTCGCCGGGAGGCTGATGGCGAAGAGGTCGGCCTGCGGGACGACGCGGGCGAAGATGCCCAGCGCCGTGTCGAGCAGCAGCATCGCCACCATGAACGGCGCGGCGAGCCGGAGGGCCGTGGCGAAAAACGCGCCCGTCCACCGGATGAGCAGCGCGCCGCCCGCGCCGAGGCGGGCGCCCCCGAGGGGCACCACCTCGAACGAGGCCGTGAGCGCACGGACGAGGTGGGCCGGGCCGTCGAGGAGGAGGAACAGCAGCAGGAAGGCCATCGAGAGGAGCTGGCCGAGCGGGTTGGCGCTGCCCTCGCCCATCGGGCTGTAGGCCTGCGCGAGGCCGAGGCTCATCTGGAACCCGAGCACCTCGCCCGCCGCCGAGACGGCGAAGAACACGAACCGCGCGGCGAACCCGAGCAGCAGCCCCGTTCCCGCCTCGACGACGAGGGCGAGCGCGAAGCCGACCGGGTGGTCCACGTGCGCCGGGAGCGGGCCGTCGGCGAAGCCGGCCAGCACGAACGCCAGCAGCACCGCCAGCAGCACCTTCACCGGGACGGGCACGAACGCGCGGCCGAAGAACGGCGCCGCCACCAGCAGCCCGCCGACGCGCACGAACACCAGCAGCACGCGCAGGACCGACTCCGCCTCGATCACCACGGCGACACCCCCGGAAGCCCCAGGATGGGAGTCCACCTCCCCTCGGGGAGGTGCCCCCGCAGCGGGCGGAGGGGGCCCGTACCGGGTCGGTCCGCTGATGCGGCCGCCCCCCCCGGGGGGGCCGTGGATAGGAATCCGAAGAGGAAGCGCCCGGCCCTCATCGCGAGACGCTGGGTACGAAGGTGAACACGTGTACCGTGAAGTCGGTCAGTTGCTGGAGCATCCACGGCCCGAGCGCCAGCAGCACGGCGGCCACGGCCAGCAGCTTGGGGATGGACGAGAGCGTCATCTCCTGGATGGAGGTGACGGCCTGGAAGAGGCTCGTCAGCAGGCCCACGCTGAGGGCCACGCCCAGCATCGGCGCGGCCACGAGCAGGGCGATACGGGTGCTCTCCTGGAGCCAGTAGAGGGCGACGTCGCTGTTCATGGTTCTAGCTTTCTAGCTTCCGAGGTAGCCGCGGACGACCGACTCGACGATGAGGTACCACCCGTCCGTGAGCACGAACAGGAGGAGCTTGATGGGAAGCGAGACCATCACCGGCGGGAGCATCATCATGCCCATGCTCATGAGCACGCTCGCCACGATGAGGTCCACGATCAGAAACGGCAGGAAGAGCATGAACCCGATCTGGAAGGCAATGCGCAGCTCCGAGATCACGAAGGCGGGGACGAGCACGTGGAGCGGCACGTCCGAAGCCGAGGCGAAGCTCTGGATGCCGGCGAGGTCCATGAAGAGCAGGAGGTCTTCGTCGCGCGTCTGGGCGAGCATGAAGGCCTTCGTCGGCTCGGCCGCGTTCGCCAGCGCCGCGTCCTGCGTCATCCTCCCTTCGAGGTAGGGCTGGAGGGCGTTCTCGTTGACCTCCTTCAGGACGGGGCTCATGATGAACACGGTCAGGAACATCGCCAGCCCGATGAGCACCTGGTTCGGCGGCGACTGCTGCATCCCGATGGCCGTCCGCAGGATGCTGAAGACGACGATGAGCCGGGTGAAGCTCGTCATCAGGAGGATGATGGACGGCGCCACGGCGAGCACCGTCAGCATCAGGAGCAGCTGGATCGGCAGCTCGTAGTCGTCGCCGTTGCGGGTCAGGCGGACGCCCGGCAGCGGGCTCAGCGTGCCCGCCGTCGCGGTGGCCGGCTCGGCGCCCTCGGTGGGGTCTGCGGCCGTATCGGGCGGGGCGGCCTGGGAGGCGGGCGGATCGGCCGCCGGGGCGGCGGGCTCCTGGGCGAGGACGGCCGGGGCGAGGGCGAGCAGGCCGAGGAGCCCCGCGAGGCGGAGGAGCCCCGCGAGGCGGAGGAGCCCCGCGAGGCGGAGGAG
>CAZOJJ010000031.1:29753-33378 GCA_964580105.1 uncultured Rhodothermales bacterium | reverse complement strand
GATCGTGCCGATGTTCACGTGCGGCTTCGTGCGCTGGAACGTTTCCTTCGCCATGATTGCGTACGGTCTTGCTGGATGAGAACGGGGTTAGGCCGCGACGGCGGCGCTGTTGGCGGAGATGATCTCCTCCGCGATGGACTTCGGCACCTCGGCGTAGTGGTCGAACTGCATCGAGTAGATGGCCCGGCCCTGCGTGTTGGAGCGGAGGTCGGTGGAGTAGCCGAACATCTCGGCCAGCGGGACCATCGCGCGGATGACCTGCGCGTCGCCGCGCTGGCCCATGCCCTCGATGCGGCCCCGGCGGCTGTTGAGGTCGCCGATGACGTCGCCCATGTACTCCTCCGGCGTCGTGACTTCGACGGCCATGATGGGCTCCATGAGGACGGGGTTGGCGCGGCGGGCGGCCTCGCGGAAGGCCATCCGGCCGGCGATCTCGAACGAGAGCTGGTCCGAGTCGACCGCGTGGAACTTGCCGTCGAAGAGGCGGGCCTTGATGCCCTCGACGGGGTAGCCCGCCAGCGGGCCGCGATCGAGGGCGCTCTGGATGCCCTTCTGCACGCTCGGGATGAACTCCCGCGGGATGGCGCCGCCCTTGATGTCGTCCACGAACTCGAGGCCCGTCTCGCCCTCGTTCGGCGAGAACTCGATCTCGACGTGGGCGAACTGGCCGCGCCCGCCGGACTGCTTCTTGTGCGTGTACTTGTGCTCGATGGACGAGCGGATGGCCTCGCGGTAGGAGACCTGCGGCTTGCCCACGTTGGCCTCGACCTTGAACTCGCGCTTGAGGCGGTCCACGATGATCTCGAGGTGGAGCTCGCCCATGCCGGCGATGATCGTCTGGCCCGTCTCCTCGTCGGTGGACACCTTGAACGTCGGGTCCTCCTCGGCGAGCTTCTGGAGGCCGGTGCCGAGCTTGTCGATGTCCGCCTTCGTCTTCGGCTCGATGGCGATGCGGATGACCGGCTCGGGGAAGTCCATCGACTCCAGCACGATCGGGTGGTCCGCGTCGGCGAGGGTGTCACCGGTGCGGACGTCCTTGAGCCCGACGATGGCGCAGATGTCACCCGCCTTCACCACCTCGACGTCCTCGCGGGAGTTGGCGTGCATGAAGAGCAGGCGGCCGGCGCGCTCCTTCTTCTCCGTGTTGGCGTTGACGATGGCGTCGCCCTTGCGGAGGGTGCCGGAGTAGATCCGGGCGAAGGTGAGGCGGCCGACGTACGGGTCCGTCGCGATCTTGAAGGCGATGGCGGCGAGGGGGCCGTCGGGGTCCGGCGTCCGCGTCTCGGTCTGCTCGCTGCGCGGGAGGTGCCCTTCGAGCGGCGGCACGTCGAGCGGGCTCGGGAGGTAGTCGATGACGCCGTCGAGGAGGCGCTGGACGCCCTTGTTCTTGAAGGCCGAGCCGCAGAAGACCGGCGTGATGTCGAGGCTGATGGTGGCCTGGCGGACGACGGCCTTGATCTCCTCGGCGGGGATCTCCTCCCCTTCGAGGTACTTCATCAGGAGCTCGTCGTTGTGCTCGGCGACGGCCTCGAGGAGGTTGATGCGCCAGTGGCGGGCGTCCTTCTTGAGGTCCTCCGGGATGGCGATCTCGTCCCAGGTCGTGCCCTGCGTGGCGTCGTCCCAGACGATGGCCTTGTTCTCGATGAGGTCGATGACCCCCCGGAACATGTCGCCCTCACCGATGGGGATCTGGACGGGGACGGCGTTGGCGCGGAGGCGGTCCTTCATCTGCTGGACGGCCGCGGCGAAGTCGGCGCCGGTGCGGTCCATCTTGTTGACGAAGGCGATGCGCGGGACGCGGTACTTGTCCATCTGCCGCCAGACCGTCTCGGACTGGGGCTCGACGCCGCCGACGGAGCAGAACAGCGCCACGGCGCCGTCGAGCACACGGAGGGCGCGCTCCACCTCGACGGTGAAGTCGACGTGGCCGGGCGTGTCGATGATGTTGATGCGGTGGTCCTTCCACTCGGCGGTCGTGGCCGCGCTCGTGATGGTGATGCCGCGCTCCTTCTCCTGCTCCATCCAGTCCATCGTGGCACCGCCCTCGTGCACCTCGCCGAGGCGGTGGGTGCGGCCGGTGTAGAACAGGATGCGCTCGGTCGTCGTCGTCTTCCCGGCGTCGATGTGCGCCGAGATGCCGATGTTCCGCGTTTTCGCGAGCGGGAAGGTCTTGCCGTGGATGCTCATGTCGGGGGCTGTGAGCTACGGGCTTCGAGCCTCGGGCCGGCGCGCTGCCGGAGCCCGTGGCGCGACGCTTAGAGTCGGAAGTGCGAGAAAGCCTTGTTGGCTTCCGCCATGCGGTGGGTGTCGTCCTTCTTCTTGACGGCGCCGCCCTCGCCGCGCGAGGCCGCGATGAGCTCGGCCGCGAGGCGGTTGGCCATCGACTTGTCGCCGCGCTGCTTGGCGTACTGGATGAGCCAGCGGAAGGCGAGGCTGGTCCGGCGCTCGGGGCGCACCTCGATGGGCACCTGGTAGGTGGCGCCGCCGACGCGGCGGCTCTTCACCTCCACGAGCGGCGCGACGTTGCCGAGCGCCTTGCGGAACACCTCGACGCCGGCCTCGCCGGTGCGCTCCTCGATCGTGTCGAAGGCGCCGTAGACGAGGCGCTGCGCGACGGACTTCTTGCCGTCGCGCATGATGGCGGCGATGAACTTGGCGACGGTGACGTCGCCGTAGATCGGATCGGGGATCGGGATCCGCTTTTCGGCTTGCTTTCTGCGCATGGGCCTGGGTTTCGGTCGGCGGGCGGACGCGGGGCGCTCCGGCCCGGGGAGTCAGGACGGCCGGCGGGGCCGCCGGGCGAGGCGCCCGGCATCCGCCCGCGGCCGTGCGCGGGTTACTTCTTGGGGCGCTTGGCGCCGTACTTGGAGCGGGCCTGCCGACGGTCGGCCACGCCGGCCGTGTCGAGCGCTCCGCGCACGATGTGGTACTTCACGCCGGGGAGGTCCTTGACACGACCGCCGCGGACGAGCACGATGGAGTGCTCCTGCAGGTTGTGCCCCTCGCCGGGGATGTACGCGATGACCTCGACGCCGTTGGTGAGGCGAACCTTGGCCACCTTCCGGAGCGCCGAGTTCGGCTTCTTCGGCGTCGTCGTGTAGACGCGGGTGCAGACGCCGCGGCGCTGCGGATTGCCCTGCAGGGCGGCGGACTTGGACGTCTTCCGCTTCGGGGTGCGCCCCTTGCGGACGAGCTGCTGAATCGTGGGCACGAGTAGAACCTCGGTCTGTGATCGTGAACCGCGCGGCCTTCCGAATCAGCCTGCTCCAGCACAGCCTGCTCCAGCAGGGGCCGCCGCGAATGTTCAGACTTGCAAGATACGGGCACGGCCGAGGCGGCAGCAAGCACGGCCCGTCTCCGAAATCCCCGAAACCGGCTCGTTTGGGGCCCTACGCCGCCAAGCTTCGGTGAACGAATTAAACCGGTCTATACCGGCCAACCGATCTTGTTCTCTCCTTCGCAGAGCCCGCCCTGTCGTCAGGCCGCCTGCTCGTCGTCCGCCTCGAGCGGATCGGCCTGGCGGCCGGGGGCGCCGTCTCCGCCGGCCAGGGGCGCGTCGGGCACCGACGGCCGGGCGTTGTCGGAGGGGTCGTTGTCGGAGGGGTCGTTGTCGGAGGGGTCGTTG
>CAZOJJ010000031.1:26739-29653 GCA_964580105.1 uncultured Rhodothermales bacterium | reverse complement strand
CGTTGTCGGAGGGGTCGTTGTCGGAGGGGTCGTTGTCGGAGGGGTCGTTGACCGGCTCCCCTTCCGCATCCACGGGCGGCCCGGCGTGGAGGTCGTGACGCGGGTACGGGCGCGGGCCGAGGATGTCGGCGAGGTCGTTCTCGTTGAGCACCTCCTTGGTGAGCAGCGCCTGGGCGAGCGTTTCGAGCAGCTCGCGCTTCTCTTCGAGGAGCGCGCGCGTCTCGGCGCGGACGGCGTCGATGATGCGCTTCACCTCGCGGTCGATGAGCTCGGCGGTGGCCTCGGAGTAGGGCTTGTCGAAGAGGGGCTGGTCCTGCTTGCTCGCGAGGTTGAACGAAAGGTAGCCGACCTCCTCGCTCATCCCGTAGTCCACCACCATCGCGTAGGCGAGGTTGGTGATGCGTTCGAGGTCGTTCTGCGCGCCGGTGGAGATTCGGCCGAAGACGATCTCCTCGGCCACGCGCCCGCCCATCGTCATGACCATGCGGTCCATGAGCGCCTCGGTGGTGTAGAGGTAGCGCTCCTCGGGGAGCGACTGGGCGTAGCCGAGGGCGGCCAGCCCGCGCGGCACGATGGAGACCTTGATGACGGGGTCGGTGTACTCGCGGAACCACCCGGCGATGGCGTGGCCGGCCTCGTGGTAGGCGACAATCCGCTTCTCGTCGGGCGAGATGAGCTTGTTCTTCTTCTCCAGCCCGCCGATGACGCGGTCGATGGCGCGCTCGAAGTCCACCATCTCGATGGCGTCCTTGTTCTCACGCGCGGCGAGGAGGGCGGCCTCGTTGCAGACGTTGGCGATCTCGGCCCCCGCGAAGCCCGGCGTCTGCCCGGCCAGCAGGTCCATGTCGATCTCGGGTGCGAGCGTGAGCTTCTCGGTGTGGACGCGGAAGATCTGGGCGCGCTCGCGGCGGTCGGGCCGGTCGATGAGGATCTGGCGGTCGAAGCGGCCGGGGCGAAGGAGCGCGGTGTCGAGGACGTCCGGACGGTTGGTGGCCGCCATGATGATGACGCCCTTGTCCGTGTTGAACCCGTCCATCTCGACGAGCAGCTGGTTGAGCGTGTTCTCGCGCTCGTCGTTGCCGCCGATGATGGTGCCGCGCCCGCGGCTCCGGCCGATGGCGTCGATCTCGTCGATGAAGATGATACAGGGCGCCTTCTCCTTCGCCTGGCGGAACAGGTCGCGCACGCGCGCGGCGCCGACGCCGACGAACATCTCGACGAAGTCGGAGCCGGAGAGGGAGAAGAACGGGACACCCGCCTCGCCGGCGACGGCCTTCGCCAGCAGCGTCTTGCCGGTGCCCGGCGGGCCGACGAGGAGCACGCCCTTGGGCAGCTTGCCGCCCAGCTTGGTGAACTTCTTCGGGTTCTTGAGGAAGTCGACGACCTCCTCGACCTCCTCCTTGGCCTCGTCGAGGCCGGCCACGTCCTTGAACGTGAGCTGCTGGCCGTCCATCGCCTCGAAGAGCGTGGCCTTGTTCTTCCCGATGTTGAGCACCTGCTGACCGGGCCCGCCCATCCGCCGGAGGATGAAGACCCAGAACAGCGCGATCAGGCCGAAGAAGAGCAGCAGGTTGAGCAGCCCGCCGAACCAGGAGTCGGTGTACTTCGCCTTGAACTCGATGGGCGGGAGGCCCCGGTCCTCGCGCGCGGCGTTGACCTCGGTGAGGAACTCGGTGAGGTCGTGGTCGCTCGGCTTGGTGGTGGTGAAGCGACGGCGGGCCTGGTCCGGGCTCTCCTGGCGGAAGGTGCGCGGCACTTCTGCCGGCCGAACCTGGCCGTTCGCGACGGCTTCGGCCGTATAGCGCCCCTCCACGTCCACGTTGTCGGAGACGGTGATTGCCTCGACGTAGCCCTTGCGCACCTGCTCCAGGAAGGCGGAGTAGTCCACCTCGTTGCGGCCGCCGGTCAGGAAGAGCGTCTGCAGCGCCAGCAGCCCGAGCAGGAGAAAGATGACGAGGTAGAGCCCGCCGAGCGGGAAGCGGGGCCGCTTGCCGCCGGGCTTCTCGTCGCCGGTGCGGGGGTTGAGGAAGTCGCGCTCGTTATTCGCCATCGAACGGGGAACGGGTCGGGGACGACCGGGGAAACGTACGCGGGAACGCCTCGTAGGGCCGCCGCAGCTCGGTCGTCCCGCTAAAGGTTAGCCGTACAGCCGCCCCGGAGGCAGGTTCCAGAAGCGCCGGGCCTTCGCCCAATCCGCACCGACGCCTCTGTGCGCCTACTCCAGGGTCGGATCGAGCTCTTGGTCCGTGAGCAGATCGAGGCCATAGATGTTCACCACCCGGAGGTCCCGACCGACACCGGTGGAAGGAAGGTCGGCACGCGCCGCGATGGCCTCGTCGGTGGAGGCGAACTGGCCGAGCAGGACGACGTACAGCGGCTCACCTCCGGCGCCGTTCTCACGAACGACGCCTGCGCGAATTTCCCGCCGCGCGAAGTTGCGGAGGAGGGCGGCGGCGGCGAGCGGGCTGGGCAGGGCAGCCACGCGCCAGCTGTACCCTCCGAACTCCGCGTTCAGCGGTGCCGTGCCGCTCAGGCCGAACGTACCCGGCGGGGCAGCCTCGACGACGTCGGCAGGCAACGCGCTGCCCGGCCGCATGTCATCGCCGAGGACATGCGGAAGGCCTGCGGCATCCGGTGTGTCCGTGGTGTCTGCCGCCAGGTCCGGCAAGGCCGGGTCGCCCTCGGCCGGAACCGGCTCGGCGCCTTCAGGAGCCAGGTGCGCCTCGAGTGCGCGGCGCAGGGTGGCCGCCTCGGTGGCATAGGGCGTCCCCGGGTAGTCCGTCTCGATGAGGGTGTAGAGGTCGAGCAGCCCGAAGTCCGGCATCACCGGCACGGCCAACGAGTCGGGTGTCACCCCTCTCGTATCGGCAAACGTCGTATCGGCAAACGTCGTATCGGCAAACGTCGTATCGGC
>CAZOJJ010000031.1:11617-26639 GCA_964580105.1 uncultured Rhodothermales bacterium | reverse complement strand
TCGTATCGGCAAACGTCGTATCGGCAAACGTCGTATCGGCAAACGTCGTATCGGCGGGAGGGGGCGCAAACGGCAGGAGGGCCTCCTCCCCGGCCTCGTCCGTGGGCGGGGTCTCTCCGAACCGAGAAGACTCCGGCTCCGCCTCATTCCAGCCGTCTCGCTCTGGTTCGGCGGGCTGCTCCTGTGCCTCATCGATGAACTCCTCCTTCGGCTCGACGAGGAGCTCCTCCATCGGCTCGTCCAGCGGCTCGTCCAGCGGCTCGACCGCAGGTTCCGTCGTCCCGCCTTCCGTCGTCCCGCCCAGCGTACCGTCAACGGCACCTTCGTACAGCACGGGCGGAACGAGCGCCACGGGAAAGTCGGCGACGAGGTCGAGGGTGTCGCGCCGTGCCCATTCGGCAAAGACCCGTGTAGCCGCGAGAATCGCACGCGGCGCTGCGTCGGTATCGGGGTAGGCAGCGGCTACTCCGAGCAGGGCGGCGAAGGCTTCGGGGTAGTCATGCGTGCCCCATCGGTCGTAAGCCGCCCGGTAGGCGGCATTCGCTTCGGCTTCGAGGTCAGCGACGATGACACGCTCGCGGGGAGGCAGCCCCAGCCGCTCCCGCGCGGCGTCGGCGAGCGGGCTCTCCGGGTCGGTCTCGATGACGCGGCGGTAGAGCGGCGCGGCATCGGCGGCGCGCCCCTGGGTGTGGCGCACCTCGGCCAGGGCGTAGAGTGCCCGCAGCGCCACCGGCTCGTCCGGGTCCTCTCGGAGGACGCGGTCATACCAGTACGCGGCGGAGTCGGGCTCGGCGAGTGCGAGGAAGAGGACGCTGCCGAGTTCGTAGCGCAGCTGGGCACGCTCGGCACGCAGGAGGGCGCGCTCGGATGCGGTGCGGGGCACGTTGGAGAGGTCGAGCGGCGGGGGCCCGCCCTGGTTGAGCGTCTGTTCGTCCCCCGGCCCGGTCGCGCCGAACTCGCGGCCGGTATTGGCGAGTGCGCCGCCGATGGCCTCGCGGCGGCGCCAGTTGGGGACGAGGGGGCGGTCTCCCCAGACCCGCTGGAAGCTGATGAGGGCGTCCTGGACGCGAGCCGGGTTGAGGTAGTTGAGGAACCCGGCGGACACCCCGGCCCCCGGCTGGTCTCCCTCTCGCCCACCGGACGGATCCCGCCCCCCGAAGCCGCCTCCCTCTCGGATCACGGGCGCGTCGCCGAAGCCCGACTCCGCGCGGCGCCGGGCGATGAGACGCTGCTCCTCCTCCCAGGCCCGTCGCCGCTCGGCTTCGAGGCGGGCGATGGCGTCTCGGAAGGCCGCATCGTCGAGGCTCCCGAGGTAGAGGAGCGAGTCGGCCTCCTCCAGCTTCCGCGCGAGGTCGGCGTAGGCGTGGTAGACATCGGCCTGGCGCCGGACCCCGACAAGAGCCTTCCGTGTGTAAAGCTCCTCGCGGCCGGGCTCGGAACGCAGGCTCGTCGCAGCCGAGTCGAAGTAGGCCGAGGCGCGGGTGTAGTCGTTGGCTACGTCGCGGAAGAACTCGCCGTAGTGGTAGTAAACGGGCCCCCGAGCGGCGGTGGCGCGGAACTCCTCGCCGTAGAGCAGCTCCTCGAACCGCTCGCGGGCCGCCGCCGCCTGGCCGTCGGCGGCGAGGAGGCGGGCGTAGACCAGCTCCACCTCGGCGCGGTTCTGGAAGTTCTTGTCGTCGCTGCGCATGCGGCGGGCGAGGGCGAGGGCCTCGGCGGTCCGTCCCACGTCCAGCCCGAGCACGAGCGCGTGGTTGAGCTGGGCGGCGTAGCTGAGCTCGTAGACCGGCTTGTGCCGCTGCACCCGGGCGTACGCCTCGGCCGCCGCCTCGTAGCGGCCGGAGGCTTCGAGCACCTGCCCGAGGAGGAACTGCGCCCGCCCGGCGAGGTCGCTGTCGCGGACGTCCGGGAGGGCGTCGGTGAGGGCGTTGGCCGCGTCGTCCCAGGCGCGTTGCTGCACGAACAGTTCGGCGCGGGCGAGCTGCATCCGCGCCCGCCAGTAGCGGCGGAGCCCCTCCCTGGCGAGCCCCTCTTCGAGCGCCGAGGCGGCCTCGTCGAAGCGCTCGCTGGCCGTCAGCGTGCGGCCGAGCCAGAAGCGGGCCTCGTCGGCCAGCTCCGGCTGGCCCCGCTCGTCGGCCGCGGTGATGGTCTCGCGGAATTTGCCCTCGGCCCCGATGTAGTTGCCCTGGTAGAAGTACGCCTTCCCGATGAGCAGCAGCGCGTCGTCGGCCCACTTGGAGTCGGGCCGCTCGCGGAGGAGGTCGGCCCCCTTCTCGATGGCGTCCTGGAAGGAGCCGCTCTGGGTCGGCCGGCCGCCCGAGGCGGGCTGATCGGTGAAGATGGACAGGTACCGTCCCCGGTCAATCCGCTGGTCCGGCCGCGTCAGCTGCTCCTCGCCCGCCTCGAACGCCCGCTTGGCGTTGTAGAACGTGTTGTAGTACGCACGGAAGTTGTTGTAGCGGTCGCCGAGGAAGGAACCACGCGCACACCCCGGCAGCACGGCGAGGGCGAGCAGCCCGACCCACACGGCCGGGGCGAGAGCGGAGCGCGCGAAGGGAGCGCGGGGCATCGGCGAACGGGGTGCGCGAGAGACGGCGGGGGCGTAGCAACCTCGATAGGCGGCGCGGCGGAAGGCTCCGTTTTGAACGACCGGGATGATACGGAATTGCCCGGCCGGCGGGCGAGGCCCTTATCGGGGATGCCTCATCGAGGGATGGAGGAGAACGCAGGGACGGCAGCATGCATTTTCTCCATCCTCTACGCACTCCACCCCTCCCCCACCGTACTGACGTGGACCATGTTGGTGAGGCCCTTGGCCGGGAGAGGGAGCCCCGCCGTCACCACGATCCGGTCACCCTGCCGGGCCAGGCCGTGCTCCAGCAGCCCGCGGTGGACGGCCCCGATGCCGTCGTCGGTGTGCGGCTGGAAGGGGATGGCGAAGGCGTCGGTCCCCCAGAGGAGCGCGAGCCGGCCGACCACGCGCGGGTCGTCGGTGAAGGCGAAGATCGGGACGTCCGGGCGGTGACGCGCGATGGCGCGGGCCGTCGCGCCGGAGTGGGTGAGGCAGCACAGCGCCACGGCCTCGACCTCGGCCGCGAGGCGGACGGCCGTGAACGAGATGGCCTGCGTGATGCGGGCCTCCGGCTCGTTGACTTCGCTGGCGGCCTCGTGGCCGCCGAGCCCTCGGCGCTGGCCCTCCACCGAGCAGATGATCTCGGCCATCACCTCGACGGCCTTGATGGGGTACTTCCCGGCCGCCGTCTCGCCCGAGAGCATGACGGCGTCGGAGCCGTCGAGCACGGCGTTGGCGACGTCGGAGGCCTCGGCGCGCGTCGGGCGCGGGTTGTCCATCATCGACTCCAGCATCTGCGTGGCCGTGATGACGGGGGTGGCGGCCTGGAGGCACCGCCGGATGAGCCGCTTCTGCACGACGGGCACCTCCTGCATCGGGATCTCGATGCCGAGGTCGCCGCGCGCCACCATGATGCCGTCGGCCTCGGCGAGGATGGCCTCGAAGTCGTCGACGGCCTCCGGCTTTTCGATCTTGGCGACGACGCCGACCTCCTTGCCCGCCTCGGCGATGCGGCGCTTGAGGTCCCGTACGTCCGTACCGGATCGGACGAACGAGAGCGCGATGAAGTCCACGTCGTGGTCGAGCCCGAAGGCGAGGTCGCCAAGGTCCTTCTGGGTCAACGAGGGCCGCCGGGTGCGGATGAGCGGGAGGTTGACGCCCTTCCGCGAGCGGAGCGGGCCGCCGACGACCACCTCCGTGTGCACCTCCGCCCCCTCGATGCCCGTCACCCGCAGCTCGATGTGCCCGTCGTCGATGAGGATGCGCCCGCCCTCGCTGACCTCCTCCGCCAGCGGCTCGTACGAAACGTGGACGCACTTGCGGGTGCCGAGGCGGACGGGCTCGGCCGTGAGCGTAAGCGGCTGCCCCTTGTGCAGGAGGACCACGCCGTTCTTCACCTCGCCGATGCGGATCTTCGGTCCCTGGAGGTCCTGCAGCACCGGCACGACGCGGCCTGCCCGCTGCGCCTCCTCCCGCACGAGCTCGATCAGGCGGCGGTGGTCGTCGTGCGAGCCGTGCGAGAAGTTCAGCCGTGCCACGTCCATCCCCGCCTCGATGAGGGCGCGGATGGCCTCACGCGAGGAGGTGGCGGGGCCGAGGGTGCAGACGATCTTGGTACGGCGGGAGGCGGGATTGCGCATCGGAGGGGGGCTCGGCGAACGGGCGGCGAAGATACGCGGCCGGACCGGTCGTGCTCCGCTTCCGGCCAGGCTCCGCCGTACCTTCTCGGCCGCCTTCGCCCCTGCCCTATGCCTCGCTCCCTCCGGTCCCTGGCGCTGGCGCTGCTCCTCGCCGGGAGCGGCCCGGCCGCCGCGCAGCACTCCGGCCTCGGCTACCGGATGGACGAGCTGGACCTGGCCGTCTTCGAGGCCGCGCCGACGCCCGAGGCGGAGGGAGCCGTCCCGCTTCCGCCCCGCGCCGCCGCCCCGGCGCCGGCCCCTGCAAGCCTCGCACCCTTGCGCCTCGCCTCCGACACGCTCCAGGCCAGCATCGCGGATCGGCGGCCGAGCGGGTGGCGCATCGCGGCGGTCACGGGCGCCAGCACCGGCGCCGCGCTCTTCGTCATGGACCACCAGCGACGGCGATGGTGGGAAGACCGCAGCCCCCGCTTCCGCGTTGCGAACGACTGGGAGTACGTCCGCTTCGCCGATAAGCTCGGCCACTTCTATTCGGCCGCCCTGCTCACGCGCGGCTACCGGGGCTCCCTCCGCTGGGCGGGCGTGAGCGAGCCGCAGGCCCGGCTCTGGGGCGCCGTCGCCGGGTTCACGAACATGCTCTACTACGAGGTGCTCGACGGCTTCGGCCCGCAGTGGGGCTTCTCGCCGGGCGACCTCGTCTTCAACACCGCCGGCGTCTTCTTCGCCGCGGCCCAGGCCGACGACCCCCGCCTCGATGCCGTCCGCCTCAAGATGAGCTACTGGCCGAGCGGCTGGGAGGGCAAGAACCCCGTTGACGACTACGCCGGGCAGACCTACTGGCTGACGATCAACCCCCACCGCCTCGCCCCCGAGGCGGCCCGGCGCACCCTCCCGCCCTGGCTCAACCTCGCCGTCGGCTACGGCGCACGCGAGCGGGACGAGCGGGACTACCTGACGGCAAGCCTCGTCTACGTCGGCCTCGACCTGGAGCCGGCCGGGCTGCCGTTCCGGGGGAAGGTGTGGGAGGCGATGCTCCCCGTCCTCCGCCAGGTGCACGTCCCCTTCCCCGCCGTGCGGATCACGCCCGACCCCGCCTTCAAACCGTTCGCCTTCTGAGGCACGGGATGCATCGGCGATTCCCACGGTTCCTCGTCCTGGCCGGACTCCTCGGCGCCTCTGGCCTGGCCTCCGCCCAGCCGGCCGACTCCCTGGCCGGCGCGAGCCGGTGGCGCACGGCAGCCGTCGTCGGGGCGGGCGCGGGCGCGGCCGGGTGGGAGTACGTCCGCCGCTACCACGTGGACCCCCGCCCGCACGACCCGTTCTCCGTTGATTACGATTGGGGCTATGCCCGCTGGGCCGACAAGGCCGGGCACGCCTTCTCGACCGCCGTGCAGACGCGGATCTGGGCCGGCGCCTACCGCTGGGCCGGCCACGAGCCCCGGACCGCCGCCCTCCTCGGCGGGGCGACGGCCTTCGCGGGCATGCTCTACTACGAGGTGCTCGACGGCTTCGACCGGGGCGTCGGCTTCTCCCC
This sequence comes from uncultured Rhodothermales bacterium, assembly GCA_964580105.1. GTDB lineage: Bacteria > Bacteroidota > Rhodothermia > Rhodothermales > Rubricoccaceae > CAZOJJ01. The sequence continues at coordinate 20,899 of CAZOJJ010000031.1, read as the reverse complement.
GCCCGACCTCGGGGCCAACGCCGTCGGGGCGGGCTTCGTCGTGGCGCAGGCGTACGTGCCCGCCCTCGACGCCGTCCAGCTCAAGTGGAGCTACTGGCCCTCCGGCGGCCCCTGCGACGCCACGTGCGACTACGCCGGGCAGACGACCTGGCTCGCCGTCAACCTCCACGCCCTCGCCCCCGAGGCGGCCCGGCGCACCCTCCCGCCCTGGCTCAACCTCGCCCTCGGCTACGGCGTCCGGGACGGCGACGTGCGGCGGGGGTTCGAGCGGAGGGTCGTCTACGTCGGCCTCGACCTGGAGCCGGCAGGCCTGCCCTTTCGCGGCAAAGTCTGGGAGGCTATCGTACCATGGATCCGGCTGATCCACCTGCCGGGGCCCGCCGTCCGCCTCAGCGACGGTGTGGCCTTCGAGCCGTTCGCGTATTGAACTGAGCCGTTCGCGCATTGAACTGAGCCCCCGACCCGCATGCCCGTCCGCGTCTCCCTCGCCACGTCCGAGCGCTTCGCCTGCGTAACGCTCGAAGGGGCCGTCACGTGGTCGGACATCGCCAATGCGATGCGGGGGCTCTACGGCCGGCCGGACGCCGATCCTTCGATTCGGGTGCTCTGGGACGGCCGCGCGATCCGGTCCATGGTCATGCACCCGGAGGACCTCCGGGAGATGAAGGCGCTCCGCGTGGAGCTGGCCGCCGGGCTCGACGGGGGGCGCACGGCCGTCGTCGTCAGGCGCGAACTGGATACGATGATGGCGCACCTCTTCAGCCGGCAGGTCCGCGACACCCGCCGCGAGCACCGCGTCTTCCGCGACCTCGACGCCGCGCTGACCTTCCTCGGCCTCGACGCCATCGTGGAGGCGTTCGACCGCGTGCTCCTCGAAGAACAGGCGCGCCCGTAACCCCGTGCGGCCGCGCCGCAGTCGCGCCGCAGAGGCCCTCCTCCACCCGCCGCCGTGCCCGCTTCCCTTCCCGTCGTCGTCATCGGAGCCGGAGCGGCCGGGCTCATGGCGGCGCGCTTCGCGGCCGAGGCCGGAGCGCCGGTCGTCCTGCTGGAGCGCACGCGGCAGGGCGGCAAGAAGATCGTCATCAGCGGCGGCGGCCGGTGCAACGTGCTGCCGTCGGTGGTGGACCCGGCGCGGTTCGTCACGGCGTCGTCGCCGCACACGCTCCGTAACCTCCTCCTCTCGTGGCCGCTCGACGAGCAGCGGCGTTTCTTCGAGGACGACCTCGGCGTTCCCCTCGCCCTCGAACCCGAGACGGGCAAGCTCTTCCCCGCCTCCAACCGCGCCACCGACGTGCGCGACGCGCTCGTCCACGCCTGCCGCCGCGCCGGCGTGACGCTCCGCTTCGAGGCGCTCGTGACGGGTCTGGAGGCAGACGGCCCCGGCTGGGTCGTCCGCCTCGGCGGCGGCGCCGAGGTGCGCGCCCGTGCCGTCGTCGTCGCCACGGGCGGGCTGTCGGTGCCGAAGACGGGGAGCGACGGGTTCGGCCTCCGTGCGGCCGAGGCGCTGGGGCACCGCGTCGAACCGACGTACCCGGCGCTCGCCCCGCTCACGGCCGAGCCCGCACCGCACGCCGGCCTCGCGGGCCTCTCGCTGCGCGTCCGCATCCGGGCGCCGCAACCGAAGGGACACTTCGAGACGGAGGGCGGCTTTCTGTTCACGCACCGGGGCTACAGCGGTCCGGCCGCGCTCAACGCCTCGCACCTGGTCGCCCTCGCCCGCCGCGCGGGCACCGAGCAGCCGATCCTCGTGCAGTGGACCGACCGGGACGCCGAGGCGTGGGACCGCTACCTCCGCGTGCACGGCCCCGGCACCGTCCTTGGCCTCCTCCGCGAAACGCTCCCTTCCCGCCTCGCCGACACGCTCGCCCGGGACGCCGGGCTCCCGCCCGAGCGCACCCGCGCCGACCTTCGCCGCGCCGAGCGCCTCCGGCTCGTCGACGTGCTGACGCGCTACCCGCTGCCGTGGACCGGCGATGAAGGCTACCGGAAAGCCGAGGTGACCGGCGGCGGCGTGGGCCTCGGCGAGGTCCACCCGCGCACGCTGGAGAGCCGCCGCCGACCCGGCCTGTTCTTCTGCGGCGAGGTGCTCGACGCCTTCGGCCCCATCGGCGGGTACAACTTCCTGTGGGCGTGGTCCACGGGGCGCCTCGCCGGTCGCGCCGCCGCCCTGGCAATCGGAGACGGATCGCTCGCCCGTGCCTAGCTTACGGCTCCACCCACGCCCCCACCGATGCCCGATTCTTCCCCGCTCGTCGGCCTGGCGATGGGCAGCGAGTCCGACTGGCCCACGATGGAGGCCGCCGCCGCCGTCCTCCGCGCGTTCGACGTGCCCTTCGAGGCGCGCGTCCTCTCCGCCCACCGCACGCCCAATGCGATGGCCGACTACGCCCGGACGGCCGCCTCACGCGGCCTCAAGGTGATCGTGGCGGGCGCGGGCGGGGCGGCCCACCTCCCCGGCATGATCGCCGCGAGCACGACGCTCCCCGTCATCGGCGTGCCGGTGCAGACGCGCGCCCTCCAAGGGCTCGACTCCCTGCTGTCCATCGTCCAGATGCCCGGCGGCGTCCCGGTGGCGACCGTCGCCATCGGGGGCGCGAAGAACGCGGGGCTGCTGGCCGTGCAGATCCTCGCCACGGCCGACGACGCCCTCGCCGCCCGCCTCGGGGCGTACAAGGACGACCTCAAGGCGCTCGTCGCCGAGATGGACGCGCGGGTGCGGAAGGCAGAAGTGAGAAGCGAGAAGTGAGAAGCGAGAAGTGAGAAAAGGCCCGTTTCCGCCCTTCGTACTTCTCACCTCCTACTTCTCGCCTCACTCCAGGTACAGGTCCGTCGTCTCCTCGACGGTGCGGCCGGAGACGCGGTCGCGGATCTGGAGCGTGAGCGTGTAGAAGCCGGGCTCCTGCTCGGCCGCGTCGAGGATGACGTACTGCGCGTCGTCGGGGCGGTCGCCCTGGACCTCGAACTGCGACGACACGCCGGGGTCCCGGCCGCCGAAGAGGTTCCGCGCCAGCCGGGCGATCCCGGTGGAGGTGTCCTTCGGGCGGAGCTGCGCCTCGACCTCGTAGTCGGTCCGCTCCCCCTGCATGCCGAGGTTGTAGACCTCGAAGTAGAGGTAGATCGGCTGCGCGTGGTTGAACACGCTCCAGGGCGCGGGCTTGATGGCGAGGCCGTCGCGGACGACGAGGCCCGGAAGGCGGTCGGCGTCGGTGTCCTCGACGTGGTAGGCCAGCATGATGCTCGATAGGGCGAGGTCGCGGCCCGAGAAGTCGGGCACCTCGACCGCACGGCGCTGTACGGCGGAGGTCCCGCCGCCGACGGTCTCGAACTCGACGGACACCTCGTGCGTGCCGGGCGGCGCGTCGAGGGCCTGGGTGTCGGTCCAGAGCTGCGTCTCGGCGAAGGGCTCGACCTGCGCCGTGCGGAGGCCGTAGAGCGTGCGCCGCCGCTCGGCGAGGATGTCGCGGTCCTGGCTGATGAGGAAGGCGCCCGTCTTGACCGTCAGGTCCACAAGCTCGTCGGCCGCGGGATCGACGCGCTCGGCGAGCGGGATGCCGTAGTGGACGTAGAGGTCGGTGCGGCCGTCGTCGCCCTTGAAGGCGGTGACGAGGTACGGGAGCCCGATGCGCCGGCCGGGCGGCTCGAAGTCGTAGCGCTCGGGCGTCGTCCGGAAGGTCTCACGGGCGATCCGCTCGTAGTCCATCCGGTCGACGGCCGAGCCGCCGACGCTGGCGAAGAGGTCGGCGGGGGGCGAGTAGAGGCGGAATTCGCCGTTCTGGAAGGGGTCCTCGAAGACGAAGCGGAAGTCGCCGTAGTCCCAGATGTTGAAGCGGTTGTTGCTCGCCATCTGGGCACTGCCGTCCCGCATTTCGAACCCTTCGTGGCGGGTGCCGAACGCTTCGAGGACGTTCTGGAATTCCCCGGCGAGGACCACGTCCACGCGGGGCACTCCGTAGCGAACGTGGATCTTGCCGCGCTGGGTCTCCCAGCCCGGCAGATCGAGGTCGTCCGAGCGGTACATCAGATCCGCGTACGTGAGGCGGGCGTAGTGCTCCAGGCGGCGCTCGTTGTAGACGGTGAGGAAGCGGGGGTCCTCGCTCGTCCAGAAGCGGCGGGCGAACGTCTCCGGGTCGGCCCGGTAGGCCTCCAGCTGGTCGTCCGTGAGGAGGAGGGCGATGTCTTCGTAGGCCGCCCGCTGCTCCTCCGGCAGGCGGTCCATGGCCTCGCCGAAGGCGACGGCGGCGGCGTCCCCGTTGCCGAGGCGGTGGTTGGCCAGGCCGAGGTAGAGCCACGTCTCGGGGTCGTCGGGGAAGTAGACGAGCATCTGGCCCAGCGTCTCGAGGGCCGCGTCCCACCGGCCCGCCAGCGCGTTGAGCCGCATGAGGTGGTCGTAGATCGGGCGGCGGGGGTCGGTGGCGAGGGCGAGGTTGAGGTGGTGGACGGCCCGCTCGTAGGCGTGGTCGGCCCGCCGGGACAGATCGAGGACGCCGACGCCCTGGCCGAGAATCCGGTCGAGGTTGAAGCGGTCGTTGGTGCCCACGGCCGCGGCCGGACCGAGGTCGACCTCGCTCGCCCACTGCGCCTCCATCTCCGCCTGGATCGTCCCGAGGTTCGGGTTGTTGTTGCCGCTGCCGCCGCCGGTCTGGCCCATGTCCTCCACGATAGACTCGTCGAAGTCGTCGGAGAGGTCGTCGGCGGTGGAGCGGCCCTGGCTCTGGAAGCTGAGGAACGGGAGGTCGATCAGGTTCCGGTAGTAGTAGTAGTCGCGGATGTAGTGGGTGCCCAGCTCTTCGTGTGCAAACGCGTTCTCGGGGTCGCGTTCGAGGATCGCGTTGGCCAGTTCGACGCGCTGCTGGGCGCGCAGCATCTCCGCGATGAAGTTCGGCGTGTCGGTGCGGAGCTGCTGCAGACGGGCCACCATGTACTGGAGGTTGTCCGGGTCGAGTTCGCGGGCCCGTTCGAGGGCGCGGGCGGCGCGGCCCTCGTCGCGGAGCGGGGTGTCGAAGAGGACGCGGGCGAGGAGGTAGTGCGCCTCGGCGGCGTCGGGGCTCGCTCGGACGGCCGCCTCGAAGGCGCGAAGGGCGTCCTCGAACCGCTCCTCGCGGTAGGCCTCGATGCCCTGCTGGATCAGGGCGTCGGCGGACTGAGCCCGGAGGGTTCCGCTCACGGCGAGCAGGCCGAGCGCGAGGAGCGCGATTCGATGGAGGCGAAACATGGGAAGCGGGTTCAGATCCACGACGAGGGACGCACGAGGCGACCCAGATTAACGACGGAAGATTTCTCAGGGTTCGGGGGCGCGCAGGGTCAGGGGCCGGTGGGTTTCGACGCTCGCGCCGGTGGTGCGGTCGCGTACGAGGAGGGTGAGCACGTACGGCCCCGGCTCCTGGCCGGAGGCGTCCAGGATGAGGTACTGGCCCTCGTCGGCCTGCGTACCCGAAGCGACGAAGCCAGCGGCCACGCCCCTCGGCGGCGGGCGCCCGAAGAGCCGGCGCGCCGCGCGCTCGAGCGCCCCCGCGCGGTCCTCCGGCTGAAGGCGCGCCTCGATCTCGTAGTCCGTTCGGCCGTCCCGGCGGCCGAGGCCATAGACTTCGACGTAGAGGTAGACCGGCGCGTCGGCCTCGAAGGTACGCCAGGGGGCGGGCTGGATGGCGAAGCCGCCCCGGCGGATCCATCCGGGGCCGACCGGTCCGCCGGTCTCTTCGACGTGCAGAGCGGGCAGCACGTCGGAGACGCGGAGGCCGGACCCGGTGAAGTCGCGCACGGCGACGGCCTCGCGCGTGACGCCGACGGCGCCGGTCCGCCGCTGCTCGAACTCGACGGCGAGGGTGTAGTCGCCGGGTAGGACGGGAACGGAGAAGCCGTCGAGGAGCGCGGTCGCCCCGTCGGCCTGAACGGCGGCCACCCGGGTAAGGCGGGGCGTCCGGCGCCGTGCCTCGGCGACGGGCCGGCCCTCGCCGTCGAGGACGAAGACGCCGCTGTCGATCCCGAGGCGGAGCCCCTCGTCGTTCGGATTCACCTCACCCGCCAGCGGGATGGCGAAGGGGACGACGAGGTCGGTCCGCCCTTTCGGCCCCCGGAACGCAGCGACGAGGTGGGGGAAGGGCGTGAAGCCGTGCGGCGGTGCGTAGCGGAACCGCTCGGGCATCCGGGTGAAGAGGCTCCGCGCCCGCGTGGCGTCGTCCTCGCCGGCCGCCGACGAGGGGAAGTCGTAGTCGCCCGCACGGAAGGGGTCCACGAAGCGGAGTGCGAAGCCGTCCTCGCCCTCGTAGACCCATCCCTCGTAGGCGCCGAAGTCGCGGGCGATGACGTTGGAGGCGAGCTGGCGCGCCCGGCGGTCGGGCAGTCCGTAGCGCACGACGACCTCGCCGCGTGGGGTGGCCCAGCCGCGCGTGCCGCGCCGGACGTCGGCGAAGAGGAGGTCGGCGAGGGCGAGGCGGGCGTAGTGGTCGAGGCGGCGCTCGTTCTCGGTCGAGAGCAGGCGGGGGTCACGAACGGCCCAGAAGCGCTCGGCGAAGGCGGCGGAGTCGGCCGCGTAGGCGTCGGCCTCGTCGTCGCGGAGGAAGAGCGAGAGGTCGTCGAACGGGGCGCGCTCTTCCGGCGAGAAGGCGGCAAGCGCCGCGTCGAAGCGGGCCTGCGCCTCCGCCAGGTCTCCCGCGCGGTAGGCGGCCAGGCCGAGGTAGAGGTCGGCGTCGGGGTCGTCCGGCCGCGCCTCGGCGAAGGCGCGGGCGGCGCGGGCGAGCCCCTCGTCGTCACGCGTATCGGCGAAGAGGCGGAGACGGAGGCGGAGGGCGCTCTCGCGGGCGGGCTCGGCGCGGAGCGCGGCGTCGAGGTGGTCGAGGGTGCGGCGGTAGGCGCGGTTGGCGGCGCCGCTCCGTCCCTCGTCCGCGTCGGGGTCCCAGCCGCCCGCGCGGCCGGCGAGTTGCCGGCGCCAGTCGAACTCCAGGAACGCGCTCAGCGCCAGTTCTTCGTGGGCGAGGGCGCTCGTCGCGTCGAGTTCGAGGATGCGGCGGGCGAGGGCGGGCCGCCGGGTGTCGGTCATGCTGAACGCCTTCTCCTCGGGCGAGGTGCGGCGAAGGGCGTCGAGGCGGGCTTCGAGGAAGCGGGCGTTGTCCGGGTCGAGGCGGAGGGCGCGGTCGAGGTGGCGGAGCACGGCGCGCTCGTCGCGGAGCGGGGAGTCGGCGGCGTGGACCTGCGCGAGGGCGTAGTGGGCCTCGGCGTCGCGGGGGTCGGCGTGGACGGCCGCTTCGAGCTGGCGCGCGGCCTCCTCGTAGTCCGCCACGCCGAGCGCGGCCACCCCTGCCACGTACGGCGAGACGCCACGCTGGGCCAGCGCGGCCGGGGCGATCAGCGCGAGGACGTAGGCGAGGCGGCGCATGCGGAGGGGAACGCGGCGAGGGTACCGGGTCGTGCCTTACCTACGGCGAAGCCGTACCGGAACCCAACGAATTCCTCGGAGCCGCGCACAGGCGCCCCCGAACGGTCACGACGGGCGGACGATCCGCGCGTAGCGCCGCTTCCCCACCTTCAACACGAACGGCGCCTCGGCGTCGAGATTCACCACCCGCATCGGGTCATCCACCCGCTCGCCGTCGAGGGAGACGGCGCCCTGCTGGACGAGCCGGCGCGCCTCGCCGTTGGACGCCGCGAAGCCGGCCTGGCGGATCAGATCCAGCAAGCCGACCGTCCCGCCGTCCGTCTCCGGGGCCACCTCGGGGAGGTCCTCGGGCACGTCGCCCTGGATGACCGTCTTCTCGAAGTGGGCGCGCGCCGCGCGGGCGGCCTCCTCGCCGTGATAGAGCTGCACGAGCCGGAGGGCGAGGTCGTGCTTGGCGTTGCGCGGGTCCGCCTCGGCGTAGCGCTTCCAGCGGTCGAGCTCCTCCGTCGGCACGTCCGTCGCCAGCTCGACGTAGCGGAAGATGAGGGCGTCCGGGATGGAGAGCGTCTTGCCGTACATCTCCTCCGGCGCCTCGGTGACGCCGATGTAGTTGTCGAGCGACTTCGACATCTTCTGCACGCCGTCGGTGCCCTCGAGGATGGGCATCGTGAGGCAGACCTGCGGCTCCTGCCCGGCGGCTTCCATGAGCGCGCGGCCCATGAGGAGGTTGAACGTCTGGTCCGTCCCGCCCAGCTCGACGTCGGCGCCGAGGTGGACGGAGTCCTGGGCCTGCGCGAGCGGGTAGAGGAACTCGTGGAGCGAGATCGGCTGCTGCGCGGCGTAGCGCTTCGCGAAGTCGTCGCGCTCGAGCATCCGGGCGACGGTGGTCTGGCCGGCGAGGCGGATCACGTCGGCGAAGGTCATCGGCCCGAGCCAGTCGCTGTTGCGGACGAGCGTGAGCTTCTCGGGGTCCGTGTCGAGGACGACGCCGGCCTGCTCGACGTACGACCGCGCGCTCTCCTCGATCTCAGCCTCGGTCAGCATCGGCCGCGTCTTGCTCTTGCCCGACGGGTCGCCGATGCGCGCGGTGAAGTCGCCGATGATGAGGACGGCCCGGTGGCCGAGGTCCTGGAACTGGCGCAGCTTGCGGAGGACGACGGCGTGGCCGATGTGGAGGTCCGGCCGCGTGGGGTCCACGCCGAGCTTGACGAGGAGGGGTTGTCCGGTCTGGACCGAGCGTTCCAGCTTGGCCTTCAGGGCGGCCTCGGGGAGGATGTCGGCCGCGCCGCGGCGGAGGTGCCGGAGCTGCTCGTCGGCGGGGAGGAACGGGGGCATGGGGCGTTTTGCGTCGTGCGCACTGCGTACGGCCGGGCGGGGCCCCTTACGCACTACGCGATACGAGCTGGATCAACGGTCTTTCATCAGGCGGTCGAGGCGGCGCTGCGTGTCGCGCTCGGCGATGTCGTGGCGCTTGTCGTAGAGCTTCTTGCCCTTGCCGAGCGCGATCTCCACCTTCGCCCGCCCGTTCTTGAAGTACATCCGCAGCGGCACGATGGTGTAGCCCTTCTGCTCGACACCCTTCTGGAACCGCTCGATCTCCTTCTTGTGGAGGAGCAGCCGGCGCGGGCGCGTGGGCTCGTGGTTGGCGTAGCCGCCCATTTCGTACGGCGCGATGTACACGTTCCGCATCTCCATCCCCTCCGGCGTCACCGTCACGAAGGCGTCCTGGAGCTGGACGTGCCCCTCGCGCAGCGACTTCACTTCCGAGCCGGTCAGCACCAGCCCCGCCTCGACGGCGCCTTCGAGGTGGTACTCGTGGCGCGCGCGGCGGTTGGTGGTGATGACTTTGACGCCGTCGGACATAGGGGCTTATTGCGTAATGCGTGCTGCGTAATGCGTGCTGCGTAATG
>CAZOJJ010000031.1:0-11517 GCA_964580105.1 uncultured Rhodothermales bacterium | reverse complement strand
TCGGACATAGGGGCTTATTGCGTAATGCGTGCTGCGTAATGCGTGCTGCGTAATGGGAGCCTCGCGATACGCGTTACGTGCTACGCATTACGAGATACGACTTACTCTTCCTCCTCGTCAGGCGGAATGACGACGAACGGAAGGTCGGGCAGCGCAGGCAGCGCGCCGTGGTAGTAGAGGTGGTTGGCGAACTCGTCGAGGCCGTCCATCGCGTACCCGTCGAGGGTGAGCTGGTAGGCCCGATCGCCGCCGAGGAGGGCGGCCTCGGGCGGCGCGGCGGCGCGGGCCGCATCACGGAGGAGGCGGGCGGCCTCGGCCGCAAGCGCACCCGCTTGCGCAACGACGAGGCCCCAGACCATCGGACGGAGCGTGAGCTCCACCCACTCCTGGCCGAGGTCGAGCACGAGGCGGCCGCCCGCGTCCACGTCGGGAGCGGCCAGAACGGCGTCGTTCTCGGCGAGCAGCGTATCGAGTGCAGCGGCCGGGTCGGCCGGGCGGAAGGCCGGCGTGCCGCCGTAGTGCTCCTTGAGGAGGATCTGCGCCAGCAGCGCGTCCTGCCCGTAGCGCGGGTCGAACCCGATGGTCCGGACCGCGTCGAGCGCGCTGCCGACGACGAGCGCGCGCGTCGGCCCGGCCGTGCCCACGAGACCGACGCCGGGTACGAGCTCCAGGCCGTCGAGGTCGCGGAGGGCGTCGAGGGTGGGGACGAGCACGAGGTCGGCCCGTCCCTCCTCCAGCGCGGCGCGCGCCTCATAGGGCTCGACCGGCACGACCTCCGTTACCGGCCCGGCGCTCGCCAGCACGTCGGCGAGGGCCTGGGCGGGCGGAACGGGCCAGACGGCGAGGCGCATCGGGATGGTGGAGGGAAGCGGATGGATGATGGGGTCGGGCTCCATCTGCCATCCTCCCTCATCCATCCGCCGTCGGCTACTTGGCGGTGTCGCGGCGCTTCTCCTGGATGCGGGCGGCCTTGCCGCGCAGCCCGCGCAGGTAGTAGAGCTTGGCGCGGCGGACGCGGCCTTCGCGGATGCGCTCGACCTTCGCGAGCTTCGGCGAGTTGAACGGGAAGATCCGCTCGACGCCGACGCCGTTGGAAACCTTGCGCACGGTGAACGTCTTGGACGCGCCGCTGCCCTTGATGGCGATCACGACGCCTTCGTAGCGCTGGATGCGCTCCTTGTTGCCCTCGATCACGCGGACGTGGACGCTGACGGTGTCGCCCGGGTTGAACGCGGGAACGTCGTCGCGGAGCTGCGTGGCCTCGACGAGGCTCATGAGATCGGTAGCCATGGGAGTAGTCGGTAGGAGTCTTCGGGGAGGCCGGGCGCTGCCGGATGGGGTGGCGCGAGCGCGTAGCCTGCAAGGTACGGAGGGTGCCCGGCCGTCCGGCGGCGGGCGTGCTATTCGATGGATTCTTCGCGATTGTCGGCCAGCAGGTCGGGCCGGCGGGCCTGCGTCCGGGCCAGGCGCTGCGCCTCGCGCCAGGCGAGGATGGCCGCGTGGTCGCCGGACTGGAGGACGGCCGGCACGGCCATGCCCTCGAACACGGGCGGGCGCGTGTAGGCCGGCGCGTCGAGGAGGCCGTCCTGGAACGAGTCGGAGAGCGCCGAGCCGGCGTCGCCGAGTACGCCGGGCACGAGCCGGGCGACGGCGTCGATGAGCACGAGTGCGGGGAGTTCGCCGCCCGAGAGCACGTAGTCCCCGATGGAGACCTCGCGCGTGACGCGGGCGTCGCGGACCCGCTGGTCGATGCCCTTGTAGTGCCCGGCGATGAGGACGAGCCGGTTCTGCAACGAGAGCCGGTTGGCGAGCGGCTGGTCGAGGCGCTCGCCGTCCGGCGTGAGGTAGATCACCTCGTCGATGGGGCCGCCCTCCTCGGCGAGCGCGTCGAGGCAGGCGAAGAGGGGCTCGGGCCGGAGCACCATCCCGCCGCCGCCGCCGTAGGGCGCGTCGTCCACCTGCCGGTAGCGGCCGAGGCCCCAGTCGCGGAGGTCGTGGACGTGCACCTCGACGAGCCCCTTGTCCTGCGCGCGCCGGAGGATGGAGTGCTCCAGCGGGCTGCGGACGAGCTCCGGCAGGACGGTGACGAGGTCGATGCGCATGGGAAGTGGGAAGGAGGAAGTGAGAAGGGAGCAAGGTCGTGCTGCGTGCTCGCTCACTACCCACTTCTCCCTTCACGCTTCGAACAGGCCTTCGGGGGGGTCGAGGACGACGCAGCCCTCGTCGAGGTCCACGTCGAGGACGATCTCGGGCACGTCGGGCACGAGCACGTCCGGCCGGCCCTCGCGGGCGACGACGAACAGCAGCTGCGGGCCGCCTTCGAGCACGTCGCGCACGGTGCCGACGGGGTCGGTGACGGACTCGCCGTCCTCCGCCAGCAGCACCACGTCGAGGCCGACGAGGTCGTGGAGGTAGACCTCGTCCTCGTCGAGCGGTGGGAGGTCGTCTTCGTGCGCGTAGACGCCGAGGCCGCGCAGGGCCTCCGCCTCGTCGCGGCCGGGAACGCCGCCGAGGTGGAGGAGCACGACCGTCCGCCCCTTCTGCGGCTGGAACCGCACGCGCTCGACCGCCCGCTCCTCCGCCTCCTCGGCCGAGGGGCCGACGAAGACGCGGGCGAGCGCGGCGAAGCGGTCGGGGTCGTCGGTCTCGGGAAAGACCTTGACCTCACCGCGGACGCCGTGCGCGCGGCCGCAGCGGCCCATCAGCAGGAGCGTATCGGGGGCGATGCCGGGCATGGCGGACGCGACGCGGGGAGCCGACCGGTGCCGGCTCCCCGCGTCCGTTCGTGGCGGGTTACGCCTCCTTGGATTCGTCTTCGTCGCCGGCGTCCTCGGCCTCGGGCGCCTGGGCGGCCTCCTCGGGAGTGGCCTCGGGCAGCTCGGCCTCGGCGAGAGACGCTTCCGCCTCCTCGGCCGGTTCCTCGGCAGCCGCCGGTTCCTCGACAGCCGGCTCTTCCACGGGCTCCGCAGCGGCTTCGGCCTCCACCTCGGGAGCTTCGGCCTCCGGGGCCGGCTCCTCGGCGGCCGGCTCCTCAGCGGCCGGCTCCTCGGCGGCCGGCTCCTCGGCGGCCGGCTCCTCGGCGGCCTCGGTGTCGGCCGCTTCGCGGGCGGCGCGCTCGGCGGCTTCCGCCTCCTGGCGCTGCTTCTCCAGCTCGGCCTCGCGCGCCTTCCGCTCCTCCTCGGCCTTCTTGGCGGCCTCGGCGGCGGCCTTGCGCTCGGCCTCGATGGCGGCGGCGCGGCGGTCGGCGGCGGTCGTCTTCGTGGACACCTTGGCGCCGCGCCGCTCGCGGAACTCGGCGACGGCCTGCTCGATCTCCTCCTCGGTCTTCCCCTTCCGGAGGAGGTGGAGGCGGAGCATCAGGCCCTCCCGGCTGAGCAGGTTGCGCGCCGTGTCGGACGGCTGGGCGCCCTGCTGGAGCCAGTAGAGGATGCGCTCGTCGTTGAGCCGCACGACGGCGGGCTCGGCGACGGGCTCGTAGCGCCCGAGGTCTTCGATGAACCGGCCGTCGCGCGGGCTGCGCGCGTCGGCGGCGACGAGGGCGTAGACGGGGTGCTTCTTGCGCCCCATCCGGCGGAGGCGGAGTTTGACGGCCATTGCGGGGTGGTTCTGGGGTTCGGGTTGTGGGTCTCTGGCTCGCGAACGAGAAACCAGAAACGAGAAGCGACGGCCGCCTATCGGCCGCCGAGGAGGCTCTGGAGATCGACGTTGCGGCCCTTCCCGGTGAGGCGGGTCATCGTCTTCATCATCTTCTTCATCTCGCGGAACTGCTTGAGGAGCTGGTTCACGTCCTGCACCTTCAGCCCCGCGCCGGCGGCGATGCGCTGGCGGCGGCTGCCGTTGATCTTCTCCGGGTTCTGCCGCTCGTACGGCGTCATCGACTGGATGAGCGCCTCGATGTGCTTGAAGGCGTCGTCGCGGACGTCGAGGTCCTTGACGGCCTTGCCCACGCCCGGGATCATGCCGAGGAGGTCCTTCATGGACCCCATCTTCTTGATCCGCTGGAGCTGGGTGTAGAAGTCTTCGAGGTCGAAGTCCTGGCTGCGGAGCTTCTTCTGGAGCTTGAGCGCCTCCTGCTCGTCGAACTGCTCCTGCGCCTTCTCGACGAAGGAGACGATGTCGCCCATGCCGAGGATGCGCTGCGCCATGCGGTCCGGGTGGAACTCGGTGAGCGCGTCGAGCTTCTCGCCCGTCGAGGCGAACTTGATCGGCTTCTCGACGACGGAGCGGATGGAGAGCGCCGCACCGCCGCGCGTGTCGCCGTCGAGCTTGGTGAGGACGACGCCGTCGATGTCGAGGCGGTCGTTGAAGGCCTTGGCCGTGTTGACGGCGTCCTGGCCCGTCATCGCGTCCACGACGAAGAGGATCTCGTCGGGCTCGACGGCCTCCTTGATGGCGACGACCTCGGCCATCATGGCCTCGTCCACGTGGAGGCGGCCGGCCGTGTCGATGATGACGGTGTCGCGGCCGGCCTTGCGCGCCTCGGCGACGGCCTCGCGGGCCACGCGGACGGCGTCGCGCACGGGCGCGCCCTGCTCGTCCTCGATGGAGAAGACCGGGACGCCGACCTGCTTCGCCAGCGTCTTGAGCTGGTCCACGGCGGCCGGGCGGTACACGTCGGCGGCGGCGAGGAGCGGGTTGCGGCCCTTCCCCTTGAGGAGCGCCGCCAGCTTACCCGTGAACGTCGTCTTGCCCGAGCCCTGGAGCCCCGCGATGAGGATCACCATCGGGAGCCGCTTGCTCTTGTTGAGCTCGACGTGGACGTCGCCGAGGAGGAAGACGAGTTCGTCGTAGATGAGCTTGACGAACTGCTGGCCCGGGGCGACCGAGGTCAGCACCTTCTCGTCGAGGGCGCGCTCCTTGACCTTGTTGGTGAAGTCGCGGGCGACGTTGTAGTTGACGTCGGCGTCGAGGAGCGCGCGGCGCACCTCGCGCATCGTCTCGGCGATGTTGAGCTCGTTGATGCGGCCCTCGCCCTTGACGTTCTTCAGGGCCGCGTCGAGCTTGTCGGATAGCGATTCGAACATGGGATGCCGTGGGGGACAGGGGGGCTCGCGGACGACGGGGCCGGCGCGAGGATCCGGGGCTGAGCCGCGAGGGGGCGGTGTCGATCGCCCGGAGGGGGCGGCCGGACCCCGGATCGGGTCCGAACGGTGCAGCCCCAAAGGTACGCCGGGGCGGGCACGGTGCGGTGGAGACGCGGCGAAGAAAGCCCCTCCTTCTCACGCCGTCGCTGCGCTCGAACACGAGTCGGTTCTCGCAGCGGACGACGCATGAGCGGCGGGCAGGCAGCCCGCAGGAATCCCCTACACCGCAGGAATCCCCTACACGGAGACGAGCGGCACGGTGCTATCCTCCGAAGCACCCACTTGCTCCCGCGTCCATGCCCACTTCCCCCTGGTGGTCGTTCTCGCTCGACCCCGCCGTCCGCGACGATCCCGAGGCCGCCCGCCTCGTGGACGACGCCGGCACCCCCCTCGTCAACCCGCCCGCCGCCGACGGACGCCTCGGCCTCGACTACTCGACGTACCTCGCCCTCGACCGGCTTCTCGACGCCCAGACCCCGGCCTCGACCGTCCCCGACGAGCGCGTCTTCGTCATCATCCACCAGCTGTTCGAACTCGTCTTCAAGCAGATGACCTTCGACCTCGGCGTCGTTGCGGAGACGTTCGCGGCGCTGACGGAGCGGGACGAGGACGCCCTCCGTCGGCTCGTCGAGGAGCCGCTGCCGGGCGATGACGGGCCGGACCCGTTCTGGCGCCCGGCCATGACGGCCGCCGCGCGGCTGCGCCACTCGGCGCGGCAGGTGCTCCCCGCCGTCATGCAGTACGTCGGCCGCAGCGACGACGACGACGTCTTGTTCTCGACGCTGGAGTACCGGCTCTTCCGCGACATGCTCGCCCCGGCGAGCGGCTTCCAGACGGCGCAGCTCCGGCTCATCCAGCGCGCCCTCGGCAAGGGCCCGCTCTTCGGGGTGCGCGTCTACCCCGGCGACGCCTACGGCCACCACTACAGCGGATGCCCCGTCGGCCACGTCGCCCTCGGCGACCCGCTCGTGCTGCGGAGCGGCCACGCCCGCGCCTTCCCCGAGGCCGGCGACCCCGCCCGGGCCGTCGCCGAACTGGACGACCGGGCGCACGCACTGCTGGCCCGCCTCGCCCCCTGGGCCGACGGCCTCCCCGCCCCGCCCGCCGTCCGCCGCATCCCGGACGACGACGTGACCCGCGCGGCGGCCCGTGTCCGCGCCACGCTGGGCGACAAACCCGACGCCGACGCCGTCGCCGACCAGTTCCGCGCCGACCTCGCCGAGGCGGTAGCGCGGGAGAACGCGCGCCGCGACGGATTCGCCGACGCCCGGCGCGGCGCCCAGGCCCTCCACGACCGCTACCCGGCCACCTGCCTCGCCTTCGTCCTCGACCGCATCGCCGCCACCGACGCGGCGCTCCACGCGCCCGAGCCGGACGCCTTCCTCACCGTCCACCGCAAGGCCGTCGCCCGGCACGTCGCGGGCGAGGGCGGGACGGGCGGCGGCGGGATGCCCTACCTCGTCACGAGCCAGCGCTTCCTGCTGCCGCTGTTCCCCGCGCTGGTGGCCTACGCCGACCTCGGCCTCACCGGGACGGGCGGGGATCGGGAACGGTGGTAGCGCCGCCCCGACCGGCCTCCCCATCGCATGGATGCTATCATTCAAGCTCCGTCCGATCCACCATCGCTCCGATGTTTCTCCGCTACGCCGCCCTCCTCGCCCTCGCCTGCGGACCCGCCCCCGTCGCACTCGCGCAGGCCGCCTTCGACATCGAGATCGCCGAGCGCGGTGGAGGCGTGAACGCCGACCTCGGCGACGCCGTCGCCCTGGCCGAGGACGGCAGCCTGTACGTCGCCGGCACCTTCGAGGGGACGGCCACGTTCGACGGCGTGAGCGTCACCAGCGCGGGCGACAGCGACTTCTTCCTCGTCAAGTACGTCCGGCAGGGCAACGACCTCGTGGCACAGTGGGCGCGGCGCGGCGGCACCGACGTGTTCAACGACTTCGGCGGCGCCGTGGCCGTGGCCCCGGACGGCAGCGTCTACACCACCGGCTTCTTCACCGGCATCGCCTCGTGGGACGGCGGCACCAACCCCGACGTCGTCCTCACCACCTTCAGCGACTTCGACGCCTTCCTCGCCAAGTACACGCCCGAGGGCGACCTGGCGTGGGTCCGCCAGGCCGGCGGCGTGGACCAGGACACCGGCCGCGACCTTGCCGTGGATGCCGCCGGCAACGTCTACCTCGCCGGCGGCTTCGCGGGCACCGCCACCTTCGGCGACGTCACGCTCGTGAGCGCGGGCTCCTCGGACGCCTTCCTCGCCAAGTACACGCCCGGAGGCGAGGTCGTCTGGGCCCGGCGCGGCGGCGGCGACCAGGGCGACCTCGCCTACGGCGTGGCCGTCAACGCGGCCGGCGAAGCCCACCTCGCCGGCTCCTTCCGCGGCGTGGCCCTCTTCGGTGCGCTGCCCGTCCAGAGCGCGGGCGAGACGGACGTGTTCGTGGTCAAGTACGACCCCGACGGCGAGCCGCTCTGGGTCGAGGGCATCGGGGCCGACGGCGCCGAGTACACGCGCGGCGGCGGCATCGGCCTCGACGCGTCCGGCAACGTCTACGTCACCGGCTCCTTCTCCAACACGATCCTCGTCGGCAACGACGTGCTCGCGAGCACCGGCTTCACGGACGTGTTCGTCGCCCGCCTCAGCGCCGACGGCGACGAGGTCTGGGGCCGGCGCGGCGGCGGGAGCGGCACCAACTTCTCCGCCGCGCTCTCCGTGGAGGACGACCTGGGGAGCGGCCTCGTCTTCGCGACGGGCTACGTGGACGGCACCGGCACCTTCGACGACGAGCCGTTCACCACGCAGGGCCGCGACGGCTACGTCGCCCTCTTCGACCTCGACGGTGATTTCGGCGGCCTCAAGCTGCTCGGCGGCTCCGGCCAGGACGCCGGCACCGGCGTCGCCACCTACCAGGCCGCCTCGGGCGACATCACCGTCGCCCTGACCGGTTCGTTCCGCGGCACCGCCACCTTCGACGGGCTGCCGCTGGAGAGTGCGGGCAGCTCGGACGTCTACACCCTCCTCGGCGGCGTACCCTCCACCGTGGCGAACGAGCCCGCCGCACTCCCCGACGCCTTCCGCCTCGCGGGCGCCTACCCCAACCCGTTCAACCCCACGACCCGCGTCGCCTTCGACCTGCCCGAGGCGGCCGAGGTCACGCTGACGGTCTTCGACGCGCTTGGACGCGAGGTCGCCCGCCTCGGGCCGGTGACGGTGGCGGCCGGCGCAGGGCAGGCGCTCCCGCTCGACGGGCGCGGCCTCGCCTCGGGGCTCTACCTCTACCGCGTCACCGCGCGGATGGGCGACGTGACGTGGACGGCCACCGGGCGCCTTACACTGCTGAAGTAGCGCCGTGGGTGTAGGGGCACGGCGCGCCGTGCCCCTACCGCTCAGCCCAGGAGGGCGCGCAGTTCGTCGGCCGCCGCGCTGAGGGCCTCGGACAGCTTCTCGGGCTGCCGCCCGCCCGCGGTGGCGAGTTGGGGCCGCCCGCCGCCGCCGCCGCCGACCCGCTTCGCCAGCGCGCCGACCAGCTTCCCGGCCTGCACGCCCTGCTTCACGAGGTCGTCGGTGACGGACGCGGCGAGGTAGGCCTTGCCCTCCCCGGCGTCGGCGCTGCCGAAGACGGTGACGCCGTTCTCACCGAGGCGGTCGCGGGCCTGCTCGGCGAGGTCGCGCAGCGCGTCCATGTCGGCCCCGTCCACCTCGGCGGTGACGAGGCGGACGCCGTCCACGTCCTGCGCGGCGTCGAGGTACGCGTCCAGCCCGGCGGCGGCCTGCCGGCGGCGGAGGTCGGCCAGTTCCTTCTCCAGCGCCTTGTTGTGCTCCACGAGCGACTCCACGGCGGCGCCGAGGCCGCCGGGGAGCTGCTTGAAGTGGCCGCGCGCGGCGTCGAGCTCGCCGAGCTGGGCGTCGAGCCAGGCGAGCGCGTCCTCGCCGGCGACGGCCTCGATGCGCCGCACGCCGCTGGCGACGGAGCCCTCGCTCGTGAGCTTGAACAGGCCGACGGCGCCCGTGGCCGGGACGTGCGTCCCGCCGCAGAGCTCGACCGAGTTGAAATCGCCGTCGGCGAAGGTGATGACGCGGACGCGGTCGCCGTACTTCTCGCCGAAGAGGGCCATCGCGCCGCGCGCCTTCGCCTCCTCGATGGGCACGGCGCGCTCCTCGCCCAGCGGCAGGTTGCGGAGCACGACCTCGTTGACGCGCCGCTCGATCCGACGCTGCTCGTCGTCGGTCACGCGCTCGTAGTGGGCGAAGTCGAACCGCAGCCGGTCGGGCGCGACGAGTGAGCCCTTCTGCTGGACGTGCGGGCCGAGGACCTCGCGGAGGGCGGCGTGGAGGAGGTGCGTGGCCGTGTGGTGGCGCATGATGCGCTGCCGCCGCGCGGCGTCCACCGCGCCGGATACCTCCGCCTCGGGGTCGCTCGGGAGCCGGTCCACGACGTGGATGATCGTGCCCTCGGCGTCCTTCTTCGTGTCGAGGACGCGGATCGTCTCGCCGCCGACGGTGAGCGTGCCGGTGTCGCCCACCTGGCCGCCCGACTCGCCGTAGAACGGCGTCCGGTTCAGGACGACCTCGTGGCGGGCTTCCTCGCCCGCGCCGACCGTGCGCGTCTTGAGGAGGCGCGCGCCCTCGACGGTGAGCGCGTCGTAGCCGACGAACTCGATGGGCCGGCCTTCGTGGGTCTGCGCCTCGGTGGTGGGGTTCCAGGTGTCCACCTGGCTCTGATCCACCTTGAAGGAGCCGGCCGCGCGGGCGCGGTCCTTCTGCTCCTGCATCAGCTCGTCGAAGCGGGCCATGTCCACGGTCAGGCCCTGCTCGCGGGCCATCAGCGCGGTGAGGTCGGACGGGAAGCCGTACGTATCGTGGAGCAGGAAGGCTATCTCACCGGGGAATGACTGCATCTTTACCGCCTCGATCAATCGATCTGCAATCCAGCCATCAGGCTTCAGACCTACTACCGTCTTAAATGCGGCAATTGCATTGTCACCGACGAACCTAATCCGGTCACGATTCCCGTCATTCTCCAGGAATTCCTTCATTCCTTGAAGCTCCCGAATGACTGACTGAAAAATCTCAAGTCCTACCTCTAGTGTCCGCAGGAAGCCTTCCTCTTCGGCGCGAATGACCCGCTGGATGTAGTCCTGCTGCGTCACGATCTCCGGGAACGCCTCGCCCATGACCTCGCCCAGCACGGGCACGAGGTCGGTCAGGAACGGCTCGCGGAAGCCGAGCGCCTGGTAGCCGTAGCGTACGGCCCGGCGGAGGATGCGGCGGATCACGTAGCCGCGCCCCGTGTTGCCCGGCTGCGCCCCGTCGGCAATCGCGAAGGCCAGCGTGCGGATGTGGTCCGCCACGACGCGCATGGCGATCCGCTGCCGCTCGTCGGCGCCGTCGTACGTCTCCGCCTCGGGCGCGCGCTCGGCGATGGCGGCGAGGATCGGCGTGAAGAGGTCGGTGTCGTAGTTGCTCGCCTTGCCCTGGAGGACGGCGCAGAGCCGCTCGAAGCCCATCCCGGTATCCACGTGCTTGGCCTGGAGCGGCTGAAGGGAGCCGTCGGGCAGCGCGTTGTACTGGATGAAGACGAGGTTCCAGATCTCGATGACGTCCGGGTGGTCCGCATTGACGAGCGTCTTGCCGTCCACGCGGGCGCGCTCGGCGTCGGGGCGCTTGTCGTAGTGGATCTCGGAGCACGGCCCGCAGGGGCCGGTGTCACCCATCATCCAGAAGTTGTCCTTCGAGCCCTGAAAGAGGACGTGGTCGTGCGGGATCGTCGTTTCGGATGTCCAGAGGTCGGCCGCCTCGGTGTCGGCGTCGAGGCCGAGGCGGTCGTCGCCCTCGTGGACGGTGGCGTAGAGGCGGTCGGGGTCGAGGCCCCAGCGGTCCACGAGCAGCTCCCAGGCCCATCGGATGGCCTCGCGCTTGAAGTAGTCGCCGAAGGACCAGTTGCCGAGCATCTCGAAGAAGGTGTGGTGGTAGGTGTCGAGGCCCACCTCTTCGAGGTCGTTGTGCTTGCCGGAGACGCGGAGGCACTTCTGGGTGTCGGCCACGCGCGTGTAGGGGCGGCTGCCGGTGCCGAGGAAGACGTCCTTGAACGGGTTCATCCCCGCGTTGATGAACAGCAGCGTGGGGTCGTCCTGCGGGACGAGCGGGGCGCTGGGGACGATCTCGTGTCCCTTCTCGCGGAAGAAGTCGAGGAAGGCCCGGCGCGTTTCGGCGGCAGTCTGAGGACGGGTCGGCATGGGTCGGCGACGAAAGGAAGCCCGGAAACTACCGACGGGCCGTCGCCGAGGCTGCGTCCGACCCGTGCATCCTGGGTGGATTCCGCGGCCCCGCCCGCCTCGGCACTGCGATGGACGCCGCCCTGCGCTCGTCACACCACCGAGGCGGAGCCGGTCGGAGGCGAGGCGGAGCCGGTCGGAGGCGAGGCGGAGCCGG
>CAZOJJ010000030.1:0-34585 GCA_964580105.1 uncultured Rhodothermales bacterium | reverse complement strand
GAGGCCGGAGGAGAAGCCGAGGCCGGAGGAGAAGCCGAGGCCGGAGGAGAAGCCGGCTCCTGGGCGGGCCTCGCCGCCTCGACCTCGGTGTCGCGCCGGAGTGCCTCGGGCTCTGCTGTCGTCTCTTCTTTCCTCTCCGACGCAGGCTCTCCCTTCGGCTGCTCGACCGCCGCCGGCTCCGCTGCTCTCGGGAGAGGCGGCTCGGCGGGCGGCTCGTAATCCGGCCGAAGCTGGCCCCGGTAGGCGCCTTCCTTCGCCAGCGTGTAGGCGTCGAGCACACTGGTGGGAGCGAGTCCGATGGCCGTCGCGTAGGAGCGAAGGAGCGCCCGGATGTAGACCTCGTTGAAGGAGGGATCGCCGAGGAGATCTCCCGCTTCGAGCCGCGCGATGACGTCGGACGGAATGCGGGTCTCCAGCTGGATGGCGTCGATGGAGACGCCCGCAGCCTCGCGGGCAGCACGGAGGTCGGCTTCGAAAGAGGCGGCGGCCATGCGGATGACGGGCGAGCGGAAGGGGCGGTAGGATACGAACGCGGAGGGGCACCGTGGTTTCCCCTGCGGTAGGAATCGCCCACAAATCGCCCGTCCGGCCCCCTCCTGCTGCGACGCCCGTTCGCCGCCGAACCTGGGCGGAGGCCGTGCCGTCCAATCCGTGCCGCCGGGTTCCTCCGGCAGGTCCCCTCCTCGTTTGCCCCTCCTCGTTTGCCCCTCCACGCCGATGGCCTTCGTCGTCCCCATCCTGATCCTCGTCCTTGTCCTCCTGGTCCTCGCCGGCATCGCGCTCTCCCGCCGCCGCGACAAGCCGCTGGGTGGAACCCCGACCCCGGAGCCACCCCGAGGCGGCCGACACCCCTGACCGAATGAGAAAAGCCCGACCACACCGAGGCGGTCGGGCTTTCGGGTCGGGTAGGCGGGATTTGAACCCACGACCTCCTGCACCCCATGCAGGCGCGCTACCGGGCTGCGCCACTACCCGTGGGGAGGGCCAAAATAGCCGGATCAGGGGAGGCGTTGCAACACGTCCTCCAAAAACGCACGCAGCTTGAGCAACTCGTCGGTCGGGGTCGTCCCGGCCAGTTGCTCGTCGCGTTCGAGGGCGTGGCGCGCCCCTTCGATGGTGTATCGCTCCTCCTTGAGCAGGTACTTGATCCGCTCGACGAGGTCCACGTCTCGCTCGGTGTAGATGCGGTTGCCGGCGCGGTTCTTCTTCGGCTGGAGCTGCGCGAACTCGGTCTCCCAGTACCGCAGCACGTGCGGCTTGAGGCCGGTCTTCTCGCTGACCTCGCTGATCGAGTAGTACAGTTTTCGGATGCCGTCCGACTTCATCGTGCGTGCTCGGTGTCGCTCGAACCCGGAAGGGGAGCGGGCGTTCAGGGCGTTTCGCCCGCCCCGCCGTGACAGACGACCGCCGCTACGACGCCGCCCTCCTCCTCGTGGTGCTGATCTGGGGATTGAACTTCCCGATCATTAAAGTACCACTGGAAGCCATGCACCCGTTCACCGTCAACCTCTTTCGGTTCGCGGTGTCAGTTCTCACGTTGGGTGGACTGTGGGCGCACCGGGCACGCGCCCTGGGCGTACCGTTCTTCCGGGTGCTTCGCCAGAACCCCGGCGCCGTGGTGGGCCTCGCCCTCCTCGGGCACGTCGGCTACCAGGTGCTGTTCATCCTCGGGATCGCCCGCACCGGGGCGGGCAGCGCCGCCCTCATCATTGCGTCCAGCCCGGCGTGGACGGCGCTCGGCGGACACGTAACGCGGATCGAGCGGCTCCGACCGATCCAGTGGCTGGGCCTGACCCTCTCGTTCGCCGGCGTCTTCGTGGTGGTGCTCTACGGCGAGAAGACGGTCGACTTCAGCGCCGAGGCGCTCACAGGCAACCTGCTGCTCCTCGCGGGCGCCGCCTTCTGGGGCCTCTACACCGTGTTCAGCCGCCCGGTATTGGGTCGCGGCCTCCCTCCCCTCTCCCTGACGTTCTTCAGCGTGCTCCTGGCCATGCCCGTCCTGGCCGCCCTCGGGCTCTCCACCATGCCGCAGACGGTGTGGACGGACGTCGGGGCATCCGACTGGGGCGCCCTCCTCTTCTCCGGCGGGCTCTCGACCGGCCTGGCGTACTACCTCTGGAACATCGGCGTCCGGGCCGTCGGGCCGTCGCAGACGGCGGCGTTCAACAACCTCGTCCCGTTCGTGGCGCTGGTGGCGGCGTTCGTGATGCTGGGCGAGCCGATCACGCTGCCGCAGGTCGGAGGTGGGCTGCTGATCGTCGGCGGGCTGGTGGTGATGCGTCGGGTCGCCTTGCAATAACGGCCTAGACCCCGACGATCTCGAACGTCGAGCCCTCCACGGGCCGCTTCGTGACCTCGATGCGGATCGGAAACGCGTCCTTGAGCTCGTCGAGGTGGGTGATGACGAGAATCTTGTCGAAGTCGTCCTGGATGGCGCGGATGGCCTCGACGAGGTTCTGGATCCCCTCGTTGTCCTGCGTGCCGAACCCCTCGTCGATGACGAGCGTGCGGACGCGTACGCCGCTCCGGTCGGCCAGCAGCTGGGCGAGCGCGATGCGCAGCGCGAAGTTGACGCGGAAGGCCTCCCCGCCGGAGAACGTCTCGTAGCTCCGCGCCACCCCCTGCTCGTCGGTGATGCGGATGTCGAGCGTCTCCTTCGTCCCGCCGCCCGTCTTTTTGTCGGCGAGCGTCTGGAGGGCCACGCGCGTGCGGCCGTTCGATAGCCGATCCAGCAGCGCGTTGGCCCGCTCCTCGACCTCGGGCAGCGTCTCCTCGATGATGAGCGACGGGATGCCGTGCTTGCCGAAGGCGGCGCGCAGGTGCCGGTAGAGCGCCGCCTCGCGCTTCGCCTCCCTGAGGGCTGCCCGGTTCTCCGCGAGCAACGCCCGATCCGCCGCCGCCCGTTCGAGCCGCTCGGTGAGGGCACCGAGGCGGGCCTGCGCGGCGTGCAGCTCCTCGTCCAGGGCGCGGCGCTGCGCCGTCGCCTCGTGCAGCCGCTCCTCCAGTCCATCGCGCCCGCTGAGCAGGCCGTCGAGTTCGTCGAGGCGGGCGCGGCGAGCGGCGTGCTCGCTTGCCGCGTTCGCGCGCTCGTCCTCGACGGCGTCGCGGCGGCGGCCCCAGTCGGTCAGGTTGCGCTGCGCCTCCATCAGCTGCATGAACCGGCGGGGCGCGTCCGCGAGGGCGGCAAGAGCCTGGCGGACGCCTTCATGGTGGCTCCCGTCGTAGCCGAGAGCTTCTGCCTGCCGGGCCAGGGCATCGAGACGCTCCTGGATCGGACCGAGCGTCGAGCCGTCGCCGAGGCCCTGGCGGAGTGCTTCGCGCTCGGCCTCCCGCTGCTCGATCCGAGCCCGTAGCGTGTCGCGCCGCTCGGCGACGGCCTGGAGGTCGTCGAGGCGGGCGCGGCACTCGGCGAGGCGCTCGGCGTCGCGGCGGATGCGCTCGTAGTGCGTGTCGTCGAAGTCGAAGGTGTCGAGCTCCTCCAGGCGCCGGGTACGCTCGGCCTGGAGCGCCGGCTCGAAAGCGCCCTCCTCCACCTGCCGTTGAAGCCGCGCAAGCTCGGCCTGCCGGCGCTCCTGCGCCGCGCGCTCGGCATCGAGGGCGGCGAGGCGTTCCTGCGCCCGCGCCAGGTCGGTGGCGGCGCCGTTGCGGGCCTCGATCTGTTCGCGGAGACGCACGAACGCTGCGCGGAGGGCGTCCCGCTGCGTCGCTACGGCCTCCGCCTCGCGTCGCCGTCGGTCGAGCGCCGCCCGCAGCTCGGCGATCTCACGGGCGTACGTGGCTGCGACGGTCTCCCGGTGCACGTCGGTGAGCGGCGTGCCGCACGTCGGGCACGCGTCGGCGTCGGTCGTCTGGACGAGCGTGCGGCGGGCCTCCGCCGCCTCGATGTCGGCCTGGAGTCGCTGGACGTCGGCTTCGAGCGCGCCGAGGCGGGCGTTGACCTCCGTGCCCGACTCGCGGACCCGCTCCTGCTCGTTGCGCCACCCCTCCACCTCCGCCACGGCCGCCGTGAGCGACTCGATTCGCGCCTTCAGGGCGTCGGGCGGCGTCGCGTCGGCTTCGGCGGCGCGGATCTGCTGCTGGAGGGCCGTGATGCGCCCGAGGAGCCGGTTGCGCTCGCCGTCGAGTTGGCGGCTGAGCTGGTCCACGCGGGCGCGGAGCCGCTCGCGCTCCTCGTAGCGGGCGCGCAACGGACCGATCTGCTCGGCGGCCTTGTGCGCCTGCTCCCACTCGGCGCGGGCGCGCGGCAGCTCGACGCGGACGCGCTGCTCGTCGTCGGCGAGGCGGCGGCGGTCGGCCTCGGTCTCGGCCTGGAGCCGGTCGATGCGGCCTTCGACCTCCAGCCGCTTCCGCTCCAGAAGGAGCTGCTGCTGCTGGATCTGGTGGTCAATGCCCCGTCTCAGCTCGGCCTTTTCGTCGAGGGCGTTCCGCTCCCGCACCAGCGCCTCGTACCGCTCGTGGTCGGCCATGACGGCGTCCGCCTGCGCCACCAGCGCCTCGGCCTGCTCGATGCGCGTGGCCAGTTCGGCGGCCTCGCGGTCCAGCGTCTCGCGCCGCTCGTCGAGGCGCTGCAGGGCCTCGCGCTGTGTCTTCGCCTCCTGCGCGAAGGCGTCGAGGGCGGCGAGCTGCTCGCGGAAGGCGCTCTCACGCGCATGCACCTCGGCGCGGCGGTCCCGCAGCGCGGCGATCGTCTCCTCCGTCTCGGCGTGCTCCGCCTTCCACACCGGCTCGGCCTCCAGCGCCGTCCTGAGCCGCTCGACCGCCTCGTCGAGGCGACGGACCGTCTCGCGGCGCTCGGCGTAGCGCTGCCCGGCGCGGGCGGCCAGGCGCTCGTAGCGGTCGAGGCCGAGGATGCGGCCGAGGATCTCCTTCCGCTCACCCGGCTTCTTCTTCGTGAACTCGTCCGACCGCCCCTGGAGCAGAAAGGCCGAGTTGATGAACGTGTCGTAATCGATCCCGATGCGCTCGTTGATGACGGCCTGCGTGGCGCGGACGCTCTCGGCCGTCATCGGCTGGAAGGCGCCGCTCTCGGGGTCGAAGACGTGGAATTCGAGGCCGGGCTTGCTCGTCTTGCCCGAGGCCGAACGGTGGTACGTCCGGGTGATCCGGTAGCGCGTCCCTTCAAGGTCGAACACGAGCTCGACCTCCATGTCCCGCGCACCGATGCGGAGCAGTTCGTCGTCCGGCTTCTGGGCCCCGCTGGACTTTCGGGCCTCGCCCCAGATGGCCCAGGTGATGGCGTCGAGCAATGCGCTCTTGCCCTGCCCGTTCTTCCCCGAGAGGCACGCCACGCTGAACGCGCCGAAGTCCAGCTCGGCGGCGGCGGTGCCGTACGAGAGGAAGTTGCGGAGCCGGAGGGAAACGGGAATCATGGGAAAACTGGAAGGAAGCAGTCAGAAGTGAGAAAGGGGGCCTACCGCGTCTCTTCTGGCTTCTCCCCCCGTTTCTCACTTCGAATCGTCGTCGGATCGACCGGCGGCGGCCCCGTCGCCTCCGGCTTCCCAGGCGTTGAACTTCTCCGTCAGCGCCTGCTGGAGGCCCGGCGTGACGGCCTGGATGAACGCCCAGGCTTCCGGAGCGAGCGCCTGGACCGGCTCGTAGAGCACGGAGCCCTCGCGCGTGTCGGCGCCAATGACCCAGGGCTCGCCGCCCGGCAGCGGTGAGAACGCGGTGACGACGAAGAGGATCGACAGGCTCAGGGCCGCCTTGAGACCGCCGAAGAGCGCCCCGGCGAGGTTGTCGAGCGAGGACAGCTTGAACGCTTCCAGCGTCTTGCGGAACACGTGGCCCGCCGCCGCCACGCCGCCCAGCACGGCCGCGAAGACGACGACGAAGCCCACGACGGGCGCCGTCCGAGGCGAAACGCCCAGGCTCTCGACCACGCTCTCCCCCACCGGCGTCATCAGCGCAGCGCCGACGACGAAGGCGAGGAAGAGGCCGAGCGTGCCCACGAGCTGCTTGCCGAGGCCGGTGCGGAGGCCGCGCCAGATGCCGAGGCCGAGCATGGCGAGGATGAACAGGTCGAGCGTCGTGAAGCCGTCCATTCAGGCGCCGAGCTGCGCGCGGGCGGCGGCCTGGACACGCTTGCCGTCGGCCTTGCCCTGCAGCTCCTTCATGGCTTCGCCCATCACACGGCCCATGTCTTTCATGGACGCGGCGCCCGTGCGCGCGATGATGGCGCGCACGGCATCGGCGACGGCCTCGTCGGAGAGTTGCTCGGGGAGGTACTGCTCGATGACGGCGAGTTCCTCGGCCTCGCGCCGAGCGAGGTCGTCGCGGCCGGCGGCCTCGAACTGCGCGATGGCGTCGCGGCGCTGCTTGGCCTGCTTCTGCACGACGGCGAGGAGGTCGGCCTCGGTGGGCGCCTCGCCGCCGCTCTTCTCCCGTTCCAGGATGGCGGCGCGCAGCATGCGGACGGCGCTCAGGCGCACCGTTTCGCGGGCGCGCAGGGCGTCCTTGAGGTCCTGGGCGAGGCGGTCTTTGAGCGACATGGCGGGCGGGCAGACGGAGCCGGAAATATAACCCGCCCCGCTGCCAGCACCGTGACAGTCGCGCTACCTCAACACGAACCGAACGGCCAGGAAGCCGAGGCTGGCCTGCATCACGCCGAGGGCGGCGAGGGCGTACACGTCGAGTTCCTCGGCCTGCGCCTTCAGAGCCGGATCGCCGCGGACCGGGCTGCCGGGCTCGCGGTAGCGGTCGTCGAGGGCGTCGGCCTCGAACTTGTAGTAAATGGCGACGCCGGCGGAGGCGAGGGCGAGGCCGGCGGCGGCGTAATCCATCCAGGCCGTCGAGCGGCGCGGCGGCGACCACCCCGATGCGGCCTCGGCGACGGCGCGGTCTTCGAGCGGGCGGAGCCAGAGCGTGTGGCGGTTCACCAGCGAGTCGCCGGGCGCCATCCGGGCGGACAGGAAGCCCGGCATCGCGGCGACGAGCGAGCCGTCGAGCGGGCCGTCGTGGTCGAACCACAACGGCGCCGTGCCGAGGACACGAGCCCCCTCCCCGGTCTCCAGCGTCACCGTGGCCCCGACGGGTACGGTCTCGATCCGGTAGCGCAGCGGCAGGTCGAGCCGGACTTCGGCCGTGTCGCCGCCAGCAATCGCCACCGTGGCTTCGGCCCGGCGCGGCTGCCAGGCGTCCGGCCGCGCCTCGATGAGAGCGAGGACCGCCTCGTCCGACGGCGGCCGGCACACGAGCCCATCGGTTCGGCGCTCGACGGGCTCCCCGTCCACGAGCAGCCGCGCTTCGGGGGCGTTGGTGACGAGGCGGACACACCCAACCGGATCATCCTGGGCACCGGCTGCGGTGCCAAGAAAAAGGGCGAGCGCGACGAGCAGCAGGGTGCGCATGGGATTATTGCTGCGGTCCGGCGACGTTGGGGACGGGCTCGAAGGCGATCACGTCTTTCGGCTCCACCAGCACGACGAGGCGCCCGCCGGCCACCACCGGCGCCGTCTTGATGCGGCCACCAAGCTCCGTGTCCCAGAGCACGGCTCCGGTTGCGGGGTCTACGGCGGCGAGCTCGCGGCCCATCGTCCCGACGAACACGGTTTCGCCCGCGAGGAGCGGCGCCGCGGTCAGGGCCCCGTCGAAGCGCGTGGCCCAGCGTTCGGCGCCGGTCGCGGGATCGAGGCGGCGGAGGAGGCCGTCGGTAGCCCCCAGAACGAGGGCGTCGGCCGAGGCGGCAGCGGCGGCAAAACGGACGGTCTCGTCGGATACCGCGTAGATCCAGTCCACCTCGCCCGTGGCGGCGTCCAGGGCGACGACCTGGCCGCGCGTGGTCGGCACGACGACCGCACGACCGTGCCGCGTCGGCGTCGAGAGGACGGGGGCACCGAGGCTCCGGCGCCAGCGGATCGCCCCGGTCAAGGGGGCGAGCGCCGTCACCCCGCCCCGGTCGTCCGCAACGACGACGAGGTCGTCCGCCGCCTCGACCGGCGAGGCGTAGAAGGCCGCCAGAGTGTCCGGGCGGACGGCCCAGCGCTCCGAGCCGGTCGCGGGATCGAGGCCGCGGACGGTTCCATCCAGCGCCGCGGCGACGAGCACGCCCCGGGCCAGCAGCAAGCCGGCGGCGTGGGGCGCATCCCGGAGGGTCCACGTCCGACTTCCTCGTACGAGGTCGTAGGCAATCAGCCCGTTCCGCCCGGCCGAGAGGGGCACGACGAGCGTGCGGCCGTCGAGCAGCACGGGCGCCCCGTCCCCCGCCTCGCCGAGGCCGACGGTCCCGACCCGCTTCCCGGCTTCGGCGTCGATCACGTGGGCCTCCCCCGCCCGGTTCACCACGACGAGGTGCCCACCCGCAACGAGGACTGCGGCAGGGCCGAACCCGGCCTCGGCGTTGTAGCGCCAGGCCTGCCGGAGCGGCACCGCAACCGCCTCGGGTGTCGCGTGGGCGCGGGCACCGGTTCGTCCCTCCGTAAGCGCGTCCCCCTCGGTAAGCGCCAGCGACGCCGGTAGCCGGAGCGTTTCGCACCCGATCAGCAGGAGGCTCAGCACCAGGAGTGTCCACGCGTGCCGCATCAGAAGTCCCATCCGAAGAAAAACTGCGTGAAGGGCTCGCGCTCGCCCCAGTCCAATCCCTGCGGGAAGCGGTAGCCGACGTCGTACCGGAGCACGATGGCGCCGTAGAGGTTGGCTCGAAGGCCGAGGCCCGCCGCCCCGAGCGTGCGCCCGACCTCGAAGCCGGAGCCGGGGTCGAACTCGACGTCGTCGTAGCCGTCGTTCCAGAGGTGAGCGGCATCCACGAACGCGGCCCCGCTCACGTTGGTGATGCCGAAGGGTGCGAGCAGCGGAATCCACGCGCTCGGCGCCCGGAGCAGCGGAAAGCGCAGCTCCTGCGACGTGAACCAGAGGCTCCGCGCGCGAAGCCGGAGGAACGGGTAGCCGCGCAGGCTCCACGAGCCGCCGATCAGGTGCAGCCGCGCCCGCCGCCCCACGTTGGCCCGGACGAGCCCCCACGACGCGAACGTGACGCCCGGCAGGATGCGGACGTACTTCCGCACGTCGGCCGAGACGGTGTAGTAGCTCACGTTCGAGTTGAGCACGTCGGTCGTATAGCCCAGCGTGAGGTTGCCACGCCAGCCGTCTACGGGGCCGTTGCCGACGTAGAGCGCGTTGTCGTGGACGAGCGAGATCGAGTTGGAGAGCTGGAAGGTCACGAGGTCCGTCTCCTCGAAGAGCTGATCCTTCTGGCTGTATCCGAGCGAAGCGCCCAGCTCGATGCGGCGGAACTTCGAGAGTGGATAGCTGACGAGGCCGAGGCCGCCGTAGACCTGCTCGTAGTACACCGGGAAGGCGGTCGGCGCCTCCGGATCGGCGCGGTCGTAGCGCTGACCGGCAAGGCGATAGAGGCCGTAGCCGTAGTCCGCGCGGCGGCCGAGGTGGATGCGGGTGACGCCGACGTTGAGCGACTCGAGGAACGACCGATCCAGCGTGTTGGCGCTGTACGCGGTGACGTACCAGAGGTCGTTCCCCATCATGTCGGAGAACGCCAGGGTGGCTCCGCCGGCGGTGCCGAGGACGGGGTTGTTGGACACGCCGCCCTGCGCGATGTCGAGCTGGTAGCGGCGGCGATAGCGCATCCGCTGCGTGCTGTCGGTCACGGCGATGCGGGCGAACGCCCACGGCTCCCGGTCGAGCGGAGGCGCGGTCACGACCGTCGCTCGCGGCGCAGAGAGGAGGGAGTCCACGTCCACCTGGCGGATCGTGAAGCGGAAGTCCTCGAAGGTGGTGAAGACGAGGCGGTCGTCGGGCGTCCAGACCGGGTCGAAGGCGGCGCCGGTGAAGGCCGTCAAGCGATGGAGCGCCCGCCCGGGCTCCGCCCCGACGGGATCGCGGCCGGCCGCCTCCACCGCAACATCGGCGGCGTCCGCTTCCGCCCGTGGGCCGTGCGTGCGTACGATTCGGGGTTCGTCCGTCGCGGCGCCCGCCTCGGTTCCACCGAGCGCCGCAACGGGTGTGGGCTCGCCCGGCCGTCGCGTCATGTCGGCCACCCAGAGGTCCTGCCCGCTGAACGCGCCGTTCTCTTGGCGGTGGGCCCGGATGAACACGAGGCGCTCGCCGTCGGGGCTCCAGCGGGGCGAGAGGTCCATCGCATCGCCGAACGTCACGTAGCCGACGGCGTCCGTGTCGAGGTCGTACGTGAACAGGTTGTACGCGCCCTCCCGGCCCGCCTCGGTGCGGTCGGAGGAGAAGGCGAGGTAGCGGCCGTCGGGGCTCCAGTCCGGGTCACGGTCGTCGTAGGAATCGTGCGTGAGCTGGCGGAGGCGGCCGGTGGTGCGGTCGTAGAGGTAGAGGTCGGCGAAGCCGCTCTGGGCGATGGCCGTGAACGCGAGGCGGGATCCGTCCGGGCTCCACGTGGGCGAGTAGACGGCCACGAGGTCGTCGAAGTGGTAGAGGCCGACGCGCTTGCGGGCGCGGAGGTCGTAGAGGTGGATGACGTCCTGGCCGCCCCGCTGGGTGACGAAGGCGAGGAGGCCGTCGTCGGAGACGTCCATCCGGCTCTCGAAGAGGTGGAACGCCTCGAACTCCTGGCTCCGCTCGCCCCGGATGAGCACCCTGGGCCGGCCCGTCGGGCGGTAGGCCGTGTCCACCGGCACGGCGT
The DNA here is from genome assembly GCA_964580105.1 of uncultured Rhodothermales bacterium. Lineage (GTDB taxonomy): Bacteria > Bacteroidota > Rhodothermia > Rhodothermales > Rubricoccaceae > CAZOJJ01. The sequence continues at coordinate 23,985 of CAZOJJ010000030.1, read as the reverse complement.
AGACGTTGGTGTAGCCGCCGAGGTTGGCGAGGTAGACGACCTCGCGGGTGGAGTCGGGCCGGACGTGGACGACCGGCTTCATGCTGACGCCGAAGGAGGCCACGGCGTCCGAGAGGAGCGCGGGCACGTCGGCGTCCGCCAGCATGGGGAGGTAGCGCGTGCGGACCCAGGCCGTCCAGCGGTCGGACGTGGTCTCGGGGTCCTCCCGGAGCACGAACGCCATCACCTTCCGGAAGTCGGCGTCCCGCCAGCAGTTCTCGATCAGCTCCAGGATCGTCTCTTCGCCGTACGTTTCGCTGACGAAGTGGAAGAACGCCTCGCCCTCCTTGTACATCGTGTAGGTGCCGAGGATGCGGTCGAAGTCGTCGAGCGGGACGAAGGTGTTGGCAGCGACGAGGTCGCGGAGGATCATCTCGTGCTGGTAGTCCCGCTCGCCGCTCCAGTATTCGGCGAGGCCCTCGGTGAACCAGAGCGGGAGCACGCGGTCGACGGGCTTGCGGTGGTCGCGCAGCACGCGCGTCATCTTCGAGAACGTGAACACGTGCGCCAGCTCGTGGCGGATGACGCGGCGGAACCGGTGGAGGTCGCCGTTGGCCGGGACGACGACGCGCCCCTTCAGGAACTCGAAAAACCCGCCTACGCCGTCGGGGATGAATCCCGGCGTGACGTTCGTCTGCTTGAAGTGGAGGTTCGACGAGTAGAAGATGAGGGGAACGCGCTCGCCGAGGCTGAAGGCGAAGCGGTTCTCCAGCTCCGGGTAGGCCTCCTCCGCGAAGTGCGCGCCGTGCTCGGCGAGCGCCTGCATCTCCGGGTAGTAGTAGACGTCGAAGTGCTCGGTGCGGAGGACGTGCCAGTCGAACTGCTCGTACTGGATCTTGTTACGGCCGAAGTACTGCGCCGAGGCGGGCACGGCGAGCGTCGCCGCGCACACCACCAGGACCGCCCAGGCGGCACCCCTTGCGGCAGCGCGGCGGCAGCGAGTACGGAGGAGCGACATGGAGGGCGTGTGGGCGTAGAAGGCGCACGATAGGCCCGCGTGGAGGTTCCGTCAAGGCACTCCGCCGCGCCCGGGCACAAGCCCGCACGGGCCACCTCGGGCAGCCTCACGACCGGGCCAGCTCCTCCTTCAACCGCTGGATGCTGCCGACCGGCGTAGGATCGACGCCCCGCTCGACGGCGAGCCAGAAGCTCACCCAGTCGCCGAGCTGGATCAGCGAGAGCATCCGGCTCAGCCGGCCCGTCCCCTCGGCCTCGACCTCGTACCACCCCCCGACCTGCGGCGCCACGATCTCGCGCGTCGCCTCGATTCGGCGCCGGACCTGCGGGTGGTCGTCGCGGTCGCGCAGGGCGGCGACGACCAGGCGCGCGGCGAGGTCGGAAGCCGCGGCCTCGAAGCCCATGATCTCGTTGTGGTCCAGCTCGGGGAAAAGGTTGCCGAAGGCCGGCGCCTTCGCGTTCTCGTGGAGCTGCGTCCGCCAGCGGAGGTTCACCGCTTCGAGGAGACCCGTACCGCTATACACGAGCACGATCCGGTCGCGGAAGGCGGCGGCGAGGTCGCGGGCGGGGTTGCTGCCGGCGTGGCGGTAGGTCTCCACCCGCTCGCGCGCCTCTGCCACGGCCGCTTCGGCCTCGGCGTCGCTGAGCGCGAGGAGTCCCGCCGCGCGCCCGAGGCGGAGGAGGGCACCGAGCGAGTAGCCCAGCGCGGCGCGCGGCTGGAGGCCGCCGGGAATGACGAGGTGGGGGTGCCCCTCGGCCCTCGCCCGCTCCAGGACGGCCCCGCCCGCCGTGACGGCGACGATCCGTGCGCCGCGCCGGACGGCCTGGTCGTAGAGCGAGCGCGTTTCCTCGGTGCCGCCCGAATAGCTCGACGCGACGACGAGCGTCCGCTCGGACACCCAGCCCGGCAGGTCGTAGCCGCGCACGACCTGGACAGGCACGGACGCCTCGCGCTCGGCCAGCGTCCGCAGCAGGTCGCCCCCGATGGCCGAGCCCCCCATCCCCCCGATCACGACGCCGTCGAGGTTGGCGCCGTCCAGGCCGAATGCCTCGGAGGGCGCTCCGCACCGCCACCCCTCGGCGAGGTGTTCGGGGAAGGCCTGCACGGCCGCGTACATCCCGGAGGGGTCCACGCGCTCCAGGGTCTCGGACAGGGTCATGGGGTCGATTCCGGCTGGGGCTCGACCCCGAGGAGGGCGGCCAGGTCGCGGGTGTGGTCGAGGAGCCAGGTTCGGAGCAGGCGGGCCACCCCTTCCGCGCTCGGCTGGGCCAGTGCGTGTGCGGCGAGGTGCTGCGCCTCCTCGAACGTCATCGCACGGAGGACGCGCTTGACGAGGGTGAGATAGGCCGGCGAGGCGCTCAGCGCGTCGACGCCGAGGCCCACCAGGAGCGGCGTCACGCGCGGGTCGGCAGCCATCTCGCCGCAGAGGCTGACGGGGATGCCGGCCTCGTGCGCCGCCGCCACCGTGCGCGCGATGAGCGCGAGGACGGCCGGGTGCAGTTCCTGATACTGCTGCGCCACGAGGTCGTTGCCCCGGTCCACGGCGAGCGTGTACTGCGTGAGGTCGTTGGTGCCGATGGAGAAGAAGTCCACCTCGCGCGCGAACTCCGCCGCCATGAGCGCCACGGCCGGCACTTCCACCATGATGCCGATCGGCACGTCCCCATCGAAGGCCACACCCTCCCCCGCCAGTTCCTCGCATACGTCGGCGAGCGTAGCTTTCAGCGTCCGCACCTCGTCGAGGGAGGAAACCATCGGGAGGAGGATGCGGGCGGGGCCGTCGGCCGCGGCGCGCAGGATGGCGCGGAGTTGGGGCCGCAGCAGGTCCGGTTTGCTGAGCAGAATGCGGATGCCGCGCCAGCCGAGGAACGGGTTGGCCTCGCGCCGCGCCATCGGCAGGAGCTTGTCGCCGCCGAGGTCGATCAGGCGGAACGTGACCGGGTGCGGCGAGGCCGCACGGACGACGTCGCGGTAGACGTCGTACTGCTGCGCCTCGTCGAGCGCGCGGCCCAGCGTGAGGAAGAGCATCTCGGTACGAAACAGGCCCACCCCCTCGGCGCCGTACTCGTGCAGGAGCGGAAGTTCCTCGCGGAACTCGATGTTGGCCTGGAGTTGCACCGGGCGCCCGTCGAGCGTCTCCGACGGCTCGGCGATCAGCCGCTCGCGGTCCCCGCGAAAGCGGAGGTAGCGCGCCTGCCGGATCTCGTAGAACGCGCGCGTCTCCTCGGTCGGCCGGAGGATTACGCGGCCTGAGAAGCCGTCCACGATCAGCACGTCCCCGGGTCGAACGTGCGCGGCGAGGTCGCGCAGCGAGACGACCGCAGGCACGCCCAGGGCGCGGGCCATGATCGAGACGTGGCTCGTCGGCCCCCCGAAGTCGAGCACGACGGCGCGCACGCCGCGCCGGCTGAACAGGAGCACGTCGGCCGCCGTGAGGTTCTCGGCGACGACGACCTGCTCCGGATCGATCTTGGAGAGCGCCCGGCCCTGCTGGAGGTTGCGGAGGACGCGGTTCTGGACGTCGAGAAAGTCGGCCGCGCGCTCGCGGAGGGCGGCGTTGCCGGACCCCTCCAGCCGGTGGCGGTGCTCCTCCATGACGGTCTGCACGGCGTACCCCGCGCCCGAGGGCCCCTCGCGGATGCGCTCGATGACCGCGCCGTAGAACGCGGGGTCGCGGAGGATGAGCAGCTGGGCTTCGAAGATGCGGCCGGAGCCCGCGCCGAGCTTCTCGTGGGCGACGGTGACGATCTTCCGGAGCTCGCGCTCGGACCGCGCCACGGCCCGCTCGAACCGGTCCACCTCGGCCTCGACGTCGCCGGGCTCGACGCGCTCGGCGCCGACCTGGTAGGCCCCGCCCACGTAGAGATACGCCGGGCCGATGCCGATGCCCGGCGCGACGCCGATGCCGTTGATGACGAACTCGAGGTCGCTCTCCTCGCCCGGATCGGGCAAGGAGGAGGCAGGGCGGGGGGTGGAGAGCAGCGAGGGCATCGAGGATCACATGGGTTCGCCGAAACCGCGCTCGAAGACGGCCGTGAGCGCCTTCGCCGCTTTCTTCTCGTCCGGACCATCGAAGAGCAGTTCGAGCGTGGCGCCCTGCTCGGCGGCCAGCGTCATCACGCCGATGATGCTCTTCCCGTTGATCTCGTAGCCGTCCTTGCGAATGTAGAACTCGGACTTGAAGCGCGACGCCTCCTGTACGATCATCGCAGCAGGGCGGGTGTGGATCCCGGCCCGGTTGCGTACGGTGACCTCGCGAACGATCATGACGGCGAACGGATGGATGGGGGCGAAAGATACCGCGTGAGGGCACCGCGCACCGTCAGTGCATCCGCTGCATGAGGCGCGCCGCCAGCTCGCGGAGCGCGTCCGTAGCCCGCCCGCCCGGCAGCGCGGCGAGCGCCTCGACGCCTGCCCGGTAGTGCGCCTCGATGGCGTCGCGAGCCTCGCGGAGAACGCCGAGGCGCTCCATCCGGTCGCGCGCTTCCGGCACGGCCGACGAGTCCAGCCCGCGCTCCTCCAGAATGCGGCCGAACCACGCTCGGTCGGCGCCGTCGGCGCGTTCGAGCGCGCGGAGCAGGAGGAACGTTCGCTTCCCCACGACGAGATCGCCGCCGATGGTCTTGCCCCATCCGTCGCTTTCGGCGGTGAGGTCGAGCAGGTCGTCCTGGATCTGAAAGGCGCGGCCCAGCTCGCGGCCGGCGGTGCGGAGCGCGGCCCGGCCCGCCTCGTCGGCGCCCCCGACGAGGCCGCCGAGCTCCAGCGCGGCTTCGAGGAGCGCGCCCGTCTTCCGCTCGATCATGTCGAGGTACTCCGGCACCGTCACGTCGAGCCGCCGCTCGAAGGCGGTGTCGAGCGACTGCCCCTCACAGAGGCGGACGACCATCCGGTGGAAGAGGCGGACGAGCTCGGCCGTCGGGGCGCCCTCGACCCGGGCGAGGAGGTCGTAGGCCATGCCCATCATCAGGTCGCCCGCGAGGATGGCCGTGGCATCGTCCCAGCGGACGTGCACCGTGGCCCGGCCCCGCCGCGAGGTCGCCGCGTCCATGATGTCGTCGTGGACGAGCGTGAAGTTGTGGAAGAGCTCGACGGCCACGGCGGCGGGCATTGCACGGCGGAGCCCGTCCGGGCCGCCGTAGGCGTCCGCCGCGAGGAGGACGAGGAGCGGGCGCATCCGCTTGCCGCCCCCTTCGAGCACGTACCGCACGGGGCCGTAGAGGCCGGCGGGCTCGTCCGGAAGCGGCAGCGCCGCCAGCGCCTGCTCGACCTCCCGGCGCAGCCCTTCGACGAACGCCTGCGTCTCGATGGATTCGGGGGACGCCACGCGCTAGATCCCGGCCAGCCCGCGCAGTTCGGCGAGCGCCCCGTCCACCCGCTCGCGCACCTCGTCGAGCGTACCGAGGCCGTCCACCTCGACGAAGTGGACGTGTTCGCGGAAGAACGCCTCCAGCGGCTCGGTCTCCTCGTGGTAGACGCGGAGCCGGGTACGGATAGCCCCGGGCTGGTCGTCGGCGCGATGCAGGAGGCGCTCGGCGGGGACGTCCGCCGGGGGTGGGTGGAAGTCGAGGTGGTAGATCGCGCCGGTTTCGGGGTCGGAGCGGCGGCGCGAGAGGCGCTGCACGATGTGGTCCTCCGGTACGCGCAGGCTGAGCACGGCGTCGAGCGTAGCGCCCCTGTCGCCGAGGTACTCCAGCAGGAAGCGCGCCTGCTCCACCGTACGCGGGTAGCCATCGAGTACGAACCCGGCATTGCCCAGCTCGCCGAGCGCCTCGGCGACGAGCCGGTTCACCACGTCGTCCGGGACGAGTTCGCCGGCGTCGAGGTACCCCTTCGCCTCCTTCCCTACCGGCGTCTGGTTGCGGATGGCCGCGCGGAAGATGTCGCCGGTCGAGATGTGGCGGAGGTCGTGGTGCTCGGCGAGGAGCTTGGCCTGGGTGCCTTTCCCGGCCCCGGGCGGGCCGAACAGAACGAGACGCATCGGTGGAGGCGAGAGTGATCAGAAAGGGCCCGGCACGCGGCCGGACCGAAAGATAGCGCTCGCCGTTGCCGGTACGTGAGGAGAGGCGGTATGGAAGGAAGGACGGTGGGAGAACGAGGGATCTCTTCCCAACTCGCCCATCACGCCCGCACCGGGCGCAGCGCCTCCGGGTCGATGGTGTCGGGCGGCGTGGCGGCATCGTCGAGGACGCGGAGCGGCTCGATCAGCGCGCCTCGGTCGAGCGGGTAGGGCATCCAGGGCACCGAGAGGCCGAGGCCGAGGCCGATCAGGAGGCACGTAAAGACCGGCAGCCGCCATCCGGGCCACCACCGCCGCGCCAGCATCGCGAAGCGGAACAGGCTCAGCAGCGTGACCGGCGCCAGCGCCAGCGCGGAGAGCCACTCGCCGTCGCCCAGGGCGATCAGGAGCGACGCGCCCGAGATCGTTCCCAGCAAGAACACCACGCTGCGTACCTGCGAGGCCCGGTCCGTCGGGCCTTCCATCCGGCCCGTGCGCGCCTCGTATCCCAGCAACACGCCGGCCGCAACGAGGATCAGCAGGTGGAGGGCGACGAACGAGAGCATCGAGGCGGAGCGGGTGACACGCAGAGTATCGGGCCGCAGCGTTTCGGGATCAAGTCACACCGACGGGTCCTTCTCGACGCGGTCGAGGGCGGCGAAGAGTTCGTCCTCCTGCGTGATGCGTTGTGCGAGGCGGTCGAGCGCCACCTTCACGCCGAAACCCATCGCCGACTTGACCGCCACGTCGAACGTTTCGGCGAAGGTGGAGCGGCGGCGGGCTTCGGGCGGGGCGTAGTAGATCAGCGGCGGCTTCTTCGCGAGGACGCGCTCGATGGCCTCTTCGGCCTCCTCCCCTCTGGCGACAGCCCGCTGGGCCGCCGCGTCGAGGAGCTGGGCGACGTAGAGGCGGAGCACCTCGGTGCGCTCATCGGCCGGCGGCCGGCGACGGCTTCGCGCGCGGAAGCCCGCGAGCAGGCCGACCACGAGGCCGGCGGCGAGGGTCAGCCCGGCGGCCTCCAGCGGGCGGCGGCGGACGTGGTCGAGGAGGGGTCGCCCCGCCACCGTCACGTCCTGCACTGTCGTCAGTTCGTGCTTGATCGAGGCCAGCCGGTCGCCGATGGCCTGGGTGCGTGCGTCGAGACGGGCGCGGATTTCGGCGGCGGTGGGCTGCTTCTGTACCGTGTGGGTGGGCATGGGGTGGGCGAATCAGAGGGAGGTGCTCGGCGGGTCCGGTCGGAGCAGGCGGTAGGCGAGGGCGGCGCCGAGGACGAGCAGGAGCGTGACGATCAGGAAGCCCCAGAACGGGTGGCCCAGCCACCAGCCCAGGCCGAGGGCGAGCGTCACCAGCAGAAAGAAGACGCCGAGGGCGGCCAGGACGCCCACCACTGCCCCCTGCCGTGCCTGCGCGATCTTGAAGTCCACCTGCTCCATGATCTCGGCGCGCACCAGCTCGATGCGCAGCTCGACCCACTGCCGGAGGTCCTCGCTCAACCCGGCCAGCTGTCCCGCGATGCGGCCGAGCTTGCCCTGGTGGGCGGGCAGGCGGTGATCCACGGCCGCCGGGGTGCGTTCGGGGTCCGGGATCGCCGGCTCGCGCACGGGCGCGGGGAGCGAGGAGCCGTTGGAGCGGACGCGGAGCGGAGCCTCGCGCTCCAGCGGAGCCCGCTCGACGGGCGAGACGGGCGGCCGGGACACGTCGCGGGTAGAGGCCATTGGAGGACGGGCGGTCGAAGAATGGGGGGAGCATACCCACGACGCGGCGCATTGTTTTCGTCGGCGCTCGGGGCGGCTCCGGGAATCGGACCCGGGCTTTGCGCGTACGGGAGCGCTCCCCCTAGCCTTCCGCCTCGCATGCCCACCGTTACCGCCTCGCCTACGCCCAACCCCAACAGCCTGAAGTTCTCCGCGAACGGGGCCACGTTCCTAGAGAGCGGGCTGGAGGCGTTCAACTCGGCCAACGACGCCGAAAACCACCCGCTCGGCCGGCGGCTCTTCGCGCTGGACGGCGTGCAGAACGTGTTCATCGTCCCCCAGTTCGTCACGGTGACCAAGCACCCGGCCGCGTCGTGGACGCCGCTGGCGGAGGCCATCGAGCGGGTGCTGCTGGAGCACCTGGCCGGCTCAGCCGGCGAGTAGCGCGTAGAGCGCCTGCCCCTCGGCATCGTGGAGGCGCGGACGGTGGGCGTCGCCGGGGGCTACGACCTCGATGGATCCGTTGAGCTCGGCTGCGAGGCCGGGCGAGGCAACGAGAAGAGCGAGGTCGTCCTGCGCGCGGAGCCAGTCGCGCACAGCGCCGAGACCGGTGTACTCGGCCCAGCGGAGGTGGCCCGGCGCCTGCACGTCGGGCTCGCCCCGGCTGACGAGGAAGCCGTCGCCCCAGGCGTAGGAGGCCTTCGCCGCCTTGAGGAAGGCGCGTGGCATCTCGAGGGCACCGGCCCGGTCGGGATGCGGCGGAAACAACTCGTGGAAAGCCGAGAAGGCATCGAGGTAGGGGTCGGGCGAAAGCCCTTCGGGGGCCCAGAGGAGGCGGACGCTGCGCGGCCCCTCGCCGCCGTAGAGCCAGGTGTCTTCCGCGATGCCGATGCGCGCCTCGGGCGTCTCGTCCGCCCCCACGACAGCGACGGCGTAGCGCTCGCCGTGAAGCCGCACGCGCTCGCCGGGCAATCCCACCTCGGCGGCATGCTCGGCCAGCCGGGCCACGTCCTCGCTCGCACCGCTGCCCCAGACGACGTCGAAGCCGGCCATCGCGCCGGGCCAGTCCGGGTCGAAGCGGATCCGCCCTTCCTCGCCGTTCGCCCTCTCCAGCTCGCGGGCGAACAGGGGCAGCAGGGCGGGCGACGACGGCGCGAGCCGGACGACGACCTCGTGCCCGGCGAGGAAGGCGGCAAGCATCGGCTGCCACCCCACCATCGGCACGGCGTCACCGAGCCAGAGCCCGACGCGTCCCGGCTCGGCGGACTCGCGCCCGGCCGTCCACCGACGCAGCGCCGTGGGGTTTGCTGCGTGCGCCGCCTGGTTGATGGCGAAGGCGACGGACTCCTCGGTGAAGCGGTTGTCGGACGCCAGCGTTCGCTCGGCGGCTTCGGCGCGCGCCGGGTGCTCGGGCGCCCGCCACGCCTTCGCCGTCGCTGCGACGGCTTCGATCCGATCATCGAGCGTGCTCACGCGACGGCCTCCGACGTGCGCGACGGCGCGCCGCGCAGAATCAGATCGGCCGCCTTCTCCGCGATCATCAGCGTCGGCGCGTTGGTGTTGCCGTTGACCACGGCGGGCATGACCGAGGCGTCTGCCACGCGGAGCCCTTCAACCCCCCGCACGCGGAGCGTGAGGTCCACGACGGAATCGGCGTCCGGCCCCATCCGGCAGGTACCGACGGGATGGTAGAGCGTCTCGGCCGTCTCGCGGACGTACTGCGCCAGCTGGTCGTCCGTCCGCGCCTCCGGCCCCGGCGTGAGTTCCTCGCCCCGGACGTCGTCGTAGACGGACCCGGCGACGATTTCGCGGGCCAGGTTGAGTCCGCTAACGAGCGTCGCGAGGTCGCCCTCCCCGGCGAGGTAGTTCGGGTCGATGGCGGGCGGGTCGAAGGGGCTCGCCGTGTACAGCGTGATCCGGCCGCGCGCCGTCGTGCGCACGAGCGTGGGGCCGAGCGAGAAGCCGTGCTCCGTCGGCGGCGTCAGCCCGTGCGGCTGAAACAGCACGGGCGCCACGTGGAACTGGAGGTCGGGCGTCGGCCCCGGCCTCGTCGTGACGAAGGCGCCCGCCTCGGCGACGTTGGAGGTGAGCGCGCCCCGCCGGAAGAGCACGTACCGCGCGAGGTTGGCGGGCGACTCGGCCGAGAACAACGTCGCCACGTTGCGTGCGCGGTGACGGAGGCCCACGATGAGGTGGTCCTGGAGGTTCTCCCCCACCTCCGCCCGGTCGGCGACGACGCGGATGCCGAGGCGGCGCAGCGCCGCCGCCGGGCCGACGCCGGAGAGCATCAGCAGCTGGGGCGAGTTGATCGCTCCACCGCACAGGATCACCTCGGCCTCGGCGCCCGCCCGGTGCTCCGTCCCGTCCTTCGCGTAGTGGATGCCCACGGCGCGCGTGCCCTCGAACTGGACGCGCGTGGCGTGCGCACCCGTGAGCACGGTCAGGTTGGGCCGATGGCGGATCGGGGCGAGGAATGCCGCCGCGGCCGACAGGCGGCGCCCACCGCGCTGGTTGAGCTGGTAGAGCCCCGCGCCCTCCTGCTCCGGCCCGTTGAAGTCGGGCGTCGCCCCGATGCCGATGCCGGCGGCGGCCTCGACGAACATCCGGCTGAGCGGGCTCGGATCGCGCGGGTCCTCCACGCGAAGCGGTCCGCCGACGCCGTGATAGGCGCTGGGACCGCGTGCGTTGTCCTCCGAACGCTTGAAGTAGGGAAGCACGTCGGCGTAGCCCCACCCCTCGCAGCCCATCGCGGCCCAGCCGTCGTAGTCGGCCCGGTGGCCGCGTACGTAGATCATGGCGTTGATGGCCGAGGAGCCGCCGAGCACTTTACCGCGCGGCCAGAACAGGCGGCGGTTCGCCAGGCGCGGCTGCGGGACCGTCTCGTACGCCCAGTCGGCCTCGGTGCGGAAGAGCCGCGAGAAGGCGGCAGGAATGGCGATCTCCGGGCGCGTGTCGGCGCCACCGGCTTCGAGCAGCAGAACCCGAACGGCCGGGTTGGCGGAGAGGCGGTTGGCGAGCGCGCATCCGGCCGTCCCCGCACCCACGATGACGTAGTCGTACATGGGGCCGCGTGGTAGGTGGGGGAGCAACGTAGCGCCGCGCTGCGGCGTGCGCAAGGCGAAAGGCCGGTCAGCCTTCTGCAAGGCGGGGCCAGCCGGCCGGGCCGTCGAGCTCGACGCGAACGCGGCCGGCGAGCACGCCGAGGAGGGCCTGCCCGGCGAAGTCCCGCCGCCAGCCCACCAGTACCGGGTGCGCCTCCGGATCGGCCCCGGGGCCGGCCTCGGCCAGCGCACGCAGTTCCGTCTTCGTTGCAACGAGCACCGGGTCCACGTCTTCCCGCATGCACCGCCCCGCCAGAACCGACTGAAGGAGGGACGTGACGACGGAGAGGCGGTCCTCGTCGGGGTGCCGCGAGGAGCGCGCGGGGCGCTCGCTTTCCGGGCGTGCCCGCGCCCGCGCCACGGCCTCCACGAGCGCGGCGCCGTATCGCTGCCGCTCGCGGTCGCCGAGGCCCTTCACGCGCAGCTCCTCGACCCGCTCGGGGAGGCGGCGGGCCACCTCGATCAGCGGCTCGTCTTCCAGCACGCGACGGCGCGGGAGGTCGCGGCGGCGGGCCTCGCGCTCGCGCCAGGCCGCCAGTTCGCGAAGCGCGGCGCGCTGGAGCGGAGAGAGGGCGCCCAGACCACGGCCCCGGACGCGGTCGGCCTGGTCAAGCGGGTCAACCTCGGTGTAGAGCACGGGGTCGTCGTAGCCGCGCATCTCCTCCTCGATCCAGGCGAGGCGGCCCTTTGCCTCCGCCCGCCGCAGCAGATCGGCCCGCGCGTCGAGGAGGTAGCGCACGTCGTCCTCGGCGTAGTCGAGCTGCTCGTCGGAGAGCGGACGGCGGACCCAGTTGGAGCGCGTCGCGCCTTTGGGCAACGAGACGCCGACGGTCACTTCGAACAGCTCCTGGAGCGAGATCGTCGCAGTGAGGCCGACGAAGCCGGCGGCGCGCTGCGTGTCGAAGACGTGGACCGGGCTGGCGCCGGTGACGCGGCGGAGCAGCGTGAGGTCCTGCACGGCGTCGTGGAGCACCTTGACCGGCTTCGGGTCGGCCAGGAGCGCGCCGAGGGGCGTGAGGTCGTCCAGCGCCACGGCGTCGATGAGGTGGACGTCGTCACGACCGAGGCCGAGCTGGACGACGCCGAGGCGGGGGTAGTAGGTGCGCTCCCAGACGAACTCGGTGTCGAGCGCGACGGCTTCGGCTGCACGGGCCCGCTCGACGAGCGCCGCGAGGGCGCGGGGGGTGTCGATCATCCGGCTACGGCGTCTTGATCGTGCAGCCGAGGGCGTTCGTCTGCCGGACCTCGACCTCCTGCCCCGCCAGTACCTGGTCCATCGCATCGCGGAGGTAGGCGGTCTGGACACGGGCGGGGTCGGCCGGGCTGCTGTCGATGGCGCCGACGTACTTGAGGGCGCCGTCGGCGCCGAAGAAGTAGACCTGCGGGGCGCTCCGAACGCCGAACGCGGCGGCGAGAGAGCCGTCGTCCACGACGTAGGGGAACGGGAAACCGGCCTGGGCCGCCATGCGGCGCATCGAGGCGAAGTCCTCCTCCGGGAAGCGCGTCGAGTCGTTCGAGTTGACGGCGATGAAGTTGACGCCGGCGGGCTGGTAGTCCCGCGCGAGGAGCACGAGGCGCTCCGCGTAGCGCTCGGTCCACGGGCAGACGTTGCTCCAGAAGACGACGACGAGGCCGTTCTCGCCCATCGAGGCGCGCAGAGACACGGTCGCGTCCGTGGTGGAGCGGAGCGAGGCGTCGGCCGCCGCCGGAAGCGGCGAACCGGGTGCGAGGCCCTGTGCGAACGCGGGCACGGCGAGCAGGGCCAGGCCGAGGGCGGCGAATCGAAGGCGGTTCATCGGAGCACGGCGGTCTGGTCCGTAGGGGGCGACGTGAGGAGCTGCTTCGCTTTCGCGGCCAGGAAGTCGTAGTTGACGGCGCCCTCCCAGAAGTCGATCACGCGGCCCTCGCGGTTGACGACGACGGTGGCGGGGATGCCGTAGCTCCAGCGGCGAGGCGCGGCCAGTTCCGCGACGATGCCCGAACCGATGCTGGAGAGGTACGTGCGGCCGGTGACGCCCTGCTGGCGAAGGAACGAGATCATCTGCGGGAGCGCGCCCTCGTCGTCCACCGAGAGGAAGCGGACGGCGATGTCCTCGCCGGCCTTGTCGCGCCCGAAGCGGACGAACTCGGGGAACTCGACGCGGCACGGCCCGCACCACGTCGCCCACACGTTGACGAAGACGAGGTCGGCGTCGAGGCGGCCCACCTCGGCGAGGAGTTGCTCGGCGTCGACGTTGGCAACGTCGGGCGGCGGGGGGAGGGCCGGCCCGTCCTCCGCGGAAGCGGCTGAGTCGGCGGGCGGCGGCGGCGTCTCGGAGGGGCCGCAACCCACGAGGAAGGCGAGGAGGAAAACGGGTACGAGTCGGCGCATGGGGGGCGGAACGTTCGGCGCGTGAACGAGCGAAGGCGGGAATGGTGCCCGGCTCGGCCTACCGGGGTGGCAGAGCGCCGTGAATGCGTTGGACCGGCCAGTACCGACCGGGCGTGAGGCTTTCGGCCGGAAGCACGCCCCACGCGGCGAGGCCGTCCTCGGAGCGCGGCTCCAGCAGCATGAACGCCACGCGGCCGAGCGGTTGGTCGACCGGGACGACGTAGACGGGCTCGCGCGGGGCGTCGTCCAGCGTGCCGTAGAACCCGCGGACGTTCTGCGCCCTCCGATCCTGGAACGGCCGTTCGGCCAGCTCCACCTCGGTGATCTCGAAGACCTCGACGGGCGAGGGCGCCATCGCCGGGTAGTAGTCGACGCCGTGGGCGTCGAGCAGATCCGTCACCACCGCGAGGTCGCGGGGGACGAGGTAGGCGGCCGGCGCGCGCTCTTTCTCGGATGGGGCGAAGCGGATGAACGCGGGCATCGCCTCCGGCGCCCGCACGTCGAGGCGGCGAAGCAGGGGCTCGCCCGTGGCGGGATGAGCGAGGGTGTCCACGGCACCGAGCTGGATGGCGACGGGCTCGGGGAGCGCCGCGAACGTCGAGCGGAGCGCGAGCGAGTCGCCTACGATGGACGTGGCGTCGGCCTCGCCGGTGATCCGTCGGATGCGCGAGGCGTGCGCCGCCGCGTAGCCCACGACCTCCTCGACGAACCGGTACGAGGCGGCGATGCGCTCGTCGAAGGGCGCGTAGCTGTAGACCTCGCTGAGGATGCCGAAGCGATTGCGGAGCCCGGCGTAGTTGGTGCCGAAGCGGGGGCGCGCGTCGAACGAGTACCACCCACGCGGCACCGAGACGGGCTCACCGAAGGCGCCGGGCACGTTGCCGTAGTGGTAGAACAGCCAGCCGTCGCGCTCCTCGATCCGCTCCGTCACGGCCGGCAGCCAGCGCTCCCACAGCTCGGCGTCGATTTCCGAGGCCGTGTTGGGATGGAGCGGCGGAGCGTACGTGAGGTGGTAGGCGTGGATCGTCCCGTTCGTGGTGTGGAGGTCCACGACGACGTGCGGGTCGTAGGTGCCGAAGAGGCGGACGAGTGCGCGCGATTCCGGCGCCGCGAGCTTCATGAAGTCGCGGTTGAGGTCGAGGCCCTGCGCGTTCGTCCGCGTGCCCATCCCGCCGACGGGGCCGAGTTGGAGCGGACGGTTGTCGTAGGCGACGCGCTCGTTGCCGTCGGCGTTGTAGATGGGCGCGACGAGGAGGACGAGCGAGTCGGCCCAGGCGGCGTGCTCGCCGCGCGCGAGGTCGCGCAGGAGCATCAGCGCGGCCTCCTTCCCCGCCACCTCGCCTGCGTGGATGTTGGCGAAGACCAGCACGCGCGTCTTGCCCGTCGCCTCGACGGCCTCGGGCGTGGCCTCGGGCGCGCCCCACACGACGAGCGGGAGCGCGCGGCCCTCGACCGTTTCCCCGAAGGTCGTCGCGTGCAGGCCCGTCTCCATCCGGACGAGCGCGTCCACCATCGCCGTTACCTCGTGGTACGAGGAGGTTTCCGCGAAGTCCGTCCGCTCCGCCCGGGTGAGGAGCCCGCCTGCGCCGCCGAGGCCGGAGGGCCCGCTGCACGCGGCCAGGGTGAGGCTTGTTGCAATAACGGCAAACTTCATCGTCATGGCGAAGGGGGCACGCCCGCCTCGGCGTCGGCGGGGTCGGGGTAGACGTCGGAGCCGACGGCGGCCGGCGCCGCGCCGATGCGGCGGGCCATCCAGCGGTTCACCAGCACGAGCACGACGAGCACCGCGCCCCACTGCACGAGGCAGGTCATCAGGCTGTACGGGTTGAACGGGTCGTACCACCGCCCTCCCTCGCCGAGGAAGCCCGGCGTGGTTGCCTGCCAGCCCCACCACACCAGCAGCACGGTGGCCTGGAGCGGGACGGCCCATCGGATGAGCCCGTTCCAGAAGCCGGGCAGCGGCCAGTCCTCCGGCGTGACGATCTCGCCGCGCAGCCGGTCGATCCCGTAGCGCCAGACGAGGAAGGCGATGAAGGCGCCCGAGATCATCAGCGCCACGCCCCAGACGAAGTCCTGGTTGCCCAGCACGTCGAGGTCGAGCGCGCTCGGCAGCCCGACCGCGAAGCCGCCGGCGGCTACGCCGAGGACGGCCTTCGTGCGGCCGGCGCCGAAGTCGACGAACGTCCGCACCGCCAGTTCGACCATCGAGACGAGCGAGGTGAAGGCGGCGAAGGAGAGGCCGAGGAAGAAGAGGACGGCGAAAAGGCGGCCGAGCGGCATCTGGGCGAAGAGCTGCGGCATCCAGATGAACGTGAGGCCGGTCGAGGCCGGACCGCTCTCGCGCATGACGCCGAGCACCTCGGCGGTGCCCATCCCCTGCGCGCCGAGGACGGCGAAGACGGTCCCGAAGATCATCGTGGCCGAGAGCAGCGAGACGGTGTTGTTGCCCACGCCCGTGAGCACGGCGTTGCGGACGACCCCGTGCTCGCGCCGCATGTAGGCGGCGTAGGTGAGGATGAGGCCCCAGCCCGCGCCGGTGTCCCACGCGTTCTGCGTGAGGGCCTCCAGCCACGTGCTCGGCTTCGCCAGGACGGACCAGTCCGGCGCGAACAGGTAGGCCAGCCCGTCGCCCGCGCCCGGCAGCGTCACCGCACGCACCACGCAGAGCACGACCACGCCGAGCAGGATCGGCAGCAGCACCAGGCTGATCCGCTCGATGGCTCGGACTCCGCGCAGCACGACCAGCGCCCCGAGCCCCATCGTGACGGCGAGCAGGACGACGGGCAGTGGCGACGCCTGGAAGGCATCCCACGACGCCCGCGCCGTCTCGTGCGAGGGCGGCAGGCCGCCCGTCAGGGCCGCCCCGAAGTAGTACGCGCACCACCCCGCCACGACGGCGTAGTAGCACATGATGGCCGCGGCCACGAAGCCCACGAAGCCGCCCATCCAGGCGAAGCGCCCGCCCGAGAGGCGGCTGAAGGCGCCGACGACGCCGAGCCGCGCGCGCTGCCCCAGCGCGTACTCGGCGACGATGAGGGGGATGCTCCACACGGCCAGGAACACGACCCACGCCACCAGAAAGCCGCCCGCCCCATCGTCGCCGCCGTTCTGGGCTACGATGCGGGGGAACCGCCAGATGTTGCCCGTGCCCACGGCGATGCCGAGCACGCTCAGCACCAGGGCCAGGCGCGAGGAGAAGCGTTGATCGGTCCCGTTCGGTTCAGCCATCAAGGGTAGGTGCTTGGTCGGGGAGGTAGCGCTCTCGCAGGAGATGGGCGTGGTGGCGGACGTGCCCGGCGAGGATGTAGGCAAGGGCGCGGACGCTGATGGGGTAGCCGCTGGCGATGCCCATCCGCACCAACGCCTCGTCGGGCAGGGCGCGAAGCATGAGGACGTTGGCGAGGCGGAGCGCCTCGAACTCCCCGAGGAGGTCGTCCATCGGCCTGGTGTCCGCAGCGGAGGGGGCGACGTACGCGTTTTGGTCGAACCCCGGCAGCGGCGTCGCGTCGCCCCGGGCGATGCGGAGGGCGCGGCACCCGAAGATCCGCTCAGCGTCGTTCACGTGGCCGACGACCTCGCGCACGCTCCATTTGCCTTCGGCATAGCGGTGCCGCTGCGTCGCCTCTTCGAGATCGCCGAGGAGCGCCTTCAGCTCCGCCGGCTGCGCAGCCAGCACGGGGAGGGGGTCCGCCTCGGGGACGAGGCCGACGTAGCCCTCGTAGTAGGCGGCGTATTCGCCCGGCTCGGGGCGGAGGGAGGCGGCCATCTACGAGAGCGAGAGCGGCTGGAAAACGGGCAGCGGCTGGACCGGCTCCGGCGCGGGCGGCGCCGAGACGGAGGGGGCCGAAGCGGCGACGGCCGGCACCTGCGGGAAGTAATCGCGGGCGAGCTCGTCCGCCGCGTTGGCGTAGTCGCGCGCACCGCGGGACGTGACGTCGTGGTCGAAGACGGTGGTGCCGTCGCGGTACGTTTCGGCCAGAACGGCGCTCGTCCGGATGGTGCTCTGGAGGACGCGCTCGCCGTACGTCTGGCGGAGGTAGGCGGCGTAGTTGTAGTGGTCGCGCTTGCGGGCGTCCGTCTGCGTGAGCAGGAAGCGCGGGACCGCTAGGCCGGGGTTGAGCTTCTCGCGGACGAGCTTGCTCGTGGCCCACGTCTGCTCTGCCCCGACGACCGGCTGGTACTCCGGCGTGACGGGGATCAGGACGTGCTCGCTTGCCACGAGCGCGTTCATCGTAAAGACGGAGATGGCCGCCGCCGTGTCGAAGAAGACGAGGTCGTAGTCGTGCCCGGTGGCCAGCGTCTCCTTCACCCAGAACACGTCCGTCGGCCTGGTGAGCGCCTTCTGCGCCTTCGTCATCGAGTACGAGGCCGGAAGCAGGTCGAAGCCGCTCATCCGATGGGTCTCCACGCGGCGGAGGTCGCCCTCGGGATCGAGCAGTACGAGCGCCGAGTGCTCGGGCGGGGGCTCTTCCACCCCCAGCATCTTCGTCAGGAACCCCTGGGGGTCGAGGTCCACCACGAGCGTGCGGTGGCCGCTCAGGCCCATCGCCGCGGCGATGTGTATGACCGACGTGGTCTTCCCGGTCCCGCCTTTATGATTGCAAATGGTGACGATGGGCATACGAAGAGGGAGGTCTACCGCACGGCCGGCCCGGCCAAGCACGGTCGAAGATAGCATCCCCTCCCAATAGGGCCAACGCGCTTTACTCCCCCCGAAACCCGCCGATACCCGCACGGTCCGGACACCCCTCGCGCACATGCGCCATCGCAACGCCCTTCTTCGCCTGCTACACGGACCCAGCTGGGCGCTAGCCGGCGGCGTGCTGCTCGCCCTCAGCTACCCCCCCCTCGGCCTCTACCCCCTCGCCTGGGTCGCCCTCGTGCCGCTCCTGCTCCGCTGGAGCACGGCGCCGGTAGCCTGGACCGTCTTCCGCGAAGCCTATGCGGCCTTCCTCCTGATGGCCGCCGGCGCCGGGTTCTGGGTGCTGCTGCACTCCTCCATCGCGGCCGCGCTCTACTCCGGCGTCGGCCTCCTCCTCGTGCCGCTCGGCCACGCCCTGGCGTTCACCCTGGCCTACGGCATCCGCCGCCGCTTCGGGCTGGCGCTCGGCCTGACCGCCCTGGTGCTGAACGTGCTGGGCGTGGAGTACGCCCTGGCCCATGCCCCGAGCGGTTTCCCGTGGCTGATTCTGGGGCACACCCAGGCCGCCGCGCTTCCGTTCAACCAGATCGCCGACCTCGGGGGCGTGGGCGTGCTGAGCCTGTTCGTGCTCGCCACCAACGTCCTCGGCTTCTTTTTCGTGCGGGCGCTCCCTCGGCCTGGATTCGTGCCGGGCTGGCGAATGCTCCTCGCCCTGCTCCTCCTCGCCACCCTCTCCGCCGCCGCCGTCTACGGCGACGAGCGCCGGGCCGGGATGCGCGAGGCAGACGCTGTGCTCACCGTTGGCCTGATCCAGCCCGGCGAGCGGCTGGAGACGTGGTCCATCGTGTCGGATGGATCACGCGTCGAGAAGCTGGCACGGATGTCCGAGGCGCTCACCTCGCCGGCGCGCTCGCCCGTGCGCTCGGCGGGGCTGGGGTATGCGGCGGGCGCCCCGTCGCTGCTCATCTGGCCGGAGGGCGCCCTGCCGACCTTCCCGGACCCCGAGCAGCAGCAGCGCCTCTACGCGCGACTCACCCGCTGGACCGACCTTCGCGGGGCCGACCTCCTCACCGGCGCCGTCGCGCGTCCTTCGGAGCAGGACGCGTACGTCAACGCGGCGATTCTCTTCCGGCCGAGGACGCCTCCGCAGTTCTATGCGAAGGTGCACATGGTCCCCTTCGCCGAGCGCGTCCCGCTCATCTCGGCCAATCCGTACCTCGACGCCCTCACCATGCCGACGCCGAACGCCCGGCTCGCGACGGGCGAGGGCGCACGCGCGCTCCACGGGCGGTCCTACGACGTCGGCGTCGTCATCGGGGCCGAGTCGCTCTACGGCGAGCACGTCCGTCGCACCGTCGCGGAGGGCGCCGACCTCCTCGTGACGATTGCCCAGACGGGCTGGTGGGGCGACTCCCCCAGCCCCGATCAGCACCTCGGCCTCTCCCGTCTCCGCGCCATCGAGACGCGCCGCGCGCTCGTGTTCTCGACCGTGAGCGGGACGTCCGCCGTGATCTACCCCGACGGGACGATCGAGGAGGTCGCCGGGTGGATGGAGCAGGAGCTCACCGCCGTGGACGTGCCTCTCTCGGACGCCGACACCGTCTACCTCCGCCACGGCGACTGGGCCGGCCGCTTCAGCCTCTTCGGGGCCGGCTGGCTCCTGCTCATGTGGGGCACCGCCGCCGTCTTCTTCCGGCGACCTGCACGACGCATCCGGAAACGCCGCCTCGGTTGAGGCGTGGACGGGGCCTCCGCGTCCGCCCTCGTCCATGCTCGACCTCCGCGTTCCCCTCGTTCTGGCCTCGGCCTCGCCGCGCCGTCGTGCGCTGCTCGCCCAGCTCGGGCTGGCCTTCACGTGCGCGCCGAGCGCCGTCGAGGAGCGATGGCCGGGAGACCTGCCCCCGGCAGCGGCCGTCGAGGCACTCGCCCTCCAGAAAGCCGAGGCGGTCGCGCCCCGGGCCCCGGCGGCCCTCACGCTCGGTGCGGACACGGTCGTCGTCCTCGACGGCACCGTCCTCGAGAAACCGGCCGACGCGGCCGAGGCCGCCTCGATGCTCCGCCGACTGAGCGGGGCCACCCACACGGTCTACTCGGGCCTGGCCCTCGTCCACCCGGCCTCCCGCCGGTCCGTCACGGCCCACGAGGCCACCGATGTGACGTTCGCCCCGCTCACCCGCCGGGAGATCGAGCGCTACGTGGCAACGGGCTCGCCGATGGACAAAGCCGGCGCCTACGGCATCCAGGACGACCACGGCGCCCTGTTCGTCCAGCGCATCGACGGCGACTACTACAACGTGGTGGGGCTGCCGCTCCACCGGCTCTACCGTACACTCCGCGAGGGATTCGCCGATCTGCTGGTGGAATGAGGAAAATCGGGCGATTCACGCCGAACCGGAAACCCGGCGGCCCCCTCCCCCGGTTGGGAGGGGATCGTTCCGTTCCCGCACCCGCCCTTCCTCCCATGACGCACCGCCCCTCGCTCCTCGCCACGCTGATGCTCGCACCGGCCCTCCTCCTGGCCGCGTGCAGTCCGGACGACCCCGACTCGGCCCCTGAAGCGCCCGCTTCCGTCGAGCCCATCGAGCAAAACGACATCCTGGCCGCTGCCTCGGAGGCCGGCCTGACGGCGCTCGCCCGCGCCGCCGAGGCGGCCGGGCTCACGGAGACGCTCCAGGGCGAGGGCCCGTACACCGTCTTCGCTCCCACCAACGAGGCCTTCGCCGCCCTCCCGGCCGGCGCCCTCGATTCGCTGATGGCCGATGGAAACCGGGACGACCTCCGCGACCTCCTCACCTACCACGTCGTACCCGGGCGCATCGAGTCCGGCATGCTCGCGGGCCCCATCAGCTACGGCACCCTCCAGGGAGGCGAGCTGACCTTTGCCCGGACGGACGACGGCATGACGGTGACCGACGGCCACGGCAACACGGTACACGTGATCACGCCCGACGTCAACGTCAGCAACGGCGTCATCCACGTCATCGACCGGGTGCTGGAGCCGGCTGACACGACGGCGGTGAGGTAGCGGGGCGGCCCGCCTTGCTCATGATGCCCCGACTGCTCCTCTTCCTTCTCACCGCGGCCCCGCTCGCTGCCCAGCCGTTCCCGGCCGAGGACGCGGCAGCCCGGCTGGAGCCGCTCCTCGTGCCGGCGGCCCACCTCGCGGCGACGGCCGCGCTCTACCACGAACGCACGGGCCGCTACCCCGATACGGCCTTCGACCTCCTCGGCTCGCAGGAGGCGGCCCTGACGGGCCTGCGCCGCCTCCGCCTCGCCCGGCTGGACGTCCGAGCCGACGCCGACTCGCTCCGCCTTCTCTACCTCCTGACTCCGACGGCGGCGGAGCCTTCCGAGCGCGGCGGCGCGGTAGCAGTAACCGTGACCCCGGACGGGGTGCGTGCTCCCTTCCGCATCACGCACCGCACCGACCCCGACTTCGAAGACCGGCCGCTCCCCGTCACCGCTGGCGCCCGGTACCGGGTACGGCACGTGCGGGGCACGCTCTGCGTCGCTCCCGGCTTCGTCCGAGACCGCGCCGAGGCGGGCGTGCTCGGCCGTGCGCTTCCCTTCCTCGACCCCGACGAAGCCCTGACGGTCACGTTTTCCGGGGCGAACTCGGGCAGAGACGCCGGCTCGGTCGTGCTGCGGCCTACGAACCACTGAGGGCAGCCTCGTCCTGCTACGCCGGCACCGCCGCCAGCGCCTCGATGCGCTCGGCGAGCACCTCGAACACCAGCGAGGTGTCCCAGTGCTCGGTGTGCGCTACGAGCGGGATGCGGGCCTGCGGATCCACCCGGTTGTCTACGAGCCGCTCGGAGCCGTCCCGGTCCATCTCGGGTAGATCGTAGAGGTCCAGCGCCCCACCGATGATGTCACGTGGGGCGTAGACGTTCACCCAGGGGAAGGTCCGGAACCGGGCGTAGTCGCTGATGAGCGGCTGCACGGTGGCGGCCAGCGTTTCGCGCGCCATCGACAGCGTCTTGTTCTGCTGCCGGAACACGTAGGCCGTCTTGTCGAGAGGCGAGCCGAAGGTGAGGAGCAGCTTGGTTCGCTCGGCCACCTTCAGAACCCGCCCCTTCCGCACCGCGTCCTCGTTGAGGAGCCGGTTGATCGCGTCGTAGGTGACGACGGAGCCGAGGGAGTGGCCGACGAGGAGCACGTCCTCGTACAGCGGCTGTCCGCCCTGTTCGAGGCCGTACACCGCGCCGAGATCCGTGCAGACCGCCTCCTTGATCCCCTTCCGCAGTTCGTTGAAGCGGTCCAGCTTGAACGACGACACGTACGCCGCCACGTCGCCGAGGTACTGCACGAGCAGGCTTCGGATCACGCCGGAGACGACGAACAGCGCGCCCCACACGACCGCCCAGACGCCGGGGAGCCCGAACACGCCCCCTCCCCAGCCGGCCACGCCCTCCAGAGCGTGCGTCTTCCCTTCCCACCCGATGGCGCCGGCCAGAACGGCAAGAACCGTCAGCACGAGCAGGGACAGAAAGACCCGCTCGGCGCGTGTCACGCGCACCTCGACGCGATCCAGCACGCCCTCCGGGACCGCGTTCCCCGCCCGACGCGCCTCGGCAGCCTCTGCGCGGAGCCTGTGCGCCCACGCCTTTCGCCCGGCGTACACCACCCACGCGGCCACCGTCAGCGTCAGCGGCACGACGAACACCCACCATCGGGCCGCCGGCTCCAACAGCGCCCCCACCGCCGCGTCCGCCCCCAGAAGCACCAGCGTCAGCACCCCGACGGCGATGGTGGCGACCGCCCAGACCCAGAACAGGCCCCACAACACCGCGTTGATCGCCTCACGCCCACGGGCGAGCCGGTTCCCGCGCCGACGAATCGCAGCCATGACGGCGAGGGGGATCCCGAAGAGTAGGGTCAGGAGGAGATACACCGCCGCGAGTCCGGTTAGGGCAGCCACCGTCGCCGGACTGGGAAACCCCTCCCGGCTCAATCCTTCTTCGGCGACCGCCGTACCCGCCGACCCGACCACCGACGGGACGCCGGGGGCCACGGGGGAAGATGGATCGGGCGTGAGGACGCCCGTGGCCTCGCCCAGCGCGATCAGCCCGATGACCGTGTTCAGCACCACCAGCGACGTCAGGACGGCGGTCGCAAAGGCGAGGCTCCAGAACGTCGAGACGGTTACGTCGTGAGTGACGATGCGGTTGAACATGAAGCGCTGCAACGGATTGCCGATCCCCTGCCTCAGGCCATTCGCCGCTCCGGACCAGAGGAAGCGCATCACGTCGCGAAGGGTGACGTTCCCCTCCGTGAGGGGCGCCCAGTAGCCTTCGTAGAGGTGGATGTCGAGCGGAGGGCGATCCCCCACCGCCTCGAAGTGCATCGCCAGCCGCTCCAGCCGCGTCGTCTCCCCTTTCACGGTGGCGGCGAAGACCGTCGGCTCGCCCCGCCCGCATTCCTCCCCCCGTAGCGCACGCTCCAGCCCGTTCGCCACGAGGTCCAGCGTCTCGAAGCGGAGTTGCTGACCCATGCCGTGCGTGACGAACACGGCAATCGGGCGCCCACCGACGGGCCCCGGTCCGCCTTCCTCCGGCGCCCCCCGAGGCGGCCCGTCCGCCCCTTCCAGATCTTCGGCACGTACCCCGCGAAGCGCCTCCTCGAACGCGGCCTCCCGGCCGGGCGCATGCAACGTGCGCGCGTCTTCTACGGCCGGTGGCGACGGGGCGGCCTCGGTGGGTGCGGCCTCGGTGAGCGAGGCGTAGGCCTGGGGACGGGCGACGCGGAGTTTCATCGGAGCCGGGGTGTAATCGGCGCTATAGACACCGAACCCCTGCTCCGTCTAACTCCCTCCTTCGACTACACCCCCGAGGCGGTCAGACCCGGGAGCTGCCTCGCAAGCATTCCTCGCAAGCATTCCTCGCAAGCATTCCTCGCAAGCATTCCTCGCAAGCAGCGGAAACCCGGAGCGAAGGGGAACGCCTCTTTTTTTGCTCCGCGCACCTGGAGCCGGAGCCCCCGCGTCTCGTGCTCCGGGTCACGCAACGACCCTCATCAACGGCGAGCGGGCAGCCCCGTGAGGGACCGCCCGCTCGGCTCACCCCCCGAGAGGGATGAGAACCCGTGTAGGCGTACCTACTTGAGGAGCGTGACGCGGAGCGCGTCCGAGAACCGCTCGCCCTCCACGCGCACCACGTACAGACCCGAGGCCAGGCCCGCCCCG
>CAZOJJ010000029.1:0-34712 GCA_964580105.1 uncultured Rhodothermales bacterium | reverse complement strand
CGGTACTACCAGTTCCTGACGCTGATCTCGAACGAGGCCTTCTCGGGGTTCGACCTCTGGCTGACGGCGGGGGAGGGCGTCGCGCCGGCGGAGAGCGATCAGGTGGCCGTGGGGCTCAAGACGAGGCTGCCGGGCGGGTACCGGTTCGACGTGGAGCTCTACGGGCGGACGATGCGGCAGCTCTTCGACCTGCGGCCGGAGCTGCAGGACGTGGCGGGGCTGTCGTACGCGGAGCTGTTCCGTATCGGAGAGGGGTACGCCTACGGGGCGGAGTTCCTGGTGGAGAAGCCGGCGGGCCCGGTGACGGGTCTGATCGGCTACACGGCGGGGGTGACGCGTCGTCGTTTCCCGGGTCAGGCGGGGTTCGGTGCGTACTACGCGCCGAAGTACGACCGGCTGCACGACGTGAGCGCGGTGGTGACGGCGCGGCTGGGGCGGGGCTGGTCGGTGACGGCGGCGGGTTCGTACGCGACGGGCCAGGCCTACACCGAGGTCGTCGGCCGCTACCGCGTCGGCAATGTGGATTTCATCCAGGGCGACGTGAACGTGCTCGTGACGGGCGGACTCAACGAGGCGCGCCTGCCGGCCTACCACCGGCTCGACGTGGGGCTGAAGAAGGAGGGCCGCCTGTTCGGCGTCGCCGACTACGAGCTGCTCCTCCAGGCCGTCAACGTCTACAACCGGCGCAACGTCTGGTTCTACGCCTACGACTTCGGCGGCGACCCGCCCTCGCGCGACGTCGTCCGCCAGCTCCCGATCCTGCCCAACGTCTCGCTCCAGCTCCGGTTCTGATGCGCCGCCTCCGCTGCCTTGCGCTCCGCTGCCTTGCGCTCCGCTGCCTTGCGCTCCGCTGCCTTGCGCTCCGCTGCCTTGCGCTCCGCCTCGCGGCGACCCTGCCGCTCCTCACCGGGCTCCTCGCCGGGCTCCTCGCCGGGCTCCTCGCCGGGCTCCTCGCCGGATGCGACGGGCTCGCCCCCGCGCCCTTCGAGCCCCAGGTCGTCGTCGGGGCCATCCTCTACGCCGACGAGCCGCTTCCCGCCGTGCGCCTGCTGGAATCCATTCCGTACGACACGTCGGAGAACGCCACGCAGCGGATCGAGGATGCCGACGTCCACGTCGAACTCCTCACCGAGGCGGGGGGCGTGGAGGGGGTCTACGACTATGTGTATCGCTCGAACGGCTTCTACCGGCCCGTGGACGACGTGCCGGTGGAGGTGGCCGGTGGTCGGACGTACCGCCTCGTCGCCGAGGTGCCGGGCTACGGGACCGTGCGGGCCGAGACGACGGTGCCGACGCCCTTCGAGGTCGTCCGCCCGCCGGCCGACACCATCCGCTACCAGGTGGACCCCCAGCCGACGTTTGACGTGACGCCGAGCGAGTACCCCGGGCGGCCCTCGGTCTACGTGTTCACCGTCGAGGCGCTCGAGCCCGACCCGGACCAGCTCACGCCCTTCGCCTCGGCCCTCTTCCGGAACGGCGCCGTCGACATGGACGACCTCGTCCTCGGGAACTCGCCGCTGCTCCATGCGGAGAACTACGAGCGCAACCCGGACGGCACCCTCGCCATCCGCATCCCCTGGCTCATGATCAACTTCTACGGGCCCCACCGCTTCTACGCGACGGCGCTGGACCAGGCGCTGGAGGACTTCCTCCGGTCGCAGAACCTTCAGTTCAACCCCTCGACGCTCTCGCCGGGCGAGATCCCGGACGTGATCTCGAACGTCGAGAACGGGGTGGGCGTCTTCGGTTCCGTCGCGCAGGTGGAGGCCGAATCGTTCATCGCCCGGCCGTAGCGAGGGCTGGAAGGGCGTCGGCCTCGTAGGTACCAACCCCGTTCGGCGGTGCGAAGGCGACGGTGACCATCGCCCCCGCGGCCGTCTCGGCCGGCGAGATCCGGTACTTCCGGAGTGGACCCACCAGCACGGGCGTCGCAATCCGCAGCAGGCCCAGTGCCAGCGTTTCCTTCGGGCGCGCCGCGGCGCGTTCGCCGGCGAGCTGGGACGGGCGAAAAATCGCAAGGCTCTCGAAGCCCATTTCCTTCAGCGTCTCCTCGAGCTCGCCTTTGAGCCGGGGGTAGAAGAGGCGCGATTCCGGGTTCGCCCCGATGGAAGACACGAGGAGGTACTGCGGCGTGCCCTGCCGGCGGGCGAGGCGGGCCGCCTCGGCGGGGTAGTCGTAATCGACGCGCCGGAAGGCGGCCTCGGAGCCGGCCTGCCGGATCGTCGTGCCGAGCGCGCAGAACACGGCGTCCACGGCGAAGTGCTCGGCCTCGGCGCCGAGGCGGTCGAAGTCGACGACGTGGTGGACGTGCTTGTCGGCCATCTCGGCCATCGGGCGGCGGCCCAGGGTCGTGAGCCGACTGACGCGGTCGTCGCGGGCCAGCAGGTCGAGGAGGTGGCCGCCGACGAGGCCGGTGGCGCCGAGGAGGAGCGCGTGCATGGGGTTCGTGTCGCGTGTTCCGTAGTGCGTGAGGATGTGGCGTTGGTGTCCCGCACGCAGTACGCTTTACGCAGTACGCATCAGAAGGGAACGTCGTCCTCCAGCGCCTCGGGCCGGCGCTCGGTGACCTGGAGGTGGATGCCGGAGGGGTCGAAGCCGAAGAGGTCTTCGGGCGAGAAGACGAGCCTGAAGTCGTGCTCGGACGCGAAGAACGGCTCGAACTTGCGGGCGAACTGGTCGAGCCGGTCGAGGTAGTAGGCCGTGTGCTCGTCGGGGTCGGCCGGGTCCCAGCCGTCGGCGAAGCGGGCGGCCTCGAAGGCGCGCGAGCCGGCGGCGGCGCGGGCGACGTAGTAGGCGATGCGGTCGCCCTGGCGGACGGGCCGGCCGGTCTCCTCGAAACGCTGCCGGGCGAGCTCGTAGGCGGCCGTCCGGTTGCGCTTGCCGTCCTCGACCTCGCGCTCGTAGCGGGCGAGGCTGGACTTGAGGGTTTCGACGCGCTGGAAGTCCTCGACGCCGCTCCAGTCGTGGGTGAGGATGCGGTCCCGATAGGCAAGGTAGAGCGCGTGCAGCCCTGCGACGTCCTCGTCGAGCAGGAGGCGGATGGCCTCGCGCACGAACCGCCGCCCGAAGCGTTCGACGGAGCGGGAGACGAGCGAGGAGCCCTTGAACGTGATGCGGCCGTCGTAGCCGAGGAGGGCGTAGTTCTTCTTCTTGTAGGAGAGCATCCGGCGGAAGCGGCCGTCGAAGCCGAGGCGGATGCCCTCCGGCATCGCGTCCGACAGCGCCTCGACGAACGCGCGCTCGGCCGCTTCGCCCTCGACGCCCGGCGGCGGCACGAACAGCACGCCGTCGGTGTCCACCTCGACGACGGTGCCGCCCTCGGCGCGGATGAGGCGGATGATCCGGCGGAGGAGGTCCTGCCCGACGGTGGCCACCCGGTCTGCCTCGGCGAAGTCGTTGAACAGGGCGTGGCCGAAGCCGAGTTGCCCGTAGAACGAGTTGATGACGATCTTGAACGCACTCTGCCGGGCATCCAGCTCGCCGCGCGCGTCGGGGTCGGGCGCCTCCTTCATGGCGGCCTTGGCGTCGAGGCGGAGGCGGGTGAGCGTGCGGAGCAGGCGCGGGAAGAGGCCGAGGGCGTCGTCCTTCGGCTTCACGTCGTAGCCCAGCATGATGCTGGGGTAGAGGCTCTCCACGTCCGCGTAGACGATGGGGCCGACGACGCCGGTCACGAACACGTCGGTGTAGCCGCCCATGACCTGGCTGCCCCAGTCGGCGCGGGGGAGGCTGTGGCGGGCGTGGAGGTAGCCCCGCACGAGGAGGCTCTCGATCTTGGCCGCCGGGCCGGTGCGCGCCGCCTGCCCGTAGGGCATCGGTACCATCTGGGCGAGGTAGAACGTGGAGCCGGAGAGGTGCCGCGCCAGTCGCTCCGTCTCGATCACGTCGTCGAGGGCGTAGGCGAGCAGCCGTTCGGGGTCCTCGCGCCAGACGCGGGCGATGTCGGCGCCCTCGACGTACGTGCGGCCCTCGGGGGCGAAGCCGAAGTACTTCGCGGCGCCCTTGAGCGTGTAGTTCGGCAGGTCGCGCTTGAACACGTCGAAGCTCATCACCTGGAAGAGCGTGTCGATGACGTGGCGCCCGGCGATCTCGACGCCCTCGAACTCGACGCTCCGCTCGGCGAAGCGCATGGCCGAGGGGAACGTGCGCGGCTCGGAGCCGTCGCGGCCGAGGGCGAAGGCGACGCCGTGCCGCTTGCACCGCGCCGTCAGGTAGGGCAGGTCGAAGCCGTAGAGGTTGTGCCCCTCGATCACGTCGGGGTCGCGCTCCCGCACCGCGCGGACGGTGGCCTCCAGCAGGTCCCGCTCCGACCGGTGGCGGGCGTCGAGCACGCGCTGCCAGCCGCGGTTGTCGGAGAGCGAGACGACGACGACCTCGTGCTCCGGGTTCTCGGCGTCGGGGAACCCGCCCTCGGCGGCCACCTCGATGTCGAGCTGGAGGCGGTGGAGGTCGTCGAACGTCATCCCCTTGAACAGCGTCCGCCCGGACTGCATCAGGTATTGCTGCTCCGGGCTTCCGACCGTGTACGCCTCGTCCGGTCGCTTCTTCTCCGTTCCCGTCGCGCGCTCGACGTGTCGGAGGGCGTCCCAGTAGGCCGCACGGTCGGGGAAGACGACGAGCGTGCGGAAGAAGCCGTCGCCGTCGAGGGGCTGAAAGCGGAATCGCTCACGCGGGAAGCCTCGCAGGAGCGCCACGTCCGTCAGGAAGAAAAACGGATGGAAGGGGACGTCCTCCGGCACGACCTCGTCCGCCTCGGTGCGGCGGTAGAGCCGCATCGTGTCGCCCCGGCCGTCCGTGAGATGGAGGGCGACGATCCGCTCGGTGGGGTCGTGGCCGTAGAGGAGGGCGTCCTCGCTGGAGCGGGGCGGGCAGGCGGAGCGGGCCACGGCGGTCACGGCGCGGTCGTCGTCTCCGGCCCCGGCAGGCGGCGGGCGACGGTCGTGTGGAAGACGGGCTGGCGGCGTTCGAGGACCGTCACGACGACGCCCCGGTTCTCCAGGTCGATGAGCGCGCGCCCGAGGAGGGCCTTCAGGCGCGACGGGTACGCCTCGGCGAGTCGCTCGAACGCCTCGTCGGTCCGCCGTTCAACCGTCTCCGCCAGTTGCGCACGGAGGAATCGGGGGAGGTCGGCGGACGGCCGGGGCAGCAGGAGGGCGCCGGGGTCGGCGTAGCGGAAACGCTGGGCGTGCACGTCGAACGTGGTGGCGAACTCGTGGCTGGAGGGGCCGCGCGCCGCGTTCGCGTTGACGCCGCGCAGCGCGGCCTGGTCGGCCGAGGTGCGGAGCACGGACGTGAGGACGAACCGGTAGTGCGGCAAACGGGCGGCGTCGAGACGCATGCGGAAGGCCGCCGCCAGCGAGTCGAGGGCGCGCGAGGCGCCGAGCGTGACGTAGGGCACGGAGTACGTCGCCCGTTGCGCGACGTACGGCGCCTCGGGGTCGCCGAGCTCGACGAGAGCGTCGAGGACGCCGTCGAGGGCGTCGCGGTCGGGGACGGGCGGGATGCCGAGCTGGCGGGCGAGGGCGACGTGCCGGGCGTTGAGCGAGCGCCGCAGCAGGGCGGTTTCGTGGTCTGAGAGCAGGGGCACCGCCGCCATCCGCGCCTCGACCTCGTCGAGGTAGGACTCCAGGCGCGCCGTCTCCTCGTCCACCATCCGTTGCAGGCGGAGGCTCTCCAGCGCGAGGAACGGGACGCCGACCAGCAGCAGCACGAGCAGGGCGATCCACCCCAGCGGCGCCCGACCTGGGCGCTCGTCGGCCATCGCCGCGCCGGTATGGACGAGAGGCGGTTCCATCGGTCAGCGGAAGCGTCGAGCGACGGTGGTGTGGAAGACCGGCTGGCGGTCTTCGAGGAGAACGACCGCATCCCCTCGCTCCTGGAGGTCGGTCAGGATCTCGGTCATCAGGCCGAAGAGGTGGTCCCAGTAGCGATAGCCGTAGGCCTGGAGGGTTTCCGAGCGGAGCACGTCGAGGGGCGTCGTCAGGCTGTCGGCGCCGAGGCGGTAGCGCCAGATCACGATGTCCACCGAGACGCCGTACTCGTGACTGGAGGCGTTCACGGCCGCGTTGCGGTTGGAGCCGCGCAGGTCCTCCTGTAGGCTCGGCGTCCGAAGGGCCGACGAGATGACGAAGCGGTACGGCGGCAGGCCGCGTGCTTCCAGTCCCGCGCGGAACCGCTCGCCGATCAGGGCGAGGAGCCGGTGGAGGTCGGGCGTGACGAACGGGGCTGAGTGCTCCAGGGCGCGGACGGTGTAGAACTCGGTGTCCACGAGGGGCACGAGCCGTCCCTCGGCCACGAGGGCGTCGACCTGAGCCATCGCCGTGACACGGGGTACGCCGAGCGTCCGGCCCTTCTCCCGATGCACCTCATAGGGCACCGTCCGAGGGTAGCGGAGGGCGTCTTCCTCGGCGCTCGTAGGCGGGGGGAGCCGCTCCAGGCGGGCGCGGACGCGCCGGAGGTCGGCGAGGAGGGAGTCGAGGGCCGCGCCCTCCTGCGCCGTGGGCGCCGGGCGCGGTGCGTTCGCCTCCTCCGTTACGGGGCGGAGCAGCAGGCCGAGGGCGAGCCCCAGCGCGAGGCTCCCCAGCAGGGCGAGGGCGAAGACGAGGCGGCCGGGCATTGGGTCAGTCGGCGGCGGTGACGACGCCGCAGGCGACGGGCGCCCCGGCGCCGCCCGTCGGCTGGCTGTTGAGGTCGTCGGCCTCGGCGTAGACGACGAGGAGGCGGCCGAGGACGGCATCGAGCGCGACGTCGGTATAGACCCGGTCGAGGCGGCCGGCGCCGTCGGTGACGCGGACGTTGCCGAGGTCGCCGTCGTGGTGGAGCGGGCGCGGGTCCTCGGGGTCGCCGTGCAGACGACCGTGCCGGTCGAGGTGCGGCCCGGCAGCCTCATCGCACGCCGCACCCTCGACGAAGGCGACGCCGTGCAGCCCATCGTCCAGGCCGCGGATTCGGAGTTCGACGCGGGTGCCTTCCTCGAACGCGTCGAGGCGGGCCGTGCCGGTGGCGCCGCTGCCGCCGACGGCCGCGAGCGTCACGACCGCCCGCTGGGGAGGGGCGGCCTGCATCGCCAGGGCGAAAAGGAGGACGGGGAGGAGGCGCATGCGGTCCTTACGGGGGAGACGGGACGGCGGTTCTGTGCGAGCGAGGGTAGTTTCGGGCCATGCTTCCGATGCTCCTCTCCGCCGACCGCCTCGCCATGCGCTACGGCCGGCGCGTGCTGTTCCGCGACCTCTCGTTCGAGGTCGAGTCCGGTGCGCCGCTCGCCATCACCGGCGCCAACGGGGCGGGAAAATCGACGCTGCTCAAGATCCTCGCAGGCGTCGTCGAGCCGGCGGCGGGCCGGGTGCGGCTGGAACGCGACGGACGCGCGGTGCCCGACCTCGACCGACCGCTGGCCGTCGGGTTCGTGGCGCCGTACCTCCAGCTCTACGACCCCTTCTCGGCCTGGGAGAACCTCGCCTTTCTGGCGAAGGCGCGGCGGCTGCCGGACGGCGAGACGCGCATGAAGGAGGTGCTGGATCGCGTCGGGCTCGCGGCCCGCGCGCACGACCCCCTGGCGACGTTTTCGACGGGGATGCGGCAACGGCTCCGGATCGCCGCCGCGTTGTTGCACGACCCGCCGGTGCTGCTGCTCGACGAGCCCTCGGCCACGCTCGACGAGGCGGGGCGGGCACTCGTAGATTCCGTTATTGCAACGCAAAAAATCGTGGTCGTGGCGACGAACGAGCCCGAGGAGGCGGCCAAGTGCGCCCGTCGCCTCGCCCTCGACGCGGCCTAGATCGCCGCGACGGCGAAGACGGCCAGGTCCACCTCGGCGCCGGCGGCGCGGAGGGCGTGGGCGGCGGCCGTGAGCGTGGCGCCGGTCGTGAGCACGTCGTCCACGAGGAGGACGCGGCGGCCGGCCAGCGCCTCCGGCTCGCGCACGTGGAACGCACCGGCGACGTTGCGCCAGCGGGCCGAACGCGAGAGGGCCGTCTGCGAGCGCGTCGCCCGGCTGCGGACCAGCGCGTCCGGTTGCACGACGCCGGTCTGGCCGAGGGCGGCGGCGAGGCCGAGCGCCAGCGACGCGCTCTGGTTGTAGCCCCGTTCGAGCGCCCGCGGGCGCGCCAGTGGGATGGGCACGACGGCGTCGTAGGTGGGCTGCGTGCCGTCGAACAGAAGGGCTCGGCCGAGACGGCGGCCGAGGTCGCGTGCGAGGGTGGGCCGGTTGCCGTACTTGAGCAGGTGCTGGAGGCGCTGCACCGTTCCGCCGTCGTCGAACACCCAGAGGCCGTGGGCCGCGCGGAAGACCCCGGCCGCCGCGGGCAGGCTCGCCAGGCGCTCCCGGATGACGGTCTGGGAAGCGCGGGGGAGGCGCTGCTCGCACGGCCCGCAGAGCGGGAGCGCGTCGGAGCGTGGGCCGAGGCGGTGGTCGCACCCGAGGCAGAGCGCGGGATAGACGAGGTGCGTCGTCGTCTGCCACCAGGCGCGGAGGGCGGAGCGGGCGGCGTGGGCCGTCGGATTCATGCTGGGAGGGGCACGGCGTTCTTGAATATCTTGGCGAGTCCCTTCCCTCGCAAGTCCCCGAACGCCATGCCCGCCCGTCGCGGAATGCTCATCAAGAACGTCGCCGAGCGCCCGCTCACGATCCGGCTCGACACCCGTACGCTCGAACTCGGTGCGGGCGAGGAGGCCCTCGTCACGGCCGAGGAGGTGCGCGACCCCGTCCTGCGCGACAACCTCCAGCTCCGCACCGTCGCCATCGTGCGGCCGGCGACGGAGGAGGAGGGGGAATCGCTGGCCGCGCAGGGGTGAGGCCGTCGCGGTGAACGTCCTCGCGCTCGAGCCGTGGTACGGCGGGTCCCACCGGCACTTTCTGGACGACCTCGTCCGCCACAGCCGCCACGCCATCGAGCCGCTGACGCTGCGGGCGCGCTACTGGAAGTGGCGGATGCAGGGCGGCGCGGTCACCCTTGCCCAGAAAGCGCGCGAGGCCGTCGAGCGAGGCGGCGTGCCCGACCTCCTGTTCGCCACGGACATGGTCAACGTGCCCGCCTTCCTCGCGCTCACGCGCGACGTGCTCGCGGGCGTGCCCGTCGTCCTCTACTTCCACGAGAACCAGCTCACCTACCCCCTCCGCCCCGGCGTGGAGCGCGACTACACCTACGCCTACATCAACTACCTCTCGGCGCTCGCGGCGGACCGCCTCGTCTTCAACTCGCAGTTCCACCTCGACCAGTTCTTCGGCGCGCTGCCGGAGCTGCTCCGCCGCTTCCCGGACTACACCCACCTCGACTCGCTCCCGCGCCTTCGCGAACGGGCGTCGGTACTGCACCTCGGTCTCGACCTCGCCGGCCACGACCGCCACGCGCCCTCCGCCGAGGCGGAGCGGGCGCGCGCCCCCGGCCCGCCCGTCGTGCTCTGGAACCAGCGCTGGGAGTACGACAAGAATCCGGAAGGCTTCTTCCGCACGATGAACCGGCTCGACGACGCGGGCGTCCGGTTCCGCCTCATCCTCGCCGGCGAGCGCTTCGAGGAGCAGCCGGCCGAGTTCGAGCGCGCCTTCGAGCGCTACGCCGAGCGCATCCTCCACTACGGCTACGCCGAGAACTTCGCCGAGTACAGCCGCCTGCTCCACCGCGCCGACCTCGTGGTCTCGACGGCCCGCCACGAGTTTTTCGGCATCGCCATGCTGGAGGCGATCTACTGCGGCTGCCACCCGCTCCTGCCCGACCGGCTCACGTATCCCGAGCTGATCCCGGAGAACCTCCACCGCCCGCTCCTCCACGCGCCCATCCTGTATCGGGATGACGACGAGCTGTTCGACCTGCTCCGGCGGCTCCTCCGGGGCGAGGACCAGCCGCTCCCGCGTAGCGTGCTGCGGGGCATCCCCGCCCACCTCGCGTGGCCCGAGCAGGCCCGGCGCTTCGACGCGCTGTTCGAGGAGGCCGCGGCCTAGCGACCGCAGGGCGACACGGCGCAGACGCGCGGGCGCCGCCCTCCAACCGCTGCCCCGCCGACGTTCGTGCAGCGCAGGCACGGCGCCCCATCTCCACACGCATCCCGCACGATCAGGCCGACGAAGGGGCGGGCGTCCGACTGGTGCCGCTCGGGGACGGCCACGAACAGCGTCTCACGCAGGCGGGCGCACGAGGCCGGGTTGGAGCCGGGGAGGGCGTAGGCCACGAGGGCGTCCTCGCGCAGGGTGGGGCCGAGCGCATTCCGTGCAAACGAGGCGGCCTCGGCGTTCACCTCCTGGAGGAAAGCGAGCCAGGACCGCGCTTCGTCGGGTGAGAGCCGCCGCGCCTGCTCCGGGGTGGCCGGGGCGTTGAGGAGGCTCGCCAGCCCGTCGGCGTAGGCGAGGCGGAGGTCCTCGTCCGTCCGCTCGTAGAGGTAGACGGGGCGGATCGGCACGGGCGCGGGTGCCTCGACCGGTTCCGAGGCCGACGCGGTGCGCTCCGCCTCGGCCGTCGGTGGTGCGAAGCCCTCCAGCGGCGGGAGCGCCTCGCGGAGCGGGGCCTCGGAGGCGCAGCCGGCGAGGAGGGCGCCCGGCAAGAGCAGCAGGAGCGACAGCACACGCATACGGCGAACGCAGAAGGGCGAGCCGCTCTCACGACCCGCCCCCCTGCTGGATTCCGGCGCTGGTTTACTCGGCGTTTCCGTCCGCCTCGGTGAGCGCGCGGCGGCTCTCGGCGCGCGTCTGGGCGAACGCCTCGCTCGGCTTCCACGCGGGCTGGATGGACGACGAGGCGAGCATGTAGCCGAGACGGAAGGCCACGCGCGCCTGCTGCACCATCCCCCCGAAGGGCATGTCGTCCGAGAGCTCGTCGGCGGGCTGGTGGTAGCGGTTGGCGCGGTACTCCGCCTCGATCTGCGCGGCGTAGTCCTCGGGCCGGCCGACGAACCGGCTGCCGGTCTCGATGAACACGGCCGGCACGCCGCCGCGTGCGAAGGCGAGCTGGTCGCTGCGGAAGAAGAGGCCGGCGTTGGGGTTGGAGTCCATCGTGACGGTCATGCCCTCGGCCTGGGCCGCCTGGCGGAGCAGCCCGAGCAGGTCGCTCCGCTCCGCGCCGATGCCGACGATGTCCTCCGTCTCGCCGCTGAGGTTGCCCGAGTCCACGTTGACGTTGGCGACGGTCCGCGCCAGCGGGACGACCGGGTTGAGGGCGTAGTAGCTCGCCCCCAGCAGGCCCGATTCCTCCGCCGTGAGCGTGAGGAAGTAGACCGAGCGGGCGGGCGGCTCCGCCTCGGCGAACGCCTGCGCGATGGCGAGCAGCATCGCCACGCCGGAGGCGTTGTCCACGGCGCCGTTGTAGATGCCGTCCTCGCCCTGCGCGATGAGGGCCTCGTCCTTGCCGAGGTGGTCGTGGTGGGCGGTGTAGACGACGGCTTCGTCGGCCCGGCTCGTGCCGGGCAGCTTCCCGATGACGTTGGTGCCCTCGAACGTGCGCGTCTCGAGCGTCATCGAGACGGAGGCGGTGACGGGCAGCGCCTGCGGCTGGAAGTCGCGCGTGGCGGCCTGCTCGAACCACGCCTCCAGCGTCGTCCCGCTCATTTCGGCGAGGCGCCGGGCCGTGCCTTCGGTGATCCAGCCGGTCACCCGGAGGGCGCCCTCGGGCTCTTCGCGGAGCGCGACCTGCTCGCCGCGCGCGCCGTTGGAGAGGACGGTGAACGGGTAGCTCGCCGTCGGCTCGGTGTGGATCAGCAGCGCGCCGAGGGCGCCGCGCCGCCGGGCCTCCTCGTACTTGTAGGTCCACCGCCCGTTGTAGGTGAGCGTGTCGGCCTGGAAGAGCGCCGGCTCCTCGGCCGTGGCGGGCGGGTCGTTGACGAAGGCGACGATGACCTTG
The DNA here is from genome assembly GCA_964580105.1 of uncultured Rhodothermales bacterium. Taxonomy (GTDB): domain Bacteria; phylum Bacteroidota; class Rhodothermia; order Rhodothermales; family Rubricoccaceae; genus CAZOJJ01. Next base: position 22,890 of record CAZOJJ010000029.1, on the reverse strand, counting down.
CCGGAGACGTCCACGTCCTTGTAGTCGTCCCAGTCGTAGCCCGGGTTGTCGATGCCGTAGCCGACGAAGACGAGGGGCGCGTTCTCGATGGCCGCTTCGGTGGCGTCGAGGTCGGTGGTGGCGATGAAGTCGTCTACGAAGGCGAGCTCGACGGGCTCGCCGTCCTCGGGCGTCAGCGTGAGGGGCGATACGTCGGTGATCGTCGAGCCCCGGAGGGGCACGGGCTGGAAGAACGAGCCGTCCGGCATGCCGCCCTCCAGGCCGATCGCGCGCATCTGCGCGGCGATGTACTCGACGGCCCGCCGCTCGCCGGGCGTGCCGGTGCCGCGCCCTTCGTAGGCGTCGGACGACAGTTCGGCGGTGTGGCGGTGGAGCGTCGTGGAGTCGATGACGGCGAGGGCAGCCTCGGAGGGCTCGGACGGGGCGAGTTCGGCGTCGTCGGTCGTCGTGGTCGTGCCCGGCTCCTCGACGCGGCAGGCCCCGAGGGCGAGCGCAAGGAGGAGGCAGACGGCGAAGGATCGGTGCATGATCGGACGGGTCTGTGGGAGAGGCGCCAAGATACCCGGCACCGCTCCGGGGACAAAAGCCGGGGGCCGGCGTAGGAGCCCCACTCCTCTCCAACGCCTTTCCGTCTCATGGCTAACGCCTCCGTCTACCACGTCGTCCCCAACGATGGCCAGTGGGCCGTCAAGCGCGAGGGCAGCGACCGCGCGATCCGCGTCACGGCCGACCGCAGCGCGGCCGTCCGCGACGCCACCACGTTCGTCCGCAACCAGGCCGCCGGCCGCGTCGTCGTCCACCGCGCCGACGGCGCCATCGAGACGGTCCACACCTACGACACGCTCCCGGTGAGGTCGGGGCGCGCCTGGGTGCACGTGCTGCTCTCGAAGCCGGCGCTGGCGCTGTTCGGGACCGTCTTCCTCGTGGCCGTCGGCTGGTCGCTGCGCGACCGATTCTAGCGCGACCGATTCTAGCGCGACCGATTCTAGCGCGACCGATGCTAACGGCGGCGAGCCCGCAGCCCCGCGATGCCCCGGTACACGTGGTAGGCGGGCTCACTCCGGCCGCAGGGTGAGCGTCCAGACAGGCGGACCCGGCAGGAACGGCGACGGGCGCCCGAAGGCCCAGTCGTCGTGCCCGGCGCCCCAGTAGGGCGAGAGCGGATGGCCGGCCTGGCCGCCCGGCATGTGGAAGATCCCGTCCTCCTCGTGCCCCGGCGCTACAACCATCCGCTGCGACGGCCCGAAGTCCGGCTGCATCGCGTTCGGCGTCCGGGTGTCGCCGTTGAGCGGGTAGGCCGGCATCCGCAGGGCGGCGCCGAAGACGGGAAGCGCATCGGCCATCGGGTGGGCGATGTCGCTCCGCAGGTAGGCGCCCCAGGTGAACTCGTCCACGTCGCCGTCGTGGTCGGTGTCGGCGCGGGCGAGGACGGCGTCGGCGGCGGCGAGGAGGAGCGCGTCCCACGAGGGGTGGTCGGGTGGAAGCAGGTGGGCGGGGCGCTCGGTGACGAGCCGCCACAGCGCCGCCTCGGGCTCGACGCGGAAGCCCTCCGGCACGGCCGCCTGGAGCGCTCCGAGGACGACGGCCGCGACCTCGCGGCGAAACGCCCGCGCGAGGCGGTAGCCGACGGAGGCGGTGTCGGCGCGGGCGGACCACGACGTCAGCGCTTCGCGGGCGTCGGCCCGGAGCGGGTGGCCTTCGATGGCTTCCGCGTCGAGGAGGTCGAGGAGGAGGTCGCGCCAGGGGGCGAGGAACAGCGCCCGGTCGTCGAGCTGGACGGCGAGGAGGTCCGCCTCGGTAATAGGCGTGTCGAGAGCCCGAAGCGCGTCGCGGATCTGCTGCGCGCGGGCACCGTGGACGTACGGGCCGAGGCCGATCGTTGCGAGGGCCTCGCCTTCCACGACACGGCTGTTGGCCGTCCACAGCAGCCCGTCCTCGGGGTCCACGACGCGTGGGTACCCGGCCGGGTCGAGGAAGCCGCGCCAGGCCGCGTGGGGATCGGTCGAGAGCACGGGCCGCTGGCCGTCGCGCCCCTCACGGCGTGGGATTCGCCCCATGAGGGTCCAGGCGACGTGGCCCTCGCGGTCGCCGAGCACGACGTTCTGGGCGGGGATGCCGGCACCGTTGGCGATGCCGAGCGCGTCGGCCACGCGGTCTGTCGTTTCGAGTGCCATCAGGCGGAGGTTGACGGCCTCGGGCCGGTGGGCCGTCCACTGCACGGCGTAGGCCGCGCCGTCCGCGTCGTGGAGGAGCACGGGACCCCAGGGGCTCTCGACGACCGCCAGGCGCACCGGCTCGCCGCCGTGCACCTCGATCACTTCCGTGAGCGTGTCGAGGCGGACGCTCCCGTCGGCCGAGAGGACGGCGCCGGGACGGTCGGGATCGGGGACGAGGCGGACGAGGTCGGAAAAATCGCCGTAGCTGTTGGTGAAACCCCAGGCCAGCGCCCCGTTGCTTCCGACGATGACGGCGGGCGTGCCCGGCAGCGTCGCGCCGGTGACGCGGCGCAGGGTGCCGTTCGCGTTCGGGAAGACGAGCGAGGCGCGGAACCAGGTGGTGGGCAGGCGCAGGCCGAGGTGCATGTCGCCGGCGACCATCGCGCCGCCGTGGGCGGTGAGGGCGCCGGCCACGGCCCAGTTGTTGCTGCCGCGCGCGGGGTCGTCCGCCTCGGTGGGCGCGCCGGACCCGCCCCGGCCGATGCGGTAGCCGTCCAGCTCGGCGGGTGACGGAATCGGCGGCGGCGCGATCGGGTCGCCGACGAGGGGGGCGTCCCAGCGATCTCCGGCTGGCGTGAGGAAGCGGACGAGGGCCGGTGGGAGGTGCCGGTCGAGCGCCACGTTCGTGAGCTCGTCGGTCAGGACGCCGTCGAGCTGGAGGTCGAAGAACATGGCGTAGACGACCAGCAGGGTGTCCTCGGGCCGCCAGGCCGCCGGCTCGGCGCGCAGCGCGAGGTACTCGAACGGGCGCGCCCCGAGGCCGGCCAGCCCGGCGTTGACGCCGTCGGTGTAGGCCGCGATCATCGCGCGCTCTGAGGGGGGGAGCGTTGCGAGCGCGGCGGAAGCACGGGTGCGGAAGCGGTGGGGACGGAGGCGCCGGTCGGCATCCACGAGCGGGGGGCCGAGGAGGGCGGCCAGCTCGCCCGCACCGGCACGGCGGAGCAGGTCCATCTGGAAGAACCGCTCCTGGGCGTGGACGTAGCCGAGCGCCCGCGCTACGTCCGCGCGCGTGGCGCCCGTGATCGTCGGGACGCCGAGGCGGTCCCGCTCCACGGTGACGGGGGCGCCGAGGCCGTCGAGGTGCACCGTGCCCTCCAGCGTGGGAAGGCTCGCGCGGAGCCAGAGGTAGCCGCCGCCGAACGCGGCCAGCAGCACGACGACGAGGAGCAGCAGGAGGGCTTTGAGCAGCTTCATGCCCGAAGGTAGCGACCGGCGCGAGGGAGGCGAAGCAAGGCGAATCGGCTCTACCTTCGGGGATCGTTTCATCGCACGCCTGTCCGTCATGCCCATTGCCCGCTTTCGCTCGTTCGTTTTCGCCGCCTCGCTGGCCGCCTCGCTAGCCGCCTCGCTGGCGCTTCCGGCCGCCGCTCAGCCGGCGCCCTGGACCGACGCCGACACCGAGGCCGTCACGTCCAGCGTGCTCACCCTCCGCCTCGACCCCGACCTCGGGGCGCTCACCGAGGGGGAGCGGGAGGCGCTGGGCTTCCTGCTGGAGGCGGGCCGGATCATGCAGGCGCTCTACGAGGAGCAGAAGCACCCGCAGGCCGCCGAGGTCCGCGAGAGCCTGACGCCCGGCAGCGACGAAGCGCTGCTGTTCCGGCTGTTCCAGGGGCCCGTCGCCACGAACGCGGCCAACCAGCGCGTGCCGTTTCTGGACGTGCGGCCGGAGGCGCCCGGCAAGAACGTGTACCCGGAGGGCGTGACGCGCGAGGAGCTCGACGACTTCATGGAGGCCCACCCGGGTGCTCGCGACGAGCTGCTCGCCTTGCGGAGCGTCGTGTGGACGAGCACGGCGTGGAACGTGAGGAACGACCTTGCCACCCTCGACGCGCATCCCGGCCTTGAACTCCTCCACCCCGACCTCCGCGCCCGACTGGAGGCGATCCAGGCGCGCCCCGACCCCGATGGGTTCTACGCCGTACCCTACGCCGTTGCCTACGCGGAGGACCTGCTCCGCGTGCGCGACCTGCTCCTCGCCGCCGCCGAGGCGGTGGACGAGGACGACCGCGACTTCGCCGCCTACCTCCGCCTCCGCGCCACCGACCTGCTCACGGGCAACTACGAGGCGGGCGACGCCGCCTGGGTCAGCGGCGACTTCCGCAACCTCAACGCCCAGATCGGCAGCTACGAGACCTACGACGATGCCCTCTACGGCGTCAAGGCGTTCTACTCCATGAGCCTTCTCGCCCGCGACGAGGAGCGGAGTGAGCGCCTCGCCGCCGCGCTCACCGACATCCAGGCGCTCGAAGACGCGCTGCCCTACGACCGCCACAAGCGCGTCCGCAGCCAGATCCCCGTGGGCGTCTACAACGTCATCGCGGACTTCGGCCAGGCGCGCGGCACCAACACCGCCACCATCCTCCCCAACGAGGCCGACCACGCGCGGAAGTACGGCCGCACCATCCTCCTCCGCTACAACATCATGACGGAACCGGCGCTCTTCGAGCAGGCCCACGCTCGCTTCTGCGCCGCGATGGCGGAGGCCTTCTGCGGCGACCTCACGCTCGACGGGAACTTCCAGCGGACGCTCTGGCACGAGGTCGGCCATTACCTCGGCGTGGACCGGACGGAGGACGGCCGCACGCTCGGCGAGGCGCTCTCTCCCTACGCCGACCTCTTCGAGGAGATGAAGGCGGACCTCGTCTCGCTCTTCGTCGCCGAGGCGCTCCACGATTCGGGCTACTACACCGACGAGGCGCTGCGGTCGGTGTATGCCGGCGGCGTCCTCCGCGTGCTCCAGTCGCGCGAGCCCCGGCGCGACCAGCCCTACCAGACGATGCAACTGATGCAGTGGAACTACTTTCTCGACCACGGCCTCCTCGGCGTCGAAGCGGGGCGGCTCGTCATCGACTACGACCGCTACCACGAGGTCGTGGAGGCGCTGCTCCGCGAGGTGCTGGCGATCCAGTCGGCCGGCGACGCCGCGCGGGCGGCGGCGTTCGTGGACGAATGGGCGCGCTGGGACGACGACGTGCACGGCGCCGTCGCCGAGCGGATCCGGTCCGTGCCGGGCCCCTCGTACCGGCTGGTTCGCTACGCCGCGCTCGGGGAGTAGGAGGGGCGCAGCGCCGACGCGCCCCCAAAAAGACGCCCTCGACGCGGTGGACGTCGAGGGCGGATCGTCGGCGGGCACCCGGGGGGCCGAGGGCGCCGCTCGATCTCACTTGTAGCGATAGACGCTCACTTGTAGCGATAGACGATCCGGCCCTTGGTCAGGTCGTAGGGCGACATCTCGACGTCGACGCGGTCGCCGGGGAGGATGCGGATGAAGTACTTGCGCATCTTGCCCGAGAGCAGGCCGAGGATCTCGTGACCGTTGTCGAGCTCGATGCGGAATTGGGCGTTGGGGAGCGCGTCCGTGACGACGCCTTCTTGCAGGATGGGCTTTTGCTTGGCCATGAAGTAAGGGTGCGTGAGCGATACGTTCGCCGCCCGTCGGTAGGACGACGGCGCATCCCCTTACGGCCGTCGGCGCGCGATGGTCCGGCCCGCCCCGATGTTTCCGAGGCCTTCACGCCCGCCTCGGTGCCGTGCCCGAGGCGGGCGAAAGCGTGCCGGCTAGAGGTTCTCGATGAGCGCGTCGCCGAACTCGCTCGTCTTGAGGAGCGTGGCGCCCTCCATGATGCGGTGGAAGTCGTACGTCACGCGCTTCTGGCCGATCGTCGTCTCCATCGCGTGGATGATGCGGTCGGCGGCCTCGGCCCAGCCCATGTAGCGGAGCATCATCTCGCCGGAGAGGATCACCGAGGAGGGGTTGACCTTGTCCTGCCCGGCGTACTTCGGCGCCGTGCCGTGCGTGGCCTCGAAGACGGCGTGGCCGGTGTTGTAGTTGATGTTGGCGCCGGGCGCGATGCCGATGCCGCCCACCTGCGCCGCCAGCGCGTCGGAGATGTAGTCGCCGTTGAGGTTCATCGTGGCGATCACGTCGTACTCGCGCGGTCGGGTGAGGATCTGCTGGAGGAACGCGTCGGCGATGACGTCTTTGACGACGAGCTCGCGGCCGTCCTTCGTGAGCGTCTGCCACGGACCGCCGTCGAGGTCGTCGCTCCCGTAGCGCCTCGCCGTCTCGTAGCCCCAGTCGCGGAAGGCGCCCTCGGTGAACTTCATGATGTTCCCCTTGTGGACGAGCGTGACGCTGCTCCGGCCGTTGGCGAGGGCGAAGTCGAGCGCCGCACGAACGAGCCGCTCGGTGCCCTCCTGCGAGGTCGGCTTGATGCCGATGCCGCTCGTCTCGGGGAAGCGGATCTTGGCGTATCGCTCGGGGAAGTGCTCCCGAAGCAGCGCCAGGAAGCGGGCGTTGTCCTCGGTGCCGGCCTGGAATTCGATGCCGGCGTAGATGTCCTCGGTGTTCTCGCGGAAGATCACCATGTCCACCGCCTCGGGCTCGCGGACGGGGGAGGGGACGCCGGTGAAGTACCGTACGGGCCGCACGCACGCATAGAGGTCGAGCTGCTGCCGGATGGCGACGTTGAGGCTGCGGATGCCGCCGCCGACGGGCGTCGTGAGCGGCCCTTTGATCGCCACGAGGTAGTGGGCGATGGCGTCGAGCGTGTCCTGCGGCAGCCACTCGCCGACGGTGTCGTTGGCCTTCTCGCCCGCGAGCACCTCGAACCAGACGATCTCGCGCTCTCCGCCGTAGGCCTTCCGCACGGCCGCGTCGAGGACGCGCTGGCTGGCGGCCCAGATGTCGGGCCCGGTGCCGTCGCCTTCGATGAACGGGATGACGGGGCGGTCCGGGACGGCGAGGCCGTCGGCGGTCATCGTGATGGCGGCGCCGTCGGCCGGAGGGGTGAGGTGCTGGAAGTCGGGCATGGGAGAAGGGACGAAAGACGGAGGATCAGGGCCGGAAGCTACGGCCGCCGGGCCTCCCGCATCGCGGCCGTGCCGGCTCCTTTCGCGGTAATTCGCCCTTCCTTACCGAAGCCGCTACGTCAGCCGCTTGCCCGAGGCGCGGATCTCCGCCTCGCCCGAGAGATAGCCGAAGCGGACGAGGTGATCCTCGACGAAGTACCGCATCGGCTCGTTGCCCTCCTCGACGACGAGCTGGCCGCGTGTGAGGCCGGCCGGTCCCATCCTCCGGTCGGCCTCCACCGGCCCGTCGTGGAGCACGGCGACGCGGCGACCGAGGGCGTCGTAGAGGACGGCGCGGACCTGCTGGGCTCGTTCGAGCCGGAGCCCGACGTGCGCCGCCTCCCGGGTCGGGCTCGGGCGGGGCACGCCGAGTGTGTGCAGCACCGGATTTCCGACGACGACCTCGACCTCGGGGCTGTAGGCGAAGCCGCCGTCGAAGCGGACCTGCTTGGCGCGGAGGCGGTAGAGGCCGTCCGGCAGCGGCTCGCTGCGGAAGCGGTAGGTGCGCGGATCGGCCGAGGTGCCCGCACCGGGCACGTAGCCCATCGGCTCGTAGAGTCCACCGGCAGGGATTGCGCTCGGGGTACGCGAACTGCGGGGCGGACTGCGCGCCGGCCGCGCCGGCTCCGAGGGTCGCCGAGAGGACGAAGGAGGACGCCAGGGCGAGGCCGGCGGGGCGGCACGTACGGCCGCCTCGGGGGCGACGCCGGAGGGCGAGGAGGGCAGACGGAGGGAGCAGTCCGAGGAGGGCAGAGGCGAGAGGGCACGTCCGTACTACCGGGGTCCCGGAGCCAATCGGCTCACGCCTCATCGGTCGTGCGAAAAACGCAGAAGTGCGCCTCCTACAGCGTTCCCACGAGGTCCTGCCAGCGGAGCTGCCATACCTTCGCGAGCGCCTCGCGCACGATGGCCTTGCTCATCTTGCTCTGCCCCTCGGCCCGCTCGGTGAACACGATGGGCACCTCGACCAGCGTGAAGCCGCGTCGCCAGGCCCGGTACTTCATCTCGATCTGGAACGAGTACCCGTTCGAGCGGACGCGGTCGAGGTCGAGGGCGTCGAGCACGGCGCGGCGGTAGCACACGAAGCCGGCCGTGACGTCGCGGACGGGCAGGCGCGTGACCATCCGGGTGTAGACGCCGGCGCCGTAGGAGAGGATGAGCCGGGAGAGCGGCCAGTCCACCACGCGCACGCCGCCGACGTACCGGCTGCCGATGGCGACGTCCGCCCCCTTCCGGCACGCCTCGATGAGGAGCGGAAGGTCGTTCGGGTTGTGCGAGAAGTCGGCGTCCATCTCACAGACGAAGGCGTAGCCCGCGTCGAGGGCGGCGCGGAAGCCGGCGAGGTAGGCCGAGCCGAGGCCGAGCTTGCCCGCCCGCTCGATGAGACCGACCCGGTCCGGGTGCTCCCGCTGGAGGTCCCGCACGATGCGGGCCGTGCCGTCGGGCGAGCCGTCGTCCACGACGAGGGCGTTGACCTCGCCCGGCAGCCGGAGGACGTGCCGGAGGAGCGGGGCGATGTTCTGCGCCTCGTTGAACGTCGGGATCACGACGACCGCGCGGGAGGCGCTGGCGTCGGCCGGGGGAAGGGGGGAGGATGGGGGCGTCACGCGGTCGGGCATTCCGGGACGGGAGAATACAGCCCGGGGGGCGAACACACCGCAAAAATCCCGCAGCCGTAGACCCCGCGGCGGCCGGACCACCCCGGCGGCCCGGACGTAGAAGAGGCCGTGAACCGGAGTCCGTGCGCCTTCGGTCGGTATATTTCCCCGCCGCTCTCCCCGCCTCTCCGAGCGGCCCCGTTTCGTCCACCACGCTCTCGCATGGCCGGCTCCCCGAAGACCTCCTCGAAGAAGCGGACCTCCCGCAAGACGGCCGAGGCCGCCGCCCGCAACGGCGCGGCGCGCTCCTTCACGCCCGACCCCGGCGACTTCCGCCGCTACATGGACAGCGGGCACACGCACGAGCGCCTCGGCCTCGGTGCGGACACCCTGCTCGACATGTACCGCAACATGCTGCTCCAGCGCCGCTTCGAGGAGCGCGCGGCGCAGATGTACGGGCGGCAGAAGATCGCGGGCTTCCTCCACCTCTACATCGGGCAGGAGGCCGTCTCGGTCGGCTCCGTGTGGGCCACGAAGCCGGACGACCCCATCATCACGGCCTACCGCGACCACGGCCTCGCCCTCGCCCGTGGGATGAGCAGCAAGGCCGGCATGGCCGAGCTCTTCGGCAAGATCGACGGGTGCTCGCGCGGCAAGGGCGGCTCGATGCACTTCTTCGACGTCGAACGCCACTTCTACGGCGGGCACGGCATCGTCGGCGGGCAGATCCCCGTCGGCGTCGGGATGGCCTTCGCGCTCAAGTACAAGGAGACGGGCGGGTGCTGCCTGACCTACTTCGGCGACGGCGCCATCAACCAGGGGGCCTTCCACGAGGCGGCCAACCTGGCCGCCCTCTACAAATTGCCCGTGCTGCTCATCGTCGAGAACAACGAGTACGCGATGGGCACCAGCGTGCGCCGCTCGACGGCCGAGCCGGAGCTGTACAAGCAGGCCTACGCCTACGGCATGACCGGCGCCATCGTGGACGGGATGGACGTGTTCGAGGTCTACCACGCCATGAAGGAGCTGGCCGACGAGGCGCGCGAGGGCAAGCCCGCGCTCGTCGAGGTGCGCACCTACCGCTACCGCGGGCACTCCATGTCCGACCCCCAGAAGTACCGGACGAAGGAGGAGCTGGAGGCGAAGAAGGACGAGGATCCCATCCTCCGCTTCAAGAAGTACCTCCTCGACCACGACATCGCCGACCTCGACCGCCTCGACGCCCTCGACGAGGAGGCCAAGCAGGAGGTGGCCGAGGCCGTCGAGTTCGCGGAGAACAGCCCGTTCCCGCCCGTCGAGACGATGTACGAAGACATCTACACCCAGGACGACTACCCCTTCCTGACCGGGGTGTGAAGGGCTGGAGGAGTCAGGGACTGAAGCCCGGTGTCGCCTCCCCTCTCTCCTCCACTCCTCCACTCCCTCACTCCCTGATCCGATGGCCGAACTGCAATTCCGGGAGGCGCTCCGCGCCGCGATGACCGAGGAGATGGAGCGCGACGAGAACGTGTTCCTGATGGGCGAGGAGGTGGCCGAGTACGACGGCGCCTACAAGGTGTCCCAGGGGATGCTCGACCAGTTCGGGCCCCGGCGCGTGATCGACACGCCGATCTCGGAGAACGGCTTCGCCGGGCTCGGCGTCGGCGCGGCGATGATGGGGCTGCGGCCCATCATCGAGTTCATGACGTGGAACTTCTCGTTCGTCGCCTTCGACCAGATCGTCTCGAACGCGGCGAAGATCCGCTACATGAGCGGCGGCCAGCTCAAGGTGCCCATCGTGTTCCGGGGCGGCAACGGCGGCGCCGGCCAGCTCGGCGCGACGCACTCCAACTCGGTCGAGTCGCTCTACGCCACCGTACCGGGCCTCAAGGTCATCGCCCCCTCGAATCCGGACGACGCGAAGGGCCTCCTCAAGAGCGCCATCCGCGACGACGACCCGGTGCTCTTCCTGGAGTCCGAGCTCATGTTCGGCCTGAAGGGCGAGGTGTCCGACGAGGAGGAGTACCTGCTCCCCATCGGCAAGGCGCGCATCGCCCGCGAGGGCGACGACGTCACCATCGTGGCGCACTCGAAGAGCTACTGGCTGGCGATGGAGGCGGCCGAGGAACTCGCCAAGCAGGGCTACGAGGCCACCGTCATAGACCCCCGCACCATCCGCCCCTTCGACTTCGACGCCGTCATCGAATCGGTCAAAACCACGAATCGCCTCGTGGTCGTGGACGAGTCGAGCCCGTTTGCGAGCATCGCCTCCGAGGTCGCCTTCCAGGTTCAGCATCGCGCCTTCGACTACCTCGACGCGCCCGTGGCCCGCGTGACGACGAAGGACACGCCCGCGCCCTACGCCAAGAACCTCATCGAAGCCTGGATGCCGTCGGTGGACGACGTCATCGAGGCGGCCAAGCAGGTGATGTACGTGAAGTGAGCCGTGGGAAGGTAGAACGCTCGTTCCGCTGCTTCCCGTCTCTCACTCGCTACGCCCCTTCCAACTTCCCACTTCAACCTCTCCACTTCCCATGGCCATTGCCGTCGAAATGCCCAAGATGAGCGACACGATGGAGGAGGGCGTCCTCGTCGCGTGGCTCGCCGACGAAGGGGACGCCGTCTCCGCCGGGGACGTGATCGCCCAGGTCGAGACCGACAAGGCCACGATGGACCTGGAGGTCTACGACGACGGCGTGCTCCTCAAGCGCGTCGTGGCCGAGGGAGCGAGCGTGCCCATCGGCGGCCTCATCGCCGTGCTCGGCAAGAAGGGCGAGAGCGCCGACGATGTGCTGGCAAAGTACGGATCGGGCGACGGCGCGGCTGCGAAGGTGCCCGCCGAGGCGGACCGTCACGAGGGCGAGACCGAGCCGGCCGCCGAGGCCCGGGCGCCCGAGGTGCCGGACGCGGCGGCCCGCACGGGTGACGGCGAGAGCCCGGAGGCCGCCCCTTCCAGCGCGCCTCAGCCCGTCGCCGACGACGGCCACGTGAAGGCCTCCCCGCTGGCACGCCGGATGGCCCAGGACGGCGGCCTCGACCTCCGCACGGTCCAGGGCAGCGGCCCCGACGGACGCATCGTCAAGCGCGACGTCGAGGCGGCCTTGCAGGGGCGTGCACCTGCGACGACTCCCGCCGAAGCCCCGGCGGCCCCGTCCGCCGCCCCGGCGCCGACTCCGGCCGCACGCCCGGCTCCTGCTCCGGCGCCCGCTTCGGCCGGGGAAGGCTACGAGGCGGTCCCGCTCTCGCAGATGCGCAAGACCATCGCCCGGCGGCTCGCGCAGAGCAAGTTCACCGCGCCCCACTTCTACCTCAACGTCGAGGTGGACATGGAGCGGGCGGTCGATTTCCGCGACCGGCTCAACGCCGTCACCGAGGCGCAGGGGCTGGCGAAGGTGTCCTTCAACGACCTCATCACGAAGGCGTGCGCCGTCGCGCTCCGGCTGCATCCGGCCGTCAACAGCTCGTGGATGGAGGAGCAGGGCGAGATCCGTCGCCACCGGGAGGTGCACGTCGCCGTCGCCGTGGCCCTCGACGAAGGGCTCGTGACGCCCGTCATCCGCCATGCGGACCGCAAGGGGCTCGCGCAGATCGCCCAGGAAACGCGCGACCTCGCCGGCCGCGCCCGGGACCGCAAGCTGGAGCCGAGCGACTGGGAGGGCTCGACGTTCACGACGAGCAACCTCGGCATGTTCGGGATCGAGTCGTTCACGGCCATCATCAACCCGCCCAACGCGTGCATCCTCGCCATCGGCGGCATCCGCGACGTGCCGGTGGTGAAGGACGGCGCCGTCGTTCCGGGCAAGCGCATGGCGCTCACCCTCTCGTGCGACCACCGCGTCGTGGACGGCGCCACCGGCGCCCGCTTCCTCGGCGACGTCAAGCGGCTCCTCGAAGAGCCCACGCTGATGCTGCTGTAAGGCGGCGTTGCCGGTGTTCCGTTTCTCGTTTCTCGATTTGCGCTGGGGATGCTGAAAGGCATGAGCCGCACCGATGCCTTGGAGCCGGGCCCGGAAATCCGAAGCGAGAACCCCGAAACCGTCGCCCGCCTCGCCCACCTCTCCGACGTCCACTTCGGGAAAATCGCCCACCCGGCGGTGGTCGAAGCGCTCATCGAGGAGGTCAACGACGGCGGCTTCGACCTCGTCGTCGTTTCGGGCGACCTCACGCAGCGGGCGAAGGAGGAGCAGTTCCGCGCGGCCCGCGCCTTCCTCGACCGGTTCGAGTCCGAGGTGCTCGTCGTGCCGGGCAACCACGACGTGCGGGCGTGGTGGCACAATCCCATCGAGCGGGTCTTCGACTCGGCCTCGCGCTTCAGCCGGTACATCTCCGACGAGCTCACGCCGTCGTTCACGCGCCCCGGCCTGGCCGTCTTCGGGCTCAACTCGGCGCACGGGCTGACCATCAAGGGCGGGAAGGTCCGCGCCCGCCACCTCGACGCGATGCAGGCCTACTTCGGCGCGCAGCCGGAGCCGGCCTTCCGCGTGCTCGTCCTCCACCACCACCTCCTCCGCCTCGAAGCGCTCGGCGCCCACGACGTGGCGCAGAACGCCAAGCGAGCGCTCCAGACGGCCGGCGAGTGTGGCGTGGAGCTCGTTCTCTGCGGCCACCTCCACACCTCGCACGTGGCCCACGTCGAGGTCGTCGCGCCGAGCCCGATCCTCCCCGGCGGGCACTCCCTCGTGATCGCCAGCGCAGGGACGGCGACCTCCTCGCGCGGCCGAGGCGTGGACCGCGAGGTCAACTTCTACAACAGGATCACGGTCGAGCCGGACCGTTTCCAGATCGAAGAGCGGCGGTTCGACCCCGAGGCGGGCCGGTTCGAGGCCGTCCGGCTCAACGCGTTCGACCGCGCGCTGACGTCGGCCTCCGCGTAGCGAAATCGCCGCGGAATGGTATGTTGCGGCGTCCCATCGCCCGCTCCGCCGTGTTGCCCTCGACGTCCCCCCCGCCGATCCCCGAAGACGAGGCGTACGAAGAATCGGCCCCGACGTGCCCGAACTGCGGCGGCGCTCAGCTGGAGGCCTTTTGCGCTACCTGCGGGCAGGAGAACCGCCCGCTCCGTCAGCCCCTCCGCCACTTCCTCGGCGAGTCGTTCATCGAGTACGTCGGGATCGACGGGAGGCTGTGGCGAACCCTGAAGCTGCTTCTCTTCCGGCCGGGGGGGCTCACGCTAGCCTATCTCGGAGGGCGCCGGATCGGCTACCTGCGCCCCCTCCGCATCTACCTCACGGCGACCCTCCTGTTCTTCTTCCTGCTCTCGATTCTCGACCCCGTCGGCAGGATCGAGGGCACGCTCGGCGTGACGGCCGAGGCGGACACGACGATGCGCGTCGCGGACCGGCTGGCGGAGGTCGAGGCCCGGCTGGTTGCGCTCGAGCGCGAGCGCGCCGAGCAGGAGCGGGTCGTGGATTCGCTGCGCGTACGGCTCGACAGCCTGCGGGCTTCCGGCGCCCTGGACGCGGCGGCGCAGGCCCGCCTCGGTGATCTCATGGAGGAGGTGGCGGACGGTGAGTCCGACCTGATGCGGATGGGCGACGGGAGCCGGCGACGCCGGATGCTCGCCTGGCAGATCGAACACCTTCGCACGTGGCCCGCCGACAGCCTCATCAACCCCGCCGACCTCGATGAGGCCGCGGTGCTGCTGTTCAGTGATCGGGCGATGGACTTCAATACCAACCTGCCTACCTGGTTGCCACGCAGCCGGGCCGTTCAGCAGATGCAGGAGGCCCGAACGAGCCAGGAAGCCGTCCGCGCCGTGGCCGATTACGCCCGAAGCGCCGTGGCCCAGCTGCCGACGGTGATGTTCCTCTTGCTGCCGGTCTTCGCGCTGCTGCTCAAGGGGATCTACGCCAACCGGCGATGGCGCACCCTCACGCACCCGCTGCGGTGGGCCGTGGCCCGGCTCCGGGGGCAATCCGCCCCGCCCCTGCCGCCGACGACGTGGTACTACACCGAGCACCTCGTCTTCGCGCTTCACACGCACGCCTACGCCTTTCTGCTCTTTGCCCTCATCGTCTTGCTCGTCACCGTCAGCGGCGGGGCGGCGTGGGCCTCGATGGTTTCCACCGTGCTCGTGCTCTGGATCCCCCTCTACTTCTTCATCGCGCAGAAGCGGGTCTACGGCCAGGGATGGCTCAAGACGGCGGTCAAGGCGCTGATCCTGGCGGGGTCGTACGCCTGGCTGCTCTTCGGCCTCGGCCTCGCCCTGGCCCTGGTCCTCGCCGCCATCGGCGGGTAACGAACCGGGCGGGCCTCCGACGAAGCCCGCCCGGTATCGTAAGGGGTTTCGTAAGGGAAGGTCTGGTTCAGGCCGCTTCCGTGACCGTGGGCCCGGCCTGGAGGACCGCCTCGGAGACGCTGTCGGCGTACTTCTCGAAATTGCGGGCGAACATGCCCGCCAGTTCGCGGGCCTTGGCGTCGTAGGCGTTTTCGTCCGCCCAGGTGCCGCGCGGATCGAGCACGGCGTCCGGCACGCCCGCTACGTGCGTCGGGACGGCGAGGCCGAAGAAGGGATCGGTGCTCGTCGCGACGCCGTCGAGCTCGCCGCTGAGCGCGGCGTTGACCATGCGGCGGGTGTAGGCCAGCTTCATCCGCTCGCCGGTGCCGTAGGGGCCGCCCGTCCAGCCGGTGTTGACGAGGTAGACCGTGGCGCCGTGCTGGCGGATCTTGTCGCCGAGCATCTCCGCATAGCGCGTGGGCGGGAGCACCATGAACGGCTCGCCGAAGCAGGCCGAGAACGTAGCCTTCGGCTCCGTGACGCCGCGCTCCGTCCCGGCCACCTTGGCGGTGTAGCCGCTCAGGAAGTGGTACATCGCCTGCTCGGGCGTGAGCCGGGCGATGGGAGGGAGGATGCCGTAGGCGTCGGCCGTGAGGAAGACCACGGTCTTGGGATGCCCGCCCATGCCCGTCTCGGACGCGTTGGGAATCATCCAGATGGGATAGGAGAGGCGGGTGTTCTCCGTGATCGTCGCGTCGTCGAAGTCGATGGTGCGGTCCTCGTTGAGGATGACGTTCTCGGCGAGGGTGCCGAACTGGCGGGTGGTGGCGTAGATCTCGGGCTCGCCTTCGGGCGAGAGCTTGATGGCCTTGGCGTAGCAGCCGCCCTCGAAGTTGAACACGCCGTCGTCGCTCCAGCCGTGCTCGTCGTCGCCGATGAGGGTGCGGGTGGGGTCGGCCGAGAGCGTGGTCTTGCCGGTGCCCGAGAGGCCGAAGAAGACGGCCGTGTCGCCCTCGGGCCCGACGTTGGCCGAGCAGTGCATCGGGAGGACGCCCCGCTGCGGGAGGACGTAGTTGAGGGCCGAGAAGATGGACTTTTTGATCTCGCCCGCGTAGTTCGTCCCGCCGATGAGGACGAGGCCGCGCCCGAGGTGGAGGAGGACGAACGTGCCCGAGTTGAGCTCGGCCTCCTCCTTCGCCCGGAAGTCGCACAGGTCGAGCACGGTGTAGTCCGGCACGAAGTCCTCGTCGGGCTCGGCCGGCCGGAGAAACATGTTGTAGGCGAACAGGTTGTGCCACGCCTTCTCGGTGATGACGCGGACGCGGACGCGGTAGCGGGGATCGGCGCCGGCGTAGCAGTCGCGCACGAAGACGTCGCGGCCGGTGGCGTAGCGGCCCATCTGCGAGAGCAGCCGGTCGAAGAGGGCTTCGGACACCGGCTTGTTGACGGAGCCCCAGCCCACCTCGCCCTCGCTGGAGGGCTCGCGGACGATGAACCGGTCGTTGGGGCTGCGGCCCGTATGGGGGTCGGTCCGGGCGACCAGCGGGCCGTGCTGGGCGAGGCGCCCTTCGCCCCGGCGCAGGGCGATCTCGTAGAGGCGCGGCGGAGTGAGGTTGTAGTAGACGGTCTGCGTGCGGCCCAGGCCGAGGTCGGCGAGGTGCTGGAGCACGGCGTCGGGGGCGTTCATGCGAAAGAGAGTGAGCGAGTGGAGGCCGTGAACGTGGCCGGAAGAGCACCCGGGAGGGTACCGGCAAGGTACGCCCGCGTCTGTGAGACTTCCTCGATTTCGGGCGCCCGACCATCCTCCCGCCCTTGAACCCGACGGCCTGCCCCCTTGCGGGTGGGCCTCCCGAATGGGCCTCCCGAATGGGCCTCCCGAATGGGCCTCCCGAATGGGACTGTATCTTACTCCGCCGGAGGGTACCCTTCCCGGATCGACAACGGCCACACTCCATCCCCACCCATGCGCGTCTTTTCCCGTTCGCTTGTCACGCTCCTCGCGCTGCTCGGGGTTACCGTCCCATCCGAGGCGCAACCGCTCCCCCTCGACCTCGACCTCGACTATGCCACGTTCGCGTACGACGCCGCCGGGTCTCTCGTCGAGCTCTACCTGGCCGTGGGGGCGTCCTCGCTACCGTACGAGCCGGCCGAGGACGGATACCTGGCGACCCTCCCGCTCGACCTCGTGATCCGGCCCGTGAGCGTCGGCGCACCGGACGGCGCCGCCTCCGAGCCGGTACTGGCGGAGCGGCGCACGCTCCAGTTCGCCGTGGCCGACACGAGCGCCATCGAGCCCGGGCAGTACTTCGTCGATCAGATGCGGCTGGTCGTCCCGCCGGGGGAATACGCCCTCGACCTGACTGCACCGGAGGACGTCGAGCGTGGGCGCTCGGAGCTCCAGCTCACCCTCGACCTCATCGTGCCCGATTACGCCGAGGCGGCGCAGACGCAGGTGTCGGGCGTCACACTCGCCTCGGCCATCCGTCGGGCGGAGGACGGGGAGGGCGAGAGCCCCTTCTACAAGAACGGGCTCCTCATCTCGCCCAACCCGAAGGCGCTCTATGGGGAGGAGCGGAGCCAGCTCTACTACTACGTCGAGGTGTACGACCTGCCGGGCGACCGGGAGGCGTACACGCTCCTGACCTACCTCAGCCGGTCGAACCTGCCCCAGCCCGTGCCGGGGCAGCAGCGCCGCACCGAGCGCCCCGTCCGCAACCCTGACGTGCTCGTCGGTGCCTTCGACACGAGCGAGCTGCCGAGCGGGTCGTACTTCCTCCGCCTCGCCCTTCTCGACGAGAACAACGAGGCGCTGGCGGAGCAGAGCAAGAAGCTGTTCGTGATCAATCCGAACGTCGAGGTGGCCGTCGTTGCCGTGCAGGACGACTTCGCGACGAGCCTCTACGCCGTGATGGGGGAGGAGGAGGTGGCCCAGAACCTCGCGCACGCACGGGTCATCGCCACGCAGTCCGAGCTGGCGCAGATGCGCCGCCTCGGCGACCTCGAGGCGCAGCGCGAGTTCCTGGCCGCCTTCTGGCAGGCGCGGGACACCGACGGCGACCCCTCGGTCAACGAGGCGCGGCGGGAGTTCTACGAGCGGCTGCGCTACGTCGAGGAACGCTACAGCACGTCGTTCGGCGAGGCCTACGAGACGGACCGGGGGCGGGCGGTGCTCAAGTATGGCTATCCCTCGGCCGTCGATCCCCACCCGTTCTCGTCCGACCTCGTGCCGTACGAGATCTGGACGTACGAGAGCATTCCGGGTCAGGGCTCGGCCCTCTTCGTCTTCGCCGACCGGGGGGGCTTCAACAGCTACGACCTCATCCACTCGACGGTCCCCGGCGAGACGAGCAACCCGAACTGGCAGGAGATGCTGCGCCGGTGAGCGCGCCCGTCGTCGGTACCGAGGCGGGCGGCCTCGCCCGTGCGGCTGCCGTCGTACGCGGCGGCGGCGTGCTCGTGTACCCGACGGAGACGGTCTACGGCCTCGGCGGCGATCCGGCGCGCAGGGGCGTCCTGGCTCGCGTGCGCGCGCTCAAAGGCCGCGACGCGGACAAGCCGATGCTCGTTCTGACCGATGCGTGGGCGCGTGTCCGGAGCTGGCTGCGTGAGCCGCCCGGGCCGCGTGAGCCGCCCGGGCCGCGTGAGCCGCCCGGGCCGCTTCGCCGGCTGATGGAGCACGAGCCGCCGCTGCCCGTGACGCTGCTGTTCGAGCCGTCCCGGCACGCGCCGGAGGGGCTCGTCGGGCCCGGAGGCCGGATCGGCATCCGGCGGACGAGCGATCCGTTCTGCCGCGCGCTCATGGCCGCGGCGGGGTGCACGCTCCTGTCCACCTCGGCCAACCTGGCCGGAGGGGCGGCGCCGCGCCGGCTCGGCGAGATCGACGCGACGCTGCGCACGGCAGTCGATCTGGTCGTTGATGCAGGGCGTGAGCTGGCAGGTGTACCCTCCACCGTGGCACGGGTGGACGGTGAGGCACTGGTCGTCGTTCGTGAGGGGGCCCTCGCTCGCGACGTGCTGGAGGCGGTCGCCTACGGGGAGAATTGATCCGAGCCGAGCGAAGGGCGGCGGTATCTTCCGGTCCCCTTCCGTACCCTCCTCCTGTTCACTCGATGACTCGATGACGGAGCCGTTTACCTCCATCGCCGCGCTTCCCGAGCACGTCGGCGAAACCGTCACCCTCAAGGGCTGGCTCTACAACAAGCGCGGCTCGAAGGGCCTCTACTTCCTCGTCCTCCGCGACGGCTCCGGCCTCGTGCAGTGCGTCGTCAACGCGGAGCAGGTGGACGCCGACTCGTTCCAGGCAGCCGACGAGGTGACACAGGAGAGCGCCCTGGAGGTCGTCGGCGCCGTCCGCGCCGACGAGCGGCAGGTGGGCGGCGTGGAAGTCCATGCCTCGCAGGTGCGGCTGATCAGCCTGGCCGAGCCGTACCCGATCACGCCGAAGGAGCACGGCATCGAGTTCCTGATGGACCGCCGCCACCTCTGGCTGCGGAGCCGCCGGCAGTGGGCCGTCATGCGCGTCCGCAACCGCATCATCATGGCCATCCACGGCTACTTCCAGGAGAACGGGTTCATCCAGATGGACGCGCCCATCCTGACGGGCAACGCCGTCGAAGGGACCTCGACCCTCTTCGAACTCGACTACTTCGGCCAGCCGGCCTACCTCACGCAGAGCGGCCAGCTCCACGGCGAGGCCATGGCGATGGCCCACGGCAAGATCTACACGTTCGGCCCGACGTTCCGCGCCGAGAAGTCGAAGACCCGCCGGCACCTCACCGAGTTCTGGATGATCGAGCCGGAGATGGCCTTCTACGACCTCGCCATGAGCATGGAGGTGGCCGAGGAACTCCTCCTCCGCATCGTCGCCGACGTGCTGCGCGACTGCCGCGAAGAGCTCGCCGTCCTGGAGCGTGACCGCCGCAAGCTCGAAGCGATCCGGGGGCCGTTCCCGCGCGTGTCGTACTCCGACGCCGTGGACCTCCTGCGCTCCGACGAGACGCAGCGGCTCCTCGACGAGGAGGAACGGCGGCTGCGCGACGAGCAGGCCGGTCTCGAGGCGGAGCGCTCGGAGAACCGTGCCGCCTACGGCCAGGCCAGGAAGCACGAGAAGCGCCGGATCGACGCCCGCGAGATCGCGATCAACGCCCGCCTCGACGAGATCGAGGAGGCCCTGCGCAACGTCCCGCAGTGGAAGCAGAGCGCGGCGAACTTCGAGTGGGGCAACGACTTCGGCGGCTCCGACGAGACCGTGCTCACGAAGCACTTCGACCAGCCCATCATCGTGCACCGCTTCCCGGCCGCCGTCAAGGCGTTCTACATGAAGCGCGACCCCGAGGACGACCGCCTCGCGCTCGGCATGGACGTGCTCGCGCCCGAGGGCTACGGCGAGATCGTCGGCGGCGGCGAGCGGGCGACCGACCTGGCCTTCCTGAAGCGGCAGGTGGAGGAGCACGGGCTCCCCGAGGCCGTGTTCGACTGGTACTTCGACCTCCGCCGCTACGGCTCCGTCCCGCACGCCGGCTTCGGCATCGGCCTGGAGCGGACCGTGGCGTGGGTCTGCGGCTTGCCGCACGTGCGCGAAACCATCCCGTTCCCCCGCCTCCTCGGCCGCCTCCACCCGTGACGCATCCCGACCGCACCGACGACGCACGTTTCATGCGCATGGCCCTTGCCAAGGCGCTGGAGGGCGTGGAGCAGGGGGGCAGCCCGTTCGGCGCCTGCGTGGTGCGCGGCGGCGAGGTCGTCGCCTGCGTACACAACGTCGTCTGGCAGACGACCGACATCACGGCGCACGCCGAGGTCCACGCCCTCCGCACGGCCTGCCGCGCGCTCGGCACCATCGACCTCGCCGGTTGCACGGTCTACACCACCACGGAGCCGTGCCCGATGTGCTTCTCGGCGATCCACTGGGCCCATTGCGACCGCATCGTCTTCGGCACGTCCATCGCCGACGCCCAGGCGGCGGGCTTTCGTGAGCTGACGATCTCGAACGAGACGATGAAGCGGCTCGGAGGGAGCGAGGTCCAGATCGAAGGCGGCTTCCTCCGCGATGAATGCCGGGCGGTCTTCGACGCCTTCAACGCGCGGCCGGACAAGGCCGTCTACTGAGGCCGGTACCGCATTTCCCGCACCGCCCCGAAGGGAGCACGACCTCGTCGGTGCGTCCGAGCATGGATCGGGGTGGCCGTAATGGCGGCGAACGAGCACGCTCGCTCGTACCTCGGCCGGGCCCGTGAGGGATGGCGGACGGAGAGCGAGACAAAAGTCAGGAAGGAACAGAAAATCAGAGACGGCGCCGCGCCGTATACTTGTGGGGCTGCACGCGCAGCCGCTATATACCTCCGCCTCTATATTACAGGAGGTTCGGCTGAACCCAGCCCCTTCTCCTCCTCATCCCCTCTCTCGTCCCCCGTTCTTGCCCCAGGAGGTGCACCATGCCACATCGCTTCTATGCCCCCCTTCTTTCTGCGCTCGGCCTCGCGTTCGTCGTGAGCCCGGTCGCAGCTGCCCAGACCGTCGACTGCGCGAGGATCCCGGTGAGCGCCGCCGCGGTCCTCATGGAGTACGCCCACTGCGCCGAACCGTCGAGCGAGGTGCCCCTTGCGCTGGACCCCGACGACCGCTCCTTCGGCCACAACGACGTCGATGGGGAATTCCAGACGTTCATCCAGAGCGCGCCCGGTGTGCTCGACGTCGTTGGGCCGTACAACCCACCCGCCGGTGGCTTCGTGAACGCCGGCGACTTCATGGGCGATGCCCTCGGGATCTGGTGGACGATCGACAGCAACGGCCTCGCCGTCGCGGTGAACACCGCCACCGGTGAAACCACGGAGATGGGCACGATTGCAGCGCCCGCCGGCGTCTTCACCGGTTTGACGTGGGACTTCGTCACCAGCCAGTTCTACGCCGTCTCCGGCGACTGCCAAACGGCCAACCAGACCCTCTCGATCATCGATTTCGGCGCGCTCACGGCCACACCGGTCGGCACGGACGCCACGACGACGTGCCTCACTGACGTCGCGGCGCACCCGCTCACCGGCCAACTCTACACCTACGACCTGGTGACCGACGCGCTCTACGCCCTCGACAAGGCGACCGGCCAGACGACGCTGATCGGCGATCTCGGCTTCGACGCCAACTTCGGTCAGGCGATGGACTTCGACAACCAGGACCTGACCCTCTACCTCTACGCATTCAACCTCGCCACCTTCGATGCCGAGCTCCGCATTGCGGACCTGGCGACGGGCGCTACGACGCTCGTCGGGACCATCGGGCCCGACATCGAGCAGTTCGGCGCCGCGTCGAGCTCGACCTTGCTCATTCCGGTGGAGCTCGTCTCCTTCGACGCCGTCGTGAACGGCTCGGACGTGACCCTCGCCTGGGCGACGGCCTCCGAGACCAACAACGCCGGCTTCGAGGTCCAGATGAAGAGCGGCGACGCCTGGAGCCCGCTCGGCTTCGTCGCCGGCCACGGCACGACCACCGAGGCGCAGACCTACGCCTACACCGCCGCCGGGCTGGACCCGGGCACGTACCGTTTCCGTCTGAAGCAAATCGACTACGACGGGGTTTTCGAGTACAGCCCCGAGGTGGAGGCGACCGTCGGCGTACCGGGGGCGTACACGCTCGGAGCCGCGTACCCGAACCCGTTCAATCCGACGACGAGCTTCACGTTCGCCGTGGCCCAGTCGCAGCACGTGGCCGTCGAGGTCTACAACGCGCTCGGCCAGCGGGTGGCGACGCTGTACGAGGGCGCGCTGGAGGGCGGCGTGAGCCATCCGTTCACGTTCGAGGCGGGCTCGCTTCCGAGTGGGCTCTACATCGTGCGTGCCACGGGTGAGACGTTCGCGGCCTCGCAGAAAGTGACGCTGCTCAAATAGACAGCCGCCTATGCCCGAAGGAAAGGAACGACGCGGCGTCCCACGGGCAGGGACGGTCGGTCTCATCCCGCCGGACGTAGCCCGCTTCGCGTGACTAGGTCGGCCTCGGCCGGCCAGAGAGGGCCCGGAGGCGAATCTCCGGGCCCTTC
>CAZOJJ010000028.1:0-35400 GCA_964580105.1 uncultured Rhodothermales bacterium | reverse complement strand
CTGATCCTTCTGATCCTTCTGATCCTTCTGATCCTTCGGCCGAACGCGGACGCAGCGGGCGGCGTATCGCCTGGCCCGGCCCTTCCCCCGCCCCATGCTCGACCGCCTCTCCCGCAGCGCCGAAGCCGTCGCCCGTCGCGTCGTGGAGCTGGAGCCGTTCCCCCAGCCCCCCCTCCGCCCGACGCGCTACCCCGTCGTGCTGATGCACGGGTTCGGCGCGCTGGCGAACCTGGTGCAGGGCGGCGTCCTCCACAACGAGGCGATGCACCTGCGCGCGCACGGCGTGGCGGCCTACGCACCGCACGTGAACCCGTACGACACCATCGCCGTCCGGGCGGCGACGTGGCGGGAGCGCATCGAGCGGGTCCGCCTCGAGACCGAGGCGGAGCGGGTCAACCTCGTCGCGTTCTCCTCGGCCGGCCTCGATGCCCGCTACCTCGTCGGGTCGCTCGGCTACGCCCCGCACGTGGCGGCCCTCGTCACGGTGTCGGCCCCGCACCGGGGCAGCGCCATCGTGCAGTACCTGCTCGACCAGCCCGAGCGGCTACGCGAGGCGGCCGTCGGCTGGATGTCGTTCCTGGGCCGCGCCGCCTACGAAACCGCCCCGCCGCACGCGGGCGACGGCCTCGCCGAGTTGACGCCGGCCTACGTCGAGGGCACCTTCAACCCGGCCCACCCGATGCCCGACGGGATCTACTGCGCCTCCTACGCCGGCCGCGCCGGGCGCGGCACCGACGTCCCCATCTCCCCGGCCCTCGCCCTCCCCAACCGCATCCTCTACAGACGCGGCGGCGTCAACGACGGGCTCGTCACGGTCGAGAGCGCGGCGTGGGGGACCGAGCTGGGCATCCTCGAGGCCGACCACGCCCGGCAGGTCGGCCTCGGCCGCACCGCCGGCTTCGACGCGAAGGCGTTCTACCTCTCCGTCGCCGCGCACCTGCGGGCGGAAGGGCTGTAGGCGTTGGAGCGAACTTCTCCGCTGCCGGCCGTCGCACCCTCTCCACCCCCGGGACCACACCGGCCCTCCCGACGTAGCACCCCGCATTTCGCCCGAACCCCGCACCGATGGTGCCCCTCGCCCCCGGCGTCCTCCTGATCGCAGAACCTCCGATGGCCGACCCGAACTTCCGCCGGGCCGTCGTCCTCCTCTGCGAACACACCACCGAGGGGTCGTTCGGGCTCGTGCTCAACCGACCGGCCGAGTTCCGCCTGGCCGAGGTCGCCACCGTTCCCCTCCCGTTCGACACGCCGCTCGGGTACGGCGGGCCGGTGCAGCCGGAGACGCTCCACGTGCTCCACCCCTTCGGCGACGCCGTCGAGGGCGCCCTCCCCGTCGCCGACGGGGTGTGGTGGGGCGGCGCCTTCGAGCACCTTCTCGAAGGCATCGAAGGCGGCTGGCTCGACGCGACGCGGATGCGGTTCTTCCTCGGCTACTCCGGCTGGGGCGGCGGCCAGCTCGACGCCGAGGTGGACGAGGACAGCTGGATCGTCCTCCCCGCCACCGACACGCTCGTCTTCACCGAGGGAGCCGACGCCCTCTGGCGCGGCATCCTCCGCGGCCTCGGCGGCGAGTACGCCCTGCTCTCGACGTTCCCCGACGACCCCCGGATGAACTGAGGCCGGAGGCGCCGTGTAGCCGGCGAGGCCTGGCCACAGGCACCCTGGCGCGACGGGGGCCGCGCGAGCCGGAACTCGGGGGGAAGGCCCTACGTGCACCCGCCCCGCCTCCCTGCTCCCTCGCTCGTGGACACGCTGGACGTCACCGAGGTTCTCGACCCCCTCCTGCTCACGCGCGGCGTCGCCACGGCCGCGATTCTGCTCGTCACGCTGGGCCTGCTGCTGGGCATCCGGGAGGCACTGCGGCACTTCGCGCAGGTGCGGGGGATTCGGAGCCTCCGCGCGCGGTTCGTCTACCGCGTGGCGCGCGCGCTCGTGCTGCTGTTCACGGTCGTCCTGCTCGTCTCGGTGTGGGGGTTCAAGCCGGAGAACCTGTGGGTGTTCGTGACCGGCCTGCTGGGCCTGATCGCCATCGGGTTCTTCGCCGTCTGGAGCCTGCTCTCGAACATCGTCGCGGGCGTCTTCCTGTTCCTCTCGGACCCGTTCAAGGTGGACGACGAGATCGAGGTCGTGGGCGAGGAAGGCCTCCGCGGGCACGTGCTCGACATTCGCCCGCTGTTCGTCGTCCTCCGCCCGGACGACGGCCACACGGTCTACCTCCCGAACAACCTGCTCTTCCAGAAGCCGTTTCGCCGGATCGACCCCGGAGCGGCTTCGTCGGAGGAGCCCCCCGGCGCGCCCGAAGGGGCCGACTGAGACGCGCCTACCGCATCCGGCGCACGACCGCCCGGAGGCGCTCGGCCGCCTCGTCCACGTCCGCCTCGGTGGTGCCGCGCCCGAGGGAGAAGCGGACGGTGGCGCCGGCCGTCTCGCGCGGGACGCCCATCGCCCGGAGCACGTGGCTCGGCTCCAGCGCCCCGCTCGTGCAGGCGCTTCCGCTGCTGGCGTAGACCCCGGCCACGTCGAGCCCGAGGAGGAGCATCTCGCCGTCGAGCGGCCGGCCGGCCGCGGGCGGGAACGACACGCTCAGGACGTGCGGCGCGACGGCGCACGGATCGGGATGGGAGCCCGCCAGCGGCGTGTTGAAGCGGACGCCGTCGCCCAGCGCTTCCGCGATCCGCTCGGCCAGCCGCCGCTGTAGCGCCGCCAGCCGCGCCGCCTGCGCCTCACGCCCGGCCTCGGCCCGCGCCAGCGCCTCCGCGAAACCCACCACGCCCGCCACGTTCTCCGTCCCCCCGCGCCGCCGCCGCTCCTGCGCGCCGCCGACGATCAACCCCTCGAACGGCACCCCCGCCCGGACGAACAGCGCGCCGACGCCCTTCGGCCCGCCGATCTTGTGGCCCGAGAGCGAGAGGAAGTCCACGCCGAGGGCGTCCACGTCGAGCGCAAGGAGGCCGGCGGCCTGGACGGCGTCGGTGTGCATCCGCGCGCCCGCCGCGTGCGCCACGGCGGCCACCTCGGCGACGGGCGAGATCGTGCCGACCTCATTGTTGACGAGCATGACGGAGACGAGGCCCGTCTGCGCGTCGAGCGCGGCGGCCATCCGCTCAGGCGTCACGGCGCCGGTGGGCTCGGGCGCGAGGATCGTGACGGGGTGGCCCTCCCGGGCGAGCCGCTCGGCCATTCGGAGAACGGCCTCGTGTTCGGCGGCGGAGGTCACGAGGCCGGGGCGCTCGGCCGTCCGCCCGCCGCGCAGCGCGGCGTTGTCGGCCTCGGTGCCGCCGCTGGTGAAGACGACTTCGGCCGGCGCGCAGCCGAGGACGCCCGCCACGCGCTCGCGCGCCTCTTCGACGGCCACGCGCGCCTTCCGCCCGAGGGCGTGGAGGGACGAGGCGTTGCCGAAGTGCTCGGTCAGGTACGGCCGCATCGCCTCCAGCACGGCCGGGTCCAGTGGCGTCGTGGCGGCGTGGTCGAGGTAGATGGGGCGCGGCAAGGCGGCGGGCGGCGGCGCGGGCCGCACGTGCGTACTTTCGAGGACACGGCCCGGTGCGGGCGAGGGCGTCGGCAGGGGCAAGGTAACGACGGGGCACGGGGCGGAATCACCGGCGGGGCGGGACGCGTAGGCCCCTGCCCCTCTCCGCTGTCCCTTCTCGTCATGCCTGCATTCACCCCCTCCCCCTCGGAGCCCGAACCGACCTTCCCTCCGCCCCCGCCCTTCCCGTTCGAGCCCACCGCCCCGGTCGTCCCCCGGACGCCGCCGGAGCCTTCCATCGAGCCGGCGCCCCGCCCCGGCACGCCTTCCCCGACTCCGACCCCCGCCCCCTCCGAGACGCCCCCGGCGTCCCCGACCTCGACCCTCGCCCATGGATAAGCTCGTCATTCGCGGCGGCCGGCCCCTTCGCGGGCGGCTCCACGTCGGCGGATCGAAGAACACCGCGCTCCCCCTCATGGCCGCCGCCCTCCTGGCCGACGGCGTGACCACCCTCCACAACACGCCCGTCCTCCAGGACGTGTTCACGTTCGCCAACGTGCTCCGCGTCACCGGCGCCCGCGTCAGCTTCACCCCCGACGCCGACCAGAACACGCCGGACACGATGACCATCGACGCGACGGACGTGAGCCACACCGAGGCGCCGTACGACCTCGTCAAGAAGATGCGGGCGTCGTTCTACATGCTCGGCGCCCTGCTCGGCCGCTGCGGCATGGCGCGCGTCTCGCTCCCCGGCGGCTGCGCCTGGGGCCCGCGCCCCGTGGACCTCCACCTTCGGGGGATGGAGGCCCTCGGCGCGACGATCGCGATGGACCAGGGCTACGTCGTCGCCGAGGCGCCCGAGGGCGGCCTGCGCGGCGCCACGTTCCGCTTCGAACCGTCCTCCGTCGGCGCCACCATCAACGTGATGCTGGCGGCCGTGACGGCGAAGGGAACGACGGTCCTGGAGAACGCCGCCTCCGAACCCGACGTGGTCGTCTTCGGCCAGATGCTCCAGCAGATGGGCGCGCACCTGGACGGCCTCGGCACGAAGACGGTCACCATCGAGGGCGTCGAGGCCTTGCGCCCGGTGGCGTTCACGAACTGCCCCGACCGCATCGAGCTCGGCACGTACATGATCGCCGCCGCCCTCGCCACGCCGCCCGGCGACGAGCTCGTCATCACGGGCGCCGAGCCGGCCCACCTCGGCGACGCCTTCCTCGAGGCCTTCCGCCAGACGGGCGTGCCGTTCGAACTCGGCGCGGACACCGTCACCGTCACCGGCACCGAACGCATCGCGCCGGTCTCCATCGAGACGGCCCCCTACCCCGGCTTCCCGACTGACCTCCAGGCGCAGTGGACGGTCCTGATGACGCAGGCCGACGGCCCCTCGACGGTCCGCGACACCATCTACACCGACCGCTTCAAGCACATCCCCGAAATGAACCGGATGGGCGCCCGCTGCGCCGTCCACGACGACACGGTCACGGTGGCCGGGCGCAACGGCCGGCCGCTCCAGGGCACGATGGTCATGAGCACCGACCTCCGCGCCAGCGTCTCGCTCGTCCTCGCCGGCCTCATCGCCGACGGCGAGACGCACGTGCTCCGCGTCTACCACCTCGACCGGGGCTACGAGAACCTGGAAGGCAAGCTCGCCGGCGCCGGCATCGACATCCGCCGCGAGTCGTACGAAGAGTAGTGCATGGTGGATGGATGATGGTGGATGGATGATGGTGGATGGAAGATGGGGGACGGCGCCATCCATCGTCAATCACCCACCTGCCATCCTCCATGACCTACCTTCAGTTCCACCTCGTCTTCCTCGCCCCGGCGATCCTGGTTCTGGGAGGGATCGCGTGGCGACTGCGGGGCCGAGCGAACGGGCGCGATCCGGGCTGGGCGCTGCCGCTGCTGGCGGTCGTCGCCTTCGTCTACACGACGCCGTGGGACAACTACCTCGTCTACCGTGCGGTGTGGACGTACGGCGCGGACCGCGTGCTCGGCACGGTCGGCTACGTGCCCGTCGAGGAGTACGCGTTCTTCCTGCTCCAGCCGGTGCTGACGGGGTTGTGGTACCTCGTCGTGCGGCCGTGGACCCCCCCGCCCCGCCCCGCCTCGGCGGCGGCACCGAGGTGGGGCGGGGCGGGCTTCGGGGCGCTGGCGGTCGCCGGACTCGTGCTCGTGACGGCGGGCGGGCACGGCCTCTACCTCGGCCTGATCCTCGCGTGGGCGTGTCCCGTCCTGGCGGGAATGTGGGCGCTCGCAGGCGCGAAGCTGGCGCGGCGGCGCGCGCTCCTCGCCTGGGCCGTCGGGCCGCCGACGCTCTACCTGTGGGTCGCCGACCGTGTCGCCATCGGGCAGGGCATCTGGGATATCACGGACGCCACACGGACGGGCCTCGATCTCCTCGGGCTGCCCGTCGAGGAGGCCGTGTTCTTCCTGCTCACGAACCTGCTCGTGGCGCAGGGGCTGGTGCTGTTCCTGGAGGAAGGAGCCAGCACTTCGATGGGCTCGCCACTCTCCCGAGCTCCCCTGATGTCATCCCGGACTTGATCCGGGATCTCCAACTTGCATGCACCGCCGGTCTTTCCCCCTGGGGATCCCGGCTCGGGGGCCGGGAGGGCAGGAGCCGAAGGCTTTTGGCGAGATCCGACCGTTCCTACACAGTTTCTTGGGGCTCAAAGCACTGCACAGCCGTGGCGAGACCGTCGAAGTCCGTCTCTACGGGTCCCAGCCGGAGGAGACTGGATAAGCTGAGCTTCTTCTGGTTTGCGCATCGGTCGTCAAGTACCGCCGACGGAAGCACGTAGAACGTCCACTGACGGAGGTCGAGCGGGTCCACAGTCGTCTTGTCTTTGTGAGCCAACAAGCAGAACACGTACACGTCGGCCTGTCGCTTCCTTTCCGTTGTCAGTTCGTTCGTGTCCGCGCTCCACGCTAAGGTCGGCTGGATGCCAAAACTCACGGTAGAGAGCTTCTTATGGAACCATGATTGGAGGTAGGCCGACGACTTCACCTCTACCTTCAGCCCAGACGACGTAACAAGATCGTAGGCATCCCACTCCGCACGAACTCCGTTCGCCAGCCCGAGTGCTTGGGCCACGATGAACTCGGCGAGGATGCCGCGCGTCGCGTTGCTGACGAGGTCAGAAGCGGACCAACGCCAGAAGTCGAGGAGCGTGACCGGAAGTGGCTGCCCGTCCTGCCGGAATGACTCCCTTCCCGACTTTGGCTCAACGCTGACCGCTGAATATCCTTCGGCTGGATTCATCGATAGACAAGCCGATCCAAGACCAGTACCCCTACGCCACGCCGTCTCCGCCCGCCTCGGGGAGATCGCCGGGCCCGTCGCCGCGGAGGAACGCCTCGGCGCGACGGACCATGTTCGCGCTCCCGATGAACAGCGGCACCCGCTGGTGCAGCTTCTCCGGCGGCACGTCGAGAATGGGCCCGTAGCCCGTCGAGGCGAGGCCGCCGGCCTGCTCCACGATCATCGCCATCGGGTTCGCCTCGTACATCAGGCGCAGCTTGCCCTGCGGGTTCCGCGCGTTGGCCGGGTAGATGTAGATGCCCCCCTTGAGGAGGTTGCGGTGGAAGTCGGCCACGAACGAGCCGATGTAGCGCGTGGTGTAGGGCCGCTTCGGCGTGCCGGAGGCGTCCTCCTCCTGCATCCACTTGATGTAGCGCTTGAGGCCGTCCTCCCACGAGTTGTAGTTCCCCTCGTTGATGGAGTACATCGCGCCCTCGGCGGGCGTCTTGATGTTGGGGTGCGAGAGGAGGAACTCGCCGATGGAGGGGTCGAGCGTGAAGCCGTTGACGCCCATGCCGGTCGTGTAAACCAGCATCGTCGAGGAGCCGTAGAGCACGTAGCCGGCGGCCACCTGCTCCCGCCCCGGCTGGAGCGCGTGCGCGACCGTCACCGGCCCCACGTGGTCGTCGGGCACCTTGTAGATCGAGAAGATGGTGCCGATGGAGACGTTGACGTCCACGTTGGAGGAGCCGTCGAGCGGGTCGAGGAGGACGATGTACTTGCCCTGGCAGTCCTCGAACTGGAGCGGGATGCCCTCGGCGTGCTCCTCCGAGCCGATCAGGCAGACCTCGCCGCCGCGCCGGAGCGCGCGGACGAACTCCTCGTGCGCGAGCACGTCGAGCTTCTGCTGGATCTCGCCCTGCACGTTCACCTCGCCGGACTCCCCGAGCACGTCCACCAGCCCGGCCTTCCGCACGTCGCGCGTGACGATCTTGGCGGCAACGGAGAGGTCGCGGATGACGCGGGAGAACTGGCCCGTCGAGCCGGGCACCTCCTCCTGCCGCTCGATGATGAACTGCTCGAGCGTCTTGAACGAGCCCCCGCCGGTGGCGAGGGTACCGCCGGCCTGGGTGGCCCCGGTGGTTGCGGGCGCGGAAGCCATGAGGTGCAGGGGATTACGGAGAGGAAGGGGGGCCGGAGAAGCTAAGCCGCTGCCCGTGTGCGTCCAAGAGGGCTTCCAGTGAAGCCGCCGTCCGGGCAGGTAGCGCGGCGCCGCGCTGCCAGTCGGCGACGAGCCGGCGCAGCGACGCGGCGTCGTCCACGTCGTACCACGGAGGGAGGACGGTGACGTGCCTCGCCCGCGCGCTCGCCCGGCGGAGCGTCTCGTCGAAGACGCCGCCGTGGCCGTACGCCATGTCGAAGAGCGAGGGGTAGAGCTCGTTCAGGCCGAGGAGGTAGTAGCCGCCGTCGTCGCTCGGGCCGAGGACGGCCGTCAGCGGCTCGGCCAGCGCCTCGAAGGCGAGGCCGACGAACGGCACCGGCAACGTCGGATGGTCCGTGCCGACGACCGCGATCCGCTCGTAGCCCGCCGCGAAGGTTTCGACGAAGGCCCGGCGCATCCGCGCGCCGAGGCCGTCGCCCCGCTGGGCATGGACGCTGAGGCCGACCGGAAGATCGAGGGCGCCCGCGTGGCCGTCGAGGTAGAGGCGGACGGCCACCTCTTCGTCGAACGCGCCGGGCGCGACGTACGCGTCGAGGGCATCGAGGAGGAAGGCGTCGGCGAGTGCGGCGGCCTCCTCGGGCGTGAGGGGCGGCGTGAGGCGGGTCTTGACCCGGCCCGCCTCGGGCGACTTGGCGAAGACGAGGAGCGCGGACCGGCCGGTCCGCGCGGGGCAGTCAGGCATCGTCCCGGGCGCGGAGGGCGAGCGTGGCCTCGCACTGCGCGTTGGCGGCGGCGAAGGTGAACGAGCCCCCGGCCCGCGTCGCCAGCCGGCGGCAGAGGATGAGGTCGAGGCCGAGGAGCGGGTCGGCGTCGGGGTCGGTCAGGTCCACCCCGCGCCGGACGGGCCAGGTGG
The DNA here is from genome assembly GCA_964580105.1 of uncultured Rhodothermales bacterium. GTDB lineage: Bacteria > Bacteroidota > Rhodothermia > Rhodothermales > Rubricoccaceae > CAZOJJ01. Next base: position 26,609 of record CAZOJJ010000028.1, on the reverse strand, counting down.
CGACGAGGAGGGCACGGTCCCGTTCGGTCTCGACGGCGAGTTGGAGGCCCTCGCCGTGCGTCGTAGCCAGGGCGAGGTCCACGAGGCGGTCGAGGTAGCGGCCGAGTACGAGGCGGTCCGCCTGCGCCAGCACCTTCTTGCGGCCCGAGGTGACGCGGAGCGGGACGCCGTTGCGCTGCGCCCGGTCGCGCCGGCGCTCGACGGCGTGGCGGAGGAGCGGGAGGACGTCGTGCGTCTCGGTGGCGGAGGCGGCGCCGTCCTCGGCCTGCCGGAACAGCTCGACGGCAGCGCGGAGCGTGCCTTCGAGGTGGCGCCCCCGATCCACCGACTCCTCGACGTAGCGGAGGGCAGCCTCGGTGGCGTGCAGGAGGGTGTCCGCGTCGACTCGTGACGACGGAGCGGTTTCGGCCTCCGCTCCGGACGCGGCCGGCGCTTCCGGTGGCCCATCGGGCGCTGCCTCGGGGCGCGGCGCGGGCTCGGTCGGCGTGGGTACGACCGCCTGCATCTCGTCGCCGTAGAGCCGGTACTGCTCGATGGCGTAGCGGATGTAGCGGGCCAGCGAGACGCTGTCTACGTACCACTTGACGAGGTAGTCCACGGCGCCGCGCTTCTTGGCCTCGGCGGCCACAGCCGCGTCGTCGAGGCCCGTCAGCACGATGAGCGGGAGGTGCGGGGCCGCCTTCCGCACCTGCTCGACGGACGAGAGGCCGTGGGAGTCGGGAAGGGAGAGGTCGACGAGGAGGAGGTCGAAGGCGCTCCCTTTGAGCGCCTCGAGGCCGTCGGCGAGGCGGGGAACGTGGACGAGCGCGGCGTCGAGGTCGCTCGCTCCGATCTTCTCGCGGAAGATGACGGCGTCGCCGGGGTTGTCCTCGATGAGGAGCAGGCGGATGGGCACGGCGCGCGGGGTGGGGCTACTCGGCCGCCTCCTGCGGGAGGCGGACGAGCGTGAGCCAGAACTCGTCGATGGCCCGGACCACGTTGAGGAACTGGTCGAGGTCGACGGGCTTGGTGACGTAGCAGTTGGCGTTGAGGTCGTAGGCGGAGAGCACGTCGTCCTCGTTCGAGCTCGTCGAGAGGATGACGACGGGGATCCGCTTGAGGGCGTCGTCGGACTTGATCTCGGTGAGCACCTCCTGCCCGCTCTTGCGGGGGAGGTTGAGGTCGAGCAGGATGAGGTCCGGGCGCGGGGCGTCGGCGTGCTCGCCCTCGCGGCGGAGGAAGGCGAGGGCCTCCTCACCGTCGCGGGCGATGTGGAGGTTGTTGTGGACCTTCGCGTCGCGGAGGGCTTCCACGGTGAGTTGCACGTCCCCGGGGCTGTCTTCCACGAGGAGGATTTCGACGGGGCGGCCCTGCATCTTGATCGAGATCATGTGAGTGGTGCGGGTGAGGAAGGAGCACCGGGGAGGGTAAAGTAAAACGTAGTCCCGCCTCCGGGGGTTGGATCGAACCCGATCTCGCCCCCGTGGCGCTCGACGATCTTCTTGCAGATGGCCAGCCCGATGCCGGTCCCCTCGTACTCCTCGCGGGTGTGGAGGCGCTGGAACACCTGGAAGACGCGGTCGGCGTACTGCGGTTCGATGCCGATGCCGTTGTCGGCCACGGTGACGCGCCACCCCGGCCGGCCGGCCACCTCCGTCGGTGCCGCCTCGATGCGGAGGACGGGCGGGACGTCCGGCCGGCGGAACTTGACGGCGTTGCCGATGAGGTTGAGGAAGAGCTGGTGGAGCTGCGTGGCGTCGCCGCGGACGGTGGGGAGGTCGCCCGCCTCGACGCGCCCGCCGACGTCCTCCAGCGCCGGGCCGAGGTCGCGGAGCGCCGTCTCGAGCACGCCGTCCATGTCCACCGGCGCGAACCCCTTGCCGTGGGTGCCGACGCGGGAGTAGGCGAGGAGGTCTTTGATGAGCGCCTGCATCCGGCGCGCCCCGTCCACGGCGAACTCGATGTACTGGCGGGCGGTGTCGTCGAGTTCGTCGGTGTAGCGGCGCTCGAGGAGCTGGAGGAAGCTGGTGACCATGCGGAGCGGCTCCTGGAGGTCGTGGCTGGCCACGTAGGCGAACTGCTGGAGCTCCTCGTTCCGCTCGGCGAGGTCGGCGGCGTTCTGGCGGAGCACCTCCTGCGCCCGCTTCATCTCGGTCACGTTCTCGTGGGCCGTCACGAGACGGGCGCCCTCGGGGCTCTCGAAGCGGGTGACGCGGAGAAGGAACCACCGCTGCTCGTACGGTCCGTGGCAGGGGTACTCCGCCGTGAACTCGGTCGCCTCGCCGGCCAGCAGGCGCCGGATGCCGTCGGCGACGTCCCGGCTGTCGGGCGTCGTGCTGACGGCGAGGTAGTTGGCGCCGAGGCCGCCGTCCTCGCCCTCGTACCCGTTCTCCTCGGCGAACCGCCGCCACGCCTCGTTGACGGCGACGACGGTGCCCTCCTCATCGAGGATGGCGACGTGGGCGCTGAGGGCGTCGAGCGTGCTCTGGAGGAAGGCCGCGTTGGCGCGGAGCTCGTTCTGCGCCGCCTCCAGCTCGGCCGCGTAGCGCTCCAGCCGCTGCTGCGCCTCGACGCGCTCGGTGACGTCCTGCGCGGTGCCCTGAAGGCGGACGGGCCGGCCGTCGCCGCCGAGGATGGCCTCGCCGTAGCTGTGGATCCAGCGGATGGCGCCGTCGGGCCGAACGATCCGGTGGCTCACCTCGTAGGGCTCGCCGCTCTGGATCGCCGCGCTCACGGTGGCCTCGACCGCGGGGCGGTCCTCCGGGTGCAGGAGCGAGGCGTACCGCTCGTAGGTGACCGGCCCGCTCGTCCGCTCCACGCCGAAGATGGCGTAGAGTTCGTCGGACCAGTGGACGACACCGGCAGCGATGTCGAAGTGCCAGTAGCCGAGGTGGGCGAGGGCCTGGGCGTCTTCGAGCTGGCGCGTCTTCTCTTCGAGCGCCGCGAGCATGTTGCGCTGCGAGGTGATGTCGCTGAACGAGGCGACAACGAACTCGGGCACGCCGTCCTCGTCGAAGTCGAGGGGGCGGACGTTGACGGAGAGCCACGTCGTGGAGCCGTCGGGGCGGCGGACGCCTTTGATGGCGCCGTTGACGGCCTCGCCGGTGCGGAGCGCGCGGCGCTCGGGGAGGTCCTCCTCGGCGATGGGCCGGCCCCGGTCGTCGAACACCGGCCAGCGGTGCTCGCCGGTGAGCCGCTGGAGGGGCGTGGCGGGGTCGATGCCGAGCATCTCGGCGGCGGCCGGGTTGCTCAGCAGGATGCGGCTCTCGGCGTCCACGAGGAGGATGGCGTCGCTGATGGTGTCCACGATGGCGCGGTAGAGCCGGTCGTCGGCGGCGCGAGCGCGCTGGGCCTGCTCCAGGCGGAGTGCGCCCCCGATCATCTCGGCGATCATCTCGATCAGCTCGCGGTCGCGCGGGGCCAGGCCGCCGTGCGGGAGCGCCCGGCCGAGGAAGTGGACCGTTCCGTAGATTCGGTCTTCGAGCCAGACGGGGGTGCCGAGGAAGACGCGGTAGCCGCGCTCGGCGTGGGCCGGGTGGGTGCGCCAGGCGTCGTCGGCCGCCGCATCCTCGATGACGACGGTGTCCTCCCGCTCGATCACGGCGTCGGTAAACAGCGAGTCCACCGGGACGGGCTCGCCGGGGTGCAGCCCGGGCTCCGGGCCCACCACGGCTTCCGGAACGTACCGGCGCTCCCCGGCCTCCTCCACCTGCTTCCCGAACACGCCGACGGGCAGGCCGAACATGGCACACCCGGCCTCCAGGTACGAGCGGATCAGGGTGGCGCTGTCGGCGTGCTCGGCCGTCGTGATGCGGTGGAGCAGCTTGAGGTCGTCGGCGAAGGCCTCGAGGCGGGCCGTCCGCTCCCCGACGCGCGCCTCCAGGAGCCGGTTGGCCTCGCTCAGCTCCCGCTGCGTCCGTTCGAGCTCCACCCCGGCCGCTTTCGCCTCGGTGACGTCGCGGGCCGTCCCGATGAGGCGGACGGCCCGGCGCTCGCCTCCCTCCTCCTCGAAGTATCCCTGGCCGGTGGAGCGAACCCACCGCTCGCCGCCGTCCCGCAGCGCGACGCGGTACTCGACGTCGAGACGGCCGGAGCCGGCCGGTTCCAGCGCCCGCTGCACGGCCGCATCGACGCGCGCCCGGTCGTCGGGGTGGATCAGACCGAGATGGACGCCGTAGTCCACGAAGGCGTCGGGGGCGAGCCCGAAGATGGCCTTGCAGCGCTCGTCCCAGGCGAGGCGCCCACCGATGGGGTCGAAATCCCACGTGCCGATGGCGGCGGAGTCGGTGGCGAGGCGGAGGCGTTCCTCGGAGGTTTCGAGCGCCTCGCGCATGGTGCGGAGCAGGCGCAGCTCCCTCTGGTCCGTCACGTCTTCGAACTCGACGCCGACGCACCGATCCGGCAGCGGAAAGGCCCGCGCGACGAAGGCGCGGTGCCGGACCTGCCCATCGGCGTCGCGGTACTCCAGCTCGCCGAGTTCCCGCTCCTCACCCGTCAGGGCCACCTCGGCGAAGGCCCGGAGCTGCTCGGAGTCGGCGAGGTGCGGGTAAATCTCCCCGAGGGTCTTCCCGACCTCCTCGTCGAGGGACCGACCGGTGATCGCCTCCGCGCGAGCGTTGCCGTAGATGAGATGGAGCGAGGCGGGGTCGTCCGGGTCGTCGAGGCGGAGGATGGCGAGGCCAACGGGCAACCGCGCGACGAGTGCCGCGAAGTGGGCACTGTCGATCACTGGGGGAAGGGTCATAGAGGGGCGAGGCGGAGAGAGGAGCAGCGGGCCGTTCGGACCACGACCGAACGTACCCACACCCCGACGTGTGCCCTAGTATGTGCCCTTGCCGGTTCCGTTCCCCGTCACGTCGCGGAGACACACCAGCCGACCAGAAGCCGCTCCAGGCCACCCACGGCGGCCCCTTCCGCCTCGGCCGCCGCCAGCGCCCGCTCCAGCACCGCCAGTCCCTCGGGCGACGCCCCGCCTTCCGGGTCGTTGTGCCAGAGCAACACCACGCACCCTCCCACCCGCTTCGCAGCGGAAAAAACCGCCGCAACGGCGGTATCCGCCTCGTCCGGCCGCAGCCCCCGGTGGGTGAAGAGCGTCGTGTCCATCACGGTCAGCGGCACCTCCCACACGTCCAGGGGACGGTTGGCATCGAGGTCGTAGAGCCGGAACGGAACGGCGGTCGCGCGGCGGAAGCCTTCACGGTGCGAAAAGCCGAGGGTGCTGTCGAGCACGAACCCGGCGCGGTCGAGGAGGCGCGGCGTGGTGGGCTCGATCCAGCGGAGGTAGTGCGTCCGCACGCCGCGCGGCGCCCCGCCGAGCACGGCCGCCAGCCGGTCGCGCTCGGCACCGAGGCGGCCGGGGTGGTCGTAGGCAGCGTAGCTCGGGTGAAGGCCGACCTCGCCACCCGCGGCCCGGACCGCGTCGAGAACGCGGCGCAGGCGGGGTGCCTCCAGGCGAAACGGCACGTCCTCGGGGGCGGCGGCGCCGGCCTTGACGAAGAACGTCCCCCCTCCTGCCCTCCCGGCTGCGAGGTCGCGGAGCCGGAGGAGCGCGCCCCACCGGGCGTCGCCGGGCGCGAAGGCGGCCAGCGCTCGCCCCCGCCGGCCTCGGGCAAGTGCCCGCGCCATCCGTCCAAGCCGGCGCGTCCGCACGAAGTCGATGTCCACCGTGAGGGCGACGGCCCAGGGCGCGCCCTCCCACGTCCGGCCCGGGACCGGTACGCCGCGCTCGCGGAGCCGATCGCCGAGCCACCGGCGGTAGGCGTCCACGGCCGGGACGGCGGCGAGGCCGAGGCGGTCGTGGAGCGATCCCTCGAACGGGAAGCGGCCGTGCACGTCGCGTGCCGTCGTCGTCCACTCGGTCCAGCCGGCGAGCCAGAAGAAGGTAGAGGCGACGACATCCTTTTCAATAACGGATCTTCCATCGCCCCCGTCGAAGGGCAGCGGCCAGGCCGTGCCGCCCCAGTCGAGCGTGCTCATGCGAGCCGGATCGAACGGCGCCCGGCCGGCGAAGTACGCGGCTGTGGCGGGATCGAGGCGGAAGCGCAGCGCGGCGGCCGGGGCCGCCTCGGGCGAAGAACCGTAGTAGAGACCGCCGCCGGCGAGCCCGTCGCAGTCGGTCCACCCCGGCGCGAGACCGAGGCCGGCGAGGAGCGTCTCGACCGCGTACCGCGCCTTCGGCACGAAGCCCGCCGGCCCCTCGACGCAGCAGGGGAGCGGAGGCAGCGGAGACGGCGGGATCGGCACGCGGCGCGGGGAAGGAGGCGAGAGGCGTAAACTACCGGCCTGCTTCCACTCCGGCCCCGCCGCCGTGCCCAGCCGCTTCAAGCTCTTCTCCGACCCCGTCCACGGCTTCGTCTCGGTCCCGAAGGGGCTGATCCTGTCGCTGATCGAGACGCCCGCGTTCCAGCGGCTCCGGCGCATCCGCCAGCTCGGCCTCGGCTTCCTCGTCTTCCCCGGCGCCGTTCACACCCGGTTCGAGCACGCCCTCGGCGCCATGGCGCTCATGCAGGAGGCGCTGGCCACGCTCCAGGAGAAGGGCACCTTCATGGCGACCGACGAGATCGAGGCGGCGCTGGCGGCGGCGCTGCTCCACGACGTCGGGCACGGGCCGTTCTCACACACGCTCGAAACGGAGCTGATACGGCCCGGCGCGGACGGCCGCCCGTTCCACCACGAGCGGATGAGCCGGGCCCTCCTCGCCCGCCTCGACGCCCGCCTCGGCGGGGCCCTCGGCCTCACCCTCCGGGTCTTCGACGGCACCTACGAGCGCCCCTTCTTCCACGCGCTCGTCGCCAGCCAGCTCGACATGGACCGGCTCGACTACCTCCGGCGCGACTCGTTCTACACGGGTGTCGCCGAGGGCGTCGTCGGCGTCGAGCGCATCCTGAAGACGATGCGGGTCCACCCCGAGAGCGGCGGGCCGGACGCCCGCGTCGTGATCGAGGCGAAGGGCGCCTATGCCGTCGAGAACTTCGTGCTCAGCCGCCGGCTGATGTACTGGCAGGTGTACCTCCACAAGACCGTCCTCGCCGCCGACCACCTCTTCCAGGCCGCCTTCGCCCGCGCCCGCGCCCGCTGGGACGACGCCGACCCCGCCCTCGCCGCTACCGCCCCCGCCCTCGCCTTCTTCCTCCGCCGGACCGTCACCGCCGACGACGTCGAGCGGCCGGACGTACTCGACGCCTTCGTCGCCCTCGACGACACCGACGTGCTCTACAGCTTCAAGCGGTGGGCCGAGGCGAGGGACCCCATCCTGGCCGACCTCGCCCGCCGCTTCCTCGTGCGCGACCTCTTCCGCACGACGTTCCTCCCCGCCCCGCCTGCGCCCGGCGAGCTCGGCGCGTGGCGAGAGCGCGTGGCCCACTGGCTCGTCGCCGAGGGGCTCTCCGCCCGCGCCGACGCCGAGGCCGACGCCGCCTATTACCTTCACCTCGACGCCTCCCGCCTCGACGCCTACAAGCTCCGCGGCGACGCCATCTGCATCCTCGAGCGCGACGGCCGCCTCCGCGAGCTCTCCGAGTCGGCCGACGTGGCCTCGGTGGGCGCGCAGGCCGGGCTGGTCGAGAAGGCGTACGTGTGCCACCCGAAGCCCGTCGCCCTCGCATGACGGCCTTCACCTTCGACGACACGCACGCGGGGCACGCGCAGGCCGGCCACGCCGAGCGGCCGGAGCGGATGCAGGCGGTCCGCGCCCTGCTGGAGCGCGAGGGGCTGTGGGGCGCCGCGCGCCGGCTCCCGACGCCGGAGGCATCGCGCGAGGCGCTCGAACGGGTCCACCCGCCCGCTTACCTGGACCTGCTGGAGGACGTGGCCGAGGCCGGGGGCGCCCAGCTCGATCCCGACACCTACGCCACGGCCGACAGCCTCGGCATCGCCAGGCGCGCCGTCGGCGGGCTGCTGGCGGTGGCGGACGCGGTGCTGCGCGGCGAGGCGGCCAACGGCTTCGCGCTGACGCGCCCGCCCGGCCACCACGCCCGCCCGTTCCAGCCGATGGGCTTCTGCCTCCTCGCGAACGTCGCCCTCGCCGTCGAGCACGCGCGGCGCGCGCACGGCGTCCGCCGCGCACTGGTGATTGACTTCGACGTGCACCACGGCAACGGCACGCAGGAGGTCTTCTGCGCCGACCCCGACGTGCTCGTGGTGACCTCGCAGCAATTCCCGCTCTGGCCGGGCACGGGCGCGCTCCGCGAAACGGGCGTGGGCAGAGGCGAGGGCGCAACGGTCAACCTCCCCCTCCCCGCCGGCACGACCGACGGCCCGTTCCTCGATCTCTACCGGCGCATCCTCCCGCCGCTGGCCGCACGCCACCGGCCCGAGGTCGTCTTCGTCTCGGCGGGCTACGACGCCCACCATCTCGACCCCCTCGGCGGGCTTGGCCTCTCCGTGGCCGGACTCACCGAGGCGACCCGGCTCCTCGCGCAGATCGCCGACCGGCATTGCGACGGCCGGCTCGTGATGGCCCTCGAAGGCGGGTACCACCTCGACGCCCTCGCCTGCGGCGTCGCCTCGGCGTTCCGCGTGCTGGCCGACCCGGCGGCCGAGGCCCTCGACCCGCTCGGCGCGCCCGAGCACGAGGGCCCTCGCCTCGACGCCCTCCTCGAAGCCGTGGCGACCCTGCACGGGCTGTAACCCTGCACGGGCTGTAACCCTGCACGGGCTGTAACCCTGCACGGGCTGTAACCCTGCACGGGCTGTAGGCGCCCCGTCTAAAAAAACCGAGGCCCGACCGCTGGGGCCGGGCCTCGGAGGGGAAAACCGTGGGTTCGGTTAGCCGCGCGTGACGTTGATCGCGCTGAGGCCCTTCGGGCCCTCCTCGACGTCGAACTCGACCGGCTCGCCCTCGATCAGCCCTTCGTCGCGGCCGAGGCCGGCGACCTTGCTGCGATGGACGAACAGATCCTTGCCGCCGTTCTCGGGGGCGATGAAGCCAAAGCCCTTCTCGGCGTTGAACCACTTAACGGTGCCGCGTGCCATAGTGCGTGTGCGGTTGCACGGTCCTGATACTCGACCTACCGGGCTCGTGCTGGCACGCACAGCTTCGCGGGCGAAGCGGTCCTGATAGTGAGATACCGGGTACTCGTGTAGTGAACAGGCGGCCGCCCCCGGTTGGGACGACCTTGGAAGTCACAACATACGACTTATGCAGAATCCGGATCCTCGTCGAGGATGTAGATCGCGCGGAGGTTCCGCGCGAGCTGGCCGTAGTCGAGCCCGTACCCGATCACGAACAGGTTGTCGATGTCGAACCCGACGTAGTCCACCTCGACGTCCACCTGGGCCGCCTCGGGCTTGCGGAGGAGAGTCACGGCCCGGAGCGAAGCCGGGTTCAGCGCGGCCAGCCGGTCGAGGATGTACTTCATGGACAGCCCCGTATCCACGATGTCTTCGACGACGAGCACGTGGCGGCCTTCGAGGTCGGCGTCGATGTGCTTGAGTTCGGTGACGGTGCCGCTGGACATCTTCGCCGCGCCGTAGGAAGAGAGCTTGTAGAAGTCCACCTCGCAGTCGAGGTCCACGGCGCGCATGAGGTCGGCCGTGAACATGAACGCGCCGTTGAGCACGCCGATGAAGATGGGCGGCCGGTCCACGTCGGCGTAGTCGGCGGCGATCTGGCGGCCGAGCGCCTCGATGCGCCGCCGGAGCGTCTCCTCGTCGAGGTAGAGCCGGAAGCGTTCGCCGCGACAGACGACGGATTCGGGGGCGGTGATGGGGGTGGCGTCCATCGGCGGGCGGGGTCGAAAGCGGGAGGGGAAGCTAGCCCCCGCCTCCGTTCCGCTTCAACCGAAAGGCTCCCAGTGCAGGCGAAGACAGCGTGCGGTCTCGGGCCGGACGCGCACGCCCTCCGCCAGCCGGTGCCCCACGACCCAGACGATGTCGTCGTCGCAGCACAGCACCAGCTGGCCGTCGCGCTCGGAGGCAGGCACCTTCCGCTCGGTGAGGAGGTCGCTGACGAGCTTGGAGCCCCCGAGGCCGAGCGGCCGGAAACGGTCGCCCCCGCGCCAGGGACGGAGCTCGAGCGCCCCCGCCATCGCCTCGGCGTCGGCGACCTCGACGTGCGGAGCGGCCCGGTGGGCGTCCAGCGCATCCGGCGCGGCGGGAGTGACGAAGAGCGTACCGAACGGCGTGGCACACGGGGCGCCGATGGTCACCGCCCACGGCCCTGCGGCCTGATGCGCGTGCCGCTGAAACCGAAGGCCGTCTCGCTCGCGCCAGACGGAAACACCCGGCCACGCCGCTCGGCGTCCCGGTTGGGCGTCGAGAAGGGCCTCGACGTGAGCGAGCGCCGCCGCCGTACGCGGGGCATTCGGCGCCCACTGAGCCAGGGCGCGGGCGTAGAGCGCGAGGCGCTCGGCGCGCGCCAGCCGCTGCAGCCCCTCCAGCCGCAGCGTGCCGCCGTCCGGACGAGGATCGCCGTAGCGGACGAACGCGGCGTCCGCCCCGGCGCCCTCGGTGAGCGTGCGGACGCGGTCGGCAACCCCGGCGATACGGCCGGCCACACCGGGACCGAAGCGGTCCTCCAGCAGCGGCAGCACCTCGTTGCGGAGTCGGTTGCGCCGGTAGGAGGGCTCCGCGTTGGAGGCGTCTTCGCGCCACGCCCAGCCCTGGCTACGCGCGAGGGCTTCGATTTCCGAACGGCTCCACGAGAGCAGCGGGCGCACCAGCCGCACCGGCGCATCCGGCGCCAGCGGGCGCTCCGCCGGCATCCCGGCGAGGCCGTGAAGCCCTGTCCCGCGCACCAGGTGAAGCAGCACGGTCTCCGCCTGGTCATCCCGGTGGTGGGCCACCGCCACGACGGCGGCGCCTGCCGCCGCCGCAACCTCGCCGAAGAACCGGTACCGGGCGTCGCGGGCGCGGCGCTGGCGGTCGGGCGGGCCCTCCAGGGCCACGGCCTCCACGTACACGGGCACGTTCAGTTCGGCGGCCAGGCCCCGCACGAACGCCTCGTCGGCGTCGGACGCGGCGCCGCGCAGGCCGTAGTTGACATGGGCGAGTACGACCGCATAGCCGGCGCCGTGGAGCAGCCGCGCCAGCACCGTCGAGTCCAGCCCGGCGCTGGCCCCGACGACCACCGTCTCCCCGGCGCCGAGGCCGAAGCGGCTGCGGACGGCATCCCCGAACCGGGCGACGGCGTCCATCGCGTCAGCGAACCGAGCGGCTGAACCGTCGGTCGAGCTCCTCCATCGAGATCTTCACGACGGTGGGCCGCCCGGCCGGGTCCACGTAGGGCATCTCGCAGGCGAAGAGCTGGTCGATGAGGACGCGCGCCTCCTCGGGCCTGATCACCTGACCGGGCTTGTAGGCGTTGCGCCGGGCGAGGCTGCGCGCGAGGTTCTCGCGCCCTTCCAGGTGGAAGCCGTCGCGGTTGGCGCGGTACTGCGCCAGCAGGTCGTCGAGGACCGTGCGGTCGTCGCCCGAGCGGACTTCGGAGGGGACGCCCCGCACGAGGACGCTGCGGCCGGAGAGCACCTCCAGTTCGAAACCGAGCGAGCGAAGGTCAGGCAGCAACTCCTTGAGCAGCTCGAAGTCGGCCGGGTCGAAGGCGAAGGTGTGCGGGAAGAGGAGTTGCTGCGAGGCCCCCATCCCTCCCTCCATCGCCGTCAGCGCACGCTCGTAGAGGACGCGTTCGTGGGCGGCCTGCTGGTCGAGGACGAGCAGGCCGGAGGCGAGGGGCGTGAGGATGTAGCGGTGGTGGAGCTGCCAGATGGTGCGCTCGCCTACCGGAGCGTCGTCCGCTTCCTCGGGCATGGCGGCGCGCGAGGGAAACCGTACGTGGCCGCCGGAGGCGCGGAGAGGGGCACCCGGGGCCGGTGAGGGCTCGGACGGTTCGGAACCGGCGCGAACGTCGGCCGCCTCCGCCTCGGGGAACCCCTCGGACGGGGACGGCCAGGCGGCGGGCGGGCGGGCGCTGCCGTCGCCCGCAGGCGGCGCCGCCCCGGTGAACGAAAAGGAGCGCGGCGCACTCGCGGCAGACGCGACGGTGGGCTCGTCCGGGAGCCGAGCGGCGAGGCCGACGGCCGAGGCGGGCGTGGCCGGGCCGAACGCGAGGGCGAGGTCGGCGGCGGCCAGGCCCTTCTTCACGACGGCCTTGAGGAAGCCGTAGACGCCCCGCTCGTCGTCGAACTTGATCTCGGTCTTCGTCGGATGCACGTTCACGTCCACGTGGCGGGGGTCCACGTCGAGGAAGAGGACGAAGAACGGATGGCGCCCCTCGGGGAGCAGCGCGCCGAACGCCGTGGCGACGGCGTGGTCGAGCGTGCGGCTCTTGACGTAGCGGCCGTTGACGAAGACGAACTGCTCGCCCCGGCTGCGCCGCGCCTCGTCCGGCCGGCCGACGAACCCGCGCACGGTGAGGTAGCTCGTCGTCTCTTCCACCGGCACCAGCCGCGCCGGGTCCTTGTCGCCGAAGAGGTCGGCGATGCGGTGGCGCAGCGCGGCCTCGAACGGCGCGTCCGAGGCCGGGTCCGAGGCCGGAAGCCGGTACACGTCGAACTCGTCGTGGACGAGCGTAAACCCGGCCGCCGGGCAGGAGAGGGCCTGCGTCTGGAACGTCTCGACGAGGTGCTTGAACTCCGTCGCCGGCGTCTTGAGGAAGTGACGCCGCGCCGGCACGTTGTAGAACAGGTTGCGGACGGCGATGGACGTGCCCGGCGGCGTCGCGCACGGGGCCTGCTCGACGAGCGCGCCCCCGTCGATGCGGACGCGCGTGCCGACCTCGTCCTGCACGCGGCGCGTGCGCAGTTCGACCTGGGCGACGGCCGCGATGGAGGCGAGCGCCTCGCCCCGGAAGCCGAGCGTGGCGAGCCGCTCCAGGTCCTCGATCGCGCGGAGCTTGCTCGTAGCGTGGCGGCCGAAGCACGCCAGCGCGTCGGCCGGCCCCATCCCGCACCCGTCGTCCACGACCTGGACGAGCTCGCTGCCCGCCTTCTTGAGGAGGAGCTGGACCTCGGTCGCGCCCGCGTCGAGGGCGTTCTCAATCAGTTCCTTGGCGACGCTGGCCGGGCGCTGCACCACCTCCCCCGCCGCGATCTTGCTCGCGAGCACGTCGGGGAGCACGCGCACGAGCCCGTCGGAGGCGCTCGCGCTGGAATCCGGGAAGGAGGAGCGGTCGCTCACGTGGAGGGATCGGGGTCAGCCGCCGAAGAAGAAGTCGCCCAGCCGGGCGGCTCCGGCGACGACCTCGTCGATGTGAACGTAGACGTAGAGGACGAGCAGGAGCCCGAGGCCGACGGCGATGAACGCGGGCTGCTTGGTCTTTCTCCGGACCTCGGGGCGTGCCCGGCGCATCCGCCGCTTCAACCGCTCGTCCTTCGACGGATCGTAGAAGCGGGGGTCGTAGCTGAAACGGCGCGGCTGGACGCGGCGGAAGGAGAAGAGGCCCATCGGTACAGGGGGAGTGCGTGGGCAGTATAGCGTGGCGCCCGTGCCACCGTTCCGGCAGCAGACGGGAAGTGCCGAAGAAAAGCAGGCGGGGTACGAACGCGGCACCGGGACCGTGGATGCCGTGGATGCAAACCCAGCGGGCACCGAGGACCGGAGCGCGGGGCACCCTCCCCGTCGAATGGACAAAACGCTCTGTCGCCTTGCCGTACTTCGCGCTCTGCGCCTACGTTGCCTTCGTCCATCGCCGCGCGCGGCTCGCCGCTGAAGCGCCACCCGTGGGGCGGCACCAATCCTCCAGCCAACCTTCAGACAACGGAGAATCCCCATGAGAGAACTAATCGTCGCGGAGTTCATCACGCTCGACGGCGTAATTCAAGCGCCGGGAGGCGCCGACGAAGACACCGACGGCGGTTTTACCCACGGCGGCTGGACGCACCCTTACTGGCACGACGACATCGGCACGCGCTTCTTCGAGCTGATGTCCCAAGCCGATGCCCTCTTGCTGGGCCGCAAGACCTGGGAAATCCACGGCGGCGCGTTCGAACCGATGGCCGGGGACCCCTTCGCCGACGCAATGAACGACATCCGCAAGTACGTGGTCTCCACCACGTTGGAATCCGCCTCGGCGTGGCGGAACTCGACCCTCATCCGCGACAACGTCGCGGAAGTCGTACGCGAGCTCAAGCAGCAGCCGGGCAAGAACATCCTGGTGGACGGGAGCAGCGTGCTGACGAAGGTGCTGGCGCAGCATGACCTGGTGGATGAGTACAGCCTGCACGTGTATCCCCTGGTACTCGGCGGGGGCAAGCGGCTGTTTCCGGAGGGAACCCGCCTCGACTTGACGCTGGTGGAGACGTCCCCGCTCCCGACCGGCGTCGTGTTCATGCGCTATCGGCGTAGCGCAGTGTGAGGGGCCGCGCGCGGCTCGCCGACGACGAGAGGTGCCGTAGGCGTGGCGAGGGCAGAAGACAGCACGAAGCGAGGGGGCGTCTTGACACGGCAGCCCGCCTACCGTTGCGCTCGCTCCTTCAGTTCCCGGACGAACGCCCCGTACCACGCCGGCGATTCCCACTTCGACGCGTACGGCCAGCCGATGTCGATCTCGTCGAGGTGCGCGCGGGCGAACGCCAGGTCGGTCTCGAACCACGCCACCGGCATCACGCTCTCCAGGTCGATCAGCGAGAGCCGGTCGCCGTGGCGGACGACGTTGTGGAACGTGAGGTCGTTGAAGAAGAGGCCCGTCCGTTCGGTCTCGGCGCACACTACCTCGCGGAGACTGCCCTCCACGTACCACTCGAAGGCGTATGGCGAGACCGGCTCGCCCTCCCGGATCGCATAGCCGCGCAGCAGGCCCGCCTCGTCGCGGAGGACGTAGGCGAGGCCGGGGCAGAGGAAGTCGTAGAGCCCACGTTCGAGCGCATCCGGGAGGAAGCGGCCTTCGCCTCGCGTGCTGAAGTACGCCTCGAACACCTTGACGTAGGTGTCCTCGCGGCGGTCGCGGTAGACGACGCAGCCGCGCGGCACCCATCGGCCTGCGCGCCCGAACTCGTCCACGTCCGGCCCGCCCGCCTCGGGCGCGAACCGGACGTAGATGTCTTCGCGGGCCACGGCGAACCGCTCGGCATCCGAAAGCTCCATGCCCTCCAGTGAGCGCTCCGGTAGGGGGCGACGCTGCGAACGGTCGCCGGCGAGATAGGCCTCCGCCTGCCGGCGGAGGTCGGCGGCGAAGGCACGATCCACGCCCGTCCGGGTGGCTTTCTGGACGAGGTAGTGCGCCCGGCGCAGCCCCGCCCGGATGTACCGCATCGCGTCCATCGGCGTGCGCCCGGGCGCTAGCGGCGCCCGAGGAGTGCCCGTTTGAGGTCGCCGGCCCACATTCGGAGGCGGCGGTAGAGGCGCGGCTTCGCCGTCTGCCCGGCCTTCGCGACGTAGGCAGCGATGGCCTCGGGCGAGGCCGCCTTCGGCGGCTCGGCACACGTGATCTTGAACAGCTTTCGCGTACCCTTTTCGCCGTGCGGCGACTCGCCCAGTTCCTCGACGGTGGCGCCGAGGCCGCCGCGTTCGAGCGCCGCGCGCAGCGTCGCCTCCACGGTACGCCCGGCGTACCACCGGCGGATGCGCTGCGGCGTCTCGGCCTCGGCGTCTTCGTTGGGCACTTCGAAGAAGGTCACGGCCGCGCCGCGCACGAGGGCCCGGAAGGCGGCGTCCCACTCTTCCACCGTGTCGAGGTAGCGCCCAAACCCGTTGCCCATGTGGTGGAAGACGCTGAGCACGAGCTGGTAGTCGGCCGGGACGGCGGCGAGGCCGTCGAACGTGTCGGGCCCGAAGAGGGCGTCCACGATCCGGTTGTTGGTGAGGCCGCGCTCGGCCAGCCGGCGGCGGTGCTCGGCGATGCCCGCCCCGCCCGTCATGATCCCGGCGTCCACCGAGACGACCTCGGCCCGCGGGAACGTCTCGGCGATGCGGACGCTGAACCAGCCCGCGTCGCTGCCCCAGTCCACGAGCACGAAGGGGCGGTCCTCGAGGTGCGGCTCGATCATCGCCCAGCGTCGGCGGTACATCGCCGGGGAGCCGTAGCCCCAGATGGGGTAGTCGTCGGTGGGCGCGGAAGCGTCGGGCATCGGGGCGGGAGAGGACCGGAAACGAAGATACGGCCCGTGCGTCCGAGCCTCCCGTGAACGCTCGGCGCGATCCGGCGTGCGATGCCCGCCGGGTCAGCTCAGCAGCGCCGCGAGCTGGAGGAGGTCGTAGTCGATCTCCTTCTTCCGGCTCCACACGTTCCGCAGCGGCGTCAGCTTCACGTCGCCGTTGACGAGGCCGACCATCACGGCGGTGTGGCCTTCCATGAGCGCCTCGACGGCGGCCGAGCCGAGGCGGCTGGCGAGCACGCGGTCCCGGGCCGTCGGCGGGCCGCCGCGCTGGATGTGGCCGAGGACGGTCACGCGGAGGTCGATGTGGGCGAACGCCTCGTCCTGCCGGAGCGCCTCGGCGATGCGGTGGGCGCCGCCGAGTTCGTCGCCCTCGGCCACGACGACGATGGACGACCGGCTCTGGCTCGTCATCAGCGAGAGGATCCGCTCCTTGATCGCCTCCACGTCGGTCAGCATTTCGGGCACGAGCACCAGCTCGGCCCCGCCGCCGATCCCGCACGAGAGCGCGATGAACCCGGTGTCCCGGCCCATCACCTCGATCAGGAACAGCCGCTCGTGGGCGTCCGCCGTGTCGCGGATCTTGTCGATGGACTCCAGCGCCGTGTTGAGGGCGGAGTCGTACCCGATGGTCTCGTCGGTCCCGAACAGGTCGTTGTCGATGGTGCCCGGGCAGCCGACGACGGCGAAGCCGTGCTCGTCGTGCAGCCGCGTGGCGCCTTCGAGCGTGCCGTCCCCGCCGATGCCGATGAGGGCCTGGATGCCCGCCTCGGTGAGACGCTCGGCCGCCCGCGCCCGGCCCTCGGGCTGCTGGAACTCCAGGCTCCGCGCGCTCTTGAGGATGGTCCCCCCCTTCTGGAGGATGTTCGAGACGGACTGCCGGTCCATCTCGACGAAGTCGCCATCGATCATGCCGGCGTAGCCGCGCCGGATGCCGACGACCTCGATGCCCTCGGCGAGGGCGCGGCGGACGACGGCCCGGATGCACGCGTTCATCCCCGGGGCGTCGCCCCCGGACGTGTAGACGCCGATGCGGTTGATTTCAGTCACAGGCTAGGAGCGGGGTGGAGAGGGTGCGACGGCACGCCCCACGTCCTCACCGAGGCGGGAGGGGCCGGGCGACGATGATGCCGATCTGGCGCGCGTTGCCCTCGACGTAGCCCGCGAGGTCGTCGGACACCTTGACCTCGCCGGAGAGCGAGGCGTGGATGAAGCCGGTGCCGCCCTCGGGCGTCTTGTAGACGAACCCGGTGTGCGTCACGTCGAGCCCCTCGATGTCGGTCGCCGTGGCGATCACGTCGCCCGGCCGAAGCCGGTCGTAGGCGGCGCGGATCCGGTCCTGCGGGACGTAGAAGAGGTCGCGCTCGCGCATGGATGCCTCCACGCCCGCGATGCAGGCGAAGGTGGCGTCGTCGGCGAGCCGGGCGTACGCGTCGCGGTGCCCGGTCATGAAGTCGAGCGTCTTCTCGAAGGGGACGCCGCCGACGGCCTGCGTGACGTCGTCCACCTGCCCGCGCCGGTCGTTGTCGTAGATCCAGTCGGTGAAGTAGTGGAGGCGGGAGCAGTAGCCGTCGAGCGCGCCGTCGCGGTAGCGGAAGGATTTGAGGTGCTCGACGTACGTGCCGAAGTCGTAGTCCTGCTGCGCGATGCCGCGCGCGAGGGCGAGCACGTTCTCGACGTAGAGCACGCAGTCGAACGCGGCGAGGTCCACGACGAGCGTCTCCTCGGGCGCGACGTCGAGGAGGCCCTCCCGGTACTCCGCGCCGAGGAGCTCGGCGCCGACGGCCTGCACGATCTCGCCGAAGGGGCGCGCGTGCCACCCCTCGGCGCGGGCGCGATCCATGACGCGGTCGAACGCGGCGGCCGTCGCCTCGCTCACTTCGGTCGTGTCGGTGGCGGCGGTGACGGGCGTGCCCTCGGTGTCGAGGTTGGCCGGGGGGACGGGCTCCGTCGCGCAGGCGGCGAGAAGACAGAGAAGGGCGAGGAGCATGGGGCGGATCATGGCAGGGGACGGCTGGCGAGCGAGACACCCTCTAACGCGCGCCACGCGAAAAATAGCCCGGCCCTGGCCGGACTGCGTAGCGCGGAGATCATTCCTTCCGGTCGAGCGCCCGCCAGTCGCCCTCGACGCGGAGCGCCTCGGCCAACCGCGCCTCGTAAGCCGCCCGGGGGATTTCGACGACCCCGAAGCGCGCCAGGTGGGGCGTCGCCATCTGGGTGTCGAGGAGGACGAAGCCGCCCGCGCGCAGCCGATCGACGAGGTGCACCAGCGCCACCTTCGACGCGTCCGCCGCCCGGTGGAACATGGATTCGCCGAAGAATGCCCCGCCGAGGCGGACACCGTAGAGCCCGCCCACCAGCGCGCCGCCCCGCCAGCACTCGACGCTGTGTGCGTAGCCCACGCGGTGGAGGTCCACGTACGCCTCGATCATCGGCTCCGAAATCCACGTGGACGCCCGCCCCGGGGCGGGCGCCGCACACGCCCGCATGACGGCCTCGAACGCCGTATCGACGCGGACCTCGAAGCGCCCCTGCCGAACGACCCGCGCCAGCGACGACGGCACGTGGAACGCGTCCAGCGGGAGCACGGCGCGAGGGTCCGGCGCGTACCAGTAGAGCTGCCCGCCCTCGTCGGGGTCGGCCATCGGGAAGAGGCCGTGGCCGTAGGCGTAGAGGAGGAGTTCGGGCGAAAGGGGCTCCACGGAAGGACGAGGCGGCGGGACCGGGAAAGATCGGGAGGCGGCGGATGCCGGGCGGGCGCCCGGGCTATCTTGCCGCGAATTCGCACGCCGCCCATGCTCCACGTCCGCCACGCCGACCGCACCTTCGAGATCGACCGCACCGCCGACGGCGTCGTCCTCGACGGCCGGGCCAGCGACGCCCGTCTCGAACGCCTCGACGCCCACACCGTCCTCCTCGTGCTGGACGGCCGCTCGCACGTGCTGACGGTCGAGCCCGGCGAGGGCGGCCGGACGCGCGTGACGGTGCAGGGCCACGTCCTCGACCTGGACGTGAAGGACGAGACGGCGCGGCTGCTCGAACGGTTCGGCTTCGACGCCGCCGCCTCGGCGGCCGAGCGCGAGGTGCGCGCCCCGATGCCCGGCCTCGTGCTCCGCGTGCTCGTCGAGCCCGGCCAGGCCATCGAGGAGGGCGACAGGCTCGTGGTGCTGGAAGCGATGAAGATGGAGAACGAGCTGCGCGCGCCGGCTTCCGGCACCGTCGCCGCGGTACACGTCCAGGCGGGCGCCGCCGTCGGCAAGAACGAGCTGCTCGTGTCATTGGGCGAATGAGTGATTGAACGACGGATTGAATCCCCCAATCACCAGCTCATCCAATCACCCAATGGTCTTGGTGACCGGTGCCACCGGCTTTCTGGGCGCGACGCTCGTCCGGCGGCTGGTCGAGCAGGGCGAGCACGTCCGCATCCTCCGCCGGTCGTCGTCCCGCCTCGACCTCCTCGGCGACGTCACCGGGGCCGTCGAGCACGCCGAGGGGGACGTGACCGACTGGCACGCGGTGCGGGCGGCGATGGAGGGCGTCCGGCAGGTCTACCACGCCGCCGCCTACGTCAGCTTCGGCGGCGAGGGCGACCGCGAGGCGCTCACGGCCGTCAACGTCGGCGGTACGGCGCACGTGGCGGACGCGGCTAACGAAGCGGGCGTCGAGCGGCTCGTCCACGTCTCCAGCGTGGCCGCCCTCGGGCGCACGCTCCACCCCCGGGGCGTGCTCGACGAGACGGCCGAGTGGACCGACTCGAGGGCGAACACGGCCTACGCCGTCAGCAAGCACGAAGCCGAGCGCGAGGTGCACCGCGCCATCGCCGAAGGGCTCGATGCCGTCCTCGTCAACCCGTCGCTCCTCTTCGGCCCCGGGCGGCCGGGCGAGAACACGATGGAGATCGCCGAGAAGCTGTGCCGCGGCACGATACCCGCCTACCCCGCCGGCGGCAACGGCGTCGTGGACGTGGCCGATGCGGCCGAGGGGGCGATCCGGGCGATGGCGCGCGGACGCACGGGCGAGCGCTACATCCTCAGCGGCCACAACCTGCGCTGGACCGAGATCCTCGACGCGCTCGCCGAGGCGCTGGGCGTGGCCCCGCCCCGCTTCACGCTCCCCCCGGGCCCGGCGATGGCCTTCGCGGTTGCGTCCGAAATGCTCTCGGCCCTCACGCGTACGCGCCCGCTCATCACGCGGGAGACGGCGCGGACGGCCTCGGCGGTCCACCGCTACTCGAACCGGAAGGCGGTCGAAGAGCTGGGCTGCACGTTTCGGCCCTTCCGGGAGACGGCCGCGCGCGTCGCGGCGGCTCTGCCGTGCTGAACGGGCGCGGCGAGGGCAGCCTCCACCCAGGCGTCCGGCCCCGCCCGGTTGAGCACGTCCTCGTCGAGGACGACGTACGCGTCGGGCTGTGTCAGCAGCGGGAAGTACACCCACTCCCGGTCGAGCAGCCCCGGCAGGCCGCCGCTGCGCTCGACGAACCCCGCGGCCCAGCGCCGCACGGCCTCGGCATCCTCGAACGACACGCTCATGTCCGACGTGGCGGCCGACAGCGTGAACAGCGCGTACCGCGCCCCGACCCCGACGGTGAGGTACACGTAGCCGACGCGAACCTCGGTGCGCCCGCCTCGGTGGCGCCGGGAGTCCTCCCAACCGTCCTGCGCCAGCGCCTGCTCGTAGGCCTCGTCGAGCGGAAACCAGAACACACCTTCGGACTCAGTCCAGGCGCCTTCGGGAAGGTCCACCTCGGCGTCGCGGAAGCCGTGCGTGCAGGGGACGTCCACCCCCCTCCCCGTCCGGCAACCGAACGCGGCTCCGTCCCACGGGATCGGCGTGGGTGGCGAGGCCGCGAAGCACATCGGCCGCGCGCTCACGAGGAAAGGCAAGCTGGACGGCATGGGAGCGCCCCATCGTCAGTGCGCCGCGTCGAGCCGGCCTTCGAGCAGCACGGGCAGCAGCATCACGCCCACGCCCAGCACCATCATCAGGAGCTGGAGCGCCGACTGGCGCGCCGAGCGGCTGTGGCGCCGGTTCAGCTCCGGGATGAGGTCGCTCCCGGCGACGTAGAGGAACGCCCCCGCCGTGATCGGCAGGAGGTAGTCCGCGAAGCCCTCTACGCGGGCGCCGATGACCAACGCGAGCACGGCGCCGAGGACGGCGGTGAGGCCCGAGAGGAAGTTGTAGAGGAGCGCCTTCCGGGGCTCGTAGCCACCGTAGACGAGCACGCCGAAGTCGCCGATCTCCTGGGGGATCTCGTGGAACATCACCGCCAGCGTCGTGACGACCCCGGCCGGGATGGAGACGAGGTAGGCCGCTGCCACGATCATCCCGTCGATCAGGTTGTGGGCCGCGTCGCCCACGAGGTTCATCGTGGCGAAGGGCGCGGCGTGGTCGTGGTGGGCATGGCCGTGGTGGGCATGGCCGTGGTGGACGTGCCCCGTCGCGCCCTCGATGGACTCGGGGTCGCCGTGCTGGTGCCGCCAGTGCAGGAACTTCTCCAGCACGAAGAACCCCAGCACGCCCGCGATCACCAGGCCGCCGACCGTCGTGCCGCTCTCGAACCGCTCGAACGCCTGGGGAATGAGGTGCAGCAGCGCCCCGCTCAGCATCGCGCCGACGGCGAACGAGACGAGCAGGAAGAGCACGCGCTGGAGCCGGGCCACCCCCAGCGACAGCGTGAACACGCCCGCCAGGGACACCAGGCTCACCAGCACCACGCTCCCGATGGCATACAGGGCAACGGTCACGGTGGGTGTCGTCGAGGTCTGGCCGGGGGCCGTTCAGGGACAGGAAGCCGGAATGCTTACTCGGACTCGGCGTCGTGCCGGCGGACCTTCTCCTCGTCGAGGTGGACGACCGGCTTGCGCGTGCCCTCGACCGGCGGATCCATCGGGTCGCTGCCCACCTGGGGCTGGTGGTCCGGGTCGTCGGTGCCGCTGACGTCCTGGACGTAGTCGGGCTTCTGGTGCCGGAGCTTCTTCGGGTCCTTCATCGGAGCGGGCGCGGATGGGAGAGGCGGCCGTGGTACGACGGCCGGGCGGCGCGGTTCGCCCTCAAACGGACTGCGGGGTGCCCGGCCGCAGCAGCGGGTAGTCGGCGTCGACGAGGCCCTCGGCCATGTCGCGGAGGCGGCGTTTGAGCATCCGCTTCCTCAGCGGCGAGAGGTAGTCGATGAAGAGGACGCCGTCGAGGTGGTCGAGCTCGTGCTGGACGACGCGGGCGAGGAGATCGTCGGCGTCGACCTCGTGCGGCTGGAAGTGGCGGTCGAGGAAACGGAGCCGGACGCGCTCCGGGCGGGCGACGAACTCGGAGACGTCCGGGATGGACAGGCACCCCTCCTCGAACTCGACGGCCGAGTCCTCGTCGGCCTCGACGATCTCGGGGTTGATGAGCACCATCGGCCCCCGCGCGTACTCCGGCACGATGCCGTCGTTCGCCTCGGCCAGTTCCTCGGCCGACCCGGAGAGGTCGATCACGAAAACGCGCTCGCTCCGGCCCACCTGGGGCGCCGCCAGCCCGATGCCCCTCGCGTTGTGCATCGTCTCGATCATGTCGTCGAGGAGCCGCTGGAGCTCGGGCGAGTCGGCCTCGACGGGCTCGGTGACCTCGCGGAGGATGGGCTGGCCGTACGTGTAAATGGGGAGAATCATGGGGAGTACAGCGTGCGGCGTGTGGGGAGGATCCAGCGGCCCTCGCCCCTTCTCACGTCCCGCTTCCTACTTCTTCGAGGTAGTCCTGGAGGATGAGGGTGGCGGCGACCGCGTCGAGGCGGCCCTTCTCGCGACGCGCCTTCTTCCGGACCCCGGCCTGGACCAGGGCCTCCGCCGCGCGGCGGGAAGTGAAGCGCTCGTCGTGCTTGACGACGGCGACACCCGGCAGCGCGTTCCGCAGCCGGCCGAAGAAAGGCTCGACGCGGCGCGTGGCGGGCCCTTCCTCGCCCGCCTCGGTCAGCGGCCAGCCGAGCACGACCGTCTCCAGCCCGTCGCCGTCCCGGAGCTGCTTCAGCCGCTCGACCGCCTCGCCGGGCGAGAAGGTGCCGAGCGGCTGGGCGAAGAGGCGGAGCGGGTCGGTCACGGCGAGGCCGACGCGGCGGGTGCCGTAGTCCACGGCGGCGATACGGGGGCGGGGCGTCGTCACGGGAGCGGGCAAAAGCGACGGCCGGGCCCCTTGCGGCAACCCGGCCGTGGAAAGTACGACGCGGTCGTGCGGGTCAGCCTCCGTGGCCGTTGGTGTATCCGCCCGTCAGTTCGGCGAGGTCGAGATCTTCGTCGGCGCTGCCGGATGGGATGGAGTACCCGAGTTCGGCGAGCGGCTGCTGGAGCGCCTCCTTGACGAGCTTGCTCGGCTTGAAGTGCGTCTTCCGGCGGGCCGGGATGAAGACGGTCTCGTTCGTCTTGGGGTTGCGCGCCTTCGGCTTGGCCTTCGTCTTCTTGACCTCGAACACGCCGAAGTCGCGGAGTTCGATCCGGACTTCCGGGTCGGCCTTGATCATCAGCTCGCGCAGCGCTTCGATGACCGCGTTCACCCAGGGTTCGCTCTTGTAGATCGGCTCACCCTGCAGCTCGGCGACGCGGCGCACTACGTCCTTCTTCGTCAGCGTGGGGACACGCTCAGTCATGGCTATCGTCCGGTTTGTGGTGGGAATCGGGGCGGTGCTCACACGTGTGAGCACCGCCGGCAGGCGTAACGGGCGGACCGCAGGGGTTCGTTCACCGTACGCCGACGAAAAGCGGCCCGCCTCCCCGTGTCTGAACGGCGGGAGCAGGGCCGCGAGCGTCTTCGAGAGTGCCGCCCCTCCCCGGGCGCCGAGAGGCGGCGGGCCTGAGGCGGCGGCGTGGCGAACCGGCCCTCAGGGGCGGAGTTCCGGTTATTACAGAAGTTTGGAAGCAGATGCGAGGGATGGCGGCCGATTACCCGAAGCCTTCACCCAACGGGGCGTATCCCCGTCCCCACGGCAGCCCTCACTCCTCGAACCGGTACACGCCGTAGATTCCGTCGAGGCGGGAGAGGCGCTGCATGATCCGGCGGAGTTGCTTGAGATCGCTCACGAAGAGCACAATGGTTCCTTCGAAGAGCCCGTCCTCGCTCTCGACCATGATCGAGCGGATGTTGGTCTTGAGGTTCTTCGAGATCACCGTCGTGATGTCGCTCACGATGCCGACCCGGTCCTCGCCCACCAGGCGTAGCGCCGCGACGAACTGGACGTCCTTCTGCCGGCTCCACTCCACCGGGATCACGCGCTCGGCGTGATCGAGGAGGAGGTGAGGGGCGTTGCGGCACGAGACGCGGTGGATCTTCACCGCGCCCGACTTGGAGACGTAGCCGAACACGTCGTCGCCGGGGATGGGGTTGCAGCAGGCGGCGTACTGCACGGCGAGGTCGGCGTGGCGCTCCCCGTCGATGATGAGGGCCGTGCGACCGAGCTCGCGCGCGTCGGCGGTGAACTGGCCCACCTCCAGGCGCGCCGGCTCCGCCGCCTCGTCCTCCGTCGGCTCGGCCCCGCGCGAGACGAACTCGACGAACTCGTCGGCGTCGTAGAGGCCGGTGCCGATCTCGTAGAAGAGCTGCTGGCTCGACGGGAACTTGAGCTTGGACGAGACGCGGTTGACAGCCTGCTCGTCGAGCTCCAGCCTGGCCCGCTTGAGCTTGCGCTCGAGCGTCTCCCGGCCCGCCTCGACGGCCTTCCGGCGCTTCTCGTTGGTCCAGTGGCGGATCCGGCTCCGCGCCTTCTGCGTGACGACGAACTTCATCCAGTCCGGGTTCGGCGTCTGTTTCTTCGAGGTCAGGATGTCCACCTGGTCGCCGGAGCGGAGCGCGTACGAGAGCGGCACCATCTTGCCGTTCACCTTCGCGCCGATGCAGTGGAAACCCACCTCGGTGTGGATCTGGAAGGCGAAGTCGACGGGGGTGGCGCCGCGCGGGAGCTGGATGAGGTCGCCCTTCGGGGTGAAGGTGTAGATCTCCTCGTCGTAGAGCTGGAGCTGGAAGTCCTTGACGAAGTCGCCGGGGTCGTCGTGGCGCGGGTTCTCCAGCAGGTCGCGCACCCAGCCGACGAGCTCGTCGATGCGGCCCTCGCGGGAGGTCGGCGCGCCGTCGCCGGAGGGGCTCTCCTTGTACTTCCAGTGGGCCGCCACGCCGCGCTCGGCCACCTCGTGCATCTCGGCCGTGCGGATCTGAATCTCGACCGGCTTGCCCTCCGGCCCGATCACGGTGGTGTGGAGGCTCTGGTAGCCGTTCGACTTCGGGACGGAGATGAAGTCGCGGAAGCGCTCGGGGAGCGGCTGGTAGAGGTCGGTCAGGATGGAGTAGACGCGCCAGCAGTCCTCGCGGCCCTTGCGCCCCTCGCTGTGGAGGATGACGCGGATGGCGAAGAGGTCGTAGATCTCGTCGAGGTCCTTCTCCTGCCGCCGCATCTTGCGGTAGATGGAGTAGATGCTCTTCGGCCGCCCGTAGATCTCGAAGTCGAACCCGGCCCGGCGCAGCTCGGCCCGGACGGGCTCGATGAACCGCTCGACGAACTTCTCCCGCTGGCGCCGCTTCGCGTTGAGCCCGTCGGCGATGGCGCGGTAGGCCTCGGGCTCGAGGTACTTGAGCGAGAGGTCTTCGAGCTCGGTCTTGACCTCGTGCAGGCCGAACCGGTGGGCCAGCGGGGCGAAGAGGTCGAGCGTCTCGGTGGCCTTCTTGAGCTGCTTCGGCTGGGGGAGCGCCCCGAGCGTGCGCATGTTGTGGAGGCGGTCGGCGAACTTGACGAGGATGACCCGGATGTCGCTCGCCATCGAGAGCATGAGCTTGCGGACGTTCTCGGCGCGGCCGAGCTCGCCCTTGGCGAAGACGTGGTCGATCTTGGTCACGCCGTCCGTGATGCCCGCGATCTCCGGCCCGAACTCGGACTCGATCAGCTCCAGCGAGAGGTCGGTGTCCTCGATGGTGTCGTGGAGCAGCGCCGCCACGACGGTGTCGTCGTCGAAGCGGATGTCCTTCGCCGCGATGAGGGCGACCTCCAGCGGGTGGGCGATGTAGAGCTCGCCCGAGGCGCGGCGGTCGTCGCGGTGCGCCCAGTAGGCCACCTGGAAGGCGCGGCGCAGCCGGTCCTCGTCCACCGCCGGCAGGTTGCGGCGGCAGTGCTCGACGAGCACGCGGAGACGGCGCTCGTACTCCGGCTCCACGCGGAGGTCGCGGAGCTGGCGGTGGAGGTACGCGGAGGCCTGGATCATGACGACGGAAACCGCAGCGCGGTGTGAACGACGGCGCCCGGCGCGGGTTCGTGCGCGCCGGGCGAAGAAGGTACGGGCAGAGGCGGGCGGGCGCGAAGCCCTGCTTCGAAGCCCTGCTTCACCGCCGCACCGTCACGACGGCGGCCTGGCCGCCCGCGCGGACGACGTACACGCCCGGTGCCAAGCTCGACACGTCCGCCTCGGTGATGCCGCCGAGGCGGATGCGGAGGACTTCCCGCCCGAGCACGTCGTAGACGACGGCCTCGCCTGCGCCTGGAGCTTCGACGTGGAGCACGCGCGAAGCCGGGTTCGGACGCACCTCCAGCCCAATGCCATGCTCCTCCGGCACGGATGCAGGCTCGTTCGCCACCACCACCGGCGCAGTCGTCCG
>CAZOJJ010000027.1:985-40157 GCA_964580105.1 uncultured Rhodothermales bacterium | reverse complement strand
CACCCAGCCGAAGGGCAACGCGCATAAGGGCAACGCGCATAAGGGCAACGCGCATGGGGTCGGGGGACGAATGGAGAGGGCCGAACGCCCTCGGGCGCGAGAGCAGGGAGCGGCTTGGACGCAGGAGGACCGAGGGGCCGTTTCGTCTTCCGAGAGAATTGGGGTTTTTCACCGGGGCCGCCCCCTGCCGGAGGCTGCCCGGATTCGCGGCCTCTGCCGTAGACTGGATCCACGATCCTCCTCGTCGTCCGTCCGCTCCCCCATGCGCCTGCTCCTCGCCGCGCTGGTCCTGGCCACCGCCACGCCCGCCCGCGCCCAGTTCTTCACCGTCCTCGACGACCTCTTCGACAACGTCAACGCCATCGTCTTCTACGGACAGATGGGCCGGCTCGTCTCCGAGGACGACATCCAGGGGACCGCCGAGGGCAGCCTGTACGGCGGCGGCGCCGAGGTGCTCATCAACCTGCCCGGCACCGACGGGACCGCCTTCGAGCTGGCGCTGGGCACGAACGTGGTGCAGGGCTTCCGGGCGACCGAGCCGAGCCTCGACCTCCGCACCTCACTCCGCTCGCTGCCCACGATCTCGGTCTACGCCTCGCAGCTGGGCCTCCCCGAGACGAGCCCGATCATGCCTTACGTGGGGGCCAACTTCGGCGTGCTCACCCTCTGGAACGCGCGGGGCTACCTGCCGGACGGAACGACGGTGCCGGTCAGCGGCGAGACGTTCGAGCTCGGCGCGGCGGTCGGTGCGTACGTGAACACCGGCCCGCTCTCGGGGCTCTACGTGGAGGCCAGCTACCGGCACCGCGAGTTCGAGAGCCTGACCTGGGACGCGCCGCAGCTCCCGGCCGGCTGGCCGCGCTCGCTCAACGCCAGCGGCGGCTTCGTCAGCGTCGGCTGGCAGTTCTACCTCACGCGCGAGGAGAAGAAGGAGGACGAGTAGGAGGGGACGCGCCGCGTCCCCTCCTGCACGCATACCCGCTTACCCACGCGCCTGCGGCTACTCGCGCAGCGTCCCTTCGGTCAGCTCGGCGGCGAGGTCGTCCATGTCGTAGACCTCGGTGAGCGCTTCGAGGACGACGCGCACGTCCACCATCACGTTGCGCCCCCGGTCGGGCAGGTAGATGAAGTCGCGGGCGAGGCCCTCGATGGTGCGGTCGAAGTTGAGGCCGACGAGTTCGAGGTCGCGGTTGAGCACCGGGCTGCCGGAGTTGCCGCCGATGGTGTCCGAGGTGGAGACGAAGTTGACGGGCGTGCCCCGGTCCACCTCGCCGGCCTCGTCGAGCCAGCGGGCGGGGAGGTCCCAGTCGCACGGCTCCATGCCGGCTGCCTCGCAGAAGGCGTAGTAGCGGTCGTAGAGCCCGTGGAGCGTGGTCATAGGCGGGGCGAGCGTGCCGTTGTACTCGTAGCCCCGGACGACGCCGTCGGTGAACCGGAGCGAGAACGTGGCGTCCGGCGGGACGGCGTTGCCGTAGGCGGCGAAGCGGGCGCGGCCGAGCCGTTGGGCGAGGGCGCGCTCCTCGGCCGCGATCTCGCCCATCGCCTCCGCGAACGCCTCGGCATCGTCGGCGATGGCGGCGACGAGTTGCACAGCGGGGTCGTCCATCGTCAGCGTGCCCGCCTCGATGGCGGCAGCGGCGCCCTCGGCGGAGGCCAGCGCCGACTCTGCCAGCAGCCGCTCGGCGGCGGCCCCCATGACCTTGCCTTCGAGCAGGGCCGGAGGCGGCTCGCCGATTGCCGCGAAGTAGTCGCGGAGGAGGGCGAGGTCGTCGGCGAGGTAGGCGCGCTCGACCACGTCCGGCCGGTCCTGAATCTCGCGGACGGCCCCGAACTCCGGCCGGTCGCTCTGCATCGCCTGGTAGGCGGCGCGGGCGCGGAGAAGGGTGGCGGCGCCGTAGCCGCCGTTGAAGAGCATCTGGAAGGTGCGGGCCTGCGGGAGCCACTCCCTCCGCCGAGCCTGGAGCTCGGCCATCCGGTCAATGAGCGCGCCCGCCTCGGGGCCGGCGGCGCGGAAGTCGCGCTCCGCGGCGGCGCGGCGGGCGAGGATGTACGCGTCGCTCAGCGCGTCGCGGCGGCCGCGGTAGGCCTTCTGCGAGTTCGAGAGGCCGAAGATCTGGCCGCGGACGGCGTCGGGATTCTCCGGGCCGGTGGCGAGGTACGCGCGAAGGGCGTCGAGGCGGCTGTCGAGGAAGCGGAGCATCGTCGGCACCTGGATGTCCCGGACGGTCTCCAGCTGGGCGACGGTGAGGCCGCGGCTCGTCGAGCCGGGGTTGCCGATCACGAAGACGAGGTCGCCGGGGGCAACGCCCTCGGCGCTGAGCGGGAAGTAGTGCTCGGGCTCCAAGGGGGCGCCGTCCGCGTCGTAGATGCGGAAGAAGGCGAAGTCGAGCGCGTAGCGGGGGTAGGTGAAGTTGTCGGGGTCGCCGCCGAAGAAGCCGAGCGCCTTCTCGGGCGCCATCACGAGCCGTACGTCGGTGTGGCGCTTGAAGGTGTAGGCGGAGTAGCGCCCGCCGTTGTAGAGCGGGACGAGTTGGACGACGAAGCCGGCCTCCTCGCCGCCGAGGTCGGCCAGCACGCGCGCCTGCGCCGTCGCGGCGGCGGAGTCCGCGTCGAGGCCGCCGTCGATGAGGCCGAGCACCTCGTCGGTCACGTCCTCGATGGCGACGAGCTGGTCCATGTACATGCCCGGCACGGGCCGCTCCTCCTCCAGCGAGCGGGCGTAAAACCCGGCGTCGAGGAGCCCCTCGTTACCGCGGTCCACACGGATCACGCTGCCCTGCGCGCAGTGATGGTTGGTGGCGACGAGGCCGTGCGGCGAGACGAACGAGGCGGAGCAGCCGGGCATGCGGAGCGCGGCGAGGCGGGCGTGCTCGAACCAGGCGGCGTCGGGGCGGAAGTCGTAGGCCTCGGCGAGGTAGTCGTAGGGCGGGTCCTCGAACAGCCACATCTTGCCGCCGTCGAGGCGCCCGGCCTGGACCGTGTCGGCGTCGAACGTGGGCTGGGCGGAGGCCGCCAGCGGGAGGGCGAGGAGAACGAGGAGGAGCAGTCGGCGCATGGGCGAGGAAGGGCTGGATCCTGCTAGAAAGGTAACACCGACCGGCAAGACAGGCGCGGGCCGGTCGGCGTAGGACTCGGCCCTACACCTCGCGCCGGAACACCCCTTCGCGGGGCCCCCGTACCTTTCTACGCCCCGTCTCCGCCGCCACGTCGTGCAGAACCTCGGGCGGCCCTGCCGGGTGTACAGGCCCCTTCCCCTTCTTCCAACCCCTCTCCGCCATGCCCGACGCCGACAAGCAGACGCTCATCGACGGCCTCAACGACGACCTCGCGCACGAGTACCAGGCCATCGTCATGTACAACTCGTTCGCGGCGATGGTGAGCGGCATCCACCGCCCCATGCTCAAGGGGTTCTTCGAGGCCGAGATCCCCGAGGAGTTGCAGCACGCGCAGTTCCTCGCCGACAAGATCACCGCCCTCGGCGGCACGCCCACGACGCAACCGGCCGCCCTGGACCTCCCGAGTTCGGCCGACGAAATGCTCCGGATGGTGCTCGACGCCGAGACCGAGACGATCCGGCGCTACGTCGAGCGCCGCAAGCAGGCCGAGGCCTTCGAGGACTACGGCCTCGCCGCCGACCTCGACGGCATCATCAGCGACGAGACGAAGCACAAGGAGGAGACCGAGAAGCTGCTCCGCAACCTCTCCGAGCGCTGAGCCGCTTGCGCTGCGCGAAGAATCGCTGCCGCTCGCCGTGATCCGCCGCCGAGGCTATGCCCGGAGGGTTCGGGCCGCCTCGATGACCGGTACGGCGTGGGCGTCGATCTCGGCCCACGGGTCGCCGTGCTCGGCCAGTCGCTCAGGCACGTTCGTGATCGTGAAGCGCCGGGCGTGGAGGGCCGGGTCGTCCAGCTCCTCCCAGCGGAGCGGCGTCGCTACCGGCGCCTCGGGGCGGGCGCGGACGGCGTAGGGCGGCACGGCCGTCTGCCCGTAGGCGTTGCGCATCACGTCGAGGTAGAGGCGGGCGCCCCGCTCGGCCTTCCGCTGCTCGACCGTGAGCGCCTCGGGACGGCGACGGGCCAGTTCCTCCGCCACCGCGCGGGCGAAGACGCGGGCGGCGTCGAAGGCGGCCGAGCGGTCGAGGGGGATCGTGACGTGGAGGCCGCGCGAGCCGGAGGTCATCACGAAGGCGGGCAGGCCCAGCTCGTCCAGCAGGTCGCGGAGGGCGAAGGCGGCGCGGCGGACGGGCTCGAAGTCGTCGGTGGCGGGGTCGAGGTCGAAGACGAGGCGGTCGGGGTGGTGGAGGCGGTCGGTCCGGCTGAGCCAGACGTGCGGCGTCACGGCGTTGAGGTGGGCCAGCCACACGAGCGTGGCCGCGTTCTCGATGGTGAGCCGGGTGAGTGCTCCGCCTTCTTCCTTCTCGACCACGACGGTACGGACCCAGTCCGGCGGGTCTTCCGGCGCCGCCTGCTGCACGAAGCCCGGCTGATCCACGCCGCGCGGGTAGCGCATCAGCGTGACGGGCCGGCCGCGCACGTGCGGGAGCATCGCCGCCGCCACGTCGCGGTAGTGGCGGGCAAGGTCGCCCTTCGTGAGGCCGGCGGCCGGAAAGAGCACCTTCCGTTCGCTGGAGACCTCGATGGTGTGGCCGTCGACCTGCACGGGAGGCGCGGTGGGTGCCGCAGCGGTACCCGGTGGGCGAGGGGCTGTTCCGGTGTAAGGGAATGCCCCACGGGCACGTCCCCGGTTTGCCCCGGCAGCGCCGGACCCCGCCGGGCCGTAGCCTGCGTCTCCGTCCCCCGAGCCCGCCCCCCATGAACAAGGCCGCCTTCCTCGGCCCCCAGGCCGAAAACGCCGACGAGCTGGAGCGCCTCCTCCTGGAGGTCCTCCACGACCACGTCTTCTGGCGCCGCAACGTCCACCCCGGCGACCCCCGCCTCATCGACGAGCAGGACAAGCGGACCGAGGCGTTCGAGGGGACGGCCGCCCAGCTCCGCAGCGAGCTGTTCCAGATCCTGGCCGAGCTCAAGCGCGGCGCCCCGCTCTACTCGCCCCGCCAGATCGCCCACATGGTGAGCGACCCGACGCTCCCGGCGCTCGTGGGCTACTTCGCCGGGCTGCTCTACAACCAGAACAACGTCGTGGCCGAGGCCGCGCCCGAGACGGTCCGGAAGGAACGCGCCTATGTGGCCGCGCTGGCGCGGATGGTGGGCTACCCGCCCCTCCTCCCCGAGCGGCTCCCGGCTCACGCCCGCCGCGAGCGGACGGCCTACTCGTGGGGCCACCTCGCCGGCGGCGGCACCCTCGCCAACATCGAGGCGCTGTGGGTGGCGCGCAACGTACGCCTCTACCCCCTCGCCCTCCGCCTGCTCCTCGCGACGGAGCGCGCCTTCGCCGACCTCGGCGAGCTGGAGGTGACGCCGGCCGGCGGGGCGCCGCGCCCGCTCCGCGACCTCGCCACCTTCGAGCTGCTCAACCTGCCCATCGGGGAGGTGACGGACCTCCACCTCCGCGTCCAGACGCACCTCCGGCAGGCCGGACGCGAGGCGACCTCCGCCTTCGAATCCGCGTTCCCGAGCGTGCGCAAGGCGGGCCTGGCCGGGCTGATGCACCGCTACAACGCCCGCTTCGCCGCCGACCCGCTCCGCCCGCCGGTCGTCCTCGCCTCGCAGGCCGTTCACTACGGCTGGGCCAAGGGGCTCGACGTGGTCGGCCTCGGGGCGAGCGCGCTGCGGCTGCTGCCCGTGGACGCGCGCGTCCGCCTCGACGTGGATGCGCTGGCGGAGGCCGTGCGGGCGCACGCCGCGCAGGAGGAGGCCGTGCTGATGGTGGTGGGCATCCTGGGCACCACCGAGGAAGGCGCCGTGGACCCCCTCCACCGCATCGAGGCGCTCCGGCCCATGCTCGCGGCCGAGGGCCTCACCGTCTGGCACCACGCCGACGCCGCCTTCGGCGGCTACCTCGCCGCCGCCATCCCTCGCGACGAGGCCGGCGCCGCCCTCCCCTACGACCCGGCGCACCCCGCCATCGA
The DNA here is from genome assembly GCA_964580105.1 of uncultured Rhodothermales bacterium. Classification (GTDB taxonomy): domain Bacteria; phylum Bacteroidota; class Rhodothermia; order Rhodothermales; family Rubricoccaceae; genus CAZOJJ01. Next base: position 34,129 of record CAZOJJ010000027.1, on the reverse strand, counting down.
CGGGTTCCTGGGCGAGGACGTATACCGGGCCACTGCCGCGCTGGCCGAGGTGGACTCCCTCACCATCGACCCGCACAAGTGGGGCTACGTGCCCTACCCCGGCGGCGCCGTCCTCTTTCGCGATTACCACGTCCGCGACGCCGTCGCCTACGCCGCCCCCTACCTGCCCACCGACCGGTCCGTCGGCTTCGGCGGCTTTCTCGGGCAGTGGACGCTGGAGGGGTCGCGCCCCGGCGCCCCCGCCGTCGGCGCCTACCTTTCCCAGACCGTCGTCCCCCTCGACCCAACGGGCCACGGCGCGCTCGTGCGCGGCTGCATCGCCGCCCGCCGCGCGCTCGTGGCGGCGCTCGCGGAGCGGTTCGCGGGGAGCCCCGTCGCCTTTCGCCTCCTGGCCGAACCCGACACCGTCGGCGCCTGCTTCGCGCTCGTCCCCCACGACGGCACCGGCTCGCTCGCCGACCTCAACGCGTTTACGCGGCGCGTCTGGGAGCGCGTCAGCGTGAACGGCCGCGAGGAGGCCGGGGCATACCCGTTCATCTTGTCCAAGACCGAAATCCCGGCGGCCGCCTACCGCGCCCACCTCGCGCGAATGCTGCCCGCCGGGCTGGCGCAGGAGGACGGCACGCTCATGCTGCTGCGGAGCTTCGTGCTCAACCCGTTCGTCGAGGCGTGGAATGAGCGCAAGCCGGGGTTCGCGCGGCTCTTCGCCGACTTCCTCTACGACGTGGCGATGGCGGCGTACCCCGAGCACGCCCTCCGCGCGCTCGTGGCCGAGCGAGGGGCGCGGCTCCAGGTGCTCGTCGTCGAGGAGGAGCCGCACGCGCCGCGCTCGGTGGCCCACCGCCTCCAGTACCACCCGACCTTCGCCGCCTACCTCGACATCCACCCCCAGCCGCTCGACGCCGCCCTTCGCGACGGGCTTCCGCCGGACGGCGCCTTCGACCGCGTGGTCGTCGTCGCCCCGCCCGCCGAGTCGCAGGCGCTGGCGGAAACGACCGACGTGATCGTGTGGGAGCGGAGCGACCTTCACGGACTCGTCGTGCGCCTCTGCCACGACGACGTGCCCGAGGTCGCCCCGTAAGTTCGGATCTCCCCTGTAGGCTCACGCCCCGACGGCAAAGGCGCACCGGGGCGCCGGCCCCTTCTCACACACCTCGCGGACGGGTACGCCGAGCACCTCTTCGAGGAGCGCCACCGCGAGCGCGCACGCCTGCGGGTGCTCCGCGACGACCGCCCGGAGCGGGCAGCTCGCGCCCCGGATCATCGGCGCCCCGTCTCCCGTCTCGACCACCGCCAGCCCGCCCAGCGACGCCAGCACGTCGGTGGCGTGCGCCAGCCGCGCGGGCAGGTCGTCGGACGGCGCCGGGGGCAGCCCGGCCGCGAGCCGGCGCCCGGCCGCGCGCAGCAGGGCCTCGACCTCGGCGGGGTCCTCGCGCTCCCGCAGCAACGTCACCACCGCTGAGAGGGCGGCGGCGTAGGCCTTCGGGAAGAGCTGCTCGGCCTGAGGCGTCACGCCGTAGAGCGCCTCCGGCCGACGCGTGCCGGGCCGAGAGCCGACGGTCGTCACCAGGCCGCGCTCTTCCAGCCGGACGAGGTGCGACCGCACGGCCGTCCCGCTGATGCCGAGCGCCTCGGCGAGCTCGCCGGCGGAGCGGGGGCCCTGGCGCAGCAGATGAAGGAGGCGGGCGGGCGTGGGGCTGAGGAGGCGGTCGGGCCAGGTCATGAGGCAGGCAGGCCTATAATCCAACAATATAGTTGATTTATTCAGTCCGGCATTCTAGCTTGGCCCCGTTCCGTCCCATTTTCCATAAATAAACGCCATGGAAGCTTCAGTCACAGCGGCGACGGCCACCCGGAGCGGCCCTGCCTACCAGGCCTACCGCGTCCTGCACCTCGGGTTCGTGGTGGCCCCCCTCCTCGCCGGCCTCGACAAGTTCCTGCACCTGCTGGTCCCGGCCGGCTGGGAGCAGTACCTCGCCCCGTTCGTCGGCGCCATCATCCCGGCCTCCACGTTCATGATGATCGTCGGCGTCGTCGAGATCGTGGCGGGGATCGGGGTAGCGATCAAGCCGCGGATCTTCGCGTACGTCGTTGCGGCGTGGCTCGTCGGCATCATCCTGAACCTCCTGATCCACCCGGGTTCGTACGACGCCGCCGGCTGGGGGCTCGACCTCGCGCTGCGCGACCTCGGGCTGGCGCTCGGTGCCTTCGCCCTCGGGCGGATGAGCCAGGTGTACGCCTCGCGGGGAGCCTGAGGCAGCCTCAGGCTCATCAGCGGTAGCCCGCCGCCTGCAACTCGAACAGCGCCGCGTACGGGCCGCGCGCCGCCAGCAGCGCCTCGTGCGTCCCGATCTCGACCAGCCGACCGCCTTCGAGGACGAGGATGCGGTCGGCCATGCGCACCGTCGAGAACCGGTGCGAGATGAGGACGGCCGTCTTCCCTTCGGTCAGGTCCTTGAACCGCTGGAACACCTCGTACTCGGCGCGGGCGTCGAGGGCGGCGGTGGGCTCGTCGAGGATGAGCACCTGGGCGTCCCGCATGTAGGCGCGGGCGAGAGCCACCTTCTGCCACTCCCCACCCGAGAGGTCCACCCCCGACTGGAAGCGGCGGCCGAGCATCTGCTCGTATCCCTCCGGCAACCGCGCGATGACGGCGTCGGCGAGGCTGCGGGCGGCGGCGGTCTCCACGCGTGGCCGATCCCCCCGCGCCTCGATGCGGCCGACGGCGATGTTGTCGGCGGCTGAGAGGTGGTAGCGTACGAAGTCCTGGAAGATCACGCCGACGTTGGCGCGGAGGTCGTCGAGGTCGTACCGGCGGAGGTCCACGCCGTCGAGAAGGATGCGGCCTTCGTCGGGGTCGTAGAGACGGGCGAGGAGCTTGACGAGGGTCGTCTTGCCGGCGCCGTTCTCGCCCACGAGCGCGAGCGCCTCGCCCGCGCGGAGCGTGAAGGAGAGACCGCGCACGGCCCACCGCTCGGCGCCGGGGTAGCGGAAGCCGACGTCCTCGAACACGAACCCCTCGCGGATCGGCTGCGGGAAGGGGTGGGGATCGGGTGGCGAGACGATCTCCGGCCGGATCTCGAAGAACGAGAACAGGTCCTCGAGGTAGAGCGCCTGCCCGGCCACGGTGGAGAAGCTCGTCAGCAGCCCTTCGAGGAGGCTGCGCAGGCGGGCGAACGAGCCGGCGAGGAAGGTGAGGTCGCCGAGGGAGAAGGCGCCCTGCGCCGTGCGGTAGACGATGTAGGCGTAGGCCGCGTAGTAGCCGAGCGTGCCGACGGCCGCCAGCACCCCCCCCCACGCCGCGCGCCGGACGGCCAGCGCGCGGTTGGCGCGGTAGAAGGCGTCGGAGAGCGCCCGGTACCGATCCGTCAGGAAGGCGTTGAGGCCGAAGATCTTGACCTCCTTCGCCGTCTCGGCACTGGCGCCGACCATGCGGAGGTAGTCCAGCTCGCGGCGCTCGGGCGTCCAGGCGTAGGTGAGCGAGTAGCTCTGCGCGTTGAAGTGGGCTTCGCCGAGGAACGCCGGCACGAGCGCGAGCAGCAGCAGCAGAATCAGCCACGGCGCGAAGACGACGAGTCCCGCCGCCAGGCTGGCAATGGTGACGAGGTCCTGCAACTGGCCGAACACCTGGCTCACGAGCACCATCCGCCCCGTCGTCTGTCGGCGTGCACGTTCGAGGCGGTCGTAGAAGTCGGCGTCCTCGAAGTCCTCCAGGTCGAGCGTGGCGGCGTGCTCCATCAGCCGCACGCTCGTCGCGTTGGTGAACAGGTCGCCTAGGAGGGAATCGGTGAGGGCGACGGCGCGGCCGAGCAGGTCGGTGAGGACGGCGAGGCCGAACTCGACGAGGAGCAGGAGCAAGAGCCGATCCAGGGCGCCGCCCGCCAGCCACCCCCCGAGCCCGTCGAACGCCAACCCGGCCCCCGCCACGCGCACCACCTCGTCGATGACGAGCTTGCCGACGTAGAGCATCGCCAGCGGGAGGAGGGCGCGAACGAGCCGGAGGGCGAGGTTGGACGCCGTCAGCGGAGCGCTGGTCTGCCAGACGAGGCGGAAGAGCGGCGGGAGGTTGCGCAGCGCACCGAACCGCTCGCGCAGTGTCATCGGCGCCTGCTCGGCGCGCATTCGACGCCCACCCGAGGCGGGGCGCCCGTTCGATCCGCTCTGGAAGAGTGCCATGCTGCGAACACGCCGCTACACGCGCACGGGTTCTCGTCCTCGCGTGCGAGGCCCCCCAATGGCATCGGAAAGCCCCACCGCCCTCGGCGTGGGGTAGGTTGGGCGCTCATCCCCGGCCTTCGACCATGCCCGCCCCCGTCCTCGACCACCTCCACGCGCTCCTCGCCCGCCTCGACCGGCAGGCGCAACGGCTGGCGCGACGCAGCCGGGCGTTCTCACGCGCCCGCCTCGCCCTCGCCCTCCTCGGCGGCACGGCGGCGCTGGTCGTCGGCAGGGCGATGGGAGCCGGACTCGGATGGTTGACGGCTCTGGGTGCGCTCGCCGCCTTTGCCGTCCTGGTGCGGTTCCACGACCGGGTCGAGACCGCACGGACGCGGCTCCGCCGCTGGCGAGGAGTTCAGGCCCGGCACGCAGCCCGCCTCACGCTCGACTGGGACGGGCTCCCGCCCCCGCCCGAGGCCGCGCCGCCCGAGCACCCGTTCGCCGCCGACCTCGACCTCACCGGCCCGCGCTCGGTGCTACACCTTCTCGACGCCACCGCCACCGAGGGCGGAAGCCGGCGGCTACGCGGCTGGCTCCTCGCCGAATCGCCCGACCCGGCGACGGCGACGCTTCGCCAGGCGCGCGTCCGCGCGCTCGTGGAGCGGCGGCGGCTGCGCGACCGCCTCGCCCTCGCCGGCGTCGAGGCGGCCGGGGACGACCGCGTCCGCTGGAACGACGCCCCCCTCCGCGCCTGGCTGCACGCCCCGCCCCCGTCGGACGCCCTGCGGCGGTGGGCGTGGGGTCTCGGCGTCCTCGCCGCGCTGAACGCCGCCCTCCTCGCCCTCGACCTCGGCGGCGGGCCGGGGCTCTGGCCGTACGCGCTCTTCCTGTACGTGGCCCTCTACCTCGGCCGCTACGCGGGCTTCCGCGACGTATTCGACCGGTCGCACGACCTCCAGCGTGCCGTGGCCGAGGTGGCGCCGGCGCTGCGCCTCCTCGAAGGACAGGCCGTGCGAGAGGACTCGCCGCTGGCGGCCGTCTGGGCGCCGTTTCGGGGAGCGGACCGCCCCTCGGTTCACCTCGCCCGGCTCCGGCGCATCGCCTCGGCCGCCGCCTACACGCGGAACGACATCGGGCGGATCGTCCTCAACCTGCTCCTTCCCTACGACCTCCTCCTCGCGCTCGCGCTGAACCGGCTCCGCGCCGACCTCCAGGCGGCCGTCCCGGCGTGGCTGGACGCGTACTACGAGATCGAAGCCCTTGCCGCCCTCGCCACGCACGCCGACTTCCGCCCGGAGGACGTCGTTTTCCCGGACCTGCGGCCGGCCGCAGCGGAGGGACCGGTGTTCGAGGCACGGGCGCTCGGCCATCCGCTCCTCCCCGCCGCGCAGGCCGTCCGCAACGACGCCGTGCTGACCGAGGGCGAGGTCGTCATCGTCACCGGCTCCAACATGTCGGGCAAGAGCACCTACCTGCGGGCCGTGGGCGTGGCAACGGTGCTGGCGTGGGCGGGCGGCGCGGTCCACGCCGGGGCGCTCCGCCTCCGGCCGCTCCGCGTGTTCACGTCGATGCGCGTGGGCGACGTGCTGCAGGAAGGCTTCTCGACGTTCTACGCCGAGGTCCGCCGCCTCCGGGCCCTCCTCGACGCCGTCGAGGCCGAGGCCGAGGCGCCCGTGCTCGTGCTGATCGACGAGATGTTCCGGGGGACGAACAACCGGGAACGCCTGGCGGGCGCGCAGGCGATGGTGCGGACGCTCCGGGGCGCGCACGCCGCCTCGCTCGTCGCCACGCACGACCTGGCGCTCACGGCACTGGCCGACGCGGAGCCGGGCCTCCGCAACGTCCACTTCCGCGAGAAGGCCGAGGGCGACCGCCTCACGTTCGACTACCGCCTCCGCGAGGGCCCGTGCCCGACGACGAACGCGCTCGTCATCATGGCGCGGGCGGGCCTCCCGGTGGAGGCCCACCCGTTCGAACCGAGCGTATAGCGCCGGTCAGTTCGTCGCCAGCGCCTGGGCGGGCGGGGGTGTCGCCTTCGACTCGGGCAGGTCGTTGCCGCGCGGCGTGAAGGCCTGGATGCCCGTGACGGCCCGGCCCAGGATGAGCCCGTGGATGTCGTACGTCCCCTCGTAGGTGTTGACCGATTCGAGGTTGACCATGTGGTGGATGACGCGGTACTCGCCCGTGATGCCGTTGCCCCCCATCATGTCGCGCGCCGTCCGCGCGATCTCCAGCGCCTTGCCGACGTTGTTGCGCTTGGCGAGCGAGACCATCTCGGGGGCGGCCTGCCCGGCGTCCTTGAGCTGGCCGAGCCGCCACGCGAGCAGCTGCATCTGCGTGATGTCGGTCAGCATCTGCGCCAGCTTAGTCTGGACGAGCTGCATGGCGCCGAGCGGATAGCCGAACTGCTTCCGCTCCAGGACGTAGGTCCGTGCCCGGCGGTAGCAGTCCTCCGCCGCACCGACGGCGCCCCAGGCGATGCCGTAGCGCGCATTGTTGAGGCACGAGAAGGGCCCCTTCAGGCCGCGGATCTCGGGGAAGACGTGGGAGTCCGGCACGAAGCAGTCGTTGAAGACCATCTCGCCGGTGACGCTCGCGCGGAGCGACATCTTGTTGTGCGTCTTCGGCGCGGTGTAGCCCTCGAAGTCCTTCTCGACGAGGAAGCCGCGGATGACGCCGTCCTCGCCCTCACCCCTGGACTTGGCCCAGACCACGCCCACGTCGGCGATGGGCGAGTTCGTGATCCACATCTTGGCGCCGTTGAGGACGTAGCCGCCGTCCACCCGCCGCGCCGTCGTCTCCATCGAGCCGGGGTCGGAGCCGTGGTTGGGCTCGGTCAGCCCGAAGCAGCCGATCATCTCGGCGCTCGCCAGCTTGGGCAGGAAGCGCCGGCGCTGCTCCTCCGTCCCGAAGGCGTGGATCGGGTACATCACGAGCGACGACTGCACGCTCGCGAACGAGCGGTAGCCGGAGTCCACGCGCTCGAGCTCGCGCGCGATGAGGCCGTAGGCGGTGTAGCTCGCGCCGAGGCCGCCGTACTCCTCGGGGATCGTCGCGCCGAGGAGGCCCATCTCGGCCATCTCACCGGGGATCTCCGGGTGGAAGACCTCGTCCTGGTTGCCTTCGAGCGCGCGCGGCTCCAGGCTGGCCTGGGCGTACTCTCTCGCGGACTGCATGATGAGGCGGTCCTCCTCGGAGAGCATCTGCTCGAAGAGGAAGGCGTCGTCGGTGTTGAAGTGGGCTCTGGCCATGGGGAGGGGGGCGTCGCGGTTTCGGGGAAGGTAAGCCGGGTTTGCGGGGGTGGAGGGTGCGGAAGGGATGGAAAGGGAAAACGGGGCACTACCTCGACCCTTCCATCCCCTCCTCTCCTTCCGCCCCTCCATCCTCTACCCCAGGTTCCAGTTCACGCCGCGGCCGGCCTCCGGATCGGGGAAGCTCCACGCCACGGCGCCCTGGTCGCAGGCGTACATGCACGTCCCGCACTCGATGCAATCCTCGAACTGGAAGTGAACCTGTCCGGCCTCGTCGAACGTGTAGCACTTTGCCGGACAGACGTACGTCGTGCAGTGGTGCGGGCAGACCGAGTTGCAGACCGACGTGTCCACGACGATGTGCGGTTTCGCCTCGGCACGCCCCTGATTGCGGTAGGCGACCTTACCGAGGCGCTCGGCGATGGAGAGGGGTTTGACGTCGGACATGCCTGCGAGGGAGTTAGAGGGCGCGCGCCGCGCGGCGGCCGAGGTTGACGAGCTCCCAGAAGCCCATGTGCGCCTTGCGCACGTCGCGGAGGATCTGGTACGCCTTGCGCGTGGGCTCGTTGTTGACGGTGAAGAACGCCCGCCCGAAGTCGCACACCATCCGGGGAACGGCCGTGAACATCTGCGGGCTGTGGAGCACCTCGACGGCCTGCTGGAAGCCCTTCAAATCCTGGAAGACGTAGCTGTTCTCCAGCGCCGTGCGGTAGTGCTTGAGGAACGCGGCGGAAAAATCGCCGGCCTTCTTCGCCTCGACGACGGTCTCGGCGGCGAGGAGGCCCGAGCGCATGGCGTAGTCCATGCCCTGGATGGCGCGGCCGGCGTTGAGCACGAGGTTGGCCGCCTCGCCCGCGAGGAGGACGCCGTCGGCGTAGACCTCCTTTGGCATGACCCGCATGTCGCCGGTGGAGACGACCTTGGCGCTGTATTCGAGGACCTCGCCGCCGCGGAGCTGGTCGGCCACCGCCGGGTGCTGCTTGAACTGGTTGAGCAGGTCGTAGGGCGTTTTCCCCTTCGCCCGGAGGTCGGCCATGCCGAGCACGAGGCCGACGGAGACGGAGTCGCGGTTGGTGTAGAGGAACCCGCCGCCCTCGACGCCGCCGGAGGCGTAGCCGACGAACTCGTTGGACATCCCGCTCCGGCCGCTGAGCTGGAAGCGGTCTTCGAGCGTTTTCTCGTCGAACCGGATGACTTCCTTGACGCCGACGGCCAGCCCCTCGGCGGGGACGTAGTCGGTCTGGAGGCCGACCTGCCGCGTGAGCAGGTTGTTGACGCCCTCGGCGAGGATCACGCAGTCGGCGAAGAACCGCTCCTCACCCGCGCGGATGCCGACGGCGCGGCCGTCCTCCATCAGCACCTCCTCGACGAGGATGTCGGTGGCGAGGAACGAGGCGTCCGGGTGCGCGCTCGCGTCGATGGCCTCCTGCACCTTGCCGGCCAGCCACGCGTCGAAGCGCGAGCGGAGGACGGTGAGGCCCGTGTACGGCGGCTCGGCGAAGTGGTCGGACTTGAAGTCGAGCGTGAACGCCGCGCCGTCGTCCATGAACGTGAGGCGGCGGTGGTTCACGAACCGCTCCCAGGCGGCGTCTTCGTCCTCCCAGTAGTTCGGCACGAGGCGGGCGAGGTCGCGCCCCCAGAGGACGCCGCCGGAGACGTTCTTGGCGCCGCTCCACTCGCCGCGCTCGATGAGGAGGAAGCGGGCGTCGGCGCGGGCGAGGGCCATCGCCGCGCTCAGCCCCGCGATGCCGCCCCCTACGATGATACAGTCGAACGTCTCGTCCATGCGGGTAAGCTACGCAGCCTCGCGCCGTGCCATTCCCTTTCCCTCGTCATCCCTGCGAAAGCAGGGATCCAACGGAAGCATCGAGTTGATCGTACAGGTCATGCCGGTTTGGATGCTTCGTGTCGATCAAGTGCGGTTTCCAGGGCCGCTTCCACCTCTTGAGTTGCTTCTCACGTGGGATCGCCTCATGCATGCTGTCGAACACCTCATCGTGGACGAGGCGATGCACGCCATCAGGAAAGGATCATGATCACGCCGCGACGCCTTTGCGCCGGCGGATCTCGGCGATGAGGGCCGGGAGCACCCGGTAGAGGTCGCCCACGATGCCGTAGGTGGCCACGTCGAAGATGGGCGCGTCGGGGTTCGTGTTGACGGCGACGACGGTGCGGCTGTTCGTCATGCCGGCCACGTGCTGGATGGCGCCCGAAATGCCGACGCCGACGTAGAGATCCGGCGAGACGACCTTGCCGGTCTGGCCGATCTGGGCCGTCGCGGGGAACATCCCGCTCTCGACGACGGCGCGGCTGGCGCCGATGGCGGCCCCGAGCACCTCGGCGAGTTCCTCCACGAGGCGCTTGCCCTCCTCGTCCTTCACCCCGCGCCCGGCAGCGACGACCACGCGGGCGTCGGCGAGGTCCACCCCGCCCGTCGCCGCCTGGACGACCTCGCGGAGCGTCTGCCGGAGGCTCGCCTCGTCGAACGAGAACGCGACCGGCTCGACCCGGGCCTCACCGGGCGCCTCCTCGGCCTCGTACGACCCGGCGCGGACGGACACCAGCACGGGCGCGCCCTCGGCACGAACGCGCGCCAGAAACTTCGCCGCCATCACGGGGCGGAGCGCCTCGACGCCGCCGTCGGCCCAGTCGAACGACGCCACGTCGGGCAGCACGGCCGCGCCGGTGCGGACGGCCAGCGCGCCGAGCACGTCCTTCACGCCCTCCGTCGAGGGGAAGACGACGAGCGCCGGCCGAACCCGCTCGACGACCTGCGCGAGCGCGTCGAGGACGGGCGTGTTGAGGTGGCGCGCGAAGACCGGATCGCTGACGGCGTAGACGGTCCGGGCGCCGTAGCGGCCGAGCACCTCGGCGGACGCGGCGGCGTCGGGCGCGAGGACGGCGGCGGCGAGGTCGGCCCCCTTGGCCTCGGCGAGCCGGCGGGCGCGCGTGAGCACTTCGAGCGAGGCCCGCGTCGGTTGCCCGCCCTGGAGGGCGACGTAGGAGAGAACGGTGGACATGGGGTGGGAAAGGAATGGAGGGATGGAGGAGAGGAAGAGAGGACGGGTGGAGGAGAGCGACGCCATCCTCCTTGCTTCCTCTCCTCCTCGCTTCCTCTCTTACAACACGTTCGCTTCGTCGAGTCGGCGGGCGAGGTCGGCGGCCTGCTCGGCGGGCTCGCCCTCGAGGCGGACGCCCGGCGCGCGCTGCGGCAGCGGTTCGTAGCCGAGCACCGCGACGGCCGGCTCGGGCACGGTCTCGACGGGACGCGTGGCGATGGGCTTCTTCTTCGCGCCCATGACGCCCTTGAGGTTCGGGATGCGCGGATCGTTCATGTCGTTCGAGCACGTGACCAGGCAGGGCGTCGGGAGCGCGAGGATCTCCTGGCCGGTGTCGCCCTGGCGCGTGACGACGAGCGCGTCCCCCTCGATGCCGAGGCCGACGGCGTTGGTGGCGTAGGGGAGGCCGAGGCGCTCGGCGAGCATCGAGCCGCCGAGGCCGGCGTCGGTGTCCTGCGCCTGCTTGCCCGTGAGGATGGCGTCGTAGCCGGCGTCGCGGAGGGCGTCGGCGAGGAGCTTCGCGACGGCGTGCGAGTCGAGCGCGGCGTCGTCGGGGACGACGAGGTGGACGCCGCGATCCGCCCCCATCGCGAGGGCCTTGCGGATCGTCTCCGTCGCCCGCTCGGGGCCGATCAGGATCACGTCCACCTCGCCGCCGTGCGCCTCGGTGAGCACGAGGGCGGCCTCGACGGCGGAGGCGTCGTAGGCGTTGAGAACGACGCGGCCGGCGTCCATCGCCAGCTCGCCGCCCCGGATCTGGATGGGCGCGGTGACGTCGGGGACCTGCTTGATGCAGACGCAGAACTTCATGCGGGAAGGGGGCGGTGAAAAGGGGCCGGGAAGTTACGCCCGGCACGAGGCGGGTATGGAAGGGGGGAAGGAAAGGAGGGGGTGAAGGGAGAAGGGACTTCTTCCGGCCTGCCCATCATCCGTCATCCATCGCCGCACGCAGGCGCAGGCTGTTCGTCACCACCGACACCGAGGAGAGCGCCATCGCGGCCGAGGCGACGATGGGCGAGAGCAGCACGCCCGCCACCGGGTAGAGCACGCCGGCCGCGAGCGGAATGCCGATCACGTTGTAGACGAAGGCGAAGAACAGGTTCTGCCGGATGGTCCGCATCGTGCGGCCGGAGAGGCGGAAGGCGTCGGCGACGGCGAGGAGGCTCGGGCGCATGAGCGTCACGGCGGCGGCCTCCATCGCCACGTCGGTGCCGGTGGCGAGCGCGGCGCCCACGTCGGCGGCGGCGAGGGCGGGCGCGTCGTTGATGCCGTCGCCCACGAACGCGACCGTCCGCCCCTCGGCCTGGTAGCGCCGCACGACGGCGGCCTTGTCGGCCGGCCGCACCTCGGCTTCGACGGCCTCGATGCCGACCTGGCGGGCGACGGCGCGGGCGGGCGCGGCGGCGTCGCCCGTGACCATGACGACCTCGATGCCGAGGGCCTGGAGCTTCCGCACGGCCTCGGCCGACGTGTCGCGCACGGTGTCGGCGACGGCGAGGAGGCCGGCGGGCTGCCCGTCCACCGCCACGCGCACGACCGTCTTGCCTTCGGCCTCCAGCGTCGCCTGCTCGGCCTCGAACGGCGCCGCCTCGACGCCCTCCAGGAACGCCGCGTTGCCGATCCGCACCGCCCGTCCCTCGACCACGGCCTCGACCCCGAAGCCGGTCTCCGACTGGAACGCCTCGGCGTCGGAGATCGCCAGCCCCCTCGCCTCGGCCTCCGCCACGACGGCCTCGGCGATGGGGTGCTCGCTCCGGCGCTCGGCGGCAGCGGCGAGGCGGAGGAGGTCGGCCTCGGTCCATTCGCCGAGCGGAACGGCGTCGGTGAGGCGCGGCGCGCCCTCGGTGAGCGTACCCGTCTTGTCGAGCAGCACCACGTCCACGGCGCGGATGCGCTCGACGGCCTCGCCCCCCTTGAGGAGGATGCCCTGCTCGGCCGCCCGGCCCGTCGCCACGACGAGGGCGGTGGGCGTGGCGAGCCCGAGGGCGCACGGGCAGGCGATGATGAGGACGCTCACGGTGGTGAGGAGTGCGTACGTCAGGCGCGGCTCGGGGCCGACGGCCAGCCACACGCCGAACGTGACGGCGGCGATGCCGAGGACGACCGGCACGAACACCCCGGCGACGCGGTCGGCCAGCCGCTGGATCGGCGCCTTCCTGCCCTGCGCCTCGCGCACGAGGCGGACGATCTGGGCCAGCGTCGTGCTCCGGCCCGTGCGCGTGACGCGGAAGACGAAGGCGCCCGTGCGGTTGACGGTGCCGCCCGTGACGGCCTCGCCCGGCCGTTTCTCCACCGGCAGCGGCTCGCCCGTAATCATGCTCTCGTCCACCGCGCTGGCACCCTGCGTCACGAGCCCGTCGAGCGGCACGCGCTCGCCCGGGCGCACGGCCACGAGGGCGCCCACGACGACGTCGGCGACGGGCACCTCCGCCTCGCGGCCGTCGCGGACGACCCGGGCGGTGTCGGGCTGGAGCGTCATCAGCCGCCGGATGGCCGCGCCCGTCTTGCCGCGCGCCCGCTCCTCCAGCACGCGCCCGACGAGGATCAGCGTGACGATCACGGCGGCGGCCTCGAAGTACACGTCCGGGTGCCGGCCCGTCGCCGCCATGAAGACGCCGGGGGCGAAGGTGGCGACGGTGCTGTAGCCGTAGGCCGCGCCCACGCCCAGGGCGACGAGCGTATTCATGTCGGCCGCTCGGTGCCACGCGGCCTTCCACGCGCCCGTGAAGAAGCCGCGCCCGGCCCAGACGACGACCGGCGTGGTGAGCCCGAACTGGACGAGCCGGCTGCCCGCGAAGTCAAGCGCGCCGTGCGCCATCGCGATCACGACGACGGGGAGCGAGAGCACGGCGGCCACGACGAGGCGGCGTCGCATCGCGCGGTAGCGTGCCTCGGCCTCGCGTTCGGCGGCGGCCTCGTCCCCCCGCCCCACCTCGGTGCCGGGCGCGGCGAGGCCGGCGGCTTCGAGCGTGCGGACGAGCGCGTCGGGGTCGGCCACGCCGGGGACGTAGCGGAGGGCGGCCGTGTCGCCCTCGCCCACCTCCACCGCCAGCCAGCCGTTGTGCCGGGCGAGGGCGGCTTCGAGGGCCTCCGCCCCCGTCGGCGCCGCCAGCGGCACGGTGAGCACTTCCGTGCGGACGCCGTAGCCGGCGCCCTCGACCGCCTCCGCGAGGCGGGCCAGGCCGGTCGCCTCCGCGTCGTACTCGACGAGCGCCTCGTGCGTGGCGTAGTTGACGGCCGCCGCGCGCACGCCCGGCTGCTTGCCCAGCCGCTTCTCGATGCGGACGGCGCACGCCGCGCACTCCATCCCCTCGACGGGCAGGGCAATCCGCTCCGGGGGCGTCTCGGCGGGGGTCTGGGTTTCCATCATGGGCATCCATCGTGGGCATCCATCGTGGGCATCCATCGTGGGCAGGGGCGTAGCCTCGTGCCGGCCAACCGCCGGGCTTCGCGCGGCGTTCCTCCGCCGGCCTCTGCCTCCGTGCAACTTCTCGGGCCTTTCCCCAATTGGCGCCCCGGCTCCCTCAGGGCCTCCCGTTCAGCGTACTCTCGGCGCCCCGGCTTCCCTTCCTCCATGCCCCCTCGCACCAGCGGCCTCCTCCTCCACGTCACGTCGCTCCCCGGACGCTTCGGCAGCGGCGACCTCGGGCCGCCCGCCTACCGCTTCGTGGACGTTCTCGCCCGGGCCAAACAGGGCCTCTGGCAGGTGCTCCCCCTCGTCCCCGTCGGCGAAGGCCATTCGCCGTATGCCAGCCCCTCCACCTTTGCGGGCAACCCGCTGCTCGTCAGCCCCGAGGGGCTCCTCGAGGACGGGCTGCTCACTGCGGACGACCTCGCAGACGCGCCCGCCTTCCCCGCCGGCCGCGTGGACTTCGAGCGCGTGATCCCCTTCCGCGAAGGGCTGCTCCGCCGCGCCTTCGAGCGGTTCGAGGCCGGCGCGGCGCCTGCGCTGAGGGAGGCTTTCGGTGTCTTCTGCGTGCGCCACGCCGCCTGGCTCGACGACTACGCCCTCTTCGCCGCCCTCAAGGCGCACCACGGCGAGCAGGCGTGGACGGACTGGCCGGCGCCCCTGGCTCACCGCGACGCCGCCGCGCTGGAGGCAGCGCGCCGCCGGCACGCCGAGGCCGTCGAGGCCCACCGCTTCGCGCAGTTCCTCTTCGAGCGGCAGTGGGCGGCCCTCCGCGCCTACGCCCACACCCGCGGCGTCCGCCTCTTGGGCGACCTCCCCATCTACGTCGCCCACGACAGCGCCGACGTATGGGCCCACCCCGACCGCTTCCTCCTCGACGCCGACGGCCACCCGACGGCCGTGGCGGGCGTCCCACCCGACTACTTTTCCGAAACGGGCCAGCGCTGGGGCAACCCGCTCTACCGCTGGGACCGCATGCGCGAGGACGGCTTCCGCTGGTGGATCGCCCGGCTCACCCGCACACTCGACCTCGTGGACCTCGTCCGCCTCGACCACTTCCGCGGGTTCGAGGCGTACTGGTCGATCCCCGCCGGGGCGGAAACCGCCGAGCACGGCGCGTGGGTCGAGGGGCCGGGCGCGCCGCTCTTCGAGGCGTTCGAGCGGGCGTTCGGGCGCCCCCTCCCGTTCGTGGCCGAAGACCTCGGCGAGATCACGCCGGGCGTCACGGCGCTCATGGCGCGGTTCGGCCTGCCGGGCATGGCCGTGCTCCAGTTCGCCTTCGGCGGCGACGGCGGCAACGGCTTCCGTCCGCACAACTTCGCGACGAACCACGTTGCCTACACCGGCACGCACGACAACGACACGTTCCGCGGATGGTGGGAGCACGGCGCCAGCCCCGAGGAGCGCGCCGTCGGCCGCGCCTACCTCGGCGCCGGCGAGCCCCACTGGGCGGCCATCCGCGCCGTCGCCGCCTCCGTCGCCGACACCGCCGTCTTCCCGCTCCAGGACGTCCTCGGCCTCGGCACCGAGGCCCGCATGAACACGCCCGGCCGGGAGGACGGCAACTGGGCCTGGCGCTTCACCGAGGGCGCCCTCACCGACGACCTGGCCGACCGCCTCGCCCTCCTCACCGAGGCCACCGGCCGCGTTGCCGGTGGACGGTAGATGGTGATCGAAGCCAGCTGCCTACCGTCCACCGCCTACAGCCTCCCTTCTCCCATGCCTCTCACCCGCTTCGGCGCGCTGCCCGAGGGCGGCGGCACCCGCTTCCGCGTCTGGGCGCCGAAGGCCTCCCGCGTGGCCTGCCTCCTGGAGGCCGATCGCCGCTCCTTCCCGCTGGAGCCTGCCGGCGACGGCACCTTCGAGGGCTTTGCCGAGGGCGTCGGGGTGGGCACGCACTACCGCTACCGCCTCGACGGCGGCGACGCCCTCCCCGACCCGGCCTCGCGGTTCCAGCCCGAGGGCGTCCACGGCCCCTCCGAGGTCGTGGACCCGGCAGCTTACGACTGGCAGGACGACGGCTGGCAGCCGCCGGCCCGGCGCGACCTCGTCTTCTACGAGTTCCACGTCGGCACCTTCACGCCCGAGGGCACCTTCGCCGCGGCGACGCGGAAGCTGGAGGCGCTCCGCGACCTCGGCGTCACGGCCGTTGAGTTGATGCCGGTGGCGGACTTCCCCGGCCGCTGGAACTGGGGCTACGACGGCGCCGCGCTCTACGCCCCGAGCCGCGCCTACGGCCGCCCGGACGACCTCCGCGCGCTCGTGGATCGCGCCCATGCCCTCGGCCTCGCCGTCTTCCTCGACGTCGTCTACAACCACCTCGGCCCTGACGGCGCAACCCTTCCCGCCTTCGGCCCCGCGTTCACGAACAAGCACGAGACACCCTGGGGCCAGGCCGTCAACCTCGACGACGAGGGCTCGGAGGGGCTGCGGGCCTTCTTTCTCGACAACGCCCTCCACTGGCTGGCCGAGTACCACCTCGACGGCCTCCGCCTCGACGCCACCCACGCCCTCGTGGACGACTCGCCCGTCCACTTCCTCCAGGTGCTGAGCGAGGCCGTCGAAACCCTCCAGCCCCGACGCTACCTGGTCGCCGAGGACCACCGCAACCTCAACCGGCTCCTCCTCCCCCGCCCCGCCGGCTACGGCCTCGACGCCGTCTGGGCCGACGACCTCCACCACCAGGTCCGCCACCTCACCGCCGGCGACACCGCGGGCTACTTCGCCGACTTCGCCGGGACGACGGCGGCGGACCTCGCCGAGACGGTTCGAAAAGGCTGGTTCTACGACGGCAAGCCGAGCCGCCGGACGGGCCGGCCGCGCGGCACGAGCACCGCGCCCGTCCGTCCCGAGCAGTGCGTCGTCTGCATCCAGAACCACGACCAGGTGGGCAACCGTCCCGCCGGCAACCGCCTCGCCGACGACGTATCGCCGGCCACGTACCGCGCGGCCTCGGCCCTCCTCCTCTTCGCACCCGAGCTGCCGCTCCTGTTCATGGGTCAGGAGTGGGCCGCCTCCACGCCCTTCCAGTTCTTCACCGACCACAACGCCGAGCTGGGGCCGCTCGTGAGCGAGGGGCGAAGGAAGGAGTTCGAGGACTTCCCCGGCTTCTCCGGCGAGGTGCCCGACCCGCAGGACCCGCAGACCTTCCGCCGCAGCCGGCTCGACTGGGCCGAGCGCGCGCGGCCCGCCCACGCCCACACCCTCGCCCTCTACCGCGCCCTCCTAGCCCTCCGCCGCGACCTCGACGGCGACGCCGAGGCCGAGGCCCACGGCGAACGCT
Organism: uncultured Rhodothermales bacterium; assembly: GCA_964580105.1. GTDB lineage: Bacteria > Bacteroidota > Rhodothermia > Rhodothermales > Rubricoccaceae > CAZOJJ01. Next base: position 16,969 of record CAZOJJ010000027.1, on the reverse strand, counting down.
CGCTGCACGTCCGGCGCGGCCGGCACCACCTCCTCGTCGCCTTCGACCACAGCGCGATGCTGCCGCTGCCCGAGGGAGCCGAGGCTGTCCTCCACACCGAACAGCCGGCCTATGCCGAGGACCCGCACCCGCCGGAGATCGAGCGCGGCTCGGTCCGGTTCACCCGGCCGGGGGCGATGGTTCTTCGTGAAAGGGAGAAGGGTTGATCCGGCTACCCTTCCCCCTTTCTCCCTCTCTCCCTCCCCCTTCCCCGTGACCGCCACCTACCGCCTCCAGCTCCAGCCCGACTTCGGCTTCGCCGAGGCCGAGGCGCTGCTGCCCTACTTCGCGCGGCTGGGCGTGAGCCACCTCTACCTCTCCCCCGTCACCGAGGCACGCGAGGGCAGCACCCACGGCTACGACGTCGTGGACCACAACGCCGTCCGCGCCGACTACGGCGGGCGCGAGGCGCTCGACCGCCTCCTCGCCGCCGCCCATGCCCACGGCCTCGGCGTGATCCTCGACTGGGTGCCCAACCACGCCGGCGTCGGCCCCCGCAACGCGTCGTGGCAGGACGTCCTCGCCTACGGCCCCGCCTCGCCCTTCGCCCGCTTTTTCGACCTCGACTGGGACCCGCCCAAGCCCGAGCTGCGCGGGAAGGTGCTCCTCCCGTTCCTCGGCAAGCCCTACGGCGAGGCGCTGGACGACGGCGAGCTCGGCGTCGCCTACGAGGACGGCCGCTTCTTCGCCACCTACTTCGACAACCGCTTCGCCCTCGCGCCCGCCACCTACGCGCAGCTCCTGGAGGCGGCCCTCCCCCACTTCGAGCGCACCGAGCCGTACTGGGACCTCAGGGAGCTCCACGAAGCCTACGAGGGGCTCCGGCCGCACGAGCGCGAGAAGGCCGAGGGCCTCCGCCCCCGCCTCGTGGCTTTCGCCGAGCAGGCCGACCCGGCCGCGTGGCTCGCGGAGGTCCGGGGCGAGGCGCTCCACGCCCTCCTGGAGCAGCAGGGCTGGCGGCTCGCCCACTGGCTCACGGCCGGCCACGAGATCAACTACCGCCGCTTCTTCGACATCAACGAGCTCGTCGGCCTCCGGATGGAGGACGACCACGTGTTCTGGGACGCCCACCGCCTCCTCGGCGAGCTCCTCGCCCACCCCGCCGTCGCCGGCCTCCGCATCGACCACGTGGACGGGCTGTTCGACCCGCACGGCTACCTCGAGAAGCTCCGGGCGCTCGGCGCGCGGCACGTGTGGGTCGAGAAGATCCTCGCGCCGGGCGAGACGCTGCCCGAGGCGTGGCCCGTCGAGGGCGAGACGGGCTACGCCTTCATGAACGACGCGATGCACGTCCTCCTCGACCCCGCCGGCGAGGCCGTGCTGGACCGCGCCTGGCGCCGGCTCGCCCCCGACGCCCGGCCGTGGGCGCGGACGGTCCACCGCAGCAAGCGGCTCGTCATGGCGACCTCGCTCTCCTCCGAGCTCTCCCGCCTCGCCTACGGGCTCGACCGGATCTCCGAGGCCGACTACCACACGCGCGACTACACGCTGGAGGCGCTCCGCGAGGCCCTCGCCGAGGTGGCCGCCGCCTTCGACCGCTACCGCACCTACCTCCCCTACGGCGAGGACGAGGCGCACGAGGTCGTGACCGAGGCCGCCGCCCGCGCAAAGCAGCGCAACCCGGCCCTGGAGCCGACCGTGTTCGACTTCGTCGCCCGTGTCGTCCTCGGCGACGTGCGGGCGGACCTGAAGGAAAAGCAGCGGGCGTGGGTGGGGCGCTTTCAGCAGTACACCGCGCCCGTCGCTGCCAAGGGCGTCGAGGACACGGCGTTCTACCGGTTCTTCCGCCTCGCGGCCCTCAACGAGGTCGGCGGCGAGCCGGACCGCTGGGCGCTCGGCGCACAGGCCTTCCACGCCCACGCCCGCTTTCGCGCGCACCGCTACCCGCGCGCCCTCCTCGCCACGGCCACCCACGACCACAAGCGCGGCGAGGACACGCGGATGCGCCTCATCGCCCTCGCCGAAATCCCGGAGCGCTGGGAGGAAGCCGCGCAGGCACTCGACGCCGTCGGGCAGGCGCACCTCGGGCCGCAGGGGCCCTCGGCCGCCGACCGATACCTGCTCTATCAGACGCTCGCCGCCCTCTGGGTGCCGCCGCCGGGCGAGGACGAAACGGCCTACCGTGCCGCCCTCCCCGACCGCCTCGGGCCTTACCTCCAGAAAGCTGCCCGCGAGGCAAAGGAGACGACGAGCTGGATCAACCCCGACACGCGCTACGAGCGCGACCTCGATGCCTTCGCCCGCGCCCTCTGCGAGGACCCGAGAACGGCCGAGGCGCTAGCGCCGCTCGCTGCCGAGATGGCCCGTCTCGGCTTCGCCAACACCCTCACGCAGCTCGTCCTCAAGCTCACCCTCCCCGGCGTCCCCGACTTCTACCAGGGCACCGAGCTCCTCGACCTCTCGCTCGTGGACCCCGACAACCGCCGCCCGGTGGACTATGCCCTCCGCCAGGCCATGCTGGATGACCTGGCCCCCCTCCTCGACGCGCCCGAGGCCGAGGCCGTCCGCGGACTGATCGAGGCGCAGGACCGGCGCGCCAAGCTCTTCGTGACGGCGCGCCTGCTGAAGCTGCGACGCGAGCGGCCGGCCCTCTTCGAAGGCGACTACCGCGCCCTCGAACCCGACGGCGACGGGGCCGACGCCCGGCTCGCCTTCGCCCGCGAAGCCGAGGGCGACGCGCTCGTCGTACTCGTTCCGCGCTTCCCCACTCGTGACTCCCGGAAGGCCACGCTCCCGACCCCCGGCGAGCTCGCCGGAGCGGGCTGGAACGAGTGGCTCACCGGCACGGACGTCAGCGCTGCGTCCCGGCTCGATCCGAGTGCCCTCCCCCTCCGCTGGTCCGTGCTGGTGCGGGCGTAGCGGCCATTCGGGGCCCCTCATCGGCGTCGAGCTCGGCCAGCAGGCGGCGGAGTGCCGGCAGTTCGATGGGGAAACGCTCGTGGATGGCCTGCCATACGCGCTCCGGCCGGACGCGCCCGGAGCTCGGGTAGTAGCGCGGCGAGCCGCACGCGGATCTCGTCGGTGGAGGGCGGCGCAGCGGACATGGCGCGAGGAAGCGGCCCCACGACATACGCCGCGCGTTCAGTCCCACACGGCGCGGAGCACGAGCAGCGCGTGCGCGTCGAGTTCGGCCGCCTCGTCGGGCACCAGCGGGCAGCGGGTGACGGCGTCGAAGGGTGGTACGGGCTCCCAGCGCTTCGGGTGGCCGGCCTCCTCGGTGGGGAGGGTGAGCGTGATGGGCTCACCGCCCTTGTTGAAGAGGAGGAGGAACGTCTCGTCGCGGAGCCGCTCGCCGCGCGCGTCCTTGCCGCGAATGCGGTCGCCCCGCAGCAGGAAGCCGAAGGCGAGCAGCCCGTTCTTTTCCCAGTCGCGCGCCGTCATCTCGCGGCCCTCCGGGTGCCACCACATCGCATCCTTGACGCCCTCCGCGTCCGGCTCGCCGGTGAGGAAGTGGCGGCGGCGGAACGTGGGGTGCGCCCGGCGGAAGGCGAGGGCCTCGCGGACGAAATCGAGGAAGGCCGCCTCGCGCTCGTCGAGGTCCCAGTCGTACCAGTTGATCTCGTTGTCCTGGCAGTAGGCGTTGTTGTTGCCGCCCTGCGTCTTGCTCAGCTCGTCGCCGCCGAGGAGCATGGGGACGCCCTGCGAGAGGAGCAACGTGCCCACGAGCGCGCGCTTGAGGCGGTCGCGGCAGGCGAGGACGCCCTCGTCGTCCGTCGGCCCCTCGACGCCGCAGTTGGTCGAGAAGTTGGGCTCGTGGCCGTCGCGGTTGTCCTCGCCGTTGGCCTCGTTGTGCTTCTCCTCGTAGGAGACGAGGTCCTCCAGCGTGAACCCGTCGTGGGCGGTGACGAAGTTGATGGAGGCGAACGGGCGGCGGCCGGAGCGCTCGTAGAGGTCGGACGACCCGGCGATGCGCGTGGCGAAGTCGGCCTTGAGGCCGGGGTCGCCCCGCCAGAACTGGCGGACGGTGTCGCGGTAGCGCCCGTTCCACTCGGCCCACTGCCAGGGGAAGGAGCCGACCTGGTAGCCGCCCGGGCCTACGTCCCACGGCTCGGCGATGAGCTTGACGCGGCTCAGGACGGGGTCCTGCTGGATGACCTGGAAGAACGCCGCGAGCATGTCCACGTCGAAGAGCTCGCGGGCGAGGGCGGCGGCGAGGTCGAACCGGAAGCCGTCCACGTGCATCTCGGTGACCCAGTACCGCAGGCTGTCCATGATCATCTGGAGGACGTACGGGTTGCCGGCGTCGAGCGTGTTGCCGGTGCCGGTGTAGTCGACCAGGTAGCGGGGGTCGTCGGGGCTGTGCTTGTAGTAGGCGAGGCTGTCGATGCCGCGCCAGGAGAGCGTCGGCCCGAGCCGGTTGCCCTCGGCGGTGTGGTTGTAGACCACGTCCACGACGACCTCGAGGCCGGCGGCGTGGAGGGCGCGCACCATCATCTTGAACTCGCGCACGCCCGTGACGGCCCCCTCGGTGGCGTAGTCGGACTCCGGGGCGAAGAACGAGAGCGTGTTGTAGCCCCAGTAGTTCGACAGCCCCATCTCGACGAGGCGGCGGTCGTGGAGCTTGGCGTGGACGGGGAGCAGCTGGACCGTCGTGACGCCGAGGCGGGTGAGGTGGTCGAGGACGGGGTCCGCCGCGAGGCCGAGGTAGGTACCGCGCATCTCCTCCGGAATGTCCGGGTGGCGCTTGGTGATGCCCTTGACGTGCGTCTCGTAGATCACCGTGTCCTCCCACGGCACCTCGGGCGGGCGGTCGTTCCCCCACTCGAACCGGTCCTCGACGACGGCGCCGAGCGGCGCGAAGGGCGCGCTGTCGCGCTCGTCGAACGAGAGGTCGGCGTCGGGGTGGCCGACCTGGTAGCCGAAGAGGGCGTCGTCCCACACCAGCGGGCGGCCGATCCCTTTGGCGTAGGGGTCGAGGAGCACCTTGTGGGGGTTGAACCGGAGCCCCTCGGACGGCCGGTAGGGCCCGTAGACGCGATAGCCGTAGAGCTGGCCGGGGCGGACGTTCCGGAGGTAGCCGTGCCACACCGGCCCCGTCCGCTCGCGCAGTTCCACCGTCGCCGAGGGCGCCTCGTCGTCGCGCCGGTCGAAGAGCACGAGCTCGACGCGCTCGGCGTGCGCGCTGTAGAGCGCGAAGTTGACCCCGATGCCGTCCCAGGTGGCACCGAGGGGGTAGGGTTTTCCGGGGAGAGCAGGCATGGGGGACGGAGGCAAAGGGGGGCAAGCTACGCCGCGCGGCGGCGGCAGAGGCCGAGGTCGGGGAAAACCGGATACCGGTCCGGCGGTTCGGTACCGGCCGAGCCGCCGGACCGCCCTCGAATCCTTTGAGGGCGGATTCGATTGAAGAGGCGCCGGCCCTCCCTCGCCTCGTCCCCTCTCCTTCGCCATGCCCGCGCTCCCCCGACCGACACCCCCGTCACCCGCCGCAACCGACGGCCTCCCGGCCGGTTGGTCGCGCGTCGTGATCGTCTCGGTGCAGCCGTCCGTAGACGGCGGCCGGTGGCCCATCCAGCGGTCGGTGGGCGAGACGGTCGAGGTCGTGGCCGGCGTCATCGTGGACGGGCACGAGAAGCTGGCCGTCGAGCTCGACTGGCGGCACGAGGGCGACGCCGAGGCCGTGACGGTGCCAATGGCGCTCCGCTACAACGACGAGTACGTGGCGCGCTTCCGCACCGAGCGCCTCGGGCGCTATGCGTACCGCGTGCGCGCCTGGCTCGACGCCTTCGGGACGTGGCAGGATCTCTTCCGCCGCCGCGTCGAGGGCGGGGCCGCCGAGGCCGAGCTGCGGACGGAGCTGCTCGAAGGGGCCGCCCTCCTCCGCCGCGCCGCCGCGCGCGCGCCGACGGCCGTCCGCCGGCGCCTCGGCGGATTCGTGGAGCGCTTCGAGGCCGGCGACGCCGAGGCGGCGCTCGACGACGAGGCCGTCCGCCTCGCCCGGCTGCACGACCCGGCCGAGGGCGCCGTCGAGAGCGCCTGGCTGGGCGTCCGCGTGGACCCCGAGCACGCGCGGTTCGCCGCGTGGTACGAGTTCTTCCCCCGCTCCGCCGCCGACGCGGGCCCCGACGGGCGGCCCCGCCACGGCACCCTAGACGACGCCGCCGAGCGCCTACCCCGCATCCGGGAGCTCGGCTTCGACGTCGTCTACCTCCCCCCCATCCACCCCATCGGCACGACGTTCCGGAAGGGCAAGGACAACGCGCCCGAGGCGAAGCCGGGCGAGCCGGGCAGCCCGTGGGCCATCGGCAGCGAGGACGGCGGCCACACGAGCGTCGCGCCCGAGCTCGGCGGGATGGCCGCGTTCGAGCGGTTCGTCAGGAGGGCGGACGAGCTCGGCCTGAAGGTGGCGCTCGACATCGCCTTCCAGGCCTCACCGGACCACCCGTACGTGAAGGAGCACCCCGCGTGGTTCCGCCACCGCCCCGACGGCACCATCCGCTACGCCGAGAACCCGCCGAAGAAGTACCAGGACGTCTACCCCCTCGACTTCGAGAGCGAGGACTGGCCCGCGCTCTGGCACGAGCTCCGGAGCGTGTTCGCGTTCTGGATCGAGAAGGGCGTCCGCATCTTCCGCGTGGACAACCCGCACACCAAGCCGTTCGCCTTCTGGGAGTGGTGCATCGGGAGCCTGCGCGCCGAGCACCCCGACCTCGTCTTCCTCGCGGAGGCCTTTGCCAAGCCCAAGACGATGTACGCGCTGGCCAAGCTGGGCTACAACAACTCGTACACCTACTTCGCCTGGCGCAACACGAAGGAGGAGTTGGAGCAGTACGGGCGCGAGCTGGCCGAAACCGAGCTCGCCGAGTTCTACCGGCCCAGCTTCTGGCCCAACACGCCCGACATCCTGACGGAGTACCTCGCCACCGGCGGGCGTCCGGCCCACGTCGTCCGCCTCGTCCTCGCCGCCACGATGGCGTCGGTCTACGGCGTCTACGGGCCGCCCTACGAGCACGTCGCCAACCGGCAGCACCCGGCGCGCGAGGAGTACGCCGACAACGAGAAGTACGAGGTGCGCACCTGGAACTGGAACGACCCGACGTCGCTCCAGCCGCTGATGAAGCGGATCAACCGGATCCGCCGCGAGAACCCGGCGCTCCATCACACGCGCACCCTCCGCTTCCACCCGACCGACAACCCGAACCTCATCGCCTACTCCAAGATGGCGCCCGAGGCGGACACACCCGGCGAGCCGCCCAACCTCGTCCTGTGCGTCGTCAACCTCGACCCGTACCACCGGCAGGCGGGCTGGGTCACGCTCCCGCTCCACGAGTGGGGGATCCCCGAGGACGGACCGTTCCGGGTCCACGACCTCCTCGGCGGCGAGCACTACGTCTGGCACGGCCCGCGCAACTACGTCGAGCTCGACCCGCACACGCTCCCGGCCCACGTCTTCCGCGTCCAGCGCCACACCCGCACCGAGCGCGACTTCGAGTACTTCGCGTGAGGGCGCCCGTGGTCCGTTGTTGAGCGGCCGGCAAACACGCCCGACGGCTTCGCATCGGCAGACGCCTCCCTTCCGCAACGCCCCTCCCCTCTCTTCATCGGCTGCCCTTCTTCCGATGCCCCGCACGAAAGAACCCACGGACGCCGGACGCCGGACGCCGGACTTCCTGCACGACCCCCTCTGGTACAAGGACGCCGTCATCTACGAGCTCCACGTCCGCTCCTTCTTCGACGCCGACGACGACGGCTACGGCGACTTCGCCGGGCTGCGCCGGAAGCTCCCCTACCTCGAACGCCTCGGCGTCAACACCCTCTGGCTCCTCCCCTTCCTGGAATCCCCCCTCCGCGACGACGGCTACGACACCGCCGACTACTTCAAGGTGCTCCCCGTCCACGGCGACCTCGACGACTTCAAGGCCTTCCTCGACGAGGCCCACGAGCGCGGCATGCGCGTCATCACCGAACTCGTACTCAACCACACCTCGGACCAGCACCCGTGGTTTCAGCAGGCCCGCGACCCCAGCTCCCCCAAGCACGACTGGTACGTCTGGAGCGAGACGGCGGACCGCTACCGCGGCGTCCGCATCATCTTCACCGACACCGAGGTGAGCAACTGGTCCTGGGACCAGAAGGCGCAGAAGTACTACTGGCACCGGTTCTTCTCCCACCAACCCGACCTCAACTACGACAACCCCGAGGTCCGGGAGACGATGAAGGAGGTGATGTTCTTCTGGCTCGACCTGGGCGTGGACGGCCTCCGCCTCGACGCCGTGCCGTACCTCATCGAGCGGGAGGGGACGAGTTGCGAGAACCTCCCCGAAACGATCGACTACATCGTCGAGCTGCGGGCGGCCATCGAGGCGCGGTACGGGCCGGGGAAGGTGCTCCTCGCCGAGGCCAACCAGTGGCCGGAAGACACGCTCCCCTACTTCGCGGGCGGGAAGGGCGTGCAGATGGCGTTCAACTTCCCCATCATGCCGCGCCTCTACCTCTCCCTCCGCCGCGAGAGCCGCCGGCCGCTCGTCGAGATGCTGGAGCTGACGAAGGACATCCCCGAGGACGCGCAGTGGGCCCTCTTCCTCCGCAACCACGACGAGCTCACACTCGAGATGGTGACCGACGAGGAGCGCGACTACCTGTGGAACGAGTACGCCGCCGACGCGCGCTTCCGCATCAACGTCGGCATCCGGCGCCGGCTCGCGCCGCTGCTCGGCGGCGAGCGCCGGCGCATCGAGCTGATGAAGGCGCTACTCCTCTCGCTGCCCGGCTCGCCCGTGCTCTACTACGGCGACGAGATCGGCATGGGTGACGACCCCTTCCTCGGCGACCGCAACGGCGTCCGCACCCCCATGCAGTGGAGCCCCGACAAGAACGGCGGCTTCAGCCGGGCGCCCCACCACCGGCTCTTCATGCCGGCCATCCACCACGGCCCGTACTCGTACGAGTTCGTCAACGTCGAGGACGCCGAGGCCACGCCGCACTCCCTCCTGCACTTCACGCGGCGCATGCTGGCCCTGCGGAAGCAGTACACGCGCGCCTTCGGGCGGGGGACCATGCGCGTGCTCCCGCTGGAGAACCCCGCCGTCCTCGCCTTCCTCCGCGAGCACGAGGACGAGCGGGTCCTGGTCCTGGCCAACCTCTCGCGCTTCGCCCAGAGCGCCTTCCTCCCGCCCGACGCCGAAGGCACCGACCTCCGGGGCCTCGTGCCCGTCGAGCTGATGAGCCAGGCCGGCTTCCCGACCATCACGGACGCGCCGTACCCCCTCATGCTCGGTCCGCACCAGTTCTACTGGTTCGCCCTCGTGCCCGAGGCGGAGGCCCGCCGCGAGCACATGCCCGAAGCCCAGCCCGCCGGCGAGCGAGGCGAGCTGTCCGTGATCCGCGCGCCCGAAGGGCTCCACAACCTGCTCGTCAAGACGATGGCGGCGGGCGGTGCGATGGAACGCCTGGAGCGGCTGCTGCCGGATTACCTCCAGAGGCAGCGTTGGTTCGGCGCCAAGGGCGAGGCGATCCGGCGCGTGCAGGTGGCCGACGCCGTCCGCCTCCAGGCGGGCCCGGCACCGCGCTACCTCGCCCTCCTCAGCGTGTCGTTCGAGGACCGCACCGACACCTACCTCCTCCCCCTCACCACGGCCGAGGACGCCGCCGCCGAGTCGGTGCTGGCCGAGCACCCCCACGCCGCCCTCGCCTGGCTCGACCTCCCGAACGGCCGCGCCCTCCTCTACGACGCCGCCACCGACGCGCGCTTCTGGACGGCGCTCTTCGACTGGTGGCAGGGCGGCGGCAAGGGCCGCTCCCTCCGCGGCCTCTACACGGGCGAGGTGGCCGAGCGGCTGCGCGGCGCCCGGGCCGCCGGCGCCACGCTCCTCACCGGCGAGCAGAGCAACTCCGCCGCCCTCGTCGCCACCGAGCGCGGCGACCGTCTCTTCGTCAAGCTCTACCGCCGGCTGGAGCGGGGGCCGAACCCGGAGGTCGAGCTCCTCGGCCACCTCACCCGCGCGGACGTCCGCTTCGTGCCCCACCTCCTCGGCACCGCCCACTTCCGGCGAGGCGCCGAGACCATCGCGATGGGCGTCGTGCAGGAGGCGCTGGCGGCCGAGCGCAACGGGTGGGACTACGCCACCGAAAAGGTGGGCCAGTTCCTCGACCGCGTCGCCGGCTCCGCCCCGCCCGACGAGGCCGAGGTCGGCAGCGTGCCGGCGTGGCTGGAGGAGACGGCCCCCGAGGTGCTCGAACTGGCCCGGACGCTCGGCGTCCGCACCGCCGAGATGCACCGCGCCCTCGCCACCGCCGAGACGCTGGGCCTCCGGCCCGAGCCGGGCACGCCCGAGGACCACGCCGACTTCGCCGACCGCCTCCGCGCCGAGGTGGAAAGGACGCGCGCGATGCTCGCCGAGCAGGCCCACGCCGGCGACGACCTCCCGTCGGACGAAGACTGGCAGCGCGCCCTCGACGCGCTCGACGCCCTCCGCCACGCACCCGCCGAGGGCGGCCTCCGCATCCGCGTCCACGGTGACTACCACCTCGGCCAGACCCTCCTCGCCGACGGCGAGCTCTACCTCCTCGACTTCGAGGGCGAGCCGGCCCGGCCGCTGACGGAGCGCCGTCGCCGCGACTACGCCCTCCGCGACGTCGCCGGCATGCTCCGCTCGCTCGACTACGCCGCCCACGCTCCGCTCCTCCAGCGCGAGGCGTACGAGGGCGAGGACCGCGCCGCCCTCGAGGCGTGGACCGAGGCGCTCGTCCGCGGTGCCGAGGCCGCCTTCTTCGACGCCTACCTCCGCACGGCCGGCGACGCCGACTTCCTGCTCGCGCCGACCGTCCGGAACCGCTTCCTCTGGGCCTACCTCCTCGACAAAGCGCTCTACGAGGTCCGCTACGAGCTCGGCCACCGGCCCGACTGGGCGGGCCTCCCACTCCGCAGCCTTCACCGGTTGCTCGCCCTCCCTGCGGCGACACCGGCCCCACTGCCTGAAGACGAAGGGGGAAAGGGCAGGAAAGGCTCGCTCCTCTGACTCCCCGCCTCCTCCTTCCGGCCTCCCCTCTTCTCCCAGACTCCCATTCCCCCCATGCCCAAGCTCACCAAAGACGCCGTGCAGCGCTGGCAGGACGGCCGGCTGACCGACAGCTACGCCTACCTCGGCGCCCACCCGAACGGGCAGGGCGCGTGGTTCACCGTCTGGGCCCCGAACGCCGACGCCGTCTCCGTCGTGGGCGACTTCAACGACTGGGCCCCCGAGCGCCACCCGCTCCAGCGGGCCGGCGGCGGGCTCTGGAGCGGGTTCGTCCGCGCCGCCCGTACCGGCCACCGCTACAAGTACCGGCTGCAGAAGGACGGCGGCGCTTTCGACAAGACCGATCCGTTCGCCTTCCGCATGGAGCCGCCGGTTGCAGGCGGAAGCCCCGGCGCCGGCCTGGCCGCCCTCGTCACCGACCTCGCCTACGACTGGGGCGACGACGACTGGATGGCGCGCCGGAAAGGCCCCGGCTCGCTCGGCGAGCCCGTCGCCGTCTACGAGGTCCACCTCGGCTCGTGGCGGCACCGAGGGCATGGCGAGAGCCTCTCCTACCGCGAGATCGCCGAACCGCTGGCCGACCACGTCGAACGCCTCGGCTTCACGCACGTCGAACTCCTGCCCATCACCGAGCACCCGTACTACGGCTCCTGGGGGTACCAGACCCTCGGCTACTTCGCCCCGACGTACCGCTTCGGGGGCCCGCAGGACTTCATGTTCCTCGTGGACACGCTCCACCGACGCGGCCTCGGCGTCATCCTCGACTGGGCCCCCGCCCACTTCGCCACCGACCCACAGGGCCTCATGCTCTTCGACGGCACGCCGCTCTTCGAGGTGGAAGACGAGCGGATGCGCCGCCACCCCGACTGGGGCACCTACGTCTTCGACTTCGGCAAGCCGGGCGTCCAGAGCTTCCTGCTCTCCTCCGCCCGCTTCTGGCTCGACCGCTACCACGTGGACGGCCTCCGCGTGGACGCCGTGGCGAGCATGCTCTACCGCGACTACAGCCGGGCCGAGTGGACGCCGAACGTCCACGGCGGACGCGAAAACCTGGAGGCGATCCACTTCCTCCGGCGCCTCAACACGGAGGTCTACGCCCACCACCCCGAGGCCCTCATGATCGCCGAGGAGAGCACGGCCTGGCCCGGCGTCTCGCAGCCCGTCTACAACGGCGGCCTCGGCTTCCTCTACAAGTGGAACATGGGCTGGATGCACGACACGCTCGCGTTCTTCTCCAAGGACCCGGCGTACCGGAAGTACCACCTGGGCGACCTCACCTTCCCCCTCCACTACGCGTTCTCCGAGCACTACGCCCTCCCTCTCTCGCACGACGAGGTCGTCCACGGCAAGGGCTCGCTCTGGGCCAAGATGCCCGGCGACGACTGGCAGAAGGCGGCCAACCTCCGGCTCCTCTACGGCCACATGGTCGGCCACCCCGGCAAAAAACTCCTCTTCATGGGGAGCGAGTTCGGCCCGCCCGGCGAGTGGAGCCACGACCACCCGCTCGACTGGCGCCTCGCCGACGACGGCCTCCACGGCGGGCTCCTTCGCTGGACGGCCGACCTCTTCCGCCTCTACCGCGAGCACCCCGCCCTCCACGACGACTCCCCCGAGGGCTTTGAGTGGATCGACGCCAGCGACCGCGACCACAGCGTCGTGAGCTACCTCCGCACGGGCGGCGGACGGACGCTGCTGTTCGTGCTGAACGGGACGCCGGTCCCGCGCCCCAACTACCGCCTCGGCGTGCCCGAGGAGGGCATCTGGCGCGAACGCCTCAACTCCGACGCCGAGGCCTACGGCGGGAGCGGGATGGGCAACCTCGGCGCGGTCGAGACGACGCCGGTGCCGTTCCACGGCCGCCCGGCCTCGCTCGTGCTCACGCTCCCCCCGCTCGGCCTGCTGGTGCTGGAACCCGAGGGTGGATGAGCCCGCCCGTCCCTATGTTCACCCTACGGAGCCGGGTACGCGTCTCGGCCCTCGCCCCTCTCTCCTCCTCTTCGCCCCTCGCTCGATGAGCCAGATGCTCGCCGTCATCCTCGGTGGCGGGGCCGGCACGCGGCTGTTCCCGCTGACGGCCTACCGCGCCAAGCCGGCGGTCCCCTTCGCCGGGAAGTACCGGCTGGTGGACGTCCCCATCTCCAACTGCATCAATTCCGGACTCAACCGGATCTTCGTCGTCACCCAGTACAACTCGGCCAGCCTCAACCGGCACATTGCCCGGTCGTACGTCTTCGACCGGTTCCGGGGCGGGTTCGTGACCGTCCTCGCCGCCGAGCAGACGCCGTTCTCGAAGTCGTGGTACCAGGGCACCGCCGACGCCGTGCGGCAGTCGCTCCCCCACATCCGCAGCTTCCCGCACGACCACGTCGTCATCCTCTCGGGGGACCAGCTCTACACCATGGACTACCGCGAGATGCTGGCGCACCACGAGGCCCACGGCGCCGACGTGACCGTCGCCGTGACCCCCGTCCACGCCGCCGAGGCGCCGGCCTTCGGCATCCTCAAGATGGACGACGACCACCGCATCACGGAGTTCTACGAGAAGCCGCCCCACCACCGGCTCGCCGGGAAGGAGAGCCCGGTCGCGCCCGAGATGGAGGCCGAAGGCCGCGTCTACCTCGCCTCGATGGGCATCTACGTCTTCGGCGCCGACGTCCTCCGCGACGTCCTCGACGCCCGCCCGGACGACCACGACTTCGGCAAGGAGATCATCCCCGCCGCCATCCACGAGCGCCGCGTCGTGGCCTACCCCTTCACCGGGTACTGGAACGACATCGGCACCGTCCGCTCGTTCTTCGAGACCAACATCATGTTGGCCCAGCCGCGCCCGGCCTTCAACCTCTACGACCCGAAGATGCCGCTCTACACGAACTCCCGGATGCTGCCCCCGGCGAAGGTCGTCCGCTCCACCATCGAGGACAGCCTCATCGGCGAGGGCAGCGTGATCGTGGACAGCGACATCGCCGACGCGGTCGTCGGCCTCCGCTCGTTCATCGGGCCGGGCACGCACATCCGCCGCTCCGTGCTCCTGGGGTCGGACTACTACGCCTGGCAGGACTCCGCCGGCCGCGAGCCGGTTCAGGGGCCCGCCCGCCCCGGCATCGGCGCGGGCACGCGCATCGAGAACGCCATCGTGGACCTCAACGCGGCCATCGGGCGGGACTGCGCCCTCACCAACCGCGAGGGCGTCGAGGAGGGCGAGGGACCCGGCTTCTACATCCGCGACGGCGTCGTCGTCGTTGTCAAGAACGCCGAGATCCCCGACGGCACCGTGATCTAGCGATGCGCATCGCCCTCCTCACCAACGAGTACCCACCCCACGTCTACGGCGGCGCGGGCGTCCACGTCGAGTACCTGGCGCGCGAGCTGGCCCGCCTCGACGGCGGCGCCCACGCCGTGGACGTCTTCTGCTTCGGCGACCAGCACGAGGACCACGGCAACCTCCGCGTACGCGGCATGGCGCCGGACGTCCGGTTCGAGACGCACGACCCACGCCACGCCCGCCTCCTCGACGCGCTCGCGCGCGACCTCGCCATGGCCGGCGCCGTCGAGCGCCCGGACGTCGTCCACTGCCACACGTGGTACGCCCACCTCGGCGGCCTCCTCGCACGCCCGCTTACCGGCGCCCGCCTCGTGCTCACGACGCACTCGCTGGAACCGCACCGACCGTGGAAAGAGGAGCAGCTCGGGAGCGCCTACCGCGCCACGACGTGGATCGAGCGGACGGCCTACCGGCACGCCGACGGCGTCGTGGCCGTCTCGGAGGCGATGGCCGAGGACGTGCAGGCGCTCTACGGCGTGGCCCCCGAGCGAATCCGCGTCATCCACAACGGCATCGACCCCGAGGAGTACCGCCCGCGTCCCGACCCGGCCGTGCTCCGCCGCCTCGGCGTGGCCCCCGACAGCCCCCTCGTGCTGTTCGTCGGGCGGATCACGCGGCAGAAGGGGATCCTTCACCTCGTCCGCGCCCTCCGGCACCTGGAGGGCGGCGTGCAGGTCGTCCTCTGCGCCGGCGCGCCCGACACCGAGGCGATCGGCCGGGAGATGGAGGCGGCCGTCGAGGCGGCCCGCCGCGACGCCGAGGCGGAGGTGGTCTGGATCCCCGAGATGCTCCCGAAGACGGACGTCATCGCGCTCTACTCGCACGCCGCCGTGTTCGTGTGCCCGTCGGTCTACGAGCCCTTCGGCATCATCAACCTGGAGGCGATGGCGTGCGAGACGCCCGTCGTGGCCTCGGCCGTGGGCGGCATCCCGGAGATCGTCGTGCCGGGCGAGACCGGGCTCCTCGTCCCGTTCGAGGCGGAGGGCGGCGACTCGCCCGAGCCCCGCGATCCGGAGGCGTTCGCCCGCGCCCTTGCGGACGCCGTCAACACGCTCACGGCGGACACAAAGCGGCGAGAGACGATGGGCCGTGCCGCGCGCGCGCGGGTTCTGGCTCACTTCAGCTGGCAGCGCATCGCCGAACAGACGCTGGACTTCTACCGGAACCTCCTCGTGGAACGTCGCTGAGCCACAGCCCGCTCGACGCTCCCCATTGGACTGCGGCGATGGAGCGGCTCCGAGAAGCCTCCCGTCTCTAAGTCCGGGGTGCTTCGGGGGGTGGCGGTCGGGTAGAGCCGCGCCAGATGCACCCGCGCCCCCTCCGTCGCGAAGGGGCCGGGCACGCCCGCGGCGCCTGGTCGGCTTCCGAGCTTTTTTGGCCCCCTCCTGCAGCCTGTGCTCGTCGGGAGCGAGGTCGGCGGCTACCGCTTCAACGGCGGGTGCTCCGCTTCGCGCTCGCGCAGGCGGCGGGGCTCGGAGGTGCCGAGCCTGCCGTCCTTCCTCGTCCCGGTGCAGAAGGTGGCCTCGACGATGCCCATCTTGCGGCAGACCTCGGCGACGATGACGCCGGCCTCGGCCTGGTGGAGGATACTCCGAGCCCTCCGATTCTCTGCTTCCGATTCTCTGCTTCCGATTCTCTGCTTCCGATTCTCTGCTTCCGATTCTCTGC
>CAZOJJ010000027.1:0-885 GCA_964580105.1 uncultured Rhodothermales bacterium | reverse complement strand
TTCCGACTGGGCCGGCTTTTCGCGGGGAGGTCTGCCACCCCGGTCTGCCACCCCGGTCTGCCACCCCGGTCTGCCACCCCGGCCCGCTACGCCGCCGCCGGCGGGAACAGCGTGTAGACGACCGCGTGGCGCGGCGCCTCCTCCACGGCTCCGGCGGCCTCCTCCACGGCGAGGGCTGCCGCCTCGGCCTCCCGCTCGGCACGGCGCGCGGCCTCGGCACGGGCGGCGGCCATCCGCACGAGGTCGCGGCGGATGCGGCGGGCGCGGCGGCGGGCGGCGCGGCTGAGGATGGCGTCCAGCTGGAGGCGGAGTGCTTCGAGACGGCGCGGGCCGAACCCGTCGAGCGCGCCGAGGCGGCCGTCCTGGACGGCCTTCTCCAGCTCCGTCAGCGTCGTCACGCCCAGCTCGTCCACGATGCGACGGGCGAGGGCGCGCCCGAGGCCGGGCACGCTCGCCAGCAGCGACACCGGGTCGTTCACCTCGCGGAGCCGGTCGTGGAGCCCCGCCCGGCCGTCCTCGATGTACTGCGCGAGGTGCGTGGCGAGGCTGACGCCGATGCCGGGGAGGTCCATCAGCCCCTCCTTACCCTCGGCGCCGTAGAGCAGCGTGAGCGGCTCGTCGTGGTCGCGGATCATGGTGGCGGCCTGGAGGTAGGCCTGCACGCGGTACGGGTTGGGCTCGTGCTGCTGCACGAGGAGCGCGGCCATCTCCTCCAGCACGGCCGCCAGCTCTTCGTTCGTCGGTCCGAGGGTCGTCATGGCAGTCTCCGTCTCGTGGAAGTGAGCCAACGTACGGACGCCGGGTGACGACGGTGTGACATACGAAAACCACTATATCGGCAACCACTATATCGGCAACCACTATATCGGCAACCACTATATCGGC
>CAZOJJ010000026.1:36918-40972 GCA_964580105.1 uncultured Rhodothermales bacterium | reverse complement strand
GCGGCCTCGGCGGCGGCCTCGGCGGCGGCCTCGGCGGCGGCCTCGGCGAATCGTCTGCTTTCGGCGGATCGCGGGAGCAGCGTCGCACCGACGGCGCCCTGCCCGGCTTCCCCTGCCTCGACTCGGCGGTCGGTTGTACGTGATCGAGGCGTTCGATATTCTGCGCGATGCGTCAGTGCCGACCCCCGCAGTCTGCCGCCATCCCACCTCTCTGATCGATCCCGGCTCTGGCCCATCCCTCATGCCGCTCATTCGCTCTTCGCGCTGGACCCGCGGCCTCCTCGTGGCGCCCCTCGTCCTCGCCTTTGCCGCCTGCGACACCACCGACCCCGACCTGGTGCCGGACCCCGTGACGAATCCGGCCCTCGTCGGTGAGTGGCAGGCGCTCCTCATGGCGTCCATCCAGGACGAGGTCCTCTACCCCCCGGCTGCGAGCCGGGTCTACGCCTACGCCGGCGTCGCCCTCTACGAAGGGCTCGTCCACGGCTACCCGGACCGGCGCTCGCTGGCCGGCCAGCTCAACGGCCTCGTGCTGCCTACCCCGGACGACGGCCAGGCCTACGACTGGTATGCCGTCGCCAGCACGACCGTGCGGCACGTCGTCCATGAGTTGCTCAAGGACGGGTCCACCGGCACGCACGCGGCCGTCGATGCGCTGGGCCACCAGCAGGTGCAGCGCCGCCGCGACGCCGGCGTGCCTCCGGACGTAATGGCGCGGTCCATCGACTTCGGGGAAAAGCTCGGCGCGGCCATCGCCGCGTGGTGCCGGACGGACGGCTACGAAGAGACGCGCGACCGCGCCTACACCCCGCCGACGGGCGACGGGTACTGGGTGCCGACCCCGCCGTACTTCGAGGCCGCCCTCGAACCCTACTGGGGCACCCTCCGCACCCTCGCCCTCGACGACGCCGACGTGTGCGACACGGTGGGCGAGCCCCCGCCCTACTCGACCGACCCCGACTCGGACTTCTTCCAGGAGGTGCGGGAGGTCTACGACACGTCGCTCGCGCTCACCGAGGAGGAGCGGGCCATCGCGCTGTTCTGGGCCGACGACGCCGGCGTGACCGGCACGCCCGCCGGCCACTGGGTCTCCATCGCCCGGCAGCTCAACCAGCAACTCGACCTCTCGCTCATCGAGGCGGCCGAGACGTTCGCCCTCGTCGGCATCGGCCTCAACGACGCCTTCATCACGGCGTGGCGCACGAAGTACCGGACGAACTACATCCGCCCCGTCACCGTCATCCGGCAGACGATCGATCCGGACTGGCTCCCCCTCGTGGATACGCCGCCCTTCCCGGAGTTCACCTCCGGCCACTCAGTCGGCTCGGGCACGATGGGCACCGTGCTGAGCTACCTCCACGGCGACCACGTCTCGTTCGTGGACAACACGCACGCGGGACGCGGGATGGCGCCGCGCTCGTTCCACTCCTTCCACGAGGCGGCCGAGGAAGCCTCACACTCGCGGCTCTACGGCGGCATCCACTTCGCGCAGGCGCGGATCCGGGGGCTGGCCCAGGGGGCCTGCGTCGGCACCCGCGTGATCACCGACGTCCGTACCCGGCGCTGACGGCGCCCGCCTCGAGGGGCGCGTGGCCCTTGTACGACGAAGCGGCCGGCCCTCTCCGAACGGGGGCCGACCGCTTCGTCGTCGCTCGGCTACGCCCGCGATACCTGGGCCACGTCCTTGCCGAGGCGGTAGCCGCCCTTCCGGGCGAGGACCTGCTCGGCGTAGTCTTCCGGCACGTCCACGAGGGTCTGCCGGTCCTCGATGAGGATCTTGCCCAGCACCTTGCCCGGGACGTCGGCGTGGCGCGCGATGGCGCTCACGACCTGGTTTGGCCGGACGCCCTGCTTGTAGCCCTTGTCAAGCGCGAGGCGGACCATCCCGGCCTCGCCGCCGGCCCGGTGCGTGCGCCCCCGGTCGTGGCGCTTCGCGAAGGGCGTTTCCCCGTGCGGGGTGCGCTTCTCACGCACCGCCTTCACCTCGCCGATGGCCGCCAGCATGGGAGCAGGCTCGACGGCGCGGGCCATCGCCAGCGCAGCGGCGGCCACCTCCATCGGATCGGCTCCGGTCGCGACGAGCGCTACCGCGAGGCGGCGGGTGTCGTCGGTTGCCACCGCGGCCTCGACCTTCGCCCGGAAGGCCGCATCGCGGCGCGCCTGTACGTCCGCGACGGACGGCACGGGCGCGTACGGGATCGGCTGCCGGGTGTAGCGTTCGACCGCGCCCAGCAGCGAGCGCTGGTTGGGCCGCACGAGGGCGAGCGCGACGCCCCGCTTCCCGGCCCGGCCCGTCCGCCCGATGCGGTGGACGTACACCTCGGGGTCGCGCGGCAGGTCGTAGTTGACCACGTGCGAGACGTGGTCCACGTCGAGGCCGCGTGCCGCCACGTCCGTCCCGACGAGGATCTGAGTGCGGCGGCTGCGGAAGCGGCCGAGCGCTTCCGTCCGCGCCTGCTGCGTGAGCTCACCGCTGAGCGCCTCGGCGGCGTAGCCGTAGCCCGCCAGCGTCTCGGCGATTTCGGCCGTGCTCGCCCGCGTGTGCGTGAACACGATGGCGCTCTCGATCGGCTCGGTCTCCAGCAGCCGCACCAGCGCCGCCATCTTGTCGCCGCCGTGGACGAGGTAGGCGCGCTGCTCGACCGTCTCGGCCGTCCGCTGCGTGCCCTCGACCGTGCAGAACACGGGATCGCTGAGGTAGCGCTCGGCGAGGCGGCGGATGCCGCCGGGCAGGGTGGCCGAGAGCAGCGCCGTCTGCCGCGTCTCCGGTATCTCCCCGAGGATCGCCTCGATGTCGGCCACGAAGCCCATCGAGAGCATCTCGTCGGCCTCGTCGAGGACGACGGTGCGGACGCCGCCCAGGTCGAGCGCGCCCTGCGCGATCAGGTCGAGGAGCCGACCGGGCGTGCCGACCACGACGTCGACGCCCTTCCTCAGTCGGTGGATCTGCTTGTGGTACGGCTGCCCACCGAAGACCGGGAGCACCCGCGTGCCGAGATGGACGCCGTAGGTGTGGAGCGCGCCGGCCACCTGTGTCGCCAGTTCGCGCGTGGGCACGAGCACGAGGCCCTGCACGGGGCCTACGCCTGCTTCGATGCGCTGGAGGAGCGGGAAGCCGAAGGCGGCCGTCTTGCCCGTCCCCGTCTGCGCCTGGCCGACGGCGTCGCGGCCGTCGAGGAGGACGGGGATGAGTTGGGATTGGATGGGGGTGGGCGTATCGAAGCCCAGGTCGGCGGCGGCCTGCGCCAGTTCGGGGCGCAGGTCGAGCGTGGAAAACGTAGAAGTCAGAGGAGTAGCCTCGGTGTGGTGGTGTGGAGCCGGACCCTCCGGCCCTCAGGTCCCTCGCGCAGACGGCCACCCACCTCGCACCCGGGCTACGCCATCCATCACGCCGCCCGGCCGAGGGGACCGGGCAGCGGGCTCAGACAGAGCCAACCCGTGTACCCACGCGGGCGTCATCGGATGCACGGGCGGAGTGAGGACGCCGCGAAGACGCAGGGACGACGAGCGCACCCGTGCGCCGGAGGGATGTCACCCTCGCCCGGGACCTTGGCGCCACGCTCACCCACCCCTCTTCGTATGGCACTCGGACACCTCATCGCCTGCGCCGGCGCCTGGCGCGGCCACAACGTCCTCCAGGATCCCCACACCGGCCGGCCCGACGACTCCCCCGCCACCGCCGTCGTCACCCCCCTCCTCGACGGCCGCTTCGTCCGCCTCGACTACACCTGGCGCTACCAGGACCGCGACCAGGCCGGCAGCCTGCTCGTAGGCTACCAGCCGAAGGCCGACCTCGTCACGACGCACTGGATCGACTCGTGGCACATGGGCACGGCCGTCATGGCGTGCGAGGGCGCGGCCGAGGAGGACGGCTCGCTGTTCGTGCGCGGCACCTACGCCGTCCCGGAAGGCCCCGACTGGGGGTGGCGGACGGTCCTCACGCCGCGCCGCCGCCAGTCGCTGCGGATGGTCATGCACAACATCGCGCCGGACGGGCAGGAGTGGCTCGCCGTCGAGGCCCTCTTCACGCCGGCCTAGCCGGCCTAGCCGGCCT
>CAZOJJ010000026.1:33459-36818 GCA_964580105.1 uncultured Rhodothermales bacterium | reverse complement strand
GAGTGGCTCGCCGTCGAGGCCCTCTTCACGCCGGCCTAGCCGGCCTAGCCGGCCTCGGGAGGGCCGCCGAGGTGGCGGGCGCTACGCTCTCACCGCCGCCGGTTCCGGTTGCCCCAGCTTCTTGAGCATCGCGTAGTGCGAGCGCACGGCCGAGCGCAGCGTCGGCAGGAGGTGGTACGGGACGCCGTGCGCCTCGGCCGTCTCGCGGACGATCCGGCTGAGGGCCGGGTAGTGGATGCTGCACACCTGCGGGAAGAGGTGGTGCTCGATCTGGTAGTTGAGCCCGCCGATGTACCACGAGAGCGCCTTGTTGCCGTGCGCGAAGTCGGCCGTCGTCTCCATCTCGTGGATGAGCCAGGCGTGCTCCATCCGCCCCTCGTCGTCGGGCGCGAGGAACTGCGGCCCCTCGACCACGTGCGCGAGCTGGAAGACGACGCCGAGGATGACGCCCGCCGTGAGGTGCATCGCCAGGAAGCCGATCAGAAACTGCCACCACGTGACGTCGAGCACGAGGAGCGGGATCACGATGGTGTAGACGTAGACGATCAGCTTGGTGACGATCAGGGTGGCAACTTCGCGCGGCGGGTGCGTCCTGCCCTGGTACGGCCCGAGGTCACGCTTGAGGAACTGCTGAAAGTCCTTCACGAACAGCCAGTTGATCGTGGCGAGGCTGTAGGCGAAGAACGCGTAGCGGTGCTGGAAGCGGTGGTAGCCGCGGCGCGGTGCCTCGGGGGAGAGCCGAAGCACGGGCGACACCGTGAGGTCCTCGTCAATGCCGGGGATGTTGGTGTACGTGTGATGGATGACGTTGTGCGTGATCTTCCACATGTACCCGTTCGCACCCATCAGGTCGAAGGTGTACCCGAGGAGCTGGTTGACGCGCGGGCGGGCCGAGTACGCCCCGTGGAGCGCGTCGTGGGCGACGGAGAAGCCGATGCCGGCCAGACCCACGCCCATCACGACGGCGAGGCCGAGCATCTGCCACGGCGTGAACCAGCCCGTCAGGATGAGGGCGTAGGCGCCGGCCGTGCCGACGAGCAGAATCACCGTCTTGAGCACCATCCGCCCGTCCGCTTTCGGCGAGCGCCCCGCCGTCTCGAAGTAGTCGTTCACGCGCGCCTTGACGTCGTCGATGAAGCCGCTGCCTCGCGGCTTGGCGAAGCGGATCCTTGCGGTAGTGGACATCGTGCGCCTCGGGGTGAAGGGGGGGCCGCCGCCCGGCAAGATAGAGCGGTTCGGCCGGCGCGCTACCCCCGGTTCTGCCGCTGCGCGACGAGGTCGTCCACCACGGCCGGGTCGGCCAGCGTGGAGGTATCCCCGAGGTGGGCCGGGTCGTCCTCGGCGATCTTGCGCAGGATGCGCCGCATGATCTTACCCGAGCGCGTCTTCGGCAGCGCCGGGGCGAACTGCACGAAGTCCGGCCGGGCGATGGGGCCGATGTGCGTGCGGACGTGCCGGATCAGTTCCTGCCGCAGCGCCTCCGTCGGCTCCCGGCCCGCAACGAGCGTGACGTAGGCGTAGATCCCCTGCCCCTTGATGGGGTGCGGAACGCCGACCACCGCCGCCTCGGCCACCGCGTCGTGGAGGACGAGCGCGCTCTCGACCTCGGCCGTGCCCATCCGGTGGCCGGACACGTTGATCACGTCGTCCACGCGGCCGGTGATCCAGTAGTAGCCGTCCTCGTCGCGGCGGCAGCCGTCGCCGGTGAAGTAGGCGCCCTCGTAGTGGGTGAAGTAGGCGTTGATGAACCGCCAGTGGTTCTTGTAGACGGTCCGCGCCTGGCCGGGCCACGAGTCGGCGATGACGAGGACACCCTCGGCGGCGCCGGAGAGCGGCTGGCCGGCCGCGTCGAGCACTTCGGGCCGGACGCCGAAGAACGGCTTGCCCGCCGCGCCCGGCTTCTGCGCGATCGCGCCCGGTAGGCCGACGATCATGATGCCGCCCGTCTCCGTCTGCCACCACGTGTCCACGACCGGACAGCGCCCCTCGCCGACGACGTGGTAGTACCACCGCCACGCCTCCGGGTTGATCGGCTCCCCGACGGTCCCGAGGAGGCGGAGGCTGGAGCGGTCCGTCCGCGTGACGAAGTCGTCGCCCTGCGCCATGAGGGCACGGATGGCCGTCGGCGCGGTGTAGAAGGTCGTGACGCCGTGCCGGGCTACGACCTCCCAGAAACGGCTGGCGTCGGGATAGGTCGGGATGCCCTCGAAGAGGACCTGCGTCGCCCCGTTGATCATCGGGCCGAAGACGATGTAGCTGTGGCCGGTGATCCAGCCGACGTCGGCGGTGCACCAGTAGACGTCCGTTTCGGGGTGGAGGTCGAAGACGTAGTCGTGCGTGAGGCTGGTCCAGACGCAGTAGCCGGCCGTGGTGTGGACGACGCCCTTCGGCTTGCCGGTCGAGCCGGAGGTGTAGAGGATGAAGAGCGGGTCCTCCGCGTCCATCGCCTCACACGGGCACTCGTCGGGCGCGTTTTCGAGCGCCTCGTGGAGCCACACGTCGCGCCCGTCGCGCCACTCGACCGCGCCGCCGGTGTTGCGAACGACGAGGACGTGGCGGACGGCCTGCCCCTCGGCTTCGGCGCGCCGGAGGGCCGCGTCCACGTTCGCCTTGAGCGCGACGCGCTTGCCGCCGCGCCGCCCCTCGTCGGCCGTGACGACGAAGTCGGACTCCCCGTCGAGGATGCGGTCGGCGAGGGAATCGGGGGAGAAGCCGGCGAAGACGACCGAGAAGATGGCCCCGAGGCGGGCGCAGGCGAGCATGGCGTAGGCCGCCTCGGGGATCATCGGGAGGTAGATCGTGATGCGGTCCCCGCGCTGAACGCCGAGAGCCTTCAGCACGTTGGCCCACCGCTGCACGGCGGCGTGGACCTCGGCGTAGGAGATCCGGCGCGCTTCCTCGGCCGGCTCATCCGGCTCGACGATGAAAGCCGTTCGATCCCCCCGGCCGTTCTCGACGTGGCGGTCCACGGCGTTGTAGCACGCGTTGGTCGTGCCGCCGAGGTACCAGTTGATGTGGACGTCGTGCGCGTCGAAGGCCACATCGCGCACGCGGTCGAAGGGCGAGAACCAGGCGATCCGCCCGGCCTGCTCGCGCCAGAACCCCTCGCTGTCGTCGAGGGAGCGGCGGTACATCGCGTCGTACTCCGCCTCCGAGCCGAGGCGGGCGTGGCGGCGGAAGACGTCGGAGGGCGGATAGCGGTCGGACATGGCGCCAGGGACGATGGGGCGCACCAAGATAGGCGAGCGGGGCCGCTCCTCGCGCCTTCCCGGGCCGCACGGCCGGGCGCGCTCCTCCTAGAGCACCTCCTAGAGCACCTCCTAGAGCACCTCCTAGAGCACCTCCTAGAGCACCTCCTA
>CAZOJJ010000026.1:0-33359 GCA_964580105.1 uncultured Rhodothermales bacterium | reverse complement strand
CCTCCTAGAGCACCTCCTAGAGCACCTCCTAGAGCACCTCCTAGAGCACCTCCTAGAGCACCAGCTCCAGCGCCTGCCCGAGGCGCTGGGCCGGGAGCAGCGCCAGCCCCTTCGGCGCCTCCAGGTGCCGGAGGTTCGACGTCGGCAGGAGCACCCGCTCGAAGCCGAGTTGCTTGGCCTCGGCCAGGCGCGGCTCGATCCGCCCCACCGCCCGCAGCTCGCCCCCGAGGCCGACCTCCCCGGCCACGACGGTGCCCGAGTCTGCCGGCACGTCGCGGAACGACGACGCCACGGCAAGGGCCACGCCGAGGTCCACCGCCGGCTCGTCCAGCCGCACGCCGCCGGCCACGTTGAGGAACACGTCCTGCTGCGAGAGCCGCATCCCCTCGCGCTTCTCCAGCACGGCCAGCAGCATCTGGAGGCGCCGCGCGTCGAACCCCGTCGCCGTGCGCTGCGGCGTGCCGTAGGAGGCGGGGGTGACGAGCGCCTGCACCTCGACCAGCAGCGGTCGCGTCCCCTCCATCGAGGCCACGACGACGCTGCCGCTGGCGCCGTACGAGCGCTCGGCGAGGAACAGCGCACTCGGGCTCTCGACCTCGACGAGCCCTCGCTCGCGCATCTCGAAGACGCCGATCTCGTGGGCCGCGCCGAACCGGTTCTTGATGGCCCGGAGCACGCGGTAGGCGTGGTGGCGATCCCCCTCGAAGTAGAGGACGGTGTCCACCATGTGCTCGAGCACACGCGGCCCGGCGATGCTGCCCGCCTTCGTGACGTGGCCGACGAGGAACGTCGAGACGGGCAGCGTCTTGGTCAGGTCGAGCAGCGCGGCGGCGGACTCACGGACCTGGGCGACGGAGCCGGGCGCGCTCGTGAGGTCGGGCCGGTAAACCGTCTGGATGGAGTCCACGATCATCACGTCCGGCTGCACGTCGTGCGCGGCGGCCACGATGGCCTCGACGTTCGTCTCGGGGAAGAGGTAGAGGTTGCCCGCGTCCACGCCGAGGCGGCGCGCGCGGAGCTTGACCTGCTGCGCGCTCTCCTCGCCGGTCACGTAGAGAATCGCGTGTTCGGGGAGGTGCCGCCCCAGCTCCGTCATCAGCGTGGACTTCCCGATGCCGGGGTCGCCTGCGACGAGCGTGAGCGAGCCGTGGAGGATGCCGCCGCCCATGACCCGGTCGAACTCGGCCAGCCCGGTCACGAGGCGGGGACGGTCGCTGACGGAGACGTCGGCCAGCCGCTGCGGGCGCGTCGTGCCGTACGCTCCGGCGAGGCGGCCTCCGCCGCCCGTCTTGAGCACGGGCGCCTTGACGGCCTGCGGCGCGGCCTCCTCCACCATCGTGTTCCAGGCGTTGCAGCCGCCGCACTGGCCGAGCCAGCGGGCGGACTCGTAGCCGCACTCCTGGCACACGTAACGGGTCTTCGTCTTGGCCATGGAATCGTCGCCGTCGCGAAGGGGGCGTGAAGCGGAGTCGTCGCCCGACCGAGTATTTTCCCGGGCGGCACGTAAGGTACCCCCGCCCGCTGCCAGCCCCTCGTCACCATGCCCGTCCTCACCGCCGTCCCCCTCGTCGGCCAGGCGACCCGCCTCCTGGAGGGCTTCGGCCGCTACAGCCTCCTCATCGCGCGGGCGTTCAACCTCCCGCGCGACCTCAAGCTCCGGCTCTACGCGCAGAACCTCCTCCTTCAGACCGTCCGCGTCGGCGTCGAGTCCATCCCCATCGTGATGCTGGCGACGGCGTTCTCGGGCGGCGTGGCGGCCGTGCAGGCGCTTTACCAGCTCGAGAACCCGCTGCTGCCGATGACGACCGTGGGCGTGTTCACGCAGCAGGCGGTGATGCTGGAGCTGGGCACGCTGGTGACGGCGTTCGTGCTCTCCGGCCGCGTCGGCGCGCGCATCGCCGCCGAACTGGGGACGATGCGCGTGACCGAGCAGATCGACGCGCTCGAGGCGATGGGCATCAACTCCCGCTCGTACCTGGTCGTCCCCCGCGTCACCTCGGCCGTGCTCATGTTCCCGGTCCTCTACGTCATCGCGTGCGTGGTGGGGCTGATGGCGGGCGGGCTCGTGGCCGCGTTCAACCCCGAACTCTCGGTGGCCGAGTACTGGCAGGGCACGCGGCTCTACTTCAAGCCCTACGACGTCACCTTCGGCCTCATCAAGTCGCTCGTGTTCGGCTTCGTGATCACCTCGATCTCGTGCTACAAGGGCTACTACGCCAGGGGCGGCGCCGAGGGCGTGGGCACGGCCACCACCCAGGCGACGGTCATGTCCTGCGTGTTCGTCCTCCTGGCCGACTACCTCTGCGCCGTGCTGTTGCTGTAGCGGTTTCCCGTCGTGCTGTAGCGGTTTCCCGTCGGACGTTTCTGGTTCGTCGCACCCCGCCCGGAACCCCGAAGCGAGAAACCCAAAACGAGAACCCCGAAGCGAGAACCCCAAACCGACGTGATCGAAGTCCGCAACCTGACCAAACGCTTCGACGGCCGGACCGTCCTCGACGACGTGTCGCTGACGATCCGCGAGGGCGAGACGTTCGCCGTGATCGGGCGGTCGGGCTCGGGCAAGAGCGTGCTGTTCAAGCACCTCATCGCCCTGCTCCAGCCGGACGCGGGGGAGGTCGTCGTGGACGGCGAGCGGCTGGCGGACCTCCCCTACCCCGATCTCCGGCGCGTCCGGCGCAAGTTCGGCGTGCTCTTCCAGGGCGGCGCCCTGTTCGACTCCATGACGGCGCTGGAGAACGTGGAATTCCCGCTGCGCACGTTCTCGAACGACCCCGAGTCCGTGCTGGCCGCCCGCGCGATGGAGTGCCTGGAGATGGTGGAGCTGCCCGACGCGGCGAACAAGAAGCCGAACGAGCTCTCGGGCGGCCAGCAGAAGCGGGTCGCCCTCGCCCGCGCCGTGGCGCTGGCACCGAAGTACATCCTCTACGACGAGCCCACGAGCGGACTCGACCCCGAGACGAGCAACACCATCGACGACCTGATCGTCCGCCTCGGCGCCACCATCGGCGCGACCAGCGTCGTGATCACGCACGACATGCACTCGGTGCTCTCCATCGCGGACCGCGTCGGGTTCATCTACGAGGGGCGGATGCACTGGACCGGCACCGTCCCGGAGCTCCACGCCAGCACCGACCCCGCCCTCGGCGCGTTCGTCCGCGCCAACGAGTATCAGATCGGATGAACGATCCCGGATCGCGTATTACGTATCGCGTTACGTATCGCGTACTGCGTACTCCTCAGCTCGTCGAACGCCCCTACGCCATACGCCTCACGCACCAAACTCCATGAGCAACGAACTCAAAGTCGGCATCGCCGTGATCGTGGCGGCGCTGGCCCTCTTCTTCGGCCTCCGCTTCCTCCAGGGCCTGCCCCTCCTCGGCGCCGGCTACGCGGTGGTGGGCGTGTTCGAGGACGCCGAGGGGCTCTCGCCGGGGAGCGTCGTCCTCCTCAACGGCGTCGAGGTGGGAAGCGTGCGCAGCCTCCGCCTCAGCGACGACGCCCGCCGCGTCTACGTCACGATGGAGATGGACGGCGGCGTCGAGATCCCGCGCGCGAGCACGCTCTCGACCTCCGGCTTCGCCTCGCTCGGCGGCGTCACGGTCAACATCGAGCCGCCCGCCGGCCCGTACGCCGGGCGCCCTCTCGCCGACGGCGACACCCTCCGCTCCACGCGCTCGGGCGACCTCCTGAACCTGCTCACCGACCAGGCCGGTCCCATGGCCGCCCGCGCCGACACGCTCCTCGCCGCCGTCACCGGCACGGTGCAGGACATCGAGGGCCTCGTGGGTGCATCGGGCGACGACTTCCGGGCCACGCTCGCCCAGCTCCGCTTCATCACGACGGCCACGAGCCGGCTCATCCTCGACGAACGCGAGCGGCTGGCCGGGACGACGAGCGCCCTCCAGCGCGCCGCCCTCTCGGCCGAGCGCGCCGCCAACTCCGCCGAGCGCCTCGTCGGCGACGTCGAGGCCGGCGGGCTGCCCGACTCCCTCGCGGTGGCCGTGGCCCAGCTCAACGCCACCCTCGCCCGCCTCGACGCCAGTCTGGAGGGCTTCGACCGCGTCTCGCTCCAGCTCGAAGGCGCCCTCGCCCGCCTCAACTCCACCGACGGCACGCTCGGCCTCCTCCTCAACGACCCCTCCCTCTACTACAACGCCAACGCCGCCGCCGCCTCACTCGACCAGCTCCTCACCGACTTCCAGAACAACCCGGAGCGCTACCTCAAGGATCTCAAGCTGGTGGACGTGTTTTAAGCCAGATAGGCTTAAGCCAGAGGACCCGGTGGGGCTTCCTATCTGGCCACCTGCCCCTCGCCCCACCTTCCCTG
Source organism: uncultured Rhodothermales bacterium (assembly GCA_964580105.1). Taxonomy (GTDB): domain Bacteria; phylum Bacteroidota; class Rhodothermia; order Rhodothermales; family Rubricoccaceae; genus CAZOJJ01. The sequence continues at coordinate 29,032 of CAZOJJ010000026.1, read as the reverse complement.
CTTCATGCCGACCTACGACGACGCCCTCGCCCTCTTCCACGCCTGGACCGAGTCCGACAGCCTCCGGCGCCACGCCTACGCCGTCGAGGCGGCGATGGGCTACTACGCCGAGGAGGCCGGCCTCCCGCCCGACGAGGTCGAGCGCTGGCGGATGACCGGGCTCCTCCACGACATGGACTACGAGCGCCACCCCTCGCCCGAGGAGCACCCGTTCGTCGGCGTGAAGGTGCTGGAAGAAGGCGGCTACGACGAGGAAATCCGTACGGCCATCCTCGGCCACGCCACCTACAGCGGCGTCCCGCGTGAGTCGCGGATGGCCAAGACGCTCTTCGCCGTGGACGAGCTGGCGGGGTTCGTTACGGCCGTCGCCTACGTGCGGCCGGAAGGGCTGAAGGGGATGACGCCGAAGTCGGTCAAGAAGAAGCTGAAGGACCGGCGGTTCGCCGCCGCCGTGAGCCGGGAGGACGTCGCGCAGGGCGCCGGCGAGCTCGGCCTCGACCTCGACTCCCACATCGCGAACGTGATCGCCGCGATGGCGCGTGAAGCCGAACGCCTCGGTTTCGCGTAAGAGCCGCTCGCCGACGCGCCCCTCTCCCATCCGGCCCCATGCCCGCCGACCTCGATCGCCCCAGCCCGCTCACGCCCGTCCCCGGTCTCGTCGGCCCCGACGAAGCGGAGGCCCTCTCCGGCTATCCGGACGACCCGGTCGCGCCCCCCCCCTCCGGCGACCTCGCCGAGGTGGAGCCGCCGCCAGCGTCGCCCTCCGGCTTCCCGGACGAGGCCGGCGCCCCGCCGGTACCGGAGGGAGCGCCCCGGCCCATCGCCACACTCGTCCCCGTCGCATCCGTCGAGGCGGCGAAGGAGGCCACGCGGAGCCGCGCGCGCGTCGTCGGCCGGCTGCTCCTCGACTACGCGCGGCGCTACTGGCCCGAGCGGCCGGCGCCGGCCGCCCCGCCGGTGGAGGAGCCGCCCCGCCTCGTGGGGCGCATCGGGCAGGTCATCCCCTACATGCGCGTCGTCCCGTGGGTACTGACGGCGCTCTTCGCCGTCTCGTTCGCCTGGGACTTCCCCGGCATGACGGTGCCCCTCTTCGGCGACGCCGTCCCCATCGAGGGGTTGCTGCGCATCACGGCGGTGAGCGGCCTGATCGGGTTCTTCACCAACTGGCTGGCGATCACGATGCTGTTCCAGCCGCGCGAGAAGCGGGCCATCATCCCGCAGGGGCTCATCCCCGCCCAGCGCGAGCGCGTGATCTTCCGGCTGGCGCAGGCCATCAGCCAGGAGCTCATCAACGAGGAGATCATCAAGGCAAAGATCCGCGAGAGCGGCATCGTCGGGCGCTACCGCGACCTCGCCCTCGGCGTCGTGCGCGGCGTCGTCGAGGACCCCGGCTTTCGGCAGGACCTCAAGGCCGTCGCGACGGACTACGCGCAGGAGGTGCTCGGCTCGGAAGCCCTGCGGAAGCAGCTCGCCGAGCTGGCCGTGCAGAAGGTCGAGGAGCAGGCCGGGCAGGGCCTCGGCGGCGTGGCCCTCCGCCTCTACCGCACCTTCGCCGAGGCCGACTTCCAGCGGCGCATCGACCAGGCCATCGCCGAGTTGCCCGCGGCCGTGACGCCGCTGCTCGACCGCCTCGATGCCGCGCTCGACGAGGTCCCCGCCCGCGTCGAGGCCCACGCCGACGACCTCGAGGCCTGGGCCACGAAGGCCGTCCTCTCCTTCGTCGAGGGGCTCGACGTACGGACGATGATCGTCGAGAACGCCCGCGCTTACGACGAGGCGCAGCTGGAGCGCATCCTGAAGTCCACGTCGAACGAGCAGCTCAACTACATCAAGTACCTCGGCGGCCTCCTGGGGCTGTTCGGCGGGCTGGTGATCTGGCAGCCGGTGCTCTCGCTCGTCGTCTTCTCGGCCGCGACGCTCGCGCTGTGGGGGCTCGACGAGGTGCTCGTCCGCGCACGGCGGGCGCGGGGCTGAGCGTTCGCTATGCTCACGCCGCCTCGCGCGACGGCAGGCGGACCGGCTTCGGCAGGCGCGCCTTCGCCACAACGGGCGGGACGGCCTTCGCCACCGGCACGCGCGGGGCGTCGTCGCCTTCTTCCCAGTTGAGCAGCACCTCCAGCACGCCGTCCTTCGTCTCGTGCTCCATCAGACGAGCACGGAGCCGGCCGGCCCCCCGGTGGCCCTTGAAGTAGCCGCCGTACATCCGCCGCATCTCCAGCACGCCCTTCCGCTCGCCGAGCCAGGCGCACTTGAGTGTGAGGTGCTCGGCCACGACGGCGACGCGCTCGGACCACGACGGCGGGTCGGGCGCCTCGCCCGTTTCCAGCAGCGCCTTCGCGTCGCGGAAGATCCACGGGTTGCCGATGGCGCCGCGCCCGATCATCACGGCGTCCACGCCGGTCTCGTCAAACATCGCCTTCACCTTCTCCGGCGTCGTGGCGTCGCCGTTGCCGATGAGCGGGATGGCGCGGAGGGCGGCCCTGATGGTCGGGAACCACGACCAGCGGGCCTCGCCCCGGTACATCTGGCTGCGCGTCCGCGCGTGGACGGCCAGGGCGGCGACGCCCACGTCTTCGAGCATCCGCGCCACCTCCTCGATGCGGATGGACTCGTCGTTCCACCCGAGGCGCGTCTTGACCGTCACCGGCCGCGAGGCCGCTTCGATGACCGCCGCCGTGATGCGCTCCATCTTGGGAAGGTCGCGGAGGATGCCCGCCCCGCCGTCCTTGCAGACGACCTTCTTGACGGGGCAGCCGAAGTTGATGTCGATCAGGTCCGGCGCCTGGCCGTCGGCGATGGCGGCGGCTTCGCGGACCTGCTCCTCATCGCCGCCGAAGATCTGGATGGCGAGAGGCCGCTCGTCTTCGTAGAACTCCAGCTTGCGCACGGAGTCCTCGGCACCGTAGACGAGGCCGCCGGAGGAGATGAACTCGGTGTACAGCAGGTCCGCCCCGTACCGCTTGCAGAGGATGCGGAACGGGGGATCGCTCACGTCCTCCATCGGGGCGAGGAGGAGCGGGCGGGGGCCGAGTTCGAGGGAGCCGATGCGCATGGGGGGCAATCTACGGGGCCGGCGACGGCGGGTTCGGTGAGAAACCGCGAGGTTTAGCGTCGTCGGCCTTCGGCCCCGCCGGGAATTCGGCCACGGGGCACGCTGCTCCGGCCTCAGCCCCTATACGAGCGCCAAACGCCACGTGCCCGAGCACGCCCGCGCAACCTCCCCGGAAAGGCTCCCGTAGCAGGCCCCGGACCCACCTCCTGCACCGATGTCTCTCCTGCTCGCCGTCTCGCTGATCGGTCTGCTCAAGGCGGTGCTGATCGCGCTGCTGGCCGTGCTGAACGCGATCCTCGCCGCCTTCGCCACCCTCGCCATCTGGAAGACGTACCTGGCCGTCGGCGCGAAGGTGGCGCTCATCGCGCTCGTCTGCATCCCCATCGTCGGGATCGTCTTCTACCTCGCCTGGGGCAAGAAGAAGGTCCAGGACGCCCAGGCCTGACCCTCCCTTTCCAATCCGACCCCGATTCCGATGACCGCTCTGCACCGCCTCCGCGCATTCCCCCTCGCCCTCCTCGCCGCGCTCACGCTCGCCCTGACCGGCTGCGGCCCGGACAATTTAGTCGAGGGGCTTCGCAGCCCGTTTGCCTACGGCTTTTGCGGACTCATCATTATCGTCCTGGACATCGTCGCCCTCGTCGAAATCGCCAACAGCAGGCGCACAACGGGCGACAAGCTACTCTGGGCCTTCGTCATCATCGTCTTCCCGTTCGTCGGCCTCGTAGCCTACTACGTGTTCGGCAAGAAGTAGCGGGCCGCACGTTGACCCGAACCGAGGGGATGGGGCCGCCGGCCTCGTCCCCTCTTTGCTTCAGGGAGCCCCGAGGGCCCTGGCCGCCCACACGCCGAGGCCGACGCAGCCGAGGCCCAGGACCACGCTGCCGAGGGCGTTCGCCAGCGCCAGCGCCGGCCGCCCTGCCATCCAGAGGGAGAGCGTGTCGAGGCTGTACGTCGAGAACGTGGTGAAGGCGCCGAGGAAGCCGGTCACGACGAGCAGCCGGGCAGTGTCTTGGTGTGGCTCCGCAGTGAATGGGACGACAAGGCCTATGAGCAGGCATCCCATCAGGTTCACGGCCCAGGTGCCCCACGGAAAGGTGTCCGCGCCCAGCCGGACCGCAAGGTGGCCCAAACCGTAGCGGGCGAGGGCGCCCAAGGCGCCGCCGAATGCCACGGCGAGAACGGACGACATCGAATGACTGGGGAGAGGATAGGACGAACGGGCCTACTACAACCTACGCACGCCCCCAGATCGCGGCCGGCGGCTCACCCGCCGGTCTCCTGGAGGTACGCCGCGCCGCGTCCTCGGATGTTCTCGTCCCAGTACTGCATCCATTCGGGGCCGTCTTCGGCGAGGCGGGGCCAGTCGAGCGGCATGACGCGGAGGTCGAGCGCCGTCATCCATCCGGGGAGGCTGTCGGCGGGCACATCGGTGCGGGCGGGGATGCGGTGGAAGCGCCGCGCCTGGTCGATCAGCGCGTCCTGCGACGTGACGAACTCGTAGAAGGCCTCGGCCGCCTCGCGTTCCGGCGCGCCCTCGACGATGGCGATGGCGTCCACCAGCACGGGCGTGCCCGAAGCCGGGATGAGGTAGCCGAAGGGGTAGCCGTTCTCGTCGCGCTGGAGCGCGATGTCGGGCATGTTCCAGAGCGTCACGTCGCCCTCGCCACGGGCGAGCTGGAGGTAGAGCTGAATCGGGTCGGCCGGGTAGCGGGCCGTGTTCTGGTCGAGCCGGGCGAGCCAGCGGTAGCCCTCCTCGACCGTCGGCTGGCGAAGGATCATCGCGCCGAAGATGGTCCGCATCGTGCCCGAGGCGAGGGGGGAGCGGATGATCAGGCGGCCCCGCCATCGCGGGTCGAGGAGGTCGTCCCAGTCCTTCGGGGCGGCCGTGGAGTCGAGCGCCTCGGTGTTGTAGGCGACGACCTCGGGCGTGAGGTAGGTGCCGAACCAGCGGGCCTGCGCGTCGCGCGCGTCGGGGCCGACGGCGTCGGCCCAGGAGGGCGTGTAGGGCGCGAGGAGGCCCTCGTCGGCGGCCTGCATGAACGCCGTCTGCGGGGCGCCCCACCAGAGGCTCGCCTGCGGATTGGCCCGTTCGGTGCGGATGCGGTCGTAGGCCTCCTGCGCGCCCATGTCGAGCCACTCGACGTTGACGCCCGGGTGCGCGGCCTCGAAGGCGGCCTCGTAGGCTTCGAGGAGATCCTTGCCGTGGGGTGAGTAAACGACGAGGCGGGTGCGGTCGTCGGAGGAGCAGGCGGCGAGGCCGAATAGGGCGAGGAGCAGGAGCGGGCGGGTCACGGGCGGGCGGGCGGGTGAGCGGAGCCGCTCCTATCCGCGTCGCGCGCCCGCGTTCCGGGGGGCCGCGTTCCGGGGGGCCGCCGCTAGGCCTCGCCCTCGACCTGGTAGAAGCCGGGTCGGCGGCCGTAGCGCCGCTCGTGCGCCTCGACCTCGCGGAGGGCCTCGGCAAGTGCCATCTCCTGCAGGGCGTCTTCCACGATTTCTTGAATGAGACCGCGCTCTTCGTCGAGCACCTCGGCCAGTGCTTCCTTCAGCGCGGCCTTGAGGACGGCCGGAGGCGTATCCGTAACGGGCATGATCGAAGGGGTCTGCGCGCGCACTCAGAGGGAGGGGCAAGGTAGGGCACGCCCGGCGAACGGCAAGCCACTCCGAGATACCCCGTGATCGAGGATGGGGGGCGGCCGGAGAGGAGAAACGTCGTCGGAGCCGGCCGCCGCCCCTTTTCTGCGTGTGGAGCGGCTTCGCTCAGCGGTCCACCCCCACTTTGACTCCGGCGCGGATCGTCCGTCCCGGCGCGGGCAGCCCGAGCTGCGGCAGCGCCACGGCGTCGAACGCGTTGTCCACGCGCCCGAAGACCTCCACCACCGACTGCGCACCCGCCCAGCGATAGTGCACCCGCGCGTCGGCCAGGACGGACGGTGCGAGGCGCACCGGGCCGTCGTCCCCCGGCGAGTACGCCGTGCCGGTATAGCGCGCGGCGACGAGGGCGCCGAACCCGCGCGCCGGGCTGTAGCGCACGCCGAGGCGGCCCACTGCGTCCGGCACTTCGTCGAGGTACAGGCCCGACACCTCCTCCGTGAAGCCGCGCGCGTGGAGCAGCGTGACGAAGGCGTCGATCCAGACCGCCCGCGCCGGGCGCGCCTCGGCGACGGCTTCGAGGCCGTAGGCGCGGCTGCCGCCCAGGTTGATCCGGCGGCGGCGGCCGTCCTCCAGCGTCTCCTGCTGGATCGTCCCGTCCACCGCGCGGGCGTAGCCGAGGAGCTCGCCCCAGCCGTGCCGCCCTTCGAGACGGACCGCTGCCTCGGCCTGATAGGCCCGCTCCGGCCGCAGGTCCGGGTTGACGACGAACCGGCCGAGGGCGCCGTCGAACAGCTCGCGCATCGTCGGGAAGCGCGTCCGGGAGGAGGCCCCCGCACGGAGCGTCGCCGCCTCCGTGAGCGCGTGGGACAGGCTGACGCTGACGCCGAGGGCCTGGTCGCCCGAGCGCGACGGCATGGGCCCCGTTTCGAGCGGTTCGAAGGCGTCGGCGCTGGCGCCGGCGTCGAGCATCCAGCGTTCGGCGAGGGCGGCCGTCCACGTAACGCCGCCCGAGACCTGAGCGTGGCGGAACCGACGGTGCTCGGCCGCCTCCCGGTTCCCGGGCACCCCTTCCCACACGTCGTGCTGCGCGTAGAGCCCGTTGAGCGCGAGGCGGAGCGTGCCCGGCCCCACCGGCACCTCCCCGACGACCCGCGCGCCGACGCTCCGGTCGTCGCCGGCCTCCTCGGCCTCGACGGTGTCGTAGGCCGCCGACGCGTACTGATGGATCGTCTGCTGCTGCCGCCCGCCCCAGACGGCCCCGCGCCAGCGCGTCGGCCCCCACGCCGTCGCTCCGGCGAGGATGGCGAGGTCGTACGTCCAGTCCGGGTAGCGCCAGAAGCGGACGGATTCCTCGGCCGGGTTCAGGTGGCCCTCCGGCGCGATGCCTTTGTTGCCGTCGAGGTGCATCACGGTTACGCCCACGCGCGACGACGCGCCCCAGTCGCGGCCGACGCGCGCGAGGAGGCTGCCGAGGCGATAGTCCGTGTTCGTCCGAAGCGCCGACTCCGCCTGGCTGAAGGGGAGCGCGGCGCCCCCCGGGAGCGCATCGCCGTCCTGGTGGTCGAGCGTGCCGGCGAGGTCGGCGTGCCAGCCGCCGGTGCGGAAGGAGAGGGCACCGGTGCCCCGCCACGCCTCGGGCACGCCGCCGGCCACCTCCACCTCGGCGCTCGTGCCGTCGGTGCGGCGCGCGCGCGTGAGCAGCTCGACGACACCGCCGTAGCCCCCGCCGCCGTAAAGCAGCGTCGGCGTACCGGTCCGGACCCGGAGGCCGCCGAGCAGGCCCACGGGCACCTGCCGGAGGTCGAGGCGCTGGTCCCACGGCGGTGTGATGAGCGCCCCGTCGAGGTAGAGGGGCGTGCTCCGGGCGTCCGTGCCGCGCACGTACACCAGCGTCTCGCCGCGCGAGTTGGTCGTGACGTGCGTGGACGGAAGCAGGCGGATGGCCTCGGCAACGGTCGGGGCGTCGCTGGCCTGGAGGGCGGCGAAGGGCAGCGCCCGCATCGTCCCGACCTCGGCCTCGGCCTCGCGCTCACCAACCGTCACGATCTCCGCCAGCTCGTAGGTCCGCATCGAATCGGCCGGCGTCGGCTGCGCAGTGGCCTCGACGCCGCCGAGGAGAACGAGTCCGAGGAGAACGAGTCCGAGGAGAACGAGAAGGAGCGCGCGAATACGGGCAGGCATGACAGGCGGAGGAACACGGGGAGCAGGCCACGGCCTAAAGCTACGCCATCCTTCATCCCTCGTCCGAGGGCACCGGCGTTCCCCTCGCGGTTCGGACGCGGGCAATTCCGGCTCCCCCGGTGCGTTTGCTTTCCGCGCCCGCTACCTTTCCGCTGCGCCCGTCCCGACGTCCCCCATGAGCGAGGTCACCCTCCAGCTGCTCCTCACGATCCGGCGCCGCCTTCGCACGGCGATGCGGCGCCGGACCGCCGCCGACGTGGCCTTCGGCGCGCTCGTGACGGTGGCCGTGCTGGGCGCGCTGCTGCTGGCCGGGGCGGCGATGGAGGCCGTGCTGTGGATGGGCGTCGGCCTCCGCTCGCTCTTCTTCTGGGCCTTCGCCGTCGGCGCCCTCGGACTCCTCGGCTACTTCGTCGCCCTGCCGCTGCTGCGGCTGGCGGGCGTCCTACCCGGCCTCGACGAACGCGTGGCGGCCTCGCACGCCGGCCGTCGGAATCCGGCCGTGGCCGACCGGCTCACGGCCCTCCTCGACCTCGCCGACGGCCGCGCCGGCAGCGCCGCCTCCCCCCTCCTCGACCATGCCATGGGCCGCCTCGGGCGCGAGGTCGAGCCGCTCCCCTTCGAGGCCATCGAGGACACCACGCGCGTGCGACGCATTGCCCCCTGGGCGCTCGCCCCGCTGCTTGGCCTCGTCGTCTTCTTCCTCGCCGCCCCCACCGTGTTCGTCGGCGCCGTGGACCGGCTGTTCGCGCCCACGACCGAGTTCGCGCCGCCCGCGCCGTTCTCGTTCGCCGTCGAGCCCGGCGACGTGGAGCTGGCACGCGGCGAGGCCCTCGCCGTCGAAGCCCGGCCCGTCGGCACCGGCTACCCGCCCGACGCCGTACTGGAGTGGGGCCGGACGGACGAAGAGGCCACCGAGCAGGTCCGCCTCACGCTGGAAGACGGCCGCTTCGCCCACACGGTCCCGAACGTCCGCGCCGCCCTCCGCTACCGCCTCGCCGCCGACGGCGTCGCGTCGCCGTGGTACCGCGTCACCGTCGTGACGCGGCCCGTCGTGCGCGGGCTGGCGGTGACGCTGATCCCGCCGCGCTACACCGGCCTGCCGGCACGCCGCCTCGCCCCCGGCGTGGGCGACGTCCTCGCGCTGCCCGGTACGCAGGTGCGCGTAGCGGTGGCCCTCGGCGAGGCCGAGGTGGACGCGGCCGGGCTGGCCGTCGAATGGACCGAGGGCGGAACCCAGACGATCCCGCTGACCCTGGACGGAGCGACGGCCGGCGGCGGATTCACGCTCCGGGGCGAGGGCGCCTACCGCATCCGCCTCGTCGGCGAGGGCGGCCGGGAGAACGCCGACCCGGTCCGCTACACGCTCGCCACCCTCCGCGATGCGCCGCCGCAGATCACCCTCCTCGAAGGCCACGAAGGGGCCCTCTCCGACGCCGCGCGGACGGCCCGCTTCCGCATCACCGACGACTTCGGCTTCGCCCGCGCGACGCTCTACTGGCGCGTGGCCGAGCGCGCGGACGGGACGCCCGACGAGGCGTTCCAGCCGGTCGTCCTCCCCCTCCGCGGCGCCCGCGCGCTCGACCAGGAGGTGATGGCGACGTGGCTCCCGCGCGCCGGCCGCCGCGCCCTCCAGCCCGGCGACGTGGTCGAGTTCTTCGGCGAGGTGCGCGACAACGACGCCGTCGGCGGCTACAAGGCGGCCCGCACGCCCGTCTACACCCTCCGCTACCCCTCGCTCGACGAGCAGTACCACCGCCTCGACGAAGCGCAGGACCAGGCCCGCGACGACCTCGACGCCCTCGAACGCGAGAGCGAGGCCTTCCGCGAGCGCTTCCGGGAGCTCCGCGACGAACTCCGCCGCGACCCGCAGCCCGACTGGGAGGACCGCCGCCAGCTCGACCGGCTCATGGAGCAGCACCAGAACCTCCAGCAGCAGGCCGAGAGCCTCTCCTCGCAGATGCAGGACATGCTCGACCGCATGCAGGAGGGCCGGCTCGTCACCGAAGAGACGATGCAGCTCTACGAGGCCATGCAGCAGGTGATGGAGGAGCTGGACTCGCCCGAGCTACGCGAGGCGCTGGACATGCTCCGGGAAGCGATGGAGCAGATGAACCTCCAGCAGATGATGGAGTCACTCGAAGACGTAGCGTTCGACGAGCAGCAGTTCCGCGAGCGGCTGGAGCGGGCGCTGGAGCTCTTCGAGCGGCTCAAGACGGCGCAGGAGCTCGACGAGGCCGCGCGGCGCGCCGAGGATCTCGCGGAACGGGAAGAGGCCCTCCGCGACGCCACCGAGGCGCTCGAAGACCGGCAGGAAGGCGAGCCGCCCGACTCCGAGCAACGCGGGGCGGAAGAGGACGACACACAGCAGGGGAACGCGTCCGACCCGGCGGCCGAACGCGAGCGGCTGGCCCGCGAACAGGAGCGTGCCCGCGAGGCGATGGAGGAGCTCCAAGAGCAGATCGAGCAGCTCCGAGAGCGGCTGGAGCAGCAGCGCGGAGCGCCGAACGAGGAGATGCGACGGATGAGGGAGCAGCTGCAACGGCAGAACCTGCCCCAGCAGATGCAGCAGAACGCGCAGCAGCTCCGCCAGAACGAGCTCGGCCCCGCGCAGCAGGGCCAGCAGCAGATGAGCGAACAGCTCCGCCAAATGTCGGAGCAGATGCAGAGCATGGCGGGCCAGATGCAGGGACGGCAGCAGCAAGCCAACCTGCAGGGCCTCCGCCGTGTCCTCGCCGACGTGCTCACGCTCTCCGAGGAGCAGGAACGCCTCGGCGATGAGACCGGCGCCCTCCCCAGCCGCAGCAACGCCCTCCGCCCGCTCGCCCGCCAGCAGGTCGAACTCGCCGACGGTCTGGCGACCGTTGCGGACACCCTCCGCACGCTCGCCCGGCAGATCCCGCAGATGAGCTGGCAACTCCAGAGCCGCACCAGCGACGCCCTCCGCGAGATGGGCCAGGCCACCGAAGCCCTCGCCGACCTCCAGCCCGGCCCCGCGTCCGGCCACCAGAAGACGGCCATGACGCACCTGAACGACCTCGCGCTCATGCTCTCCGAGTTGCTGGATCAGCTGTCGTCCGGCGGCGGCGGCGGCGGCGGCGGCATGTCCATGTCGCAAATGATGCAGCAGCTCCAGCAGATGGGGCAGCAGCAGCAGGGCCTCGGCGAGCAGACCCAGCAGATCCTCAACGACATGGCGGGCGAGCGCCTGACGCAGAGCGCCCAGCAGCAGGCCCGGCAGGCGGCGGCGGCCCAGGAGGCCCTCCGCCAGCAGCTCCAGGAACTCCTCGAACGGGGCGGCCAGCACCTCGACGCCCAGACGCGCAGCGCGCTCCAGCGCGCGGCCGAGCAGATGGAGGAAGCCGCCCGCGAGCTCCGAGGCGGCGGCGTCACCCGCGAGACGCTCCAGCGCCAGCAACAGATCCTCCAGCGCCTCCTCGACGCCGAGCGCTCGGTCAACCAGCGCGGACGCGAGGAGCGCCGCGAGGGCCGCGCCGGCGAGGACCGGCCCAACCCCGACCGCCCCGACCGCCTCGACGCCCCCGCGGACGAGGCCGAACGCCTCCGGCGCGACCTTATCCGCGCCCTCGAGAGCGGCTACGCGCCCGACTTCCAGGACCTCATCAAGCGCTACTTCGAGCGCCTCCAGGAACGATCGAGCGGCCGATGAGGGCGCTCACGGGGCAACGCACCGCTAACCCCGACGCGCTTGCTTGTCCCGGTAGGGCCGGTTACCTTTTTCGAGCCCGGCACCCCGCGCCACTCGCGCGCGGTTCGTGAACGTGTCGCTCTCCCTTCCGCCCTTTCCCTTAATCCGACGCCTTCTATGCCCCGTTTTCTACTCCTGACCGCCGCCCTGCTCGTCTCGACGGCCGTCTCTGCGCAGCCCCTCTTCGAGGAAGAGTTCGACTACCCGGTCGGCGACCTCCTCACCGACCACGGCTGGACCAACCACAGCGGCAACGGCACCTTCCTCATGGTGACCGACAACAACCTGACCTTCCCGGGCTACCCCGCCACGAGCGGCAACGCCACGCTCGTCGAGGGCGGCAGCGGCTCGCGTGAGGACGCCAACCGCCAGTTCACCGCCCTGAACGCGGGCAGCGTCTACGCCGCCTTCCTCGTCGAGCCGGTCAGCGCCACCACGGGCGACTACTTCCTCCACCTCGGCCCGACCGACATGGGGACGAACTTCCGGGGCCGCGTCTTCATCCGGGAGACCGCGGACCCGATCGGGGGTGGCGGCACCGTCCAGTTCGGCGTAAGCAAGGGCAGCACGTCCGACATCGGATGGACGACGGACAGCTACGCGACCGGGGCGACCTACCTGCTCGTCCTGAAGTACAACTTCCTCCCGGATGCTACCGACGACACGGTCGAACTCTTTGTCTTCGAGGCCGGCGACGACATCTCGGTGGAGCCCGGCACGCCGGACGCGAGCCAGACCGATACCACCACCGACCCTGCCGACCTCGGCACCGTGGCTCTCCGCCAGGGTGGGAACGCCTACGGGGTCACCGTCGACGGCATCCGCATCGGCCGGGCTTGGGACCAGGCCGTGATTCCGGTCGAACTGACCGCCTTCACAGCCACGAGCAGCGGGGCGGACGTCCGCCTCGCCTGGGCGACGGCCTCCGAGACCAACAACGCCGGCTTCGAGGTGCAGATGCAGCAGAACGGCGGCTGGGCGGCCCTCGCCTTCGTCGAGGGTCACGGCACCACGACCGAGGCGCAGACCTACGGCTACACCGTCGCCGGGCTGGATCCGGGCACCTACACCTTCCGCCTCAAGCAGGTCGACTTCGACGGGGCCTTCGAGTACAGCCCCGAGGTGGAGGCGACGGTCGAGACGCCGGGTACGCACCTGCTCGGCGACGCGTACCCCAACCCGTTCAACCCGCGCGCCAGCTTCTCGCTCAGCGTGGCCGCCACGCAGCACGTGGAGATCGGGCTCTACAACACGCTCGGCCAGCGCGTGGCCACGATCTTCGAGGGCACGCTGGAGCACGGCAGCGCCCGCACGTTCACCATCGACGGCGCGGGCCTCCCGAGCGGGACGTACACGTACCGCGCGGTAGGCGAGCGCTTCGCCGAGAGCGGCCGGGTGACGCTGCTCAAGTAAGCACGACGCCTTCCGTATCCGGCGGCCGGGCGGGTTCTTCCTGCCCGGCCGCCGCTCGTTGTTCGCGGCTACCGCTCCACCAGGAGGTCGCCGTACGTGACCGGCTCGCTGTTCGCATCGAAGAGGATGAGCCGGAAGAGGCCGCCCTGGGCGAGAAACGGCACCTCGCCCGGGTAGAACTGGATGTCGTAGGTCCCGGCCGTGGTCGCCTCGGGGAGCGAGGCGATGTGCTGCCTCCGCCCGTCCGGCGCGAACGCGACGAGCCGGAGGCCGCCGGGAAACGCGTTGAACGTAGCGATCCGGAAGACGAGGGCCACCGCCTCGTCGGGCCGGGCCGGGTTGGGGTGCGCGCGCTGAAGAACGAGGAACGAGCCGGCGTAAACGGGTGCCGTGCGCCAGTCGTCCGGGTCGTTCTCGTCGCCGATGGGGTTGACGCCGTCGTCGGTGCGGAAGATGCCGGAGGGCGCGCGCCCGGCGGCCTCGCGGAACTCGGCCTGGGCGTCGAGGGCGTCGCAGGCGGGGAGCGCGAGGGCGAGGGCGACGAGGAGGACGGTGCGTATCATGCGCGGCGTGCCGGGGCGAGGGAGCCCCGCCAACGCGCCCCGACTCGCCGCCGGTTCCCGTGCTCACCCCGAATCCCCCCGCCTACGACGCCGCCGGCCTGGCGGTCTCGCTGGGCGAGAAGCCGATCCTCCACGACCTCACGTTCCGCGTCGAGCCCGGGGCGTTCGTGGCGCTCCTCGGGCCGAACGGGAGCGGCAAGACCACGCTGCTGCGCACGCTCGGCGGGCTCCTCCCCTACCACGGCACCCTCACCCTCCGCGGCCGCCCCCTGCGGAACTGGAGCGACCGAGCGCGCGCCCGCGCCGTCGCGTTCGTGCGCCAGCAGCCCTCGCTCGACTTCGACTTCACCGTCGCCGAGTTCGTCGCCCTCGGGCGCGGGCCGCACCACGGCTGGCTGGCCGCGCCGTCGGCCACGGACCGGCAGGCGGTCGAGGCCGCGCTGGCCGAGACCGACCTCGCCCAACTCGCCGGCCGCCCCGTCTCGGCGCTCTCGGGCGGCGAGCAGCAGCGCGTGCTCCTGGCGCAGGCCCTCGCGCAGGACGCGCCGGTCCTGCTCCTCGACGAGCCGACGGCCCACCTCGACGTCCACCACCAGTACGACCTCATCGGCCGCGTCGCCGCACTGGCCGAGGCGGGCAAGACGGTGATCGGTGCCTTCCACGACCTCGCCTTCGCCGCGCGCTACGCCGACCGCCTCCTCGTGCTCCGGGCCGGCCGCCTCGCCGCGCACGGCCCGCCCGCCGACGTCCTCACGCCCGCGCTCGTCCGCGACGTCTTCCGCATGGAGGCCGAGGTGGAACACGGCCCGGACGGCCTCGCCCTCCGGTATCTTGCGCCGGTAGCCGGCAGTCCGTGATCCGTGGCCGCTGACGCCCCCCTTCCCTACCGACCACGGACGGCGGAGCATCCACCAGGAGCATCCCCCAGGAGCATCCACCATGAACGTCTACACCCGCACCGGCGACGACGGCACGACGGCCCTCTTCGGCGGCGACCGCGTCGCCAAAACGCACCCGCGCATCGTGGCCTACGGCACGGTGGATGAAGCGAACGCCGCCCTCGGGATGGCGCGCGCCGCGCTCGGGGACGAGGCGTGGGCGCAGCAGGCGGACGCGCTGCTGGAGCGGCTCCAGGCCGAACTGTTCGTGCTCGGCGGCGACCTCGCCTCGCCCCACGAAACCAGGTACCCCGTTCCGCGCATCGAGGCGGCGCACGTCGAGGCCGCGGAGGCCGACATCGACGCGCTCACGGCGGACCTCCCGCCGCTCAAGCACTTCGTCCTGCCGGGAGGGCACCCCGCCGCCGCCGCGCTGCACCTGGCGCGGACGGTCTGCCGCCGCGCCGAGCGGCACGCCGTCGAAGCGACGAGCGAGGAAGCCCTCTCCGAGGCCGTCCTGCACTACCTCAACCGTCTCTCGGACCTCCTCTTCACGCTGGCCCGCTGGGTCAACGCGAAGTCCGGGCGGGGCGACGTCGAGTGGGTGCCCGTCGCGCGGAAGAAGGGCTGAGACGCGTCAGGGCGTCTTCTTGCGCGCCCGGCTCGGCGGAGCCGGCGCCGCTTCCACCTCCAGCGTCGTCGAGGCCGTCGCACCGCCCTGGGTGAGGACGACGGTGTAGGTGCCCGGAAGGAGGTAGTAGCGCCCCGAGTCCTCGCCCGCCTCGTGGTCATCGGCGAGGGGGCCGTCGCTCGTGAGGTCGTAGGCGACGAAGTTGAGGCCCCGCTCGGCGTCGTCGGTGAGGGTGCGGACGGCCCTGCCCTCGCGCTCGACGCGGAGCGTGACCGGCCCCTCCTCCTTCGCCCAGTAGGCGATCGTGGCCTCGGGCTCGTTGGGCTCGCCCCAGGCGTAGCCCCGCGTCCCCCAGCGCGCCGAGGCGCGGACGGCCGGTCCGTCGAACAGGTGGAGCGGCGCAGCGCGGACGGCGGGCGTGAGCGCCTGCACCGGCGCCACGTCGGCGATCCAGATCGAGCGGCCGTGCGTGCCCACGACGAGGTCGGCGTCGCGCGGGTGGACGACGAGGTCGTGGACGGGCGCATTCGGCATCGCGGCGTCTTCGGTGCCCTGGCCGCGCATCGCCATGAACGTCGCGCCCCGGTCGAGCGAGACGTAGAGGCCGTGGTCGGTGCCGACGTAGAGCAGATCCTCGTTGACCGGATCCTCCCGGACCACGTTGACCGGCTCCATCGGGAGGTTGGCGCCGAGGCGCGTCCACGTCCGGCCGTAGTCGTCGGTGCGGAAGACGAGGGCGTCGAAGGCGTCCCAGCGGTAGCCGTTGAGCGCGACGTACGCGCGGCCCTCCTCGAAGTGGCTGGCCTCGACGCGGCTGACCCAGTACGGCCCCGGCAACCCGGCCGAGACGTTCTGCCACGAGTAGCCGCCGTCGCGGGAGACGTGGACGAGGCCGTCGTCGGAGCCGGCCCAGAGCAGCCCGAAGCGGCGCGGGCTCTCGTCGATGGAGGTGAGCGTACCGTAGGGGACGTCGCCGGGCCGGCCGCCCTCGGTGAGGTCGTCGGAGAGCGTCTCCCACGTCGCGCCCCGGTCGAGCGAGCGGTGGACCTTGTGGGAGCCGAGGTAGAGAACGTCCGGGTTGTGGACCGAAAGGTGGATGGGCGTCTGCCAGTTGAAGCGGAGGGGGCGCTCGCCGAGTTCGTGGCGCGGCGTGATGCGCGTGGCGTCGCCCGCGTCGCGGTCGAGACGGAAGTAGTTGCCGAACTGGAAGCCGGTGTAGACCGTCCGGTTCGTGCGCGGGTCGACGGCGATCTGCATGCCGTCGCCGCCGAGGAGGCGCTCGTAGGGGTAGGTGCCCTCACCGAGCCAGTCGTCCGTCGCCTCGTAGGTGCTGGGCCCGACCCACACGCCGTTGTCCTGGAGCCCGCCGTAGACGTGGTACGGCTCGGCCATGTCCACCGCCACGGCGTAGAACTGGCCCACGGCCGGAACGTTGGCCTTCGACCACGAGGCGCCGTCGTCGAACGAGACGTTGACGCCGCCGTCGTTGCCGTTGATGAGGTGCCCCGGCCGCGTCGGGCTCACGAAGAGGGCGTGGTGGTCCACGTGCACGTGCGGCCCGTCGATGGCCGCCCAGGTGGCGCCGCCGTCGGACGAGGCGATGAGCGGGACGCCGAGGACGTAGAGCCGGTCGGGGTCGTGGGGCGCGACGCGGATCTGGCCGAAGTAGTAGCCGTAGCTGTAGAAGAAGTCGTCGAGGTAGCCCTCGTGCGTGCGCGCCCACGTCGCCCCGCCATCCGTGGATCGGTACACCTCGGCGCCGACGACGGGCGTGTCGAAGAGCTGCTGGTTGGCGTCTTCGAGGAAGTGCACGAGGTCGATGGGCGCGAGCGTGCCCTCGGCCACCATCTCCAGGATGGACGCGGCGGTGTAGGAGAGCGGAAAGCCGTTGCGGTCGAGGAAGTCGGTGAGGGCCTCCTCGGCGAGGTCGAGGAAGGCCGCGCGGCTCATCGTACGGAGGGCCTCCTTCGTCAGCGCCGGCTCGTCGTCGGCGCCCTCCTTCGGCCGCCGCGCCTGGTTGTCCACGACGGCGTAGAGAAGGTCGGGGTTCGCAGGCGAGACCGCGAGGCCGATGCGGCCGACGTCCGGCCCGGTCGGGAAGCCGCTGCCCGGCGTGGTCAGGAGCGTCCACGTCGTGCCGCCGTCGTCGGAGCGGTAGATGCCGGAGCCCTCGCCCGCCTCGGCGAAGTCCCAGGCGCGGCGGGCGCGCGTCCACGTCGCCGCCCAGAGGCGGTCGGGGTTCGACGGGTCCATCACGAGGTCGATGGCGCCGGTGTTCTCGTCCACGTAGAGCACCTTCTCCCAGGTGGCGCCGTCGTCGGTGGTGCGGAAGACGCCGCGCTCCTCGTTGGGCGAGTAGAGGTGGCCTACGGCCGCGACGAAGACCGTCTCGGGGTCGTCCGGGTGGACGAGGATGCGGCCGACGTGGTGCGTGTCGTCGAGACCCCGGTGCAGCCAGACCCGGCCGCCGTCGCGCGACAGGTAGACGCCGTCGCCGGCGTAGGAGGAGCGGCTGGAGTTGCTCTCGCCGGTGCCGAGCCAGATCGTCTCGCCGTCGCCCTCCGGGTCGCGCCAGTCCACGGCGACGTCACCGATGGTCATGACCGGGTACGTGTCGAGGAGCGGCGTGAAGGCGGTGCCGTTGGAGGTCGTCTTCCAGAGCCCGCCCGAGGCGTAGGCGACGTAGAAGGTGGCCGGATCGCTCGGCGAGGCTTCGAGGTCGGCCACGCGCCCGCTCATCACGCGCGGCCCTACACTGCGGAACGGCACGTTGCCGAGGAGCGAGGCCGACTCCAGCGCCTTCCGCTGGACGTACCCGCCCGCCCGGTCGCCGATCGCCGTCGGCGCGATGGGGTTGACGGCCCGGAGCGCCGCCTCGGGGTTCGTGCCGGCCGGCTGGGCGAGAACGGAGGGCGCGACGACGAGGAGGGCGACGAGGAGGGCCGCGAGGCGGGGCATGGCAGTGGACGTGGGCGAGAGACGGTACCTTCCGGGCAAGCTACCACGCCCATGGAAACCCCCGACACCGCCCCCCGGGGCTTCGCTCGCTTCCACCGCCGGGCCGAGGTCGAAGCGCAGGAGCCCGGCCGCGTCCGCCGCCTCGCGCGCCGCGCCGCCGACAAGTTCGCCCGCCACCGCGACCAGCTCGGCACGATCCGCAACGACCTCCCGGTCCTCCTCCGCCTGGCCCGTGCCTGGGCGCGCGGCGAGTACCGCGCCCTCCCCTGGCGCAGCCTCGTCCACCTCGTCGGCGCGCTGCTCTACTTCCTCGCGCCCGTGGACGCCGTGCCCGACTTCCTCCCGCTCGTCGGCTACCTCGACGACGCGGCCGTGATCGCGTACGTGCTGCGGGCCATCCGGAAAGACGTGCAGCGTTTCGAGGAGTGGGAAGCTTCGGAGGAATCGGCCCGCGCCCTGCCCGAGGCGCGGTAATCCCCCCGCTCGTGCATATTTTTTAGCACCACCAGCATACGACCCCATGCGCCTTCGCATTTTCCTCGCCCTCGTCCCCCTCCTCGCCCTGCCGGCGCGCGCGCAGGAACCCGTGGATTCCGCCGCCGTCGCGTTCATCAAAGCCGAGACGACCGAGCGCGGGCAGGTCATGGACCACGCCCGCTGGCTCACCGAGATCCACGGCGCCCGCCTGACCGGCTCCCCGCAGCTCCGCGCCGCCGAGCGCTGGGCCGCCGACCGCTTCCGCTCGTGGGGCCTCGACGCCGAGCTCGAAGCGTGGGGCGAGTTCGGCCGGGGCTGGACGCTGGAGCGCTCCGCGCTGATGGCCTACGTCGATGGCGAGCCCATCGCCGAGACGGCGTTCATCGTCTACGCCTGGCCGAAGGCGTGGAGCCCGGCGGCGAGCGCCGAGGGCGCCGAGGTCGTCGTCGTACGCGCCGATACCGAGGAAGAATTGGAGGCGTATCGGGGCCGGCTGCGCGGGAAGGTCGTCCTCGCCTCGCCCATCGAAGAGATCGACCTCGGCTTCGAGGCGCTCGCCCACCGCCACGACGCCGAGTCGCTGCTGGAGCTGGCGAACGCCGGGCCGCCGTCGCCGCGCGCCTCGGGCCGCCGCTACAACGCCGATGCCCTCGCCCGCTACCGTTTCGCGCAGGAGCGTCTGGCGTTCCTCGTCGGCGAGGAGCCGCTGGCGATCCTGGAGCCGTCGTCCACCGACGGCGGCGCGCTCCGCGCGATGGCCGTGCAGGTGCCGGCCCCCGGCGTGGACAACCCGCTGGAGCGCCCGCGTCCGTGGAGCGAGGGTGCCGAGACGGCCGCGCAGTACGTCGTCCTGCCGGAGCACTACAACCGCCTCGTCCGGCTCGTCGAGGAGGGCCAGCGCGTCCGCCTCGACCTCGACCTCGACGTGACGTTCCACGACGGCGACCCGACCGAGTACAACGTGATCGCCGAGATCCCCGGCACCGACCTCGCCCACGAGGTCGTCATGCTCGGCGGCCACCTCGACTCGTGGCACTCCGGCACCGGCGCCACCGACAACGCCGCCGGCGCCTCGGTCGTGATGGAGGCCGCCCGCGCGCTCCAGGCCTACTACCGCGAGCGCGGCGAGGGCCCGCGCCGGACGATCCGCTTCGCGCTGTGGACCGGCGAGGAGCAGGGCCTCTACGGCTCCATCGGCCACGTCAACGCCCGCTACGCCACCATCCCCGGCTACGGCCAGCCGCCGACGGCCGTCGGCCCCGAGCACGACCGGCTCTCGGCCTACTACAACCTCGACAACGGCACCGGCCGCATCCGCGGCGTCTACATGCAGGGCAACGCCGAGGTGGCCCCCATCTTCCGCGCCTGGCTCGACGTCTTCGACGACTCCACGGCGCAGACGCTCTCGCTCGCCAACACCGGCGGCACGGACCACCTGCCGTTCGACCAGGCCGGCCTGCCGGGCTTCCAGTTCATCCAGGACCGCATCGCCTACGGCTCGCAGACCTGGCACACCTCGCTCGACACCTTCGACCACCTCATCGAGGCGGACCTCCAGCAGGCCGCCGCGCTGATGGCCGTCTTCGCCCACCACACCGCCGAGCGCGACGAGAAGCTCCCGCGCAAGCCGCTCGTCCTCGCCGAGCCCGCGCCCGCCTTCCAGGGCACCGGGATGGACGTGGACGACCATCTCGGGCACTGAGCCGAACGAAAACCCAACGAGCGGGCCGGAGGCACTGTCCTCCGGCCTGCTTCTTTATCGCCCCCTCGTGACGCGCGGGCCCGACCGAAAACGGAGGGGTCACGAAGTTCAGCCCGTTATTTCTTGCGGCCCACGGCGAAACGCCGTAACGTACGAGCCACGTTTGCCATTCCTTCCGTACTGGGCCGGGCACATGGGATTCTGGGACAAGCTCCGCGGGGAGCTCATCGACATCGTCGAGTGGACCGACACCTCATCGGACACACTCGTCCACCGCTTCGAGCGGTACAACAACGAGATCAAGTACGGCGCGAAGCTGGTCGTGCGCGAGGGCCAGGAGGCCGTGTTCGTGGACGAGGGCAAGCTGGCCGACGTGTTCCCGCCGGGCACGTACACCCTCGAAACGGCCAACGTCCCGATCCTCTCGACGCTCCAGGGCTGGAAGCACGGCTTCGAGAGCCCGTTCAAGTCGGAGGTCTACTTCGTCGTCACGCGGCAGATCACGGACCAGAAGTGGGGCACGAAGAACCCCATCATGCTCCGCGACCCCGAGTTCGGGCCGATCCGCCTCCGCGCCTTCGGCACCTACGCCTTCCGCGTGAGCGACCCCGCCGCGCTGATCCGCGAGGTCGTCGGTACCAAGGGGCACTTCCAGGCCGACGACCTGACGGGCCAGCTCCGCAACCTCATCGTGGCGCGCTTCACCAACGTGCTGGCCGAGAGCAAGCTGGCCGCGCTCGACCTCGCCGCCAACTACGACGAGCTCGGCGAGTTCGTCCGCACCCGCATCGCCGAGGAGTTCGAGGGCTACGGCATCGAGCTGACGTCGCTGCTGGTCGAGAACGTCTCGCTCCCGGAGGCCGTCGAAAAAGTGCTCGATCAGCGCACGAGCATGGGCATCGTGGGCGACCTCGGCGCCTACACGCAGTTCCAGGCCGCGCAGGCGATGGGCAAGGCGGCGGAGAACCCGGGCGGCGGCGCCGCCGCCGGGATGGGCATGGGGATGGGCTTCGCGATGGCCAACCAGATGGGCCAGGCGATGGCGCAGCCGCAGGGCGGCGCGCCGCCTCCCCCCCCGCCCGCCGTGCAGTACCACGTCGCGGTGGACGGCCAGTCGCGCGGGCCGTACGACCTCCAGACGCTGCAATCCCAGGCGCAGAGCGGCACGCTCACGCGGGAGACGATGGTATGGACGAACGGCATGGACGGCTGGAAGCCCGCCGGCGAGGTGTCGGCGCTCCAGTCCCTCTTCGCCGCGGTGCCGCCCCCGCCGCCCCCGCCTCCGGCCCCCGGCGAGTCGGCCTGAGCCGATGGAGGTCCGCCAGTTCCCCTGCCGCCGGTGCGGCGCCGACCTCGTCTTCGCACCGGGTACGAACCACCTCCGCTGCCCGTATTGCGGGACCGAGAACGAGGTCGCCGCCGCCGACGTGGTGATCGAGGAGCTCGACTTCGAGGCGACCGTCCGCCACCTCGCCGGCCAGGCCGAGACCGTCGAGGTCGTCACGGCGACGTGCTCGAACTGCGGCGCCGAGACGACGCTCGGCCCCAACGTCACGGGCGACGCGTGCGCGTTCTGCGGGACGGCGCTGATCGTCGAAGGCGCCTCGACGCGGCTCATCCGCCCGCAGAGCCTCCTCCCCTTCAAAGTGACGCGGCCGGAGGCCAAGGAGGCGTTCGCGAAGTGGCTCCGGAGCCTCTGGTTCGCGCCGAGCGCGCTCAAGCGCCACTCCGGCGCGGCCGAGCGGCTGACGGGCCTCTACGTCCCCCACTGGACGTACGACGCGGCCACCGACACGCGCTACCACGGCCGACGCGGCACGTACTACTACACGACCGAGACGTACACCACGACCGAGAACGGGCGCACGGTCACCAAGACGCGGCGCGTCCGCCACACCCGCTGGTACCCCGCCTCCGGCCGCGTCCACGTGGACTTCGACGACGTGCTGGTGGCGGCGAGCGAGACGCTACCCGAGGTCTACCGCCCCCGCCTCGGGCCCGCCGAGCTCCAGGAGCTCGTCCCCTACAACGACGCCTACCTCGCCGGCTTCCGCACCCAGCACTACACCGTCGGCCTCGAAGACGGCTTCCGCGCCGCCTGCGACGCGATGCAGCCCGAGATCGACCGCGCCATCTGCGCCGACATCGGCGGCGACGAGCAGCAGATCCTCCACAAGGACACGCGCTACGACGACGTGACCTTCAAGCACATTCTGCTCCCCCTCTGGATCAGCACCTACCGCTTCAAGGACAAGCCGTACCGCTTCGTGGTGGATGCGCGGACGGGGCAGGTGCAGGGTGAGCGGCCGTGGAGCGCGGTCAAGATCACGCTGGCCGTGCTGGCGGTGCTGCTCCTTATCGCGGTGATCGTCTACTTCAGCAGCCAGTCGTAAGCGGCCGGTATGGCGGGGCTCGCGGCGGGGTACTTTTACGCTTCCCTAAACCGCCCCCTCATGCGCGCCCTGCTCGTCGCTGCCGTCTTTGCTCCGCTGGCCGCCCTGGCTCAGCCCTCGCCGAATCCCGAAGCGAACGACGCCTTCTTCGAGGAGGGCTACCGGCTCGACACCCTCTGCGCCGATCCTGCCCACGACCCCGGCGTCCTGGCCGCGCAGGAGGGCATCGGGTCGTGGCGCTACCGCGTGGGCGGGTAGCGTTGGCGATGGGCGATCCTTCCCAACCCCGCCTCCCGACTTCCGCGCGTCGTACCCCTCGTGGCCTTCGCCCTCCGTTCTTCGGCCTTCCCATGATCCGCCCGATCTCCGCCGCCGAGACGCGCCCGCTCCGCAGCCTCGTCCTCCGCCCCGGCGCGCCGCCCGAGACGCTCGTCTACCCCGGCGACGACCACCCCGAGGCGCTCCACCTCGGCGCCTTCGAGGGCGACCGGCTCGTCGGCATCGCGACGGTGTATCCGGAGCCGCCGCCCGAGGCGCATCGCGGCGTGATCCCGCCGGGCGACGCCTTCCGCCTCCGCGGCATGGCGACGACGCCGGACGTGCGCGGCGCGGGCTACGGCCGCCGGCTCCTCGAAGGATGCTACGAGCACGTCCGCGCGCAGGGGGCCCGCGTGCTGTGGTGCAACGCGCGGGTGGGAGCGCGGGCCTTCTACCTCGCGCTCGGTTTGCAGACCGTCGGCCCCGAGTTCGAGATCGAGGGGATCGGGCCGCACTACGTGATGTGGTGCGCGGTGTGAGGGCGTGCGGTGGTTGGTTCGGTACGTCGCGGCGCCCTAGTTTTCGGGCGACCGTTATCCTGGCAGGATGCCCAGATGAGCGAAATCGAACGGGCTACGTCAAACGAGAACGCCGTCGCGCCTGACACGCCGAGCGCCCTCGGCTGGCTCGACCAGAACTGGCCCTTCGCAGGCACCGTCGTCGTGGCGTTTCTCATCACGCTGCTGCCGCTGCTCGTTGGCGTGTGGCACCCCGCCCTCGTTCTCGTCTATGCGCAGCTCCTCATCTACCAGCTCCATCAGATAGAAGAGCACTACGGCGACCGCTTCCGGCGCTTTGTCAACGAACACGTGGCGCACGGGGGCGATGTCCTCACTCCGAGGGCGACCATGTGGATCAACGTAGGCCTGGTATGGGCGATGTACCTGATCGTCCTTCTCCTGGCCGGTCTGCTCGACGTGGGGCTGGGGCTGATCGCGGTCTACACGACCCTCGTGAATGCGCTCGCACACATCGTCGGGGCAATCGCGTTGCGACGGTACAACCCCGGACTGTGGACGGCGCTCGTCCTTTTCATTCCGGTCGGCGGCTGGGCGTGGATGGAAGTGAGTGCCGCGAACGGACTGGGCGGTGCCGCCCACCTCGTCGGGCTGGCCACGGCGGTCGGCGTGCACGCGGCCCTCATGGTCAGCATCCGCCGGAAGCTGCGGTCGATCGGGAAGGAGTCGAGGACGTCGGCTGATGTGTAACCAGCGGTCCACCCGGCGTTTCGAGCGGACGAGCCGCGCCACGGGCGTCGAAGCGCACCGAGCGCGCCGCCGCCCAAACGCAAGATCGGTAGGCGACGAGTAATAGAAGGGCAACGGCATGATCCTGCCGAAGAAACGCGACCCCCGCCTCATTACGATCCGGCGCGGGGGCACCCTCACCGACTCCGACCATCGGCTCCTGGCCGTATGGGCGGCGGCCTGTGCCGAGCACGTCCTGCACCACTTCGAGGCGGTGCAGCCGTCGGATCCCCGGCCTCGCCGGGCTCTTGAGCAGATCCGGGCGTGGACGCGCGGGGAAATCAAGATGATGGAGGCGCGGGCGGCGGGCGGCAGTGCCATGGCGGCGGCGCGACCGCTGAGCGGGGCCGCCCGGTTTGCCGCCTATGCGGCCGGCCAGGCCGCCGTGGTGGCGCACGTCGCTGCCCACGAACTCGGCGCGGCGGCCTATGCGATCAAGGCCGCGCGAGCGGCGGCTCCCGACGGCGAAGAGGAGGAAGCGGGTCGGCGGGAGTGCCTGTGGCAGCGCGCCCAGCTTCCCGCCGAAATCCGGGAGCTCGTCCTCGACGATCAGCGGCGACGCAACGAGCTCTGCTGGTCGGTCTTCGTGTTCTGACCGGCGCGCAGCACCGGCCGGCGCGTCTGCTCGGGTTCTCCACGACACCGGCCGGGGGATGCCCTACCTTGCTCATCCGGCGCCTCCACGCACGCCCCGTCCGCTCCATGAGCCGATTCGGCCCCGACCCCCTCGCCTTCTTCAAAGCCGTCTACGCAGAGCCCGCCCCCTGGGACATCGGGGCGGTGCAGCCGGCCATGGCCGCCCTCCTCGCGGAGTATCCCCCGGAGGGCCCCGTCCTCGACGTAGGCTGCGGCACCGGCGACCTCGCGATCCACGTCGCCGAGCAGGGGCTCCTAACCCTCGGCGTCGACTTCGTGGACGAGGCCATCGCCCAGGCGCGGGCGAGGCGGGACGCCCTCCCGCCGGCCGTAGCCGAGCGCCTGGACTTCCGAGTGGCCGATGCGCTCCACCCCGCCCGCCTCGGGCCGCCGTTCGGGGCCGTCGTGGACTCCGGGTTCTTCC
This sequence comes from uncultured Rhodothermales bacterium, assembly GCA_964580105.1. Lineage (GTDB taxonomy): Bacteria > Bacteroidota > Rhodothermia > Rhodothermales > Rubricoccaceae > CAZOJJ01. The sequence continues at coordinate 3,858 of CAZOJJ010000026.1, read as the reverse complement.
ACCTCTTCACCCCCGACGCCTGCGACCGGTTCGTCGAGGATCTCGCTCGAGCGATCCGGCCGGGCGGGCGGCTCTACCTTCACGAGTTCGCCGTCGAGTTCCCCGTCCCGAACGTCCCGCGCAAGGTCACCGAGGAGGAAGTGCGGGAGCGGTTCGTGCCGGAGCGAGGCTGGCGCGTCCTCACGGTCCGCCCCGGGGAGTTCCTGAGCCGGGTCGCCCCGGTCCCCGCCACCCTCGCGTGCATCGAACGCGTGGAAACGGCCGGGGGCCTCGACCGGAAGGCCGAGGCCGGCGGGAAGGAGCGCTGAGGCCGGCGGCCGATCAGCGCGTCGCCGTCTCCAGGACGTAGGCGAAGATCAAGGGCGCCACGATGGTCGCGTCGCTCTCGATGATGAAGCGCGGCGTGTCCGGCCCAAGCTTGCCCCAGGTGATCTTCTCGTTCGGCACCGCGCCGGAGTACGACCCGTAGCTCGTCGTCGAGTCCGAGATCTGGCAGAAGTAGGCCCACAGCGGCGTGCGGCGGTCCATGTCCTGCTCCAGCATCGGCACGGTGCAGATGGGGAAGTCGCCTGCGATGCCGCCGCCGATCTGAAAGAAGCCGACGCCGGAGCCGACGCCCTCCGCCCCCGCCTCGCCCGCGTGGTCGGTGTACCAGTCGGCCAGCCACGTCATGAACTCGATGCCGTGCTTGACCGTGTGCGGGCTCTTGACGTCGCCGAGGAGGACGTGCGCGGCGAAGATGTTGCCCGTCGTCGAGTCCTCCCAGCCCGGCGTCACGACGGGGAGGTCGCGCTCGGCCGCGGCGACGAGCCAGGAGTCCCTGGGATCGATCTGGTAAAATTCCTCCAGGCGACCCGAGCGGAGGATGCGGTAGAGGAACTCGTGCGGGAAGTGCCGACGGCCCTCGGCCTCGGCAGCATGCCACTCGTCCACGAGCGCGCGCTCCAGGCGACGAAAGGCTTCTTCTTCCGGGATGCAGGTGTCGGTGACGCGGTTCATTCCGCGCTCCAGGAGGGCCTGCTCCTGCTGCGGCGTGAGCTCGCGCCAGTTGGGGATGCGCTCGTAGTGATCGTGGGCGACGAGGTTGAAGAGGTCCTCTTCGAGGTTGGCGCCCGTGCAGGAGATGATGTCCACGTACCCGCGCCGGATCATCTCGGCGAGGCTGATGCCCAGCTCGGCCGTGCTCATGGCGCCGGCCAGCGAGACGAGCATCTTGCCGCCACCGTCGATGTGGGCGCGGTAGCCCTCGGCCGCGTCCACGAGGGCGGCGGCGTTGAAGTGGCGGAAGTGGTGGCGGAGGAACGCCGCGATGGACTCGGTGCCGACGAGCGGCGAGGTCGTGGTATCGGCCATGACATCGGAAGCGGGAGAAAACGAGGCGAAGGGAAAGGGCTCGAACGCCGCGCCCATCCCCGGCTGTTCCGCCGCCACGGGCGATCACGACCACAGCCTCGCCTCGGCGAACGTGGGTCGTGCGAGGCGCGCCGAAGCCGGCCGCTCCACCGGCTTCGGCGTGCGCGCCGCACAGATCGAATGAAATGCGCGCCCGCAGGCCGGGACCGTTGCCCCGTCGAAACCGTGGGGGGCAAATTCGGTATCTCCCCCGCTCCCCCCGCCCTCCACCCACCCGAACGGTTGAACGACGCCGCCCCCCTCGTCGCCTCGGACGACGCTACTTCCGAGCCCGCCCCGTGGACGCCCGACGACGCGGCGGCCCTCTACCACGTCCCCGCCTGGGGCGAGTCCTACTTCGGCATCAACGAGCGGGGCCACGCCACGGTCCGCCCGAGCCTGGAGCTCCCCGTCGACGTCGATCTCTACGAGGTCGTCGAGGAGCTGATGGAGGAGGGCGTGCAGTTCCCCGTCCTGATTCGGTTCCAGGACCTGCTGACCACGCGGGTCGTCCAGCTCAACGAGGCGTTCCGCGCGGCCATCGCGGAGTCCGGCTTTCAGGGCCGCTACTCGGGTGTCTACCCGATCAAGGTGAACCAGCTCCGCGAGGTGGTCGAGGAGATCCTCGAGGCGGGGCGGCCCTACGGGTTCGGGCTGGAGTGCGGATCGAAGGCCGAGCTCGTCGCCACCCTCCCTCACCTCGACGACGACGAGACGCTGCTCATCTGCAACGGGTACAAGGACGAGGCGATGCTCCGCCTCATGCTGACCTTCCAGGGCCTCGGCAAGAACGTCGTCCCGGTGGTCGAGAAGTTCAACGAGTTCGAAGCGATCATGCGCCTGGGCCGCGAGCTGGGCCTGACGCCGCGGTTCGGCCTCCGCGTTCGCCTCTCGACCGTCGGCGCCGGGCAGTGGGCACTCTCCTCGGGCGACCAGTCGAAGTTCGGCGTGCCGACGCCGGAGCTGCTGGAGATCGTCGAGCGGCTGGAGCAATCGGGCCAGGTGGAATCCCTGCGGCTGCTCCACTTCCACCTCGGCAGCCAGATCGCCGACATCCAGGCGCTCAAGGCGGCCGTCAAGGAGATCACGCGCGTGTACGCCGGGCTCGTCCGGCGCGGCCTGCCCATCGAGTACCTCGACGCCGGCGGCGGCCTCGGCGTCAACTACGACGCGATGCCGCTCGGCGGCGGGCGCGGCGGGGTGGACTACACGATGCAGGAGTACGCCAACGCCATCGTCTATGCCGTCCAGGAGGTGTGCGACGCCGAGCGCGTGCCGCACCCCACGCTCGTCACCGAGAACGGCCGCGCCCTCACCGCCCACCACTCCGTCCTCATCGTCGAGGCGCTCGGGGCCACGACGAAGCTCAAGGCCGACCCCGACTTCACGCCGCGCAAGAAGGACCACGAGATCGTCAAGACGCTCCACCGGATGTGGGAGGAGGTCCGGTTCGAGAGCGACGAGCGCTTCAGCCTCGGGCGGCTGCTCGAAGCCTACCACGACGCCGTCGAGCAGCGCCGCGCGGCCGACGCCCTCTTCGGCTTCGGCTACCTCGACCTCGAACAGAAGGCGCTCACCGAGCGGCTCTACTGGTCCGTCTGCACCGCCATCAACCGCCGCATCCACCGCGCCGAGCCCGACTGGCTCCCCGCCGAGCTCGAAGAGCTCGACGACCTCCTCGTGGACCAGGTGCTGTGCGACTTCTCGGTCTTCCAATCCATGATGGACTACTGGTCCATCGGCCAGCGCTTCCCCATCATGCCCATCCACCGGCTCGACGAGGAGCCGCAGCGCCGCGCCACGCTGGTGGACCTGACGTGCGACTCCGACGGCAAGATCAGCCGGTTCGTCTCGCCCGACGGCGGCAAGCGCTACCTCGAACTCCACCGGCTGCGCGAGGGCGAGCGCTACTTCCTCGGCGTCTTCCTCATGGGCGCCTACCAGGACATCCTCGGCGACACCCACAACCTCTTCGGCAGCGTCACCGAGGTGCACGTCTACGCCGACGCCGACGAACCCGGCCACTACTACGTCGAGAACCACATCCCCGGCACCACCATCGAGCAGATGCTCGCCCGCGTGCAGTACTTCCCGCCGGACCTCCTCCAGAAGACGCAGCGCCTCCTCCGCCGCAAGACGAAGGAGGAGGCGATCAAGCCGAAGGCCGCCACGGCCGTCCTGGAGCAGTACCGCCGGTTCTTCGACGCCTACACCTACTACGAGCCGGAGACCTCCCACACCCGCCCCGCCGAACCCGGCAACGGCTCCGCCGACCTCGACTGAACGCCCGAACGAAGGAATGGAAGCGAGGAGGAAAGGAAGAGAGGAGGAAAGGAAGGGGAACATTTTCCGACGACCCCGTCCCACTCCTCCACTCCTCCACTCCTCCACTCCTCCACTCCTCCACTCCTCCACTCCGCCACTCCTCCACTCCTCCACTCCTCCACTCCTCCACTCCTCCACTCC
>CAZOJJ010000025.1:28920-41582 GCA_964580105.1 uncultured Rhodothermales bacterium | reverse complement strand
AGGGTCACGTCCGAGCCGTTGGCGACCGCGTTGAACGCCGTCAGCTCCACCGGGATGACGCCGTCGTTGATGGCGAAGTCGTCCATGTCGAACGTGGGGCCGGCCACCTCCATGAGGGAGAGGAGCACCACCTGCTCGATCTCACCGGCGAACCCGGTGCCCGTGAAGATGGCGGCGCCGTCGATGTAGATGGTGAACTCGAACGTCGAGGCATCCACCTCGACCGCGAGGTGGAAGTAGCCCGCCGGGACGTTCGCGCCGGTGGGCACGTACATGCCGCCGCCCGCCCCATCGTCCACGAGCGCATCGATCGTGCCGTCGGGGTTGAGCGAGACGCGCGTGATGACCGAGCCGGCCGCGGGCGACTGCGGGATGAACTGCCACGTCACGCCGCTGCCGTCGAGGTCGATCATGGCCTCCGCCGACGAGATGGCGTCGGGGCCGGGCGCGACGAGCGGGGAGAAGGCGAGCGTCTGGCCGAGCCCGTCGGACTCGCTGTGGAGGTTCTGGGAGCCCGAGGCGGGGTGATCCGTCTCGATGACCCAGTTGACGAACTGGCCGGACCAGTCCTGCTGTCCATTGATGTCGCCGATGGCGAACGTCTCAAAGCCGGTCTCGTAGAGTGGAGCCAGGCTCGCCGGCATGGCGGTGTCGGTCGGGCTGAGGGCGACCTGGGGAGGGGCCGTGGAGGGCGTGCGGTACTCCTGGGCCGAGGCGGCCGAGGTGCCCAGCCCTGCGAGAGCGAGCGCGGCGGCCAGCGTGGGAATGCGAGAGTAATCGAGCTTCACTGAAACGGGGGTTGAAGGAGAGGGACGGGGCGCGCCGGACGGGGGGCAGGCCCCCCACGCACGCCCTTAGAGATAAGGGTTAGCCGTAGTTAGGCATGGCCAGCCCGGAATGCAACCCGTTTGTGCCACTCGGATGTTTATTTTGCCTATAGCCTTTATGTCAAAGATTTAAGAGACTTCGTCCAATTCTCTCATTTATCTGGTTTAATTGAATATAGGCCGGGATGGCTTGGCCGTCCGAACTGGGCCTTGGCCGTTGTGCTTACCCGAGGCCGACGCGCTCGAAGAGCTCGTCCACCCGCCGCAGGTGGAACGCCGGGTCGAAGGCGTCGGCGATCTGCGCCGCGCTGAGGTGCTCGGTGAGGGCCGGGCTTGCCTCGACGATCTCCCGGAACGGCCGGCGCTCCTGCCACGCCTGCATGGCGCGGGGCTGGACGCGGTCGTAGGCGTCCTCCCGGCTGAGCCCGGCCTCGATGAGCAGGTTCAGGAGGCGCTGGCTGTAGACGAGGCCGTACGTCCGCTCCAGGTTCTCCCGCATCCGCTCGGGGTAGACCGTCAGGTGCTCGACGAGGCGCGTCATCCGCGCGAGCGCGTAATCGAGGAGGATCGTCGCGTCCGGGACGATGACGCGTTCGACGGAGGAGTGGCTGATGTCCCGCTCGTGCCAGAGGGCGACGTTCTCGTAGGCCGAGACCATGTAGCCGCGCAGCAGCCGCGCCGCGCCGGTGAGGTTCTCGCTGCCCACCGGGTTGCGCTTGTGCGGCATGGACGAGGAGCCCTTCTGCCCCTTCCCGAACGCCTCCTCGGCCTCCAGCACCTCCGAGCGCTGGAGGTGCCGGATCTCGACGGCGATCTTCTCGACGGTCGCGCCGATGAGCGCGAGCGTGGCGAGGTAGTGCGCGTGGCGGTCGCGCTGGAGGACCTGCGTGGCGATGGGTGCGGGCTTGAGGCCCAGCCGCTCGCAGGTGAGCCGCTCCACCTCGGGCGGGATGTGGGCGAAGGTGCCGACGGAGCCGGAGAGCTTGCCCACGCGGATGCCCTCGGCCGCCGCCTCGAACCGCTCGATGCCGCGCTGCACCTCGGCGTAGAACAGCGCCAGCTTGAGCCCGAACGTCGTCGGCTCGGCGTGGACGCCGTGCGTGCGGCCGACCTGGAGCGTGTACTTGTGCTCCTTCGCCCGTGTGGCCAGGGCTCCGGCGAGCCCGTCGAGGCCGGCGCGGAGCAGCCGGTTGGCCTTCAGGATGCGATACGAGAGCGCCGTGTCCACCACGTCGGAGGAGGTGAGGCCGTAGTGGACCCACTTCCGCTCGGGGCCGAGCGTCTCGGAGACGGCGCGCGTGAAGGCCACCACGTCGTGGCGCGTCTCGGCCTCGATGGCGTGGATGCGGGCGACGTCGAACGAGGCGTTCGCGTAGAGCGTCTCGACGTCCTCCTTCGGGATGACGCCGGTGGCCTCACTCCAGGCGGCGCAGGCGGCAAGCTCGACGTCGAGCCAGGCCTGGTACTGGGCTTCCTCGGTCCAGAGGGCGCCCATCTCGGGGCGCGTGTAGCGGTCGATCACGGGGGTGCGAAGTCGGAGGGCGGAAGTCGGAATGGTACCAGCCCACTCTCACATTCTGCACGCCGCACGCCGCATTCCGCAATCATTCAACGAGCCGCACCTCGACCTTCCCCGGCCCGGCGTTGATGTCGATCTCGAAGGCGGCCGGGTCGTGCTCGGCGCCGGGCGAGGCCCACCGCCCCCGCCCGATGGCGGCAAACCGGGGCGGCACTTCGACGTGGGTGACGAACGAGCTGGGCGCGCCGAGGCGGACGGGCCGGCCTTCCGGGAGGAGCACCGTCAGCGACGCCATGCCGACGTCGATGGTGGCGCGGGCGCCGTCCTGAAAGGCGTCGCCGGAGAAGTCGAGCGTGAACTCGCCCACGCCGCCGTCGAAGTCGAACTCCCGGAAGCGGGCGAGGCCGAGGCCGCGCGCGGTGAACGAGGAGAGCCCGGCCTCGACCTCGATCCGCTCGGCCACGACGGGGTTGGCCTCATTGAAGCGGAGCGTCGCGCCGGCCATGCCGGCGGTGAGGGCGAGCCGCTGGAGCGGGATGCCAGTGAGGTCGAGGTCGGCCTCGGCGGCGCCGAGGTCGAGGTGGAGGTCGAGCGGCGTGCGGCCGGAGAAGTAGAGCCGCCAGAGGTTGCCCCGCGTGGCGCGGACGCCCCGGAAGGAGACGTCCCCCCCGTGGAGGCCGAGCTCGACGCGGGCCTGGTCCCCGCGCGTGGTGTGCTCGAAGCGCGGGCGGAGTCGGTCGGACGCGAGGGCGACCTCGGCCTGGAACAGCGTCCCGCGCTCGGCCTGCCCGGTCGTCACCCGCCCCAGCGCCACCTCCAGCCGGGCCTCGATGGTTTCTTCGCCCTCGTCCTCGACCTCGAAGAAGGCGCGGACGGGCTGGCCGCCCACCAGCGATTCCGCGGGCAGGTCCGGGGCGTCAGGAGGGCGCGGGGGCGGCGGCGGGGCGCCGGGCCGGCTGAGGAACGTCGTGCCCGTGACGTAGACGAACGCGCCCACGACGGCGACCAGCACGAGGAGCACCACGAAGGTGCGGCGGGGACGGGAGGGGCGGTAGCGCATCGGCCCACCCCTACGGGGACCGGCAAGGCGGGTTGCAGCGAGAGCGTGGGAAGGTGGGCACGTGAAGGGCCGGAACGAACCTTTGCACGTTCCCACCTACAGGTCCTCGCGTCGGTCCTTGAGGTACTTGTAGAGCAGCGCGCGCGCGCGGAAGATGTGCGCCTTGACGGTGCCGAGCGGGAGGTCCAGCGCCGTCGCGATCTCCTCGTAGCTCATCTCCTGCCGGTGCCGCATCACGATGACGCGGTGGTACTTCTCCGGCAGCTCCTCGATGGCCGCCGCGATGAGCGCGTTCCGCTGGTCGGTGACGACGTGCTTGTCCGGGCGGTAGGTGGTGTCGGGGAGTTCCACCTGCAACTCGCCGTCCTTGGTCTGGAGCGGCTTGTCGATGGAGAACGTCGGCAGCTTCTTCTTGCGGAGGTAGTCGATGGTGTGGTTGGTGGCGATCTTGTAGAGCCACGTGGAGAAGGCGTAGTCGGCCGAGTAGGACGGGAGCGACGAGAACGCCTTGATGAACGCCTCCTGGACGAGGTCCTCCACCTCGCGCCGGTCCCGGACCATGCGCCCGACGTGGCGGGTGAGCGCCTCGTGGTACTTCGCCATGAGCTGCTCGTAGGCGCGCTGGTCGCCGCCGAGGGCCTGCTCCACGAGGGCGCGGTCCTGCTCGCTGGAGGCGGAGGGGGCTCCGCCGGGAGCGTGGGTAGAGGGCGACGACATGCGGAGGGGGGCGCGGGCGGGCTCGAATCTACGGACGCGGCCCGCCGGGGGCGAGCCTGCGCTCCGCGCTCGTGCCGAGGTGGCGCCTCACCCCACCCGCGCGAAGCCGAGGCTCCGCGGCGCCGTCCGCGCGAAGTGCTCGCGCGTGGCCCGGTGCGCCTCGGCGTCGAGGCGGGGGTCCTCGTCCACGAGCCGGAAGGCCGCTTCGCGCGCCTCGGCCAGGATCTCCGCGTCCTGCACGAGGTCGGCGATCTTGAGGTCCGGCAGGCCCGACTGGCGGGTGCCGAAGAAGTCGCCCGCGCCGCGCATGCGGAGGTCCTCTTCGGAGATCACGAAGCCGTCCGTCGTGGCCTCCAGCACTTTCAGGCGCTCCTCGGCCTCGGCGGAGCGCTTGTAGTCGGCCATCAGGAAGCAGTAGCTCTGCGCGGCGCCGCGCCCGACGCGCCCGCGGAGCTGGTGGAGCTGCGCCAGCCCGAACCGCCCGGCGTGCTCGATCACCATGACGGTCGCGTTCGGCACGTCCACGCCCACCTCGATGACGGTCGTGGCCACGAGGATGTCCGTCTCGCCGGACTTGAACCGCTCCATCGCCTCGTCCTTCTCGTAGGCGAACATCCGGCCGTGGACGAGGTCGACGGTGTACGGGCGGAAGTGCGCTTGCAGCTCGTGGAAGCCGTTCTCGGCGTCCTTGATGTCGGCCAGCGTCTCGCTCTCGGACTCCTCCACCAGCGGGTAGACGACGTACGCCTGCCGGCCCTCGCGGAGCTGCCGCTTGACGAAGTCGTACATCTCGTCGCGCCGCTTCTCGGTGTAGACGCGCGTCTCGATGGGCTTGCGCCCGGCCGGCAGCTCGTCGATGACGGTCACGTCGAGGTCGCCGTAGACGGTCATGGCGAGGGAGCGCGGGATGGGTGTGGCCGTCATGAGGAGGACGTGCGGGCGCCGGCCCTTCCGCAGCATCTTCGCGCGCTGCACGACGCCGAAGCGGTGCTGCTCGTCCACCACCGCCAGCCCGAGGTTCCGGAACGCGACGGCGTCTTCGATGAGCGCGTGCGTGCCCACGGCCACGTGCGCGCGGCCCTCGGCGAGGTCGGCCAGGATCTCCTCGCGGAGCGCCTTCCGCTGCCCGCCGATGAGGAGGTGGACCGTCAGGCCGAGGGGTTCGAGGAACTGCCGGAGGTTGGCGTAGTGCTGCTCCGTCAGGATCTCCGTCGGCGCCATGAATGCCGCCTGGTAGCCCGCGTCGATGGCCATCAGCATGGCCGCCACGCCGACGACCGTCTTGCCGGAGCCGACATCGCCCTGGATCATCCGGTTCATCTGGCGGCCCGTCGCGGTGTCCTCGGCGATGGCCTCCAGCGCCCGCCGCTGCGCGCCCGTCAGCTCGAACGGCAGTACCTCCTCGACGAACCGGCGCGTGAGCGGCCCGAGGCCGGCGAGGACGGGCCCGGCCACGCGCTCCTGCCGGCCTTTCGTCTGGGCCAGGAGCAGCTGGAGGAAGAACAGTTCCTCGAACTTGAGCCGCCGCCGCGCCCGCCCCAGCTCGGCCGCGTCCTTCGGAAAGTGGACGGCCCGGAGGGCGACGTTGCCGGGGATGAGGTCGTACTGCGCGCGGACCCACGCAGGCAGCACCTCGGGGATCGCCAGGCCGTGCTCCTTGATGAGGTGGTAGAGCAACCGCCGGAACGCTCGGCTGTTGAGGCCGACCTTCTCCAGCGCCGCGCCGCCGGGGTAGAGCGCGATGATCCGGCCGGTGTCGAGGTTGGCGCTCGTCTCGTCGAGCCGGTCGAAGTCGGGGTGGGCCATCGAGAAGGTGGAGCCGTACTTCTCGGCCTTGCCGTGGAAGGCCACCCGGTCGCCGACCGAGAACGCCTTGCCGATCCAGTTCGCGCCGCGAAACCAGACGCACTTGAGCGTGCCGCCGCTCTCGTCCTGCACGCGGAGCTCGAAGCGGCTCTTGCCGCGCGCGCCGGGGACCGTCCCCTTCGCCCTCACCGTCCCGACCACGGTCACGCTGCCGATGCCTTCCTGGAGCTGGCGGATGGGCGTGACCGTCGAGCGGTCGAGGTAGCGGCGGGGGTAGTAGCGGAGGAGGTCGCGGAACGTTTTCACCCCCGCCTTGCGGAGCGGCTCCGCCCGCCTCGGCCCGACGCCCTTGAGGAGTTCGATGTCGGTGTCGAGGACGCTCATGCGTCGGGGTTCGCGGAGTCGGCGAGGTGAGCGACGAGGCGGCGGGCGTTCTCGATCACGTCGCGGGCGTCCTCCCCGGTGGCGACATGGGTTTTCGGCTGCAACCCCTCCGCGCGCGGAAGGGCGCGGACGACGGGGAACGTGGCGTCGTAGCCGCTCGACACGGCCGAATGGTAATCGCCGAGTCGGTGCAACGCTTCAGCACTTTCGAGGAGTTGCCTGGCGCGGTGCAGAGCCGCCTTCATATCGGTATGCCCTCGGCCTGCACGTTTCGCAGGAACGCGTAGCCCTGGGCCGCAAAGGCTTCTTCGCATGCCGGAAAGGTACAGCGGTCCTCCGCCCTCCGGGAACGAGGCGGCGCTACCGCAGCACGCCCCGACGCTGCTGCGCGCGGGCGTAGAGGTACAGCCCGATGGTGACGACCCAGATGACGGCGGTGAAGACCCACGCGCCCGCGCCGCCGTCCATCGCCTCCACGCCGCCCGAGACGAACCACGTGTAGGTGAAGGACACCACCATGCCGACGAGCGAGACGGCGAACAGCGTCACGGCCCAGCGGCTCCGCAGCAGGAGCGCGGCCGAGCCGAAGAAGGCCCCCCACACGCCCAGCGCCCAGAAGGCGACGGCCCACGCAGGGTAGCTGTCGAAGTAGGCGCGCTGCTCCTCGGTGAAGTTGCCCATGTACCACTCGGCGTCGAGCTGGGTCATGAGGTAGTCGAACGCGCCGAAGGCGTTCCAGAGGAGCGCGCACACGCCGACCACCCAGAGGTGGACCGGCGTGGTGCGCGAACGGGAGGCGGACGCAGCGAGGGTGGCCATGGCGGTGCAGGGCTTGGGTGAGTACGAGGGCCGCGGCGGTCAACATACCGGCTCCGCGCTCCCGTCCACCTCGGGCCGGCCCGGAGCGGACCCGAGGCGGACGGACGCGTGCCCAAGCACGGTGCGGGCGGTGACACCCTCCTGGCGTAGCCGCGCGCACCCGACCGCTCACCAGCCGCAGGTACGCCCCTCGTTCTGCTCGCCGAGCCAGTCCATCAGCGGCGCGAAGTAGTCGAGGATGGCGGTGGCATCCATTTCGGGGCTCCCGGTGAGCGCCTCGAGCGCCTCGGGCCACGGGCGACTCGCCCCCATCTCCATCATGGCCTGGAGGCGGCGGCCGGCCTCCTCGTTACCGTAGATCGAGCAGCGGTTGAGCGGGCCCTCGTAGCCGGCCGCCTCGCAGAGCGCGCGGTGGAACTGGAACTGGAGGATGTGCGCGAGGAAGTAACGCGTGTAGGGCACGTTGGCCGGGACGTGGTACTTCGCGCCGGGGTCGAAGAGGTCTTCGGTCCGCGCATTCGGGGCCTGGACGCCCTGGTAGCGCTCGCGGAGGTCCCACCACGCCGCGTTGTACGCGTCGGGCCCGACCTCGCCGGAGAACACCTTCCAGCGCCACTGATCCACGAGGAGGCCGAAGGGGAGGAAGGCGACCTTGTCGAGCGCGTCGCGGAGGAGCAGGCCGATGTCGCTCTCGGCGGGCGGCTCCTCGTCCAGCAGGCCGAGCTCGACGAGGTAGGCGGGCGTCACCGAGAGGGCGACGGCGTCGCCGAGGGCTTCGTGGAAGCCGTCGTTGGCGCTGGTGCGGTAGAGGTACGGAAGCTGGTTGTAGGCCCGCTGGTAGAAGTTGTGGCCGAGCTCGTGGTGGATGGTCTGGAAGTCCTCCGCGTCGGGTTCGATGCACATCTTGATGCGGAGGTCGTCCACCTCGTCCACGTTCCAGGCGCTGGCGTGGCAGACGACGTCGCGGTCGTCGGGCTTGGTGAAGAGCGAGCGCTCCCAGAACGTCTCCGGCAGCGGGTCGAGGCCGAGGGAGGTGAAGAACCGCTCGCCGACGCGAACCATCTCGACCTCGTCCATCCCATCCTGCTCGATCAGCTCGGTCAGGTCGTAGCCGGGGTCGGCCGCCTCGGGCGCGACGAGGTCGTAGACGTTGCCCCACTGCTGCGCCCACATGTTGCCGAGGAGGTGCGCCGGGATGGGCTCGCCCGGCGGCACGACGTCCTCGCCGTAGGCCTCGGCCAGCTCGGCGCGGACGTAGCAGTGGAGCCCCTCGTAGAGCGGCCGCACCTGACCCCAGAGCCGGTCGAGCTCGTCGGCGAAGGCGTCGGGGTCCATGTCGTAGCCCGAGCGCCACAGGGCGCCCACGTCGGCGAAGCCGAGGTCGCGCGCACCCTCGTTCATGAGTTCGACGAGGCGGGCGTAGTCGTCGCGCATGGCGGGCGAGACGGTGCGCCAGCCGGTCCACACGTCGAGGAGTTCGTCGGCGTCGCGGCTCTCGGCGAGGACGCGCTCCATGTCCGAGAGGCTCAGGCACTCGCCGTCCTCGCGGCAGTACTGGCCGCGCCCGTAGGTGCTCTCCAGGCGGGCGGCGATCTGGCTCAGCTCGGCCGTCTTCGCCGGGTCGTTCGGCGCGGGCATCGTGAGGCCGGTGCGGAGCCGGTTCAGCTTGCGCGCGGTGTCGTAGGGGAGGTCGAGCCCGCTGAAGCGGGCGGCCTGCGTGGCGAGGTCCACGCCGGCGGCCACGTACCGCTCGTTGGCCTCGGCGGCGAGGATCTCGGTGTCGTGCGTGATGTAGGTGGCCTGGACCCACGCGGCGCGGCCGGCCTTCACGCCGAGGTCGTAGAGGACGGCCTCGGCCGAGTCGGCAAAGGCGACGGCCTCGGCGACGGTCGGGCCCGCCGCCGGCTGCGCCGAGGCGGGCGGGGTGAGGGCGAGGAGCAGGGCGAGGGGCGCGGCCCATTGCGGGAGGGAACGGCGAGACATGGCGGCGGGGATGGGACGGAGGGAAGGGCTGGAATCTACGGGGCTTCTCAGAGACCGGGCGGAGCGAACGTTCGGTGATACGTATTGGGGCCTAGATTGCGGTGAGAAACGAGGCAGGTGCCTATGAAGTCCTGTACGATCTGCCAGGCTTCATTAGAGTGGGATGCAGACCAAGCACTGCTCGAACCGCTGCAAGCAGCAGGCGCACTACCACCGAAGCCGGGCCAATCCAAGCTCCTACTACTCCCAGACGCTCCGGGCGTTGCGCCGCAAGCTCCGGTTGGTGGATGAGATGGGAGGCGCGTGCTCGGTCTGGGGCTACCGGCGCAAGCTCGCGGCGCTCCGGTTCCGCCACCGCGAGTCGGATACAAAGGCGTTTCCCCTCGATGCGCGCCCCCTGTCCAACCGGAGTATGAGCGCGATTCGGCAGGAGCTCCAGAAGTGCGAATTGCTCTGCGCGAACTGCCACGCCGGGCTGCATCACCCCGAAAGCGCACGACACACCGTGGAGGCGCTGCGCCGGCGCGCGCCCTCCTGATCCGAGTGGGCCCGGCAGGATTCGAACCTGCGATCCTCCGGTTATGAGCCGGGCGCATTCACCGCTTTGCTACGGGCCCTGGGGCGCGCAAAATACGACCGCCCTGTATCCGAGCGCGGCGCCGGGAGGAAGCGCCTCACGAACTACGGCGACGTCGCCTCGTCGCTGAAACTTAATAAGGCGTTATGTTGACACGTCCGGCGCAGGCTCTGTAGTTTTCGTCATTCCCCTGAACAAATCAGGCGAATCGCTCGCCCGGCATGGAAAAGCTCGACGCCATCGACGCCCAGATCCTCGACCTCCTCCAGCGGCGGGGCCGGATCAAGCGGAAGGACGTGGCCGACGCGGTGGGCCTCTCGCTTCCGTCGGCCTCGGAGCGGATGCGGAAGCTGGAGGAGCGTGGCGTCATTACCGGCTACCACGCCACGCTCGACGCCCGCCGCCTCCACGTGGACATCACGGCGTTCGTCCGCGTGCTCTCGACCTCGTCCGAGCACTACGGCGCCTTCGTCGAGGCCGTCGCGGCGATGGACGAGGTGCAGGAGCTGCACTCGATCACGGGCGAGGGCTCGCACATCCTGAAGGTGCGCGTCCGCAACACCGCCGCGCTGGAGGCGCTGCTGGCCCGGATCCAGGCGCTCCCGGGCGTGCGCGGCACGCAGACCTCCATCGTGCTCTCGACGCTGAAGGAGACGCGCTACCTCCCCGTCGCCCCCCAGACGCTCTACGAGCCCGCCGAGGCCAACGGGGTCGAACCGTAGCCCGCTCCTCCCTACCTGGCCATCCGGCTCTCCCTTACCTCCCCACCCACCCGCTCGCCCGATGCCCGCCCCCGCTCTCGCCCCCACCCGCCTCAACGGCAACGGCCTCGCCCGCTCCTCGATGGACGTGGAGAAGATCTTCGGCCAGAACACGTTCGGCCTGGCCGAGATGAAGGCGCGCCTGCCCAAGGTCGTCTACCGCCGCCTCGTCGCCACCATCGAGGGCGGCGAGCCCATCGACGAGTCCGTCGCCGACGCCATCGCGCTGGCGATGAAGGAGTGGGCGTGCGAGCGCGGCGCGACCCACTTCACGCACTGGTTCCAGCCGCTCACCGGGCGCACGGCCGAGAAGCACGACAGCTTCATCACGCCGAACGCGGGCGGCGGCGCCATCGCCGAGTTCTCGGGCAAGAACCTCTTCCAGGGCGAGCCCGACGCGTCGAGCTTCCCGAGCGGCGGCCTGCGGGCCACGTTCGAGGCGCGCGGCTACACGGCCTACGACCCGACGAGCCCGGCCTTCCTGATCGAGCACAACGGGGTCGGCACGCTCTGCATCCCGACGGCCTTCGCGTCCTGGAACGGCGAGGCGCTCGACCACAAGACGCCGCTTCTGCGGAGCATGGAGGCGCTCAACAAGCAGGCCCTCCGCGCCCTCCGCCTCTTCGGCGACGGCGACGTCAAGCGCGTCACGGCCACGCTCGGCTCCGAGCAGGAGTACTTCCTCGTCGACGAGCGCTACTTCCTGGAGCGGCCGGACCTCCTCGTGGCCGGGCGCACGCTGCTCGGCGCGCCGCCGCCGCGCGGGCAGGAGATGGAGGACCACTACTTCGGCACCATCCCCGAGCGCGTCCTGGCGTTCATGAACGCCGTCGAGGAGGAGCTCTACAAGCTCGGCGTGCCGGTGGCCACGCGGCACAACGAGGTGGCCCCGAGCCAGTACGAGTTCGCGCCCATCTTCGAGAACGCCAACGTGGCGGCGGACCACCAGCAGGTGCTCATGATGACGCTGCAGCGGATGGCCCCGCGCTTCGGGCTCGTGTGCCTGCTCCACGAGAAGCCGTTCGCCGGCGTCAACGGCTCCGGCAAGCACTGCAACTACTCGATGGGCACCGACACCGGGATGAACCTCCTGGAGCCGGGCGACACCCCGCACGAGAACCTCCTCTTCCTGTTCTTCTGCACGGCCGTCATCCAGGCCGTCCACCGCCACCAGGGGCTGCTCCGCGCCACCATCGCCAGCGCGGCCAACGACCACCGCCTCGGCGCCAACGAGGCGCCGCCGGCCATCCTCTCGATCTTCCTCGGCGAGCAGCTCACGAGCGTCTACGAGCAGATCGCCGAGAGCGGGAAGGCGTCGACCTCGCCCGCCTCGGGCTTCCTCGGCCTCGGCACGCCGGTGCTCCCGCGCCTGCCCCGCCACGCGGGCGACCGCAACCGGACGAGCCCCTTCGCCTTCACGGGTAACAAGTTCGAGTTCCGCGCCGTCGGCTCCAGCCAGTCCGTGAGCTTCCCGCTCACCGCGCTCAACGTCATCGTGGCCGAGGCCATCGACGACCTGGCGACGAAGATGGAGGCGAAGCTCAAGGGCCGGAAGCGGAGCGCGAAGGCCCTCCAGGACGCCGCCCACGACGTCATCGCGGACTCCATCCGCGCCCACCGCGCCATCGTCTTCAACGGCGACGGCTACTCGGAGGCGTGGCACGCCGAGGCCGAGGCGCGCGGGCTCCTCAACCTCAAGACCACGCCGGAGGCGCTCCCCCAGCTCACGGCCGAGCCCACCGTGGCCGCCTTCACCGCCTACGAGGTGCTGACCGAGGCGGAACTGCACAGCCGCCGGGAGATCTTCACCGAGCAGTACGTCAAGACGATCAACATCGAGGCGGCGACGACGGAGGACCTGGCGCGGACGCGCGTGCTGCCCGCCGCCCTCCGCTACCTCGCCGAGCTCGGCGAGGCGGCCGAGGCGGCCGAGGACTTCAAGCTCGACGTCTCGGGTACGAAGGCCATCGCCGCCGACGTGGTGGAGCAGGTCAATGCGCTCCAGAAAGCGGCCGACGCGCTCGGCAAGGCCCGCAAGGCGGCACACGCCGCGAAGGACGAGGCGAAGGCCATGCAGGCGAAGGTGATCCCGGCCATGCAGACCGTCCGCGCCGCGTGCGACGCCCTCGAACGGCTCGTGCCCGCCGACCTCTGGCCGCTGCCGACCTACCGGGAAATGCTCTTCATCAAATGAGCTGATCACATGAGC
>CAZOJJ010000025.1:0-28820 GCA_964580105.1 uncultured Rhodothermales bacterium | reverse complement strand
GCCGCTGCCGACCTACCGGGAAATGCTCTTCATCAAATGAGCTGATCACATGAGCTCATCAAATGAGCTGATCACATGAGCGGAGCGAATTCCCGCAGGAAGTGCCCTTCATCCAGTGGACGGACGATGCCTCCGGTAGGGGCGCCCCGCCGGCGCCGTAGACGGCCGGCGGGGCGCCCCTCGCTCAGCGCAGGAGCGTGAGAGTCCGCGTCTGGACGGCGCCGCCCGCCGCCAGGCGCACGAGGTAGGCCCCGCTCGGGAGTCCGGCGGCGTCGAACACGACGGTGTGCGTGCCTGCCGCACGGACCTCGTCCACGAGCACGGCCACCTCGCGGCCGAGGGCGTCGTAGACGGCCAGCCGCACGGGGCCGTTCGCCTCCAGCGTGAAGGGGACGGTCGTCTGCGGGTTGAAGGGGTTGGGGTAGGCCGCGCCCAGCGTGAAGGCGCTCGGGATCCCCGCCGTCGGCTCCGCCGCGACGGGCACGGCGGCCTCGCTGGAGAAGACGTAGACGCGGCCGGTGTTGTCGGCCTCGCCGCCGGGGTCCTCGGCCGGCGCCCCGACGAGGAGGTCGGCCCGGTCGTCCCCCGTGACATCGCCGACGACGCCGACGGACCAGCCGAAGCCGCCCTGGGCCTCACCGTTGCCCGAGTCGAGGCGGGCGAGGAGGGCCTGCGTCGCGCCCGAGAAGACGTAGGCGCGGCCCCGCTGGTTGTTCGTGTCGTAGGGCGCCCCGATGAGCACCTCGGCGGCGCCGTCGCCGTTGAGGTCGGGGACGCCGGCGACGGCCCAGCCGAAGTTCTGGGACTGGGGGGAGGGTGAGGTGAACGTGGCGATGAGGTCGGCGGCGCCGCCGTCGAAGAGGTAGACCCGGCCGCGCCCGCCGTCCTCGCCCGGCGCGCCGATGAGGAAGTCCGGGACGCCGTCGCCGTTCACGTCGCCGACCCCGGCGACGGCGAAGCCGAATCCGCCGTCGGCCTCGGGGGTGGGCGAGACGACGTTGCCGAGGGGGCTCCCGTCGCCGTAGAACCCGTACACCCGGCCCGCGCGGGCGATGCCCTGGACGTCTTCGCTCGGCGCGCCGACGAGCACCTCGTCGGCCCCGTCGTCGTCGATGTCGCCCAGCCCGCCGACGGCCCAGCCGAAGTGGCCGTCGGGCACCGGGTTGGCCGGCTCCAGCGTGACGGGGTTCCCGACGAAGGTGTAGAGGTAGGCGCGCCCGGCCTCGGAGACGTTGCCGGGGCTCTCACCCGGCGCGCCGACCAGCAGGCCGGCCAGGCCGACGCCCTGAGGGTCGCCGGCGCCGGCGACGGCGTGACCGAACAGGCCACCGGGCTCCACGTTGGGCGACGCGACCGGCGTGGGGGAGAGATCCTGGACGAGGAGGTACGTGTGGCCCGCAGCGGACTGGCCGTTCACCGACTCGCCGGGAGCCCCGATGGCCAGGACGACCGCGTTTTCGAGGCCGGGGCGGCGGACACGGGCGAGGGCGTAGCCGAACTGGCCGCTGACCTGGGGGACCGGGGAGGCGAGCTCGGTCCCGTCGTCGAACGCGCCGGAAATCACGAGCACGCCGCCCGAGGCCGTGTTCACCCCGGGCACGCCAATGGCGATCTCGTCGAGGCCGTCCTCGTCGAGGTCACTCAGCCCGGTGACGGCCCAGCCGAGGAGCGAGTGGGCCGGGAGGTTGGGGATGCCGAACTCCTGGATGGGCGAGGGCGTGGTCTGCGCGCGGAGCGGAAGGGCGAGGGGAAGGAAGACGAGGGCGGGCAGCACCCACCGGAGCGTTGGAGTGAGGACGTGCATGGTCGGAGTCGTTGGAGAGAAGGTGCGGCGCCCGGTCCATCGGGGCAGCAAGGCAGAGCCGCTCGCCGCGTCCGGAGCCGGGTGCGCTCTTTCAATCGGAAGCCCGGCGCGAATCCCCTCATCCCGTTTTTGGAGTCCGCATGAAGGGCCTCGTCTACGTCCCCTGCTTCGCTCAACCCCGTGTGCATGTTGAGGAAGCGCGGCGCTCGGCCTACTTTCCATCGCCCCGCTCCGTCATGACCGCGTTCCCCGACACCACGCTCCTCCTCCGCCAGGCCGGCGACGGCGATGCCGGCGCCGCCGAGCGGCTCTACGCGCACGTCTACGAGGCCCTCCGCACCCTCGCCCAGCGCCGCCTCCGCGCGTACCGACCGGGTGAGACGCTGGACACCACCTCGCTCGTCCACGAGGCCTACCTCAAGCTGGTAGACGGCGCGCGCGTGGCGCCGACGGACCGGCCCCACTTCCTCGCCCTCGCCGCCCGCGCCATGCGCTTCGTGCTCGTCGACTACGCCCGCGCCCGCACGGCCGAGAAGCGCGGCGGGGCCGCCGAGCCGCTCTCGCTCGGCGCCGTGCAACTCGCCGCCGAGGAGCGCGCCGCCGACCTCCTCGCCCTCGACGAGGCGCTCGACCGCCTCCGCCTCCAGAGCGACCGCCTGGCCGACGTCGTCGAGTACCGCTTCTTCGGCGGCCTCACCTACCCCGAAATCGCCGAGGCGACCGGCCACTCCGTGGCGACCGTCGAGCGCGACTGGACGCGCGCGCGCGCCTGGCTCTACCGCGCCCTCGCCGAGCCCGAGGCGGATGTGCCCTGAGGGGATCCGCCCGCCGATTCCGATTTCCTGGCGAGACCCCCCACCGATGGCTTCCCTCCCCTCCGGCCACTGGGCCCGCATCGACACGCTCTTCGAGCAGGCGCTCGACCGCCCGGCCGAGGAGCGCACGGCCTTCCTCCGCGCCGCCTGCGGCGACGACCCGGCACTCTACCGCGAGGTCGAGGCGCTGCTGGCGAGCGTGCCCGCCTCGGCCCGCCTCTTCGGCGAGTCGGCCGCGGAGTTCGCCGCGCCCCTCCTGGCCGACGTGCGCCACCCTGACGAGGCGGACGACCCCGCGCTGGGCACGACCGTCGGGCCGTACCGGATCGCGGACGAGCTCGGGCGCGGTGGGATGGGCACGGTCTACCTCGCCGAGCGCGCCGACGGCGCCTTCGAGAAGGAGGTCGCCCTCAAGCTCGTCAAGCGCGGGATGGACACCGACGAGGTGCTCCGCCGCTTCCACCGCGAGCGCCAGATCCTCGCCGGCCTCGACCACCCCGGCATCGCCCGCCTGCTCGACGGCGGCGCGGCGGCCGACGGCCGGCCCTTTCTCGTCATGGAGCGCGTCCACGGCGAGCCGATCACCGCCTGGGCCGACGCCCGCCGCCTCGGCGTGGAGGCCCGCCTCGGCCTCTTCCTCCAGGTCGCCGAGGCCGTCGGATACGCCCACCGCCGGCTCGTCGTCCACCGCGACCTCAAGCCGTCCAACATCCTCGTGACGGAGGATGCGGAGGGCAAAGCCCGAGTGAAGCTGCTCGACTTCGGCATCGCTCGCCTGCTCGGCGACGGGGGCGACGGCGCGTGGACGCAGACCGATCACCGCCGGCTGACGCCCGCCTACGCCGCGCCGGAGCAGGTGCGCGGCGAGCCCGTCACGACGGCCACCGACGTGTACGCGCTCGGCGTCGTGCTCTACGAACTGCTCACCGGGCGACGGCCGTACGACGTGCAGGGGATGGGCCTCGCTGAGATCGAGCGCCTCCTCGCCGACCCGCCGCCGCGCCCGAGCACCGTCCTTACGACGGAGGCCGCCGGGGCGCGGCGCGCGACGCCCGAGCGGCTGGCCCGTCGCCTCCGCGGCGACCTCGATACCATCGTGCTGCGGGCGCTCCACCCGGACTCCGAGCGCCGCTACCCGTCCGTCGAGGCGTTGGCCGACGACCTCCGCCGACATCGCCGGGGCGAGCGCGTCCTGGCCCGGCCCGACACGCTCGGCTACCGCGTCCGCTCGTTCGTGCGGCGGCACCGCGTGAGCGTCAGCGCGGCCGTCGCCGTGGTGCTGGCGCTCGTCGGCGGACTGGGTGCGGCGCTGTGGCAGGCGGGCGTGGCCCAGCGCGAGCGCGACCTCGCGCGCACCGAGGCGGCCACGGCCGAGCAGGTGACCGACTTCCTCGTGCGCGTCTTCGAGGTGGCCGATCCCCGGCAGTCGGGTGGGGAACGGCTCACGGCCGAGGCCATCCTTCAGCAGGGCTCGGCCCGGATCGAGGGCGAACTGGCCGAGCAGCCGGCGGTGCAGGCGGCGTTGTTCCACGTCGTCGGGCGCGTCTACACCAGCATGGGGCTCTACGACGAGGCCGCCCCGTTCCTGGAGCGCGCGCTCGCGCTGCGCCGGGCGCTCCACCCCGGCGACCACGCCGACGTGGCCGCCAGCCTCCACGAACTCGCCGAGCTGACTCGGCTCCGGGGCGCGTACGCCGACGCCGTGACCCGCTTCCGCGAGGCCCTCGCCATGCAGCGACGCCTCGCCGGCGGGGACGACCGCGCCGTGGCGACGACGCTCGACAACCTCGCTGTCGCTCTCCACCACGACGGCCAGCCGGACGAGGCCATCCGCCTACACCGGGAGGCCCTCGATCTGCGCATCCGGCTGCTGGGCGACCGGCACGAGGAGGTGGCCGCCAGCCGCAACAACCTCGCGGGGGTGCTCCACGGCACCGGGCGCCTGGACGAGGCCGAGGCCCTCTACCGCGAGGCCCTCGCCGTGCAGCGAGCCCGCCTCGGCCCCGAGCACGCGGACGTCGCCACGACGCTCAACAACCTCGCGCGGCTGCTCAAGGAGCGCGGCGATCTCGACGCCGCCGAGCCGCTCTACCGCGAGGCCCTCGCCATCTGGCGCACGGCCTACGGCGACGACCACGCCCTCGTGGCCATCGGCGTGGGCAACCTCGGCGCGCTCCTGCGCGCACGCGGCGACCTCGACGCGGCCGAGCCCTACTACCGCGAGGCCCTCGACCTCCAGCGCCGCGTCCACGGCGAGGAGCACGCCGCCGTCGCCGCCGCGACCAACAACCTCGGCAAGCTGCTCTACACGATGGGCGACTACGCCGACGCCGCCGCGCTTTACCGCCAGGCCGTTGCCCTCTGGGAGCGGCTCTACGGCGACGCCTACCCGCACCTGGCCGCCGGCTACCTCAACCTCGGCGACGTGGCACGGGCGACGGGCGACCTCGGCGAGGCGGAGGCGCTCTACCGGCAGTCCCTCGACGTAGCGCAGCGTGCCTACCCGGAGGGCAGCCCCCGCGCGGGGCAGATCCTCACCGCCCTGGGCGGGCTGCTCACCGAGCGGGGACGGGCGCGCGAGGCCGAGCCGTTGCTGCGCGAGGCGCTCGCCACCGGGCAGGCCGCCTACGGCGAGGGCCACGCCGACACGGCGGCGGCGCAGAGCGCCCTCGGCGCCTGCCTCCTCGCCCTCGGGCGCGCCGCCGAGGCCGAGCCGCTCCTGCTCGCAGGGTACCGGGCGCTCGCGGCGCAGGAGGACGCGGAGCACCGCAGACGGGCGGCGGCTATGGCGGCGCAGCTCGCCGCGCTCTACCAGGCGCAGGGACGCACGGCCGAGGCGGCACGCTACCGCGCCGAGGCGGGCGGTTGACGCGGGCCGTCAGAGCCAGTCTACGGCTTCCCGGTTCGTGGCCCAGACGAAGTCGTGGTAGGGCGAGCGGCGGAGCTGGTCGGCGAACCACCCGAGGAAGACGGCCCGGCCGAGCTTGTCGCCGGGCCACGCGCGCTCGGCGAAGGCGGCGGCCTCGGCCCCCTGCCCGGCGTAGAGGAGGTCGAGGAGGGTGCCCCAGTAGGCCGTCGGCGGGAAGGAGCGCGAGGTCCACGACGGGTCGGCGCGGACGTCGGCGGTGAGGGCGGCCAGCGAGTCCGGCGCGATGGCGTTCCGCGCCATGTGCGGGAGCGAGGGCGCGAACCGCTCGCCGTCCCACGCCAGCGCCACGTGCGGGGCAGGCGAGCCCGCGAACGACTCGTTCCAGTAGGCGAAGGTCATGTCATAGTGCCACAGCTCGGGCGCGCCGTCGCCGTCGGTGTCCTTGACCTCGACCTCGCTGTCCTCGGTATCGAGGGCGGCGAGGAGGCGGGGCGCGGCGCCGAGCTCGACGACGAGGTAGCCGAAGCAGCAATGCACCCCGCCGGACCACGCGCGGACGATCAGCTCGGGCACGCCGTCGCCGGTGAGGTCCTGCACGGCGCTTGCAGGGACGGCGGGCGCATCGGGATCCTCGTCCTCCTGCTCGCTGGAAGCGCTGCCGAGCCAGAGGCGGTGGGCGCTCACGGCGTCCACTGCCTCGCCGTGGTGGAGGAGCGTGAGCGTCTCGGCCGGGCCGTAGCACGGGTCCGCCTCGTGCGCCGTCTCGAACACGCTCTCGTAGCCGGGCCGGAAGAGCGGCTCGGGCCGGTCGGCGCACTCAACGGCCGGCGCGGCGGTGATGCGGACTTCGTAGCCGTCGGCGACGCGCTCCTGGAGCAGGACGCGGCCCTCGGGGCCGGGCTGGGCGCAGGCGGGAAGGGCGGCGAGCGCGAAGGCGCTAAACGTGAAGGCGGTAAACGCGAGGGCGGTAAACGCGAGGGCGACGAGGGCCGGGAGGCGGTGGCGCATGGGGTCGGCGGAAGGGCGAGGGGGCGCCGCGCGCCCGAGACGACCGGTTCGCCCTGCCGGTTCCTAACGCGCCGGTCACCGCAGTAGCGTCACGCGGCGGGTCTGGGCGAACCCCTCGGCCGTCAGGCGCACGAGGTAGAGGCCGCTCGGCAGCCCGGCCCCGTCGAGGACCACCTCGTACCGGCCGGCCGGGCGCTCGCCGTCCACGAGGCGGGCCACCTCGCGGCCGAGCGCGTCGTACACGGCCAGCGTGACGCGCCCCGCCTCGGGCACGTCGTAGCGGAGGGTCGCGCGCGGATTGAAGGGGTTGGGATAGGCCGCGTGGAGGGCGAAGGCGTCGGGCAGGTCCGCCCCGGGTTCGTTGGCGATGACCTTCCCGATGACCAGCTCGGCGCCGGCATCCGTGGGCTCGACGTACGCCTCCAGGCCGCCGGGCAGGTCGAGCGCGGCGAAGGCGCCGGTGATGGAGGCGGCCGGGACGATGAGGAAGCGGTCGCCATCCTCAGGCACGAACCCATCGGTGAGCACGACGCGGAGGGTGCCGCCGAGCGTGGCCGCGCCCGTGACGGCGAGCTGGTCGTGCTCGGTGCCGGGGGCGTACCCGCCGAGCTCGACCTCCAGCACCCCCTCGGGCTGTGGGGCCGGGTAGGCGCCGCTGACGGCGAGGACACCGGGCGAGAGGCCGGGGCGGACGGTGCCACGGTTGATGATGGTCGCGTTGCCGAAGTCGACGGTGCCGACGCCGCCGAGCGTGGCCTCCTCGGTGAAGGTGCGCTGGTGGCCGCCGAACTGCAGCGTCGCGCCCTCCGCCACGTGCCAGGCCCCCGTGTCGGTGCTGGCGCTCCCGGAGCCGTTGACGTTCACGAACAGCGTCCCCACCTCGACGCGGACCTCGCCGTCGTTGTTGAAGGGATCGAAGGGGGTCTGGATGGTGGTGGTCCCCGTCCCGGCCGACTTCACGACGAGCCCTCGGTTGACGAACTGGAGCGTCCCGTTGGTGCGGGTCCAGCGGGCGTCGTTCTGGATGTCGAACGTGGCGCCTTCGAGGTTGTTGAACGTGGTGGGCCCGCCGATCTCGAGGTCGCCCGTCCCGCTCCACGTGAACGCAGCGGCGTTGTTGACGGTGCCGAGGGCGAACCGCTTGACGCCGTCGCCTTCGGCCGCGGCGCCGCCGAGGAGGTGGACGACGCCGGCGGGGCCGGTCAGGGGGCCGCCCAGAGTGCCGCCCGTCCACGTGAGGAGCCCGTTGACGTTGAGCTCCCCGCCGCTGCCGAAGGTGCCGCCGGAGAGGGTCACGCCGGCGACGTTGGACGTGGCGGCAGCGTCGCCGAGCCGGAGCGTGCCGCCGCTGACGAGCGTGGGGCCGGTGAGGGCGACGGCCCCGTCGAAGTGGGCCGTGCCGCCGGTCATGCGGAGCGTCCCCGCCCCGCCGAGGCTGGAGGCCGCGTCGTAGGTGTGCGTCCCATTCGAGACCTGGAGCGTCCTCCCCGCGAGGACCTCGAAGGCGCCGCTCCCGCCGCCTCCGCCGCCGTTGTTGAGCCGGAGCGTCCCCGATGCGACCCGGACGGTGCCGTCGTTGTTGAACGGGCCGAAGGGCCAGTTGAAGACCGTCTCTCCTGTCCCGGCCGACTTCACGAGGAGGCCTGCGTTGTCGAAGGTGCACGTCCCGTTCGTGCGCGTGATCTGGCCGTCGCCTCGGATGTCGAACGTGGCCCCGGCGCGGTTCTCCAAGAGCTGGGTCCACTGGACCTGAAGGAGGCCGTCGTCCTCCCACACGACGGTGCCTTCGTTGACGAGACGGCGCCCCCGGAGGGGGTGGACGGCGCCCGTGCGGATGACCATCGTGGCGCCCGCGGCGACGGTGAGGGTGGGGTCGCCGCCGGTGTCGCGGCCGTTGAGCGTGCCGCTCGCCCAGTCGAGGCCGTCGAGCACGGTGAGGTGGCCGCCGCCGGTGAGCCAGGCCGTGCCGGAGAGACGGAGGGCGCCGACGGCGCGGGCGTCGTTGACGCTGGCCTGGCCCGCGGCGACGACGGCGGTGTCGGCCTCGGCCGGGACGCCGGCCGGCGTCCAGTTGTTGGGGTCGTCCCAGGCCCCGTTGCCGCCGTCCCAGGTGTAGCGGACCTGCGCGGCGGCGGGGGGGGCGAGGAGCGTGAGGAGGGGGAGGGCCGAGAGGGCGTAGCGGGGCAGCATGGCTGTGAGGGCGGATGACGGTCTACCCCCTCGCTCGCAGGAACCGGCCTGCGGGGATCACCACCGACGAAAAAGGCCGCGCCGCCCTACCTTGTCGCCGTACCGCGACCCCGATGTCCGCTACCTCCACCACGACCCAGCTCCTCGCCGAGGCCCGGGCGGGCGACCGCGCCGCCCTCGACGTGCTCCTCCCGCGCGTTTACGACGAGCTGCGCGTGCTGGCCCGCGCGCGGCTGCGGCGCCACCGCCCCGGCGAGACGCTCAATACCACGGCCGTCGTCCACGAGGCCTACCTCAAGCTCACCGTCGGCGAGGCGCCCGGCTGGGAGAGCCGGACGCACTTCTTCGCCCTCGCGGCGCAGGCCATGCGGTTCGTCCTCGTCAGCTACGCCCGCGAGCGGACGGCCCAGAAGCGCGGCGGTGCGGCCCCGGACCTCCCGCTCGACGCCGCCTTCGCCGTGGCCGCCTCCGGCGGAGGCCCCGACGCCGCCGAGGCCGAGGCGCTCGACCTCCTCGGCCTCGACGCCGCGCTGGATCGCCTCGCCGCCGTGAGTGCGCGGCTCGCCGAGGTCGTCGAGCTTCGTTTCTTCGGGGGGATGGCGCATGAGGAGATCGCGCAGGTGACGGGGCGCTCCGTCCCCACCGTCAAGCGGGACTGGCGGCGCGCCCGCGCCTACCTCTTCCAACTCATGCGGGAGGGCCGCCCGCCCGGTGGTGATCCGCCCGCCGCCGATTCTGCGAACGACGGATCGACACCGAACCTCCCCGGATGAACCCGCTCGCTCCCGACCGCTGGGCCGAGATGGACGCCCTCTTCGACGAGGCGCTCCAGCGCCCGCCCGACGAGCGGACGGCCTGGCTCCGCGCCCGCTGCGGCGGCGACGCGGCGCTCTATGGCGCCGTCGATCGCTCCTCGCCAGCGACACCGAGGCCGAGCAGGCGCTGGGCGAGAGCGCCACCGGCTTCGCAGCCCGGCTGCTCGACACCCTCGCCGGGGAGCCCGAGGTGGACCTGGCCGAGGGCACGCGCGTCGGGCCGTACCGGATCGCGGGTGAGATCGGGCGCGGCGGGATGGGCGCGGTTTACCGTGCCGAGCGCGCCGACGGCACGTTCGAGAAGGCCGTCGCCCTCAAGCTCGTCAAGCTCGGGATGGACACCGACGCCGTCCTCCGCCGCTTCCGCGACGAGCGCCGCATCCTCGCCGGCCTCGACCACCCGCACATCGCGCGCCTGCTCGACGCCGGTGCGGCGGCCGACGGGCGCCCCTACCTCGTCATGGAGCTGGCTGAGGGCGCGCCGATCACGGCCTACGCCGAGCGCCGGGGGCTGGACGTGGAGACCCGCCTGGCGCTCTTCGAGCAGGCCGTCGAAGCGGTGCAGCACGCCCACCGCCGCCTCGTCGTCCACCGCGACCTCAAACCGTCGAACATCCTCGTCACGGAGGCGGAGGACGGGACGCCGTGCGTGAAGCTGCTCGACTTCGGCATCGCCCGGCTGCTGGGAGCGGAAGCCGAGGCCACGCGTTCGGAGGTCCGCTTCCTCACCCCCGAGTACGCCGCGCCCGAGCAGATCGACGGCGGCTCCGTCACGACGGCCACCGACGTGTATGCGCTCGGTGCCGTGCTCTACGAGCTGCTCACCGGCCGCCGTCCGGGCTCCGCGCCCGTCGCGCCCGGCGCGGCCGTAGCCGATCCGGTCCGCCGCCGCGCGCTCCGCGGCGACCTCGATACGCTCGTCCTCACGGCCCTCCACGCCGATCCCAAGCGGCGCTACGCCTCGGCCGAGGCCTTCCTCGGCGACCTCCGGCGTCGGAGGGCGGGGTTGCCGCTCCGGGCCCGTCCGGAAACGCTCGGCTATCGCGCCCGCAAGTTCGTCGGCCGCCACCGCCTCGGCGTGGCGATGGCCGGGCTGGCGATGGCCGGGCTCGTGGCCGCCGCGCTGATCCTGGCCGTGCAGCAGCGCGAGGCGGCCCGCGCGCGCGACGAGGCCGAGGCGAGCGCGGCGTTCCTGGAGAGCCTCTTCGCCGCCGCCGACCCCTTTGCCGAGGAGCGGCAGGACACCCTCCGCATCCGCGACCTCCTCGCCCCCGGGCTCGCCCGCGTCCGCGTCGAGTTCGCCGATCAGCCCACGACGCGGGGCCGGCTGCTCCACGTCATCGGCACGACGTACCTGCGGCTGGGGCTCTTTCCGGAAGCCGAGGCCGCCCTCCGCGAAGCCGTCGCGCTCCGCCGGGCGGCGGCGCCGCCGGCCGACCTGGCGGCGAGCCTGAGCGCCCGCGCCTCGGCGCTGCTCGAAACCGGCCGGCCCGACGAGGCAGCGATGGCGGCGAGCGAGGCCCGGCGTCTGGCCGCCGGCGACGCCGCGCTGATGACCGAGGCTGAGCAGCGACAGGCCCTCGCCCTCACCGACCTGGGCCGCGCCGGGGAGGCCGAAGCGATCCTGCGCGCGGCGTGGGAGCGCCTCGAACGCGAGGGGAGCCTGGGTCGTCCGGCCGTCGCAGACGTCGAGCGGACACTCGGCCGCGTGCTGCTCAGCCAGGGGCGGATCGCAGACGCCGAGGCGGCCTACCGCACGGCGCTCGGCCGCTACGAGCGGCTCTTCGGCGCCGACGACCCCCGCCGCCTCGGTGTCCTGCGCGACCTCTCGTTCGCCCTCCTGATGGACGGAAGGCTGCTCGAGGCCGAGGCCGTCGGGGCCGAAGCCGTCGCGGTGACCCGGGCGACCCGGCCGGGAAGCGGGTCCCTTGCCAACATCCTCGCGGTCTACGGCGCCATCCTGCGCCGCCTCGGCCGCCTCGACGAGGCGGAGGTCGCGCTGCGCGAAGCCGCCGCCCTGCCGCCGCGCCGCCCCGCCGACCGCGCCGTGCCCTTCGGCACCCTCGCATCCGTGCTCGCCCAGCGCGGCGACCTCGCCGGTGCCGTCGCCGCCCAGCGCGAGGCCCTCGCGGTGCTCCGCGCCGCTCGCCCGCCCGACGACCCTTCGGCGGCGTACAGCGCCGTCAAGCTGGCGGGTTTCCTGCGGGAGAGCCGCCGGTTCGAGGAGGCGGAGCGCCTGCTGCTCGACGCCCACCGCGTGCTCACCGCCGACACCACCGGCCGTCACCCGCAGGGGCGGCAGGCCGCGAACGAACTGGCTGCGCTCTACGAGGCGTGGGGCCGTCTCGGTGAGGCCGCCCGCTGGCGCACCGAAGCGGAGTAGGGGCAGGAAGCGAGGCCGGGGTCAGCCTCGAAGGGGGCGCGTCCTTGCCTTGAGCGTGACGGCGGCCAGTACGGCCGTACCCGCCGCCCGCGCTCCGGTGCCAGGGGCTCCCGAAGCCGGCCCGGTCAGCGGGCGCCGGTCAGGGGCTCGGCGCCACGGAATCGGCCGGGACGGAGTCCTCGGGGATGCTGGTCGAGGGCTCCGGCGGGGGCTGAACCTGCTCCAGGTCTACGTCGGCCAGGCGGGTCAGCGAGATCGAGGCACCCCCCTCGCCGGGCTCGACGAGCGTGAGCGCGTCGCCGTTGAGGGTGTACTCGTAGAATCGCGCGCCGGCCACGTCGTTGATGGTGATCTGATTCTTGCTGGCGAACGTGAACGGGGCCCGCGTGACGGTGTCCCCCTCGTAGCGGACGAACTCGCCGGCCGGGGTGAACTGGAAGCGGAGGTCGAGCGCCGCGTCCGGGATCTCGCCGTTGACCTGCGTGACGGCCCAGTAGCCGAGCAGGTCCGGGTTGGCGATGTCGGCCGGTTCCTCGGGGACGACGACCTCCGGCTCCTCTTCTTCGTTCGCACAGGCGATCAGGGCGAGGGGCGGGGTGGCGAGGAGGGCGAGGGCGAGCAGCGTGCGGAGCGACATGGCAGGGAGAAGCTGAGGCCGAGTGGGGAAGGGATCGGACGGTAAACGCGCGGGCGGGCGGGAAGATCACGGCCGCTCGGGCAGGCGGTAGAAGCGCACCGAGAACCCCTCGGCGTCGCGGAGCGCGAGGGTGTCGCCGCGGACGTGGGCGATGAACTGCTCCGAGCCGTGGGCGTCGGCCAGAGTGAGGATGCTGTCGTGCTCGACGGCATACGTGGCCGCAAACAGGGTGTCGGAGAGCGGAGCGGGCCGCCGGAGTGCGATCTCCAGCTCGCCGTCCTCGGCGAAGGTGTACTGGCGGGTGAACGCGGAGTCCGCCGCGTCGCGCCAGGCCCCGACGAGCGGGTGCGGCGGCGCGCTCTCGCAGCCGCCGACGAACGGGCCGAGCAGGAGAAGCGCGTAGCGAAGCCGCATGGGGAGAGGCCGGAGGAAGGACGTCAACATACGGCAGCGCCACGGAACGCCTTCGGCGCTCGCCGGCACTCGCCGGCGCTCGTCAAACCAGGAACCCCACCGCCAGCGCCGCGGCTGCGATGAGTCCGACGCCCGGAAGGACGGCCCGGCGGATGCCCGCACCCCCGAGTGCGACGACGATCCCGCCCTTGACGAGCGTGTTGCTCACGGTGGCCAGCACGATGGCCCGCGCGGCCGTCTCGGCGGGCAGGCCGTCGCCCCGGCTGAGTTCGGCCATCGAAAGCGTGATGGCGTCCACGTCGGCCACGCCGGAGGCGACGGCGGAGACGTAGACGCCCGCCGTCCCGAAGTACATCGAGGCGGCCCGGGCCGCGATCAGGATGACGCCGTAGAGCAGCCCGAACTGGACGGCGGTCTTGAGTTTGAACGGGTTCGAGAACGACTGCGGCTCGGTCTCGCCCTGCGGCCGCTCGCGGAGGTAGAGCACGCCCGCCCAGGTCAGCCCGGCCACGCCGCCGGCCGTGATGGGCAGCCACGCCTCCGCCAGCAGCGGCGCGTTGACCACGCCCACCTCGACGAGCACCCGGCCGAACATGATCGTCCACGCGAGGAGGAGGCCGAGGGCGAGCGGGCGGGAGAGCGCGTTCGCGTCCCGGCTGCGCTCGGCGAACATGAGCGTGACGGCCGTCGAGGAGGCGAGCCCGCCGAGGATGCCCGTCAGCCCCACGCCGCGCTTGGCCCCGACGGCCTGGATGAGCACGTAGCCGAGGAACGAGAGGCCGGAGATGAAGACCACCATCAGCCACACGTTGAACGGGCTCACGGCGTCGAACGGCGGCGGGCCGTACGTCTCGCGCGGGAGCACGGGCAAGACGAGCGCCGTGATGACGGCGAACTTCAGCGTCGCCACCACGTCGTCGCGGTCGATCCGCTCGATCAGGTGCTGGGCGAAGGGCTTGAGTGCCAGCAGGGCCGTCGTCGCCACGCCGACGGCCGCGCCGAGGGCGAGCTCGCCCCAGGCGCACAGCGCCCCGGCGAGGAACACGATCACCGCCGCCATCTCCGTCGTCAGCCCGATGTCGCCGTTGCGGGCGACGACGAGGTAGGCCGTCACGACGAAGGCGCCGAGGAGGGCGAGGGCGGCCGCGAAGACGAGGGGCGCGTCGAGGACGGCCTCGGCGTAGGCCGCCAGCGCCCCCGCCAGCCCGATCAGCGCGAACGTGCGCACCCCGGCGAAGAGGTCGTCGGGTTCGTCCTGCTTGGCGTACTCCCGCTGGAGCCCGACGAGCAGCCCGACGGCGAGGGCCGCACCGAAGCGGCCGAAGTGGACGGCGGCGGGGTCCATCGGGGAGGCGGGTGGGCGGATGGGCCGGCTGTGGGCGGACGCGCTGGAGAAGCGGTGCGTAAGTTACCGCGCCCGTGATCCCCGCCGTCGCCTTGGACCTCCTCTACAGCGCCCCCGCCACGTTTCTGCTCCTCCTGCTCAACGTCTTCGTCGGCGTCTACACGCTGCTGTTCGACGCGTCGGTGGTCGGGAAGTGGGCGTTCCGGCCGTACCTCGTCAAGCACGAGCGGGAGTGGGGCCGAGTGCTTTCGGCGGGGTTCGTCCACGTCGGCCTGGCGCACCTCGTGTTCAACATGGTGACGCTGTTCTTCTTCGGGCCGTTCGTGGAGGGGCGGCTCGGCTCGTTCGCCTTCCTGCTGGTCTACTTCGGCTCGGAGGTGGCGGCCAACGCGCTCACGTACGCCCGCTACCGGAACGACCCGAAGTACTCGGCCGTCGGCGCCTCGGGCGCCATCTCGGGCGTCTTGTTCTCGTTCATCCTCTTCCGGCCGTTCGACCTCATCTACATCTTCTTCTCGATCCCGATGCCGGCCGTGCTTTTCGCCGTGCTCTACGTGGTGTTCTCGATCTACGCGGCGAAGCAGGGCGGGGGCTACGTCGCGCACGAGGCGCACCTCGGCGGTGCCCTCGGCGGGGTGCTGGTGACGGTGCTGCTCTACCCGTCGGTGCTGGGCCTCTTCCTCCGCCAGCTCGGGTTCTGACCCTGGTGCTCCGTTGTGGTCAGCCTTCTCCTTCGCTCAGGATGACGGGGCAGAAGGAGAGGCCCCGCCTAGAGCCCGAGGCGGGCGAGGAGCGCGCCCCAGTCGTCGAACACGAACACGTCGTCGCGGACGCCCGCGCGGCCCCGGTACCACGCCACGCTCCAGCCGAAGCCGCGCCCGCCCTCCACGTCCGAGTGCAGCGAGTCGCCGACGTAGAGGACGGCGCCGGGCTCGACCCCGGCCGCCTCGGTGGCGTGCCGGAAGATGCCCGCGTTCGGCTTCATGACGCCCACCTCCTCCGAGATGACGACGGCGCGGGCGCGCTCGCGGAGGGCCGGGAAGCGGTCGAGCTTGGCGTGCTGGACCTCGGTGAACCCGTTCGTCAGCAGCCCCACCGGGAAGCGCTCGGCGACGGCGTGGAAGGCGGCCTCGGCGCCGGGCGTCCACGTCCAGTGGCGCGCGTAGCAGTCGAGGTAGTGCGCGCCGAACTCGTCCGCGTCGAGGTGCTCGACGGCCAGCGCATTCAGGAGGCGCTCGAAGCGGAGCCGCTGAAGGTCGGTCTTGCCGAGGAGGCCCTGCCCGTAGTCTCGCCAGAGCGGCCAGTTGCCCGCGTGGTACGTCTCCTGGACGTGGGCGAGGTCGTGCCCGTCGAAGTGCGCGGCGAAGTCGGCCACGCAGTCGGCGAGGGCGGCGCGCTCGGCGGCGCGGTGGTCGAGCAGCGTGTCGTCGAGGTCGAAGTAGACGAAGGCCGTCCGGCCGTCGTCCGTGGTCGGTGGCCCGTAGTGCGGCACGTCAACGTTTCCTCCAAAACGTCTCATCCACCCCTGAACCACGAAGCCCTCCCTACAGCGTCTTTTCGAACATCGCGTAGGTCTTGTCCACCACGGTGCCCATCGCGTCGAGCGCGTTCGTGAGCCGCTTGTTGGATTCCAGCACCCAGCTCATCTCGCAGGCGTCGTAGCCCTTCCTGATGCCGCGCCGGATGGTTTCGAGGACGAGGACGGAGTCGAACCCGCGCCCGTGGTAGGCCTTGCGGACGCCCATCAGCGGCATCCGCGTCTCGTAGATCCCGCCGAGGTAGGAGCGCGCGAGCAGCGTCGGCAGCCCCGTCGGCAGCAGCCGCCCGCCGCGGACGTGCTTGAGCGCCTGGTTGACGTTGGGGATGGTGACGGAGAACGCGACCGGCTCGCCGTCCAGCTCCAGGAAGTAGACGAGGTCGGGGTCGACGATCTGCTTGAGGTCTTTGGCGAGGTGCTCGAACTCGTGCTCGGTCATGGGCACGCTGCCCCAGTTCTCGCTCCAGGCCTCGTTGTAGATGTCGAGCACGAGGCGGGCCTCCTCCATGAACCGGCTCATGTCGAGTGTGCGGAGCGTGAGGCCGGGGTTGCGCCGCCGCACGACCTCGACGCCCCGTTCCAGCTTGGCCTTGTCGAGGTACTTCTCGTGGACGTAGTAGGCGAACATCGTCATCGCCCGGGCGAAGCCGTAGCGGAGCAGGAAGGCCTCGTAGTACGGTTTGTTGTAGGGCATCAGCACCGAGGGCTCGCTGTCGAACCCGTCCACGAGCAGGCCGGAGGTGTCGTTGATGGTCGGGTTCGTCGGGCCGCGCACGCCGGTGAGGCCCTGCTCGCGGAGCCAGCCCTCGGCCGCACCGAGGAGGGCCTCCGCGACGGCGTAGTCCTCGACGGTCTCGAAGAAGCCGAAGAAGCCGTTGCCGTCGTCGTACTTCGCAAGGTGCGAGCCGTTGACGATGGCGGCGATGCGGCCGGCGACCTCGCCGCGCTCGCCGCCGCGCTCGGCCAGGAAGAGCTGCATCCGGCCGTGCTCGAAGAACGGGTTCTTCTTCGGATTCAGGACCTTGAGCTGGTCCATCCGCAGCGGCGGGACGAAGAAGAAGTCGTCGGCGTAGTGCCGGTAGACGAAGTCGACGAAGCGCCGGGTGTCGGCGGGCGACGAGATCGGGCGGACGGTGACGGCCATGCAGGGCGAGGGGTGATGCGGGCGTAAAGCTACGCTCATCCCCCCGTAACACCCGGGCGCGATCGTGTCCGTGAAGCCTCCGTCTCCGCCGTCGAGCCGCCCACGCCGATGCCGACGCCGCCCCGTCCCGGGCGCCCGACCGCGTCCGCCTCGGCGAGCTCAGTCGGCGTGCCGGCCGTTCCGCCCGATGAGGTGGCCGGGGCCGCCGTCCGGGCCGATGACGCCGTGCCGGAGGCCGACCTTGCGGAACGCCTCCAGGATGAAGTCGAGCTCCTCGTCGGTGTGCGTGGCCATGTAGGACGTGCGCATGAGCGCCTGGCCGGGCGGCACCGCCGGCGGGATGACGGCGTTGACGAAGACGCCCTCTTCGAGGAGGTCCTTCCAGAACTGGAAGCACGTCATCATGTCCCCGACGACGACGGGGATGATGGGCGTCTGGCTCGTCCACACGTCGAAGCCGAGCGCGCGGAAGCCCGTCCGCATCGTGTCGGAGATCTCCGCGAGGCGGTCGAGCCGCTCGGGCTCGGCCTCGAGGATGTCGAGGCAGGCGAGCACGGTGGCCACGTTGGCCGGCGGCATGGACGCGCTGAAGATGTGGGCGCTGGCCGTGTGGCGGATGTACTCCGTCACGGCGTGGCTGCCGACGACGAAGCCGCCGAGGCTGGCGAAGCTCTTCGAGAACGTGCCCGTGGTGAGGTCCACGCGGTCGAGGAGGCCGAAGGCGCTGGCCGAGCCGCGCCCGCCCTCGCCGACGACGCCGACGGCGTGGGCGTCGTCGAGCATGAGCGCGGCGCCGAACTCCTCGGCGAGGGCGACGAGCTCGGGCACCTGCGCCAGCGTGCCGCTCATCGAGAACACGCCGTCGGTGACGATGAGCTTGCCGGCCTCGGGCCGCTCGGCGTGGGCCTTCTCCAGCAGCGCGCGGAGGTGGGCCATGTCGTCGTGCCGGTAGCGGATGGTCTCGGCGTAGGCGACGCGCGTGCCGGCCACGATGCAGGCGTGGTTGTCCTTGTCCGAGAAGACGAGGTCGCCCTTCGACGCGACGGCCTGGATGACGCCCTGGTTGGTCATGTAGCCGGTCGAGAAGAGCACGCAGCCCTCCTTGCCCATGTACCTCGCCAGCCGCTCCTCGAGTTCGAGGTGCAGGTCGAGCGTGCCGTTGAGGAAGCGGCTGCCCGTGCAGCCGGTGCCGTACTTGGCGACGGCGGCCTGCGCCGCCTCGACGACCTTCGGGTGGCCGGTCAGGCCGAGGTAGTTGTTCGACCCCGCCATGATGACCTCGCGGCCGTGCATGATGGCGCGCGTCCCCTCGCTCACCTCGATGGGGCGGAAGTAGGGGTAGAGGTCGGCCGCCCTGACCTGCGCGTAGTCCCCACCCGGATCGAGAAAGCGCTGCGCCTTATCGAAGATGGACGGACCCGTCCCGGTGGCTGGCGCGGCCTCGGAAGGCGTGGGCCGGGTGGCCCCGTGGAAGTCGGGTAAGGTCATAGCGTGCTCGTCGGGCGAGGCACCGGGGCCGTCGGACGCGCCCGTGGCGGCGGGGGATCGAACCGCGAAAGATAGGGGGGCGCGGCGGACGGCGTACGCAAAATATAGTGAAACGCCGTGCACGGCTCCGCAGGGCCCGCAAAGGCCGAGCGGTCAGAGGCGGAGCGGTCAGAGGCGGAGCGACAGAACGGCCGCCGCGCCACCCGGCGCCGGGGCCACGCGGAGGGAGAGGTCCTCGCTCACGTCGAACCCGGTCAGCTCGGCGGCGACGTAGGCGTCGAGCGCCTGGAGCGCGTACACCACGACCGTGCCGAGGACGGCGAGGTCGCGGTTGCGCCGGGCGACGTCCCGCCGCGCGCGGTTGGCCGAGGCGGACTGCGAGCCCGCCTCGACCCAGTCGTCGAAGAACCCGGCGAACTCGTTGTCGGCGTCGGGCACCGTCGGGTCGTCGTCCTCGCGGGAGACGTAGAGGTAGGCGTGGCGGTAGCGGACGTATCGCCCGTTGAGGTACACCGTCAGCCCCACGAGGCCGGCCACGCCGGCCGCCGCGAACGGCGCCTTCGCGGGTTGGCCGGCGTACACCTGCCCCCAGCCGGGCACCGCCAGCGAGCGCAGCAGCGCCCCGCGCGGCGACGGTCCGATCTGCGAATCCGGCGGTACGGTGAGCACGAGCGAGTCCGGTGCAGCCAGGGAGTCGGCCGCCTGGCCTCGCCCCTCCGGCGCCGCAGCCAGGACGGTGGTGAGGACGACGAAGCCCACCAGGCGGCGGAGCGTCGGCGCGAGGCCGGCCCCCTGCGCCTCGGGGGCGGAGGGGGAGCCGTCGAAGTGCGGTCGCAGCATCCGGATCGTGTCGTCCCGGACTCGATCCGGGATCGCCAAACGCATCACGAACCAGCCTCTGAAGGTTTGGCGGTCCCGGCTCGGGGGCCGGGACCGCGCCGTTTCAGACGGAAGAGCCGCCCCCCGAACGGGTACTCAGGACCCCACGATGCCGTCAACCACGCGCTCCAGGTCCTCGGGCGAGAAGTAGGCGATCTCGATGGTGCCGCTGCCGTCGCCCGTCTTGTGGCGGATCTCGACGCGGGTGCCGAGGTGTTCGCGGAGGCGGGCCTCCATCGCGTCGAGGGCGAGACGGTCGCGCTCGGGCAGCGGCTCGGCCGTCTTGGGCTCGGCCTGCCGGCTCGGCGCGGCGGAGCCGCCCTCGCGGTATTCCTTCGCCAGGCGCTCCACGTCGCGGACGGAGAGGCCTTTGTCGAGGATGGCCCGGTGGAGCTGCACCTGCACGTCGGCGTCCTCGACCGTGATGAGGGCGCGGGCGTGGCCGGCCGTGAGCGAGCCGTCACGGAGGGAGGCCTGGATGCGCGGGGGCAGGCGGAGCAGGCGGAGCGCGTTGGAGACCGTCGAGCGGTTCTTGCCCACCTTCTCGGCCACGTCCTCCTGCGTCAGCCCGACCTCCTCGATGAGCCGCTGGTAGCCGAGGGCGACCTCGATGGGGTTGAGGTCCTCGCGCTGGACGTTCTCGACGATGGCCATCTCCAGCATCGTCTCGGTGTCGGCCTCGCGGACGAAGGCAGGCACTTTCTTGAGCCCGGCCCGCCGCGCGGCGCGGAGGCGGCGCTCGCCCGCGATCAGCTCGAAGCGGCCGTTGCCGAGGGCGCGGACGGTCAGCGGCTGGATGATGCCGAGCTGGCGGATGGAGGCGGCCAGCTCGTCGAGCGCGTCCTCGCTGAAGTCCTTGCGCGGCTGATAGGGGTTGGGCCGGATGGCCTCCACCTCGACGTCGGCCACACGGCCGGCGAGGCGGAGGCGGTCCTCGAAGTTGTAGAGGCGCGTGCGCGGCGTCTCCGCCGGCTCCGGCCCCTCGCCCGATTCCTCGGGCGGCGGCATCTGGGGGAGCAGGGCGCTGAGGCCCTTGCCGAGGGCGGCTTTCTTGCTCATGGGGGCAACCGGAGACGGCGCGAGGGCTCAGGAGGAAGGGGAGTACGGCGCGGCCGCGTCGTCCGGCGCGTCGTCGTCCGTGGGGTCGTTGACGCGGGAGGCGAGGCGGATGCGGTCGGCGGGCGGCTCCAGGCCGGGCGTCGGCGCGCCGGGCAGCTCGGGCCGGTCCGCCCGCTCGCGGGCCACGTCTTCGTAGCGGACGCGGGGCGGGGAGGCCGGGCCCTCCGCCGGCACGGCGGCGAGGCCGTGAGGCTGGGGCGGGGTGCGGTGGTGCTGGCCGTCGCCCGAGAGCGTCGGCGGTGCGACCGGCGCGGGGGGGGCCTCCTCCGCGTGCTCCTCGTGGAGGTAGCGGAGGTTGTTGCGGATGACCTCGCGGGCGAGGGCCATGTAGTTCTTCGAGCCCGCGCTGAGGGCGTCGTAGAGCAGCACCGGCTTGCCGAACGACGGCGCCTCGGCCACGCGCACGTTCCGCTGGATGACGGCCTCGAACACCTTGTCGCCGAAGTAGCGGCGGACCTCGGCGGCCACCTGGCTGGCCAGGCGCAGGCGCGGGTCGAACATCGTCAGCAGCACGCCCTCGATCTCGAGGTCGGGGTTGAGGTGCTGGCGGACGATCTTGATGGTGTTGAGGAGCTGCCCGAGCCCTTCCAGCGCGAAGTACTCCGCCTGCACCGGGATCACGACGGAGTCGGCGGCGGTGAGCGCGTTGAGCGTGAGGAGCCCCAGGCTCGGCGGGCAGTCGACGACGACGAAGTCGTACGTCCGGCGCGCGCGGACGAGCGCGCGCTTGAGCACCTGCTCGCGCTCGAGCACGTTGATCATCTCGATCTCGGCGCCGACGAGGTTGATGTGGCTCGGGACGGCGTCGAGGAACGGCATCTCCGTCTGGAGCACGGCGTCCTCGAAGGGCACGTCGCCGGTGAGCACCTCGTAGACCGACGTGGCCACCGTGCGGGGCTCAATGCCGAGGCCGCTCGTCCCGTTCGCCTGCGGGTCGATGTCGAGCAGGAGCGTGGGGTGCTCGGTCGCGGCGAGCGACGCAGCGAGGTTGACGGCCGTGGTGGTCTTGCCCACGCCGCCCTTCTGGTTCGCTACCGCGATGACTTTGCCCATGGTGCCGAACGCGCCGGTTCGCAGGCAGCCGACCCCGTCCCACGCCGGGGCCGAGATGGCCGGAAAATGACTCGCTCGAATATAGACGCGCCGCCGGGGGGGCGCAATGCGGCGGGGCTCCCGGGAGCCCCGTTCGCATGAGATCCCGATGCAGAACGGAACCGCCCCCGAAGGCGCCCCGTCCCCCCTTTTCTGTCCGTCTCACCTCAAACCTGCAGACCCATGCCTACCGCTCCCGGCTTCTCGACCACCCCCGCCGAGATCCAGTCCGTCACCAAGATCAAGGGCGGGCTCCGCGCCCTCATCGGCCACCTCCGCGACGACGTGAAGACGGTGGACGACCCGAAGGCGAAGGCCCTCTTCGAGACGGCCGCCGAGACGCTGGGCGGGCTGCTCCAGGCGTTCGAGGACTACGAGCGGGACGACGAGCGGGACGACGAGCGGGACGACGAGGCGGCGTAAGCCAGCGCGCTATTCGGACGCCGTCCGGTCCGGATCGGCCGTGATCCGCTGCGTGAGCCGGTAGCGCCGGAGGGGGGCGCCGGGCGTGTCTACCGTCGCCTCGGTCTCCACGTGGACCGGGAGGAGCGCGCCATGAACCGACGCCAGCCGCACCGACGCCCGGCTGGACTCGTCGAAGAGGACGGAGGTGAGGCCGCGCTCCACGGTGAGCCCGGCGACGGCGTCGCGGTCGGGCGCGAGGAGGTAGCGTACGTACCGTACGGCCTCACCGGCACCTGCCTCGGGGCGGAGGCGCGCCTCGGCGACGCGGAGGCGCCGTCCGTCCACGACCGTGTCCGGGGCCATCGTGTAGCGGTAGTGCTCGCGGGTGCGGGCCGCCAGGAACGCCGGCTCGGCCGGCAGCACGCCGGGGAACGGGTTGGCGACGCGGTCGTCCAGCCCGCCCGGGGGGAGCGCCCCGGTGGAATCGGCCGCGAGGACGCGCGCCGCGATGCCGTCGTGCGTCGGCGTGTAGCGCACCGTCCGCGATGCACGGCCGACGACGGCGCCGGTCTCGTCGTACACCTCGAACACGGTTTCGACGGCGTGCTGCATCCGCTGTAACCGGGCGAAGGCGCTCGGGACGGCCGTCGTGTCGAGGCGGCCGAGGAGCGCGAAGACGGAGTCCGCCGCCGGGTCGGGCGCGGCGGGCGGCGGCCCGGGTTCGATGCAGGCGGTGAGGAACAGAGGGAGGAACAGGAGAAGGCGCGGCACGGGAAGCGGCAGATGGGCGGAACGAAGCCAGAACCCCGGCCGCCCGATCGGGTTGCACGCCCCACGCCCACCAACGCCATGCCCGACCGCTACACCGAGGAACGCACCGTCGCCGAGGCCGCCGCCCGCGAGGCCGGCGCGCTCATCCGCCGCCACGTGGACGGCCCCCTCGACGCCGTCCGCGACAAGGGGCTCCACGACCTCGTGACCGAGGTGGACGAGGCCGCCGAGCGGCTCATCCTTGCCCGTCTGCGCGCCGCCTTCCCGGACGACGCGGTGCTTGCCGAGGAAAGCGCCGAGGGGGAAAGCGCCGAGGGGGAAAGCGCCGAGGGAGCGATGGCCGCCCGCCCCGGCCGGTGCTGGATCGTCGATCCCCTCGACGGCACGACCAACTTCACGCACGGCGTTCCACCCTACGCCGTCTCCATCGCGCTCCAGGAGGACGGCGAGGGCGTCGTCGGCGTCGTCTACGACGTGCCGCACGACGAGCTGTTCGTGGCCGTCCGGGGCCGGGGGCTCACGCTGAACGGGCGGCCGGCGCGCGTCTCCGGGACGGCCGCCCTCGGCGAGGGCCTCGCCGCTACCGGCTTCCCGTTCCGGGACTACCGCTACGTGGGGGGCTACCTCGCCACGTTCGAGCAGTTGATTCGCCGGACGCGCGGGGTGCGGCGCCACGGCGCGGCCTCCGTGGACCTCGCCTGGGTCGCCTGCGGCCGGTTCGACGGATTCGTCGAGGCGGGGCTGGCGCCGTGGGACACGGCGGCGGGCGTCGTGCTCGTCCGCGAAGGCGGCGGCACCGTGGCGGGCCTGCCCGACGGCGCGGACCCCGTCTTCGGCGGGGGGATCGTCGCCAGCAACGGCCGGATCCATGCGGCACTGGCCGAGGCGGCCGGTCCGCTGGGGGAGGCGTACGGCGCGCGATAGGCCGGGGCATCGGCCCGGACGCGTTCCCGGATTTCGGCCTAAATAGCCCGTCCCTTCGGCCGATACCCGTAACAGCCCATGGGGCTGAATGCCCCGCTGGGCTCGGCGAGCAACACCCAGCGTACCTAGTCCCCGCTCCGCATGCCCTCCGACCCGACTCCGGTGTCTACTCCGATGCGCGACTCCGCCACCCCCCCATCGCCCGCTGCCCCGGATGCCGCCGGGCAGCGCCCCCTCGTGCTCGTCGCCGACGACTATCCCGAGAACCGGCGTCTCCTCTACTTCTACCTCCGCGACCGCTTCGAGGTGCTCCAGGCGGCCTCGGCCGAAGAGGCCCTCGAGGTGCTCCGCGAGCAGGTCCGCCTCGGGCAGCCCGTGCCCCTCGCCATCCTCGACCTCAACTTCTGCGACGGCATGAGCGGCATCGACGCCGTCCAGCGCATCCGCGCCGACGACGCGCTGGCGCCGATGCGCGTGATGGCGCTCACGGCCTACGCCTACCCCGACGACCGCGAGCGCTGCCTCGAAGCGGGCTTCGACGCGTACATCTCCAAACCGGTGTTCAAGCCCGGCCTGCTGGAGCAGATCGGCGCGCTCCTCGGCCCGAGCCCCTCCGGCGACGGCGCAGGCGGTCAGCCCGGCACCGTCTGGATCAGCCGCCCGCACGGCGGCGCTTGAGGCCGGCCGCGTAGGTCCGCCGCGGGGCGGCCGAGGAACCCTTCGGTGCTCATCAGGGCGTTTCGGGTGTCGTAGGGGCGCACGGCCGCCCCCGCCTCAGGCCGGGCGGTACGAGGCCGGTGCGCGCGGGAGAACGCCGAGGCGGAAGGGGCCGCTGGATTCGACGGGGGCACGAGGGCTAGCTTGGCCCCTCGCCCTTTCTGCTGATCCTCTTTCCCGATGGCACCCCCGATCCCGGCCGAGGGCTTCGGCCTCCTCCGCGGCAAAACCGGCGTCGTCTTCGGCGCGCTCGACGAGCACTCGCTGGCCTGGCACATCGCCGAGGCCGTGCGCCGCGAGGGCGGCCGGTTCCTCCTCTCCAACGCCCCCGTCACCAAGCGCTTCGGCAGCCTGGAGCGGCTGGCCGAGCAGGCCGGCGCCCCCGTCGTCTACGCCGACGCCACCAGTGCCGACGACCTCGCGGCCGTCTTCGAGGCGGCAAAGGACCACTTCGGCGGGCCGGTCGACTTCGTCGTCCACTCCATCGGGATGGGGATCAACGTGCGCAAGGGGAAGCCGTACGAGAGCCTCAACTACGACTGGTACCTCAAGACGCTCGACATCTCGGCCGTCTCGCTCCACCGCGCCGTCCGCGCCGCCCTCGACGCCGACGCCCTCGCCGACGGCGGCTCGGTGCTGGCGCTGAGCTACATCGGCGCGCAGCGGACGTTCTCGGAGTACTCCGAGATGGGCGACGCGAAGGCGCTCCTGGAGTCCATCGTCCGCTCCTTCGGCTACCGCCTCGGCCGGCGCGGCATCCGCATCAACGCCGTTTCGCAGAGCCCTACCAAGACGACGGCCGGCGGCGGCATCAAGGGCTTCGACACCCTGTTCGACTTCGCCGAGCAGATCGCGCCCCTCGGCAACGCCGACGCCGCCTCCTGCGCCGACTACTGCGTCACGCTGCTGAGCGATCTCACGCGGATGGTCACCATGCAGACGCTCTACCACGACGGCGGCTTCTCCTCGATGGGCATCTCGGACACGACCGTCGAACTGCTCGCCGCGGCGATGGGCGGGACGGAGTGACGCGGGTTGAGGAGAGGGAGAGAGGAAGGGAAGAGGAGAGGATGCGTTCCCTCCCTGCCCCCCTTCCTTCATTCCTGCGCTCCTCCATTCCCCTGCTCCTCCTTCTCGCCGCCTGCTCCACGCCCGGCGTGCCGCCGCCGACGCCCGGTGTGGACGTGGTCGCCTACGAGGCGCACCTCAAGCTCGACCCGTTCACGCTCCGCGTCTACGGCCGCACGCGGATCGCCGTCCGTCACCCGGCCGGCCTCGACGCGCTCGACCTCGGCCTCGACTGGGCGATGGCGCCACGCCGCGTGACCGTCAACGGGGAGCGCGTCGAGCCGGTCACGTCCGGCGACCGCGTGCGCGTCCCGCTCGCGGGCGGGGACTCGTCGCTCGTCGAGCTCACCTACGGCGGGGTCGTCGAGGAGGGGATCTACCGGACCGAGCACGGCGGCGTACGCGTCGTCTACGCCGAGGGGTGGCCGGCCCGCACGGCGGGCTGGCTCCCGGCCGTCCATGCTCCCGCCGACCCGGCCCGCCTCGACCTCCACCTCAGCGTGCCCGACGGGTTCCAGGTCGCCGCCAGCGGCGTACGCGCCCGGCCGAGCCGCGTGGAG
This sequence comes from uncultured Rhodothermales bacterium, assembly GCA_964580105.1. Taxonomy (GTDB): domain Bacteria; phylum Bacteroidota; class Rhodothermia; order Rhodothermales; family Rubricoccaceae; genus CAZOJJ01. The sequence goes on along the minus strand of CAZOJJ010000025.1, from coordinate 2,836 downwards.
CAGGGGCGCGACGGGGCGTGGCGCAGTTACCACTTCACCCTCGACGGCGACGCGCCGGTCTACACCTTCGCCTTCGCCGTGGCCGACTCGTTCGCCGTCGTGTCCGACAGCACGGCGGCGGGCCTGTCCGTTCGCCACCACCTCCTCCCGCCCGACGCCGCCGAGGCGGACCGGCTCGCGCGCACGCCCGCCGTCCTCGACACCCTCGCCGCCCTCCTCGGGCCGTATCCCTACGCCGCCTACGCCACCGTCCAGGTGCCGATGGCCTACGCCGGGATGGAGAACGCCGCCGCGTCCTTCCTCCAGGCCGAGCTCTACACCGCCGCCGACCGCCGCCTCGTCGAGGAGGTCAACATCCACGAGGCGGCGCACCAGTGGTTCGGGAACGACGTCGTCCCGGCCGACTGGCGCGACCTCTGGCTCGCCGAGGGCTTCGCGACGTACCTCACGACGGTCGTCTACGAACGCCTCGACGGCGAGGACGCCGCCCGCCGGATGCAGGTCCGGATGGCGACGCTGCCCGAGCGGTTCGCCCGTCGCCCCGTCGTCCCCGAGGACTACGACGCGCCCGAGGACGTGCTCAGCGCGACGGTCTATCAGAAGGGCGGCGCCGTCCTCCACCTCCTCCGCCTGACGCTCGGCGACGCTGCATTCTTCGACGCCCTCCGCCGCCTTCGCGCCGCCTACGCCGACCGGCCGCTCTCGACGTCCGCCCTCCAGGCGTTCCTGGAAGAGACGACCGGCGCCGACCTCGACGCCGTCTTCGGCTACTGGGTCTACGGCAAGGCAACCCCCCTCCTCCGCACCGCCTGGGACCCTCGAACGCGCCGCCTCTCCTGGGCCGTCGAAGGCGACGGCGGCACGCTCGCGGGCGTGCCCTTCGAACTGCTCGTGCGCCAGACCGGTCGTGACGTCTACGTGAAAGCGACCGACGGGGCCGTCGTCCTGCCCGCCTCGGTGCGCCCGGAGGTCCATCCCGTCGGTATCCTGCTGGACGTGGAGTGACGAAGGACGTACTGCGTCGTCCGTAAGGGGGCCTTTCCGAACGACGCAATACGAAATAGATCCGTGATCCGACTCTTCCTGGCCGACATAGACGGGTGCCTCTCGGAGCCCTACCGGGCGTTCGACCTGGACGGCCTCGCGCGGCTCCGCGCCCTCGCCGCCCGCGCCGAGGCGGACCCGGCCGTGCCTCGCCTCGGGCTCTGCTCGGGCCGGTCCTACGCCTACGTCGAGGCCGTCGCGCAGCTGCTCGATCTCCGCGCCCCGGCGCTGTTCGAGAGCGGCGGCGGGCGGTTCGACCTGCCCGTCGCGCGCATCCGCTGGAATCCCGCTCTGACGCCCGAGGTGGAGCGCGAGCTAGACGCCGTCCGCGCCTACTACCTGGAAGAACTGGTGGCGAAGCACGCCGGGTTTTCGCTCGACTACGGCAAGCGCGCCCAGGCGGGCGTCGTCCACCCGGACCCCGCTGTGATCACGGCCGTGCTCCCGCAGGTGCGCGCTTTCGTAACGGACCGATTCCCCGATCTCCACGTGTTCGAGACGCCCGTCTCCATCGACGTGGTGCCGGCGGCGCTGACGAAGGTGCAGGCGATCCGGTGGGCAGCCGAGGAGGAAGGGGTCGGTCTGGAGGAGGTCGCCTTCATCGGCGACACGCGCGGCGACGCGGGCGCGATTGCGGCCGTGGGCGTCGGTTTTGCGCCCGCCAACGCCGCCGAGGCGGCCAAGGTCGCAGCCGACGTGGTGACCGGGCAGGCCGTGCTGGCGGGCGTGCTGGAGGCGTACGCGTGGTGCGCCGAGCGCAACGGGGTCCTCGTCAACGCGGCCTGAACCCGGGCTGTGCAGGGGGCTGTGCAGGGGGCTGAGCAGGGGGCTGAGCAGGGGGCTGAGCAGGGGACCGGCACAGCGGTTGCCGTGGCTCGGGCATCCCCCTATTTTCGGCGCACGTCCCCCACCCCACCATGCGCTCGCGTCTCGCCCTCGCCGCCGTCCTCCTGCTCGGCCTCGCCCCGCTCGCCCCGGCGCAGACCCGCGCCGACTTTCCCGGCGGCGGCACCCGCTCGTCCTTCGAGCATCCGGCGGACCCGGCCACGGCGCCGGTCTACTACACCGTCGAGCGGAGCGTGCGGCTCCACGCCGAGCCGCACCCGGCGAGCGTGGCCGCGGCCGAGCTGCCGCTCCGCACCGGCGTTCGCGTCCTCGCGCAGGACGGCGCCTGGAGCCTCGTGGACCATGAGAACCGGCGCGGCTACGTGCCCACGGCCGCGCTCTCGAACGTCTGGATCCGCATCGACAAGAGCGAGCGGACGCTCTACGTCTACCGCGGCGACGTCCTCGCGTACGCCCTCCCGGCCGACGTCTCGACGAGCGACGAGGACAAGGTGCGCCGCTCCGGCCTCGGCGAGCAGGACCACTACCGCATCCCGGAGGGCACGTTCTACGTCACGCGGAAGAACCCGGACTCGCAGTACTACCGCGCCTTCGTGATCTCGTACCCGAACAGCGAGCACGCCGCGCGCGGCCTCCGGCAGGGGCTCATCACGCAGGCCCAGTACGACGCCATCGTCCGGGCGGAGCAGACGTTCACCTCCCCGCCGATGGGCACGCGCCTGGGCGGGCTCATCGAGATTCACGGGCAGGGCTCGGGCCGGCGCCGCGCCTGGACGCGCGGCTGCGTCGCCCTCCGCAACGTCCACATGGACGACCTCTGGGACCTCGTGCACGTCGGCACGCCGGTCGTCATCGAGCGCTGAGCCCGCCGCCGGGCGTTACCGCATCCGCCTAGGCGCCGAGGCGGGCTAGGCTGCGCAGCTTGCGACTGTGGAGGGGGAGGCGT
>CAZOJJ010000024.1:0-46080 GCA_964580105.1 uncultured Rhodothermales bacterium | reverse complement strand
GCTACGCCTCCTCCAGCTACGCCTCCTCCAGCTCCGCCCGCTCGGCGACCAGCTTCTCCTGCACGTGGCGCGGCATCGGCTCGTAGGCGAGGAATGTGGCGCGGTGGAGCCCCCGGCCCTGCGTCATCGACCGCAGCGACGTGGCGTAGCGGTACAGCTCGGCCTCGGGCACGTGCGCCCGGATCTTCTGGAACACGCCGGCCGCCTCCATCCCCTGGATGCGCGCCCGCCGCGTGTTGAGGTCGCCGAGCACGTCGCCCATGTAGGCCTCCGGGACGAGGACTTCGAGGTCCACGATGGGCTCCAGGACGACGGGCGAGGCCTCGCGGAACGCCTGGCGGAAGCACTGCTTCGACGCCGTCTTGAACGCGTTCTCGTTGGAGTCCACCGAATGCATGCCGCCGTCGTAGATCACCACGCGCACGTCGCCGACGGGGTAGCCGGCGACGGGCCCCTCGCGGAGCGCATCGGCGACGCCCTTCTGGATGGCCCCGAAGAACCGCTGCATGTCGATCACGCCGCCGACGATGGCGTCGATGAACTGGATCTTCGCGCCCCAGTCCGTCTCCATCGTGTGCTCGCCGCGCTGCTTCATGTCCTCCGGCGGGTTGAACGTGTCGGTCAGCGGCTCGACCATCATTGAGATGTCGGCGAACTGGCCGGCGCCGCCGGTCTGCTTCTTGTGCCGGTAGGAGGCGCGGGCGCGCCCCTGGACCGTCTCGCGGTAGGAGACCTTCGGCCGGTCGTACTCCACCTCCACCCCGAAGCGGTTCTTGAGCCGGTACTTCGCCACGTCGAGGTGCATCTCGCCCTGGCCTGCGATGGTGATCTGCGAGAGGTGCGCGTCGTGGTCCACGCGCAGGCTCGGGTCCTCCTTGACGAGCTGGTGGAGGCCCTGGGCCATTTTGTCCTCCTCGCCCTGGCGTACGGTGCGGACGGCGAGGCGCATCCGGGGTTCGGGGAACGCGATGGGCGTGACGACGGCCTTCGAGCCCTTTTTCCGGAGCGTGTCGTTGGTGGACGTGTCCTTCAGCTTGACCGTCGCCCCGATGTCGCCCGCGACGAGCTTCTCGACGGCGTCGCGCTTGTGGCCGTTGATGGCGTAGAGCGCGCCGAGGCGCTCGGTGGCCTGGGAGTGGGCGTTCTCGAGGTCCATCCCGGCCGTGAGCGTGCCGTCGTAGACGCGCATGAACGAGTACTCGCCGACGTGCTCCTCGGCCATCGTGCGGAAGACGAAGGCGACGGGGTCCTGCGCGGGGTCGGTGTGGACCGCGCCCGCGTCCATGTGGGGCGGCGGCATCATGGCCGGGCTCGGGCACACGTTGTCGATGAAGCTCATCAGCCGGCTCACCCCGACGTTCTCGGAGGCGACCGTCAGGAAGATGGGGAAGAGCTGGTGGCGGATCATCGCCTCGCGGAGCCCCTTCCGCATCTCGTCCTCGGAGAGCTCGCCCTTCTCGAAGTAGAGCTCCATGAGCCCCTCGTCGTTCTCGGCGATGTTCTCGACGAGCTCGTTGTGGAGCTCGGCCGCGCGGTCGGCGAACTCGGCGGCGATGGGCTCGAACGTGGCCTTCCCCTTCTCGTCGAACCGGATCTGCTTCATCAGCAGCACGTCGATGATGGTGCGCGTGCCGCTGCCGCCGGGGAGCTGGACCGGCGTGGCCGCGCGGCCGAAGCGTTCCTGGAGACGGCCGAGCACGGTCTCGAAGTCGGAGTCGGCCGTGTCGAGCTTGTTGAGCACGAACATGGACGGCGTCCCCGTCTCCTGGCAGTAGTTCCACGCCTGCTCGGTGCCGACCTGCACGCCCTCGGCCGCGTCGATGACGAAGAGGGCCGTGTCGGTCACCTTCAGCGCAGCGATGGTCTCGCCGACGAAGTCGAGGTAGCCGGGCGTGTCGAGCACGTTGATCTTGTGGCCCTCCCACTCCGCGTGGAGCAGCGAGGTGAACACGCTCATCTGGCGCTCCTTCTCGCTCGCATGGTAGTCGCTGACCGTGTTGCCCTCCTCGATCGATCCCATGCGGGGGAGCGCACCGGCGCTGTAGAGCATGGCTTCGGCGAGGGTGGTCTTCCCGCTGCCCTGGTGGCCGACGAGGGCGACGTTGCGGATGTGGTCGGCGTCGTAGACTTGCATACGAGGTGGACGCTGTGGCGCGGCGCGCCGTGAACGTGAAATAAAGCCTGTGTGAAGGGGCGTCCAAGATAGCCGGGGCGGGGGTCTTGTCAAGGGGTTGGCGGGCGCGGAGGGGGGCGGCGAGGCCGGGCGCGCCCTCCACCCCTCCGTACCTTGCCGGCCTCCCACCCTCTTCGCGTGCTCCTCCTCGCCCTCGATACCGCCACCGACCGCTGCAGCGTCGCCCTCCTGCGCGACGGAGCCGTGCGTGCTGAGGCCACGATCCGGGAGCCCCGCTCCCACGCCGCCCGCCTCGTGCCGCTGATCGGGGACGTCCTGGCCGGGGCCGGCGTGCCGGTGCACGACCTCGACGCCGTCGCCGTCTCGGCCGGGCCCGGCTCGTTCACCGGACTGCGGATCGGTGTGAGCACGGCCAAGGGCCTCGCCGTCGCCGCCGAGGCGGCGCTGGTGGCCGTGCCCACGCTGGCGGCGCTGGCCCTCGGCGCCGGCCCCTCCGCCGCCCCGGTGCTCACGGCGCTGCCGTCGCGGCGCGGCGAGGTCTACGCGGCGCTCTACCACGTGGCCGATCCCACACCGAAGGCCGTCGCCGCCCCCGCCGCCCTCGACCTCGACGCCCTCGCAGGCTGGCTCGGCGAGGCCGGCTTCCCCGAATCCGGCCCCCTCCGCCTCACGGGCGACGGAGCGCCGCGGGTGCTGGAAGCGCTCGGCGCTCCGTCCTGGCTCGAACCCGTCGAGGCCGCCCTCTCGGCGGCCGAGGTGGGCCGTCTCGGCTGGGCTCGGTTCCAGCGCGGCGAGACGGAGAACGTCGCGGCGTTCGAGCCGTACTACCTCAAAGCCTTCGTCGCCCGCCCGGCACGTCCTATCTTCAGGCCGGGCGAACGGGAGAACGGATGAAGGAGGCGCCGCCTTCCTTCCTCTCCCTTCTCCCCCTCCCTCGCTCCCCTTTCCCGATACCATGGCCTGGTTCAAACGGCAGTCGGCCGGCATTCAGACGACACCCGCCGAGCGCAACGAGACCCCGGAAGGCTACTGGGTCAAGTGCCCGACGTGCGGCCACATCATGAGCCAGCGCGAGCTGGACGACGCCCTCCGCGTGTGCCCCAAGTGCGGCCACCACCACGCCATGAGCGGGCTCGGCTACTTCGACCTCCTCTACGACGACGGCCGCTACGAGCGCTTCGACGACCACCTCCACTCGACCGACCCCCTCGGCTTCGTCGACCGCAAGGCCTACCCGCAACGGATCGAGGCGGCCGAGCGGTCGAGCGGTCTCAACGACGCGGCCGTGTCCGCCTTCGGCACCGTGGGCGGCCACCCGCTCTCGACGGCAGCGATGGACTTCACGTTCATCGGCGGTTCGATGGGCTCGGTCGTGGGCGAGATCGTCACGCGGGCCATCCGCCGGGCGGCCGAGCGCGACGCGGCCTGCCTCGTCGTGAGCCAGAGCGGCGGCGCGCGCATGATGGAGGGCGCGCTGAGCCTGATGCAGATGGCCAAGACGAGCGCCAACCTCGCCGTCCTCGCCGAGAAGGGGCTCCCCTTCTTCTCGCTCATGACGCACCCCACCACGGGCGGCGTGACGGCCTCCTTCGCCATGCTGGGTGACTTCAACTTCGCCGAGCCCAACGCGCTCATCGGCTTCGCCGGGCCGCGCGTGATCCGCGAGACCATCGGTCGCGACCTGCCGAAGGGCTTCCAGCGCACCGAGTTCCTCGTCGAGAAGGGGTTCATCGACCGCGTCGTGCCGCGCACGGAGCTGCGGCCGACGCTGATCGGCCTCCTCGACCAGCTCTTCGAGAACGAGGCGGCACCCGCCCCGGCGTCCGTCACCCGCAACGGGCAGAAGGCCCCCTCCCGCCCCGTCGCCGACTCGGACTGAGCGTCACCGGCCGAGGTACTCGGCCAGCACGGCGGCGATGCGCTCGGCGGCATGGCCGTCCCACAGCGGCGGGACCTCGCCCGTCGGCCACGCGCCGCCGAGCATCCGCGCCACCTCGGTCTCAACGGCGACGGCGTCGAGCGGCAGCAGCCGGTTCGTCCCGATCTCGACCGTCACCGGCCGCTCGGTGCTGTCGCGCAGCGTGAGGCACGGCACGCGCAGGAACGTCGTCTCCTCCTGGATGCCGCCGGAGTCGGTCACGACGACGCGGGCGTGCTCCATCAGGTGCAGGAACTCCAGGTAGCCGACGGGCTCCAGCGCCGTCAGCCCTTCGACCGACCGGATCCGACCGAGCAGCCCGGTTTCATCGAGCCGCGCCCGCGTGCGCGGGTGGATCGGAAAGACGACGGGCAGCCGTGCCGCCAGGCGCTCGACGATCCGCACGATCTCCTCCAGCGCCGCGCGGTCGTCCACGTTCGCGGGCCGGTGCATCGTCATCAGCGCGTACGCGCCGCGCTCAACGCCCAGCTCGTCCGGCAGCGTCACCGAGGCGGCCTTGGCGCGGTGATGGATGAGCGAGTCGATCATCACGTTGCCGACGAAGTGGACGCGCTCGTCGGGCACGCCCTCGCGGCGGAGGTGGTCGAGCCCGCTCTGCTCCGTCACGAACAGGAGGTCGGCGATGGCGTCGGTGCAGATCCGGTTGATCTCCTCCGGCATCGCGCGGTCGCCCGAGCGCAGGCCCGCCTCGACGTGGGCGACGGGGACGTGGAGCTTCGTCGCCACCAGCGCCGCCGCGAGCGTCGAGTTCACGTCGCCCACGACGAGCACGAGGTCGGGCCGCTCGCGGAGGACGACCTCCTCGAAGGCGATCATCACGCGCCCCGTGTTCTCCGCGTGCGAGCCACCGCCGATGCCGAGGTAGAAGTCCGGCTCCGGCAGGCCGAGCTGGCGGAAGAACACGTCGCTCATCTTCGCGTCGTAGTGCTGCCCGGTGTGGACGATGCGGGACGTGAGGCCGGGCGTGGCCTGGAGGGCGCGGTGAACCGGCCCGACCTTCATGAAGTTGGGGCGGGCGCCGACGACGCTGAGGACGGTCATGCTGCGGGGAGGGGTTCGGGTGCGGCGGGTTCGCGGGCGGCGACGCGCTCCAGCAACGCCCAGTAGCGCCGTGCGAGCACCTGCCGGTCGTGGTGGGCGCGGACGTACGGCGGCCCGGCCTCGGACAGCCGGCGGTACAGGTCGGCGTCGTCCTTCAGGCGGCGGACGGCGGCGACGAGCGCGTCGGGGTCCTCCGGCTCGACGACGAGGCCGGCGCCCGACGCCTCGACCAGCGCGGCCGATTCGCCGCGGACGCCGTGAACGAGCGGGATGCCGCCCGCCATCGCCTCGAACAGCTTGGACGGGATGACGGTGCGGAAGAGCGGCGTGTCGCGGAGGTGGACGACGGCCACGTCCGTGCACGCGTGAAAGTAGCGGATGCGGTCCTTCGGCTGCTTGTCGATCAGCCGGAAGTTGGGCAGGTTCAACTGAGCGGCGCGGGCTTCGAGGGCGGCGCGCTCGGCCCCCGTCCCGATGACGACCCAGAGGACGTCCGGGTCCGGGCACCGCTGCGCGGCGTCGAGGAGCACGTCGGCCCGGTGCGCCATGCCGAGAGTCCCGGCGTAGGCCGCGACGAACTTCCCCTCGAACCCGTGCTCGGCGCGGATCGCCGCCAGCAGGCCGGGGTCGAGGTCGGCCTCGGCGATGCCGAGGTCGGCCCCGTTCATGAGCACGGTCACGTTTTCGGGCCGCGCCCCGTTCGCCACGACGTGCCGCTCGAAGGCGCGCGTCACCACCACGACGTGGTCGGCCGTCCGGTACAGGAACCGCTCGACGCGCTCGAAGAGGCGGATCAGCGCGTTCCGGCGCATCGCCCCCACCGCCACGATGGACTCCGGCCAGAGGTCGCGGATCTCCAGCACGAACGGGGTGCGCTTCAGCCGGCTCACGACGTAGCCCGCGACGGCCGTGAAGAACTGCGGCGAGGTGGCGACGACCACGTCGGGCCGCGTCGCCTTGCGGCTGAACCAGACGGCCGAGGCCATGAACGAGAGGTACGAGAGGATGCGCTTGCCGCCGCCCTTGTTCTCGGCGAGGTACATCGGCACGCGGTGCACCTCGATCTGTCCGATTTTTTCTTTGCAATAACGGTTCTCGTAGCCGTCATAGACCTCGCCCTCGGGGTAGTTGGGCGGGTCCGTGATGACCTCCACCTCGCCGCCGTCGGCCACCCACCGGCGCGCGTGCTCGAAGAGCCGCGTCGCCGGGGCGTTGACCTCGGGCGGGAAGTTGGCGCTCAGGAAGAGGACGCGCATCGGTCAGCGGACGGGCGTGAGGGTGTAGGCGAAGCGGACGGGCAGCGGGCCGTCGTGCGCCAGCACGAGGCAGCGGTTGGGCTCGGCCACGCCGAAGCGCGGCGAGTAGCGGCTCGGCTCCTCGCGGAACGCCGCACCCTTCGCCGTCAGGACGACCTCGACGCCGTCGCGCCCGAGGCGGAGGGCGTCGCCGTCGGGCGTGACGGTCACGGCCGGGTGCAGATGCAGGCGGCTCTCGACGCGGTGCGAGCCGCGCCCCGTCACCTCGTCCTCGACCGCCAGCCGCCCGTGCTGGACCGCTACGCGGCGGCGGTGGACGAGGCCGTCGCCGAGGAGCTTGCCGTAGCCCCGGAAGGTACCGGCGAAGGTGGAGCCGGCGTCGTCTTCCGTGAACATCACGTTCTCGGGCGGATACCGGCGGGCGACGCGGAACGACGCCCAGCACTCGGCCTGGTCCACGCCGTCGATGACGACGGTGTTGTGCGCCGCCGTGCTGCGGTCGTGCGAGCGGTTCGGCCCGGCCGTGTACTCGAACACGCCCGTGTCCACGACGAAGCGGTGCCCCCCGAAGGAGGCCTCGAACGAGAAGACGTCGGCGTGGGCGTGCGCCGGGAGGTGGTCCGGGCCGATGGGCCCGCCGTCCACGATCACCCAGGCGTCGCGGCTGGTGAGGACGAACCGGCCGGTGTCGAGGAACGCCCGCTGGATCGTCGGCTCACCGTCCAGGAGGCGTGCGGCGTAGCCGAGGAGCGCCGAGGCGGGCGGGGCGATCTCCAGCGTGGCGTCGTTGAAGAGCGGGATCTCGCCGTCGGGGTGCCGTATGGAGGCGAGGTAGTCGCGCATCCGCGCAGCCGTATCCGCCAGGAGCGGGCGGTCCGGGTGGTCGTTCGGCAGCACGTTGAGGAGGTCGAGGGCCCCCTCCAGCATGAGCGCGTGGTACATCGGGCTGCGCTCGAAGTAGCCGCCGTCGGGGAGCACCTGCTCGGACACCTCGCGCCTGAAGATCGCCAGCCCGCGCCGGAGCCAGCGGCCGGCCTCGCCCTGCCCCTCGAAGTAGCGGCCGGCGAGGGCGAGCGCTCGGGCGTTTTCGAGGAGGTGGTTGCCCGGGTGGTAGACCTCCAGCGTCCGGTAGAGCCACGCCGCCTGCCGGTAGAGACTGCGGTCTACGTCGGTGCCGGGCAGCCCACGCTTGGTGAGCGCGATGAGCCGGAGGGCCGTCGGGTACGGGTGCCAGCCGACGCCCTCCCCCACCGGGTTCGCCGCGATCCATTCGCGCACGAGCGCGAGGGCGTCCGCCTCGGGCAGGAGGTCGAGGTAGTGGCCGTAGTGGAGGTTGAACCGCCAGAGGAGCGGCGCGCCGGGCGCCGACCAGTCCACGGGCCGCCCGAGGTCGCGCGTCTCGTTCAGAAACGTGAAGCGGCCCCGGCGTACCGAATCGGCGTCGTTCCAGGGATCGTGTGTGAGGAACGGCGTGTGCGGCCGGAGTCCGCGTGCCCGCAGATCGGGCGGCGGCTCGGGCACGTGGACCCACCGCAGCCGGCGCCGCCCCTCCGCCGCCACGCGCCCGGCGAGCTGGACGGGCCGGAGGTGGCGGAGCGTGCGGGCGTAGCGGAGCGCGGTGTCGATCGGTCCGGCCATCCGGTCTCGCTCAGGCGATGGCCGGTTCGGGAACGGCGACCTCGGCCAGCTCGACCGGCCGGCCGGTGGCGAGCGACCGCTTCGCGGCGAACACCATCTGCATCCCGGTCACCAGCTCCTCGAATGGGATCGGCGCCTGGCCGCGCTTCAGGAAGCCCTCGACGGTGGCGGCGAGCTGCGGCGCCTGGCCCTTGTCCTGGTTCGCCGCCTTCTCCCGCGTGGTCCGGCCGCCGCGCGTGACCTCCAGCCGCCGGAAGTCGTCGAGGACGGCCACCCGGCCGCCGCCGTAGACCTCCAGCCGCTCCTTCGGCGCGGCCTTGTCGCCGACGGTCGAGTAGCAGAGCGTGCCCGTGCTGCCGCCGCTGAAGGTGACGACGAGGGACACGTTGTCGTGGTCGGCGAGCCGCTCGGTCGGCAGCGTGAGCGACTGGGCGTAGACGCGGACGGGCGTTTCGCCGCAGACGAACTGCATCAGGTCGAGGAAGTGGCACATCTCGCCGACGAGCATGCCGCCGCCCTCCTCCTCCGCGTGGAGCCATGTCTCGGTGGGCAGGAAGCCGCTGTTGACGCGGTAGAGCATCTGCTTGGGCTGCCCGTCGTTCGTGGCCTCGCGGAGCGCGGTCACCATCGGCGCGAAGCGGCGGTTGAGGCCGACCATCAGCCCCGTCGGGCGCTGCGCGTTGGCCGCACGGTAGGCCCCGGCGACGGCCGCCAGCTGGTCCTCGGTAACGACCATCGGCTTCTCGACGAAGACGTGCTTGCCCGCTTCGAGGGCCCGGACCGTAAAGTCGGCGTGGGTCGAATGGCGCGTGGCGATGAAGACGGCGTCGACGTCGGACTCCTTCAGGAGCGCGTCGAACTCGGTCGTGCAGAAGGCGAACCCGAACTTCTCGGCCTTCTGCCGTCCGTTCACGCCCGTCGCCGTGACGAGGCCGGCGAAGGCGACGCGCTCGTCTTTCTGCAGGTGCGGGAGCAGGTGCAGCGCCGCGTAGTTGCCCGCGCCGACGAACCCGGTGCGGAGCGTCGTCTTCGGTTCGTGCGCCGTGCTCGGTGCGAGGCGGATGACGTCCGGCTGCGGCCGGTCCACGTCGTACTCCAGCACGATGCCGACGTACGGCTCGCCGCCATTCTGGATGAGGTCGTAGGCGTCGAGCGCGCGGTCGAACGGGAAGCGGTGCGTCGTGAGCGTCGTGACGTCCAGCTTTCCCTGCGCCATCAAATCGAGCACGGCTTCGAGGTTGCGCTGCTCGGTCCAGCGCACGAAGTCGTACGGATAGTCCACGCCGCCCTCCTCGTAGGACGGGTCGTAGCGGCCGGGGCCGTACGACATCGAGACCTTCGTCGTGAGTTCCTTCTTGTAGTAGAGGTCACGCGGGATGTCCATGCCGACGGCGCCGACGACGACGACCTGCCCGCGGCTGCGCGTGACGGCGCCCGCGAGCTCGATGGGGCCGTTGCCCTTCGTGGCGGCGGTGATGACCGTGTGATCGGCGCCGCGCCCGCGCGTGAAGCGCTCCACGGCCGCCTCGGCGTCCTCGCCGGGGAGGACGGCCGCGTCCATGCCGAGGTCGAGCCCGAGGCGGACCTTGTCGGCGTCGAGGTCGAGGCCGATGACGCGGCAGCCGTTGGCCTTGAGCAGCTGCACGGCGATGAGCCCGATCAGCCCGAGGCCGACGACGGCCACGTTGTCGCCCAGCTCCGGCTTCGCCAGGCGCACGCCCTGGAGCGCGATGGCCGCGACGGTCGAGTAGCTCGCCTCCTCGAACGAGACGCCGTCCGGGATGGCCGCAACGAGGTTCTTCGGGACGACGTTGACCTCGGCGTGGTTGGCGTAGCCCGCGCCCGCGACTGCCACGCGGTCCCCCACCTGGAAGCCCTCGACGCCCGCGCTCACCGCCTCGACGACGCCGGCGGCGCTGTAGCCCAGTGGCAGCGGCTTCTCCAGCTTGCTCATCACGTTGTGGTACGTGTTGAGCCAGCCCTCCTTCTTCGCCTTGGTGAGCACCTGGCGGACGAGGTCGGGCCGCGCCTGCGCCTTGCCGAGGTACCCCTTTTGCGCAAGGTCGATGATCATGCGCTCCGTCCCGGCCGAGATCAGCGAGGCGGCCGTGCGGAGGCGCACGCCGCCCGGCATGAGGGCCGGCGGAGGAACGGTTTCGAGGGACGTTTCGCCGGACTTGACGTTCTGGACGATCTGCTGCACGCTGCGGGTCAGTCGGGGTGAGAGGCGGAGGCGTTGCGCTCCAGTTCGTAGAGCTTGGCCTTGGTGTGGAAGCGCTGGATGCCCTTGAGGCCGCAATAGATAAGCCCGGCCCGGCCGTCGAGGAAGCCGAGGCGGACGAGGTAGTGGTAAAGAAAGGTCATCAGCGGGAAGCCCGGCAGGCGGACGAGCCGCTTCTTGAGCCACCGCCGCTGCTGCGCCTGCGTCCCGCCGAAGAGCCTCGGCTCCAGCTCGCCGTGCTGGCCCTCGAAGTAGACCCGCGCCTCCCAGTCCGAGTACTCGTTGTGCTTGGCGATGTAGCGGAAGAGCGAGTTCCAGTTCTCGTGGCGGATCGGGTGCCGGAGCCGCCCCACGGTCCCGTCCACGACGACGTGCTCGTGGACCTCGATGTCGCTCATCGAGGTCGTCTGCTCGCCCACGATGCGGCGTTCGTAGCGGCCCTTCCCCTTCCGGAAGAGAAACAGCTTCCAGAGGTCGAAGCCGCCGTGGCGGAGGGGGCGGCCGAGGAAGTGGAGCTGGAAGCGGAGCCAGTAGCCGTCGTGCACGCCCACCGCGACGGCCGCGGCGATCTCGTCTTTGATGGGCGGGAGCAGGATCTCGTCGGCGTCGAGCAGCAGGATCCAGTCGTTGCGGAAGGCGAACGTGTCGAGCGCCCACTGCCGCTTCTTCGGCCATCCCCCGGCGTAGTGGAACTGGAGGACCGTCGCCCCGGCTGCCTCGGCGATCTCGACGGTACGGTCCGTGCTCTGCGAATCGACGACGACGACCTCGTCCGCCCAGCCCTGGAGCGGTTCGAGGCAGCGGGGCAGGTTCTGCTCCTCGTTGCGCGCGGCGATGAGTACGGAAACCGGGACGGTCGGCATACGCAGTCGCTTCAGGCAGGAACGGGGGCGCGGTGGACGCCCGGCGCGAGCGCCCGGAATACGCCGAGGAGCGAGCGGACGTAGCGCTCCCAGGAGAAGTCCTTCGCCCGCTCCAGCGAGGCGGCCCGCATGGCGGCGCGCCGATCCGGGTCGTCCAGCACCTCGCCGAGAACACGGGCGGCGTCGGCCGGGTCGAAGGTCGAGAAGTAGGCGCCGGCCGCGGCGCACAGCTCGCGGTTCACGGCCATGTCCGACGCCACCACGGGCAGCCCCGCCGCCATCGCCTCGACGAGCGAGTGGCCGAACGATTCGGTGAACGACGGGAAGGCGTACACGTCCACCGCGTCGTAGAGCGCGCCGAGCTGGTTGTAGGGGACGTAGCCCAGCTCAACCACGTCGTCGGCGAGGCCGAGGTCGTGATAGCGAGCGCGCCAGGCGTCGTACTCCGCCTTGTCGCCCGTCTTCTCACGCGAGGTCGTCAGCAGCAGCTTGACCGCACGCCCCCGGGCTTTCAAGAGGGCCAGCGCCTCCGTGAGCACCTCGTAGTTCTTGTGGACGGCGTAGGTGGAGACGTTGAGGATGAGCCGATGGCCCTCGCTCCGCCAGCGGGCCAGGTCGTCGGCGCGCATGTACGGCGCCTCGGCGCGCGCGGCGAACGCCTCGTGGTCGAACCCGTAATGGAGCACCTCGGTCTTGCCGGGCTCGATCCGGCCGTAGCGCTCCACCATGTCCTGCATCGCGCGCGTCGGGAACAGCACGGTGTCGGCGTAGCGGATCGAGGCGAGGCTGTGGAGGCGGCGGACCGTATTGCGGCGGAGGCTCCGGCCCAGCGCGCGGTACCTCGCGTGGAACTCGGGGCTGAAATAGACCGGGTTGCGAACGAGCAGCACCTCCGGGCGCGGGCTCATGAACGTCCCGAACCCGGTCGAGGAGAAGAGCACGTCGGCCCGGTGCTGCCGCAGCAGACGCGGTACGGTCACCTGGTCGAAGTAGAGACGCGCCGCGCCACCGGTGTCGGCATGCGGATAGGCGTGGAAGGTGACAGACGTCTCTCCGAGGTGCGACTCCATCAACGCCCGGGTGGCCTCGGGCAGGTAGACGACCACCTCGTCGTGGGGCGCGAGGCGGGGGAGCCAGCGCAGCACGTTCTGCAGGTACGTCACCGCCCCGCCCATGTGGGCCGAAGCGGCATTGATGAGGAGACGCATCGGGGAGTCTGGGATCCGTTTCTCGGCCGGCATCAGGCGCCGTAGGGCCGGTACCCGCCGTAGTAGTACGGCACGGGCCTCCACGGCGCCGGCGCATCGGCGGACTCGGGCACGGTCGTTTGTGCGAGGCAGAACGCGATGAAGAGCCAGACGAAGTAACCGAGTCCGCCCACCGAAAAGAGCACGGCCGCGCCGATGTTCGTCATCAGGACTGCCACGAACCCCCACATCACGCCGATCGTCCCGTAGCGGAAAACGGGGACGGCAACGAGGAGGAGGAGCATCGTAACGAGGATGGCGCCGATGACGCCGGTCTCCTCCAGGACGGCGGAGGGCATGAACCCCTTTTCGGAGGAGGCCGAGAAGGGAACGTCCATCCACGACTCCGCCCGGCGACCAACCTCTGCCAGGTCGGACGGCACCCCGAACCCGATGCCCGTAACGGGCGCCTCCCTGAAGTTCTGCATGGAGGTGCTGATCAGCTCCCCGCGCGACATCTCAAACAGCTCAGAAAACGTCTCCACATCGTCGCCTTTCTCGACGTAGCTGACGATGCTCTCTTGGATCTGCGGCGCCATCATGATGCCGGCCCCGAGACCGAAAGTCAGCAGGAGGAGGATCGAGGCCGGCGAGACCGCGGAGAAATCCAGCACGCGCTCGCGGCGGAGTACGAGCATCAGTAGCGCCGCGGCCAGCCCCACCAGCAGGGCAACCCCGGCCGTCCGAGCGCCAGAGAGGAGGATCAGGAACAACCCGCCCACCACGAGAAGCTTCGACAGGAACGACTGGTCTTTGCCCGTCAGGATGCCCCCGAACAGCCACCCCGTAAACGTGGCCGCCACCGGCCCCAGTACCTGGGGATGGGTCAGAATGCCCTGCATGCTGCGCTCCGTTCGGACGTACGCGTCCCCTGCGAGAAACGTGAAGAAGCTCCCCACGATCACGAACGCGGCCAGCGTGTACATCCAGTGCCGCCAGTACAGCGCCAGCGAACGCGTGCGCCAGAACGCGGTGACCATCGTGTACGTGCCTAGAAAGAACGAGAACAGCTTGAGCACGGAGAGCAGGGGGTACCGCCCGGCCAGGAGCGCGACCAGGATCTCGATCCCGACGAAGAAGACCAACCCCCACGTAAAGGCGGACGCCCCCTCCCCTCGCGTACGGTTCAGCAAGTCATCCAGTTGAAGCCGGGCGAACCCCGCGAACAGGATGACCCACCGCATGAAGTTGGTGCCCTCGGGGGTGTAGTGCGGGTTGCCCAGCAGAAGGAAGAAGAGAAGCAGGCACGCCTCCGCCGTCTCACGCACCCCACGGAGCGCGTGGATCGCCACGAAGAGGAGGGCGAGCGGCGCTGCAGCCGGGGCCACCTTCGACACGAGTGCGATCCCCGCCAGCATGAGAAAGGGACGCTGCAGGACGTACGGCTGGCCGGGAACGCCTGTGAGCGACGTGCGGACCAGCGGCCGAAGCAACGGGCTCGGCTCCCCCGTAGTGGTGGCGCGCGTGTGCATCATCCCTCTTGCATGCTCTCCGCGACCGGGTGCGGCGAGAGGTCCCAGCGGAGGTCATCCCGGCCCAGCATCCGAGCGAGTCGGTCGAGGTCGCCGGCGAACTGGTCGGTCAGGTAGGCCCGCGTCTCTGCGGTCAACGCCGAAGCTACGCTTTCAGGGCGCGTGTAGACGGTCGCCTTGAGGCGCTCGCGCAGCCACCGGGGGGTTCTGGGGTGGATGACGCGCTTGTAGAACTGCCCCCTGGTGACGCGACGTGCGAGCCCCCGCAGGCCCGGTGGCGGGACGAGCGCCTCCTCGCCGGCGTTATGGACGCGGCCCAAGTCCGCATCGCTCGGGGGAGGGGTCGCTCCCAGAAAGGCGCACACCCGCTCGACCTCGCGGCGCCGGTCGGCGACGTAGTCCTCGAAACGGACGACGTGGAGCTGCGCCCGGCCGAACGTGTCGATCCATGGCTCGAGCTGCATCGCGTAGCGGCTGACATCAATCAGTTCCGGCATCGAGCGTACGGCCTCGTTGATATCGGGCGTCGCATCCCCGCCGCGCACGAGGTGGCGGTGGTGACTGACGATCCGGTCCACGGGATGCCGAACGATGTACACGAGGCGGAGGTCGTCGCCCAGAACGGCCTTCGCCCGTTCGGCGACCCCGTCTATCCCCGGCCGCTTCGTGTAGCCCGTCGAGCCTTCGCCTCGCAACTGGTCCGGCCGGGCCGTGCGGAACAGCGCTGCGTAGCGGCGGCGGCCCCCCGGCGTCAGCACCTCATCGAGGCATAGCGTATGGGGCTCCTTGACCGTGGGGAAGAAGACATCGGGGCTTGCTTCGAGATCGCGGCAGAGCGTGGTCGTCCCCGCCTTCATGGCGCCGATCACGAGGAAGGTTGGGAGCAGGTCCGCCATGTCGAAGGAAGCGAGTGGCAGTGCTAGGCGCGGAGCGCCCGGAAGCCCTCAACGAGCGTCTGCGCCCAAAGCGAGGGCGTATGCTGGCGAGAGAGATGATGGCTGTTCGCACCCATCACGGCTCGGGCCTCGGGACCGAGCCTGCTCAGGCGCTCCAGCTGGTACGCGAGGTGGACGGGGTCCCCATTCGCGAAGAGGTAGCCGTTGAACCCATCCCGGAGCAGATGGACGGCGGCCCCGCTGGCATCCGAGCTGATGAGCGGGAGGCCCGAGGTCGCGGCCTCGTGGAGGACGACGCCCCAGGGCTCGCGGCGGCTGGGCAAGATAAAACCGGAAGCAGCCCGCATGAGGTCCGGCAACGTATCGGGCTGCACAAAGCCTCGATCAATTATGCCTTCCTCGCCCTTGAGCCGCGCGCCTTCCGGGCCGGTACCCACGCACACGAGCGGCCACGGCTCCCGCGTCGCCGCCCGGTAACGCCGATAGGCCTCGACGAGCACGTCAATCCCCTTGACCTCGGCGTAGCGCCCGACGTAGAGCCAGTGCGGATCCGCAGTGGGGCTCCGGCCTGCATACGCCTCGGCGAAGCGGTCCCAGTCGCACGAATAGTAGCCGGTCAGCAGCCGGAGGCCGCGGTAGCCGAGGCGCAGTGCGAACTGGCGCTGGCGCTCACCCGTCACCCACAGGGCGCCGATCGAGGGATGGAGGAGCCGGGGCGCCGCGAGAACCCCGAGCCGCTGCTTGAGCGTGCCGTGCCACTGCGCATCGGACCCTGCGATGACGGGAACGCCGCGAGCCCGGAGCGCCCGTGCCGTTCGCAGGTAACCCCGGTCGTACCACCCTGCCATCAGCACGCCGTCCGGCGCGAAGTCGGCCAGATGCCGGTCAAGGTCCGCATCGCTCAGCGCCGGGCGGTCAAGGAGCCGGTCGATCCAGGCGAAGTGGCGGTCGTCGAAGGGCGCATCGGGGGCGGGCGGCACGCGCACGACGAGGAGTTCCGCTCCGGTGGCTTCCTTCAGCCGCTTGAGACAGGCCGTCACATAGCCGGACAGCCGGGAGTAAAGGACGGCAATCCGCTGCGGCATTTCGGTCATGACGCCTTTCGCACGTTACCGCGCCCGTACCCGAACGCATCGAGCGCCGGCCCCGCGATCCGGTAGGCCTGCAGCTGGAGCTTGTCGACGAAGACGCCCTTCCCCTGCCGGGCCAGCAGTCGGTCCACCACCTGGTCGTAGAAGGCCACCCGGCCCGGCGAGGCGGCCCGCAGCGCCTGGATCACCTCCGGCGGAAGCTCCCCCATGCCGTAGTCGAAGATGTCCCGGAAGCCGAAGAGGCCGGTGGACTCGTAGTCGCTGCCCCCCACGTGCGGATGCGCGACGAGAATGGACTTCAGCAGCGTCGTCCCGCTCCGGGGCACCCCGACGATGAACAGGTGCCGGCGTGGGGAAACCGTGGCGTCCCGCCAGTAGCGGATGTTCCGGATGATCCGGCCCGGATGGTGGGCGAAGTGCACGAGATGACGGACGATCCCGTTCATGTTCTCCCTCGCACGCCTACCAGTTCTTCAAAGACGGCCCTGGATCGCCGGGCGTTCTCGGCCCAGCTGTTGCGCGCCCGGTACTGCTCGAACGCGAACGGATCCTCCTGCGCCACCCGCTCCATCAGCCGTTCGACCCCCCGCGCCAGCGCTTCCGGCTCGTTGCTCTCGGCCACCACCCCGATGTCGCACTGCGCCACAGTCTCCCGAAGCACGGGCGCCTCGCTCACGAGCACCGGCCGGTGGTACTGGACGGCGACGTTGAGGACCCCGCTCTGCGAGGTGAAGTCGGAGCGATATGGAAGGGCAACCCAATCCGAGGCGGTGAACAGGTCCCCGACCTCCTCGTCCGGGATGTAGCGGGGCAGGAACGTGACGCGCTCGGCGAGACCGAGCGCCTCGGCCCGCTCCACATAGTGCCGGTGGGGCCGGTGGCCGTTCGGAGCGTTGCCCGCCACGAACAGGTGAACCGGAAGGCGCCGAAGGGCCACGGCGTCGAGCAGCCCATCGAGGTTCTTCTGATCGCGGAGCTGACCGAAGCACAGCGCGACCTGGCCCACCTCGGGCAAACCGTAGCGCCGCCGCAGCGTACGTACGTCGGCAGCGGGCGGGGCGTACGCGTACGGGCCGTGGGGGACGACGTGCACACGCGCGGCGTCCACGCCAGCGAAGGCCACGAGTTCGTCCCGCTGCTGGTCGGAATGCACGAAGAGTGCGTCCGCATACCGATAGAACGCCGTCAGTTGCCGGGTTTCCCAGCGCCGGTGCAGAATGGCTTTGCGTCGCTGCACGTCGTGGACGGTAGCCGTCACCTTCATCTCGGCGCGTTCCAGCGCCCGCTGCCAGAGCGGGAAACTCAGGTGGTTGACGTTCGCGAAGTGGAGCACGTCGGCCCCCTCTCTTGCGGCATACCGGACCGCGCGCAGCGGGTTGACGAACTGCCCTCGGAGAAACCGCGCCCGCCGGATCGGCGGAATCGGATGAGAGAGCGGGCGGAGGCCGTCCCAGACCGAATACGCATCGGATGCCTTCCACGCGAAGTCGGATCCGCACAAGAGCGTCACTTCGACGCCTGGCTGACCGTTCATCGCCGTCGCCCACTCGCTCGTGTACCGCCCGATCCCGCCCGCCGGGAAGAAGACGTAGGCGAAGACCCGGATCGGCGCACCCTCCCCCGCCCCGTCACGCATGGCCGGCCTCCCGGTAGAGCGCGACGAGCCGGTCGGCGTGCTGCTCGGGCAGAAACCGCGCGCGGATGAGGTTGATTCCGTTCTGCCCGTAGCGCCGCACCGTCTCGGGCGACGCGAGGAGGGCGCCGGCCGCGTCGGCGAGGGCGCGCGCGTCGCCGGGAGGCACGAGGCGGCCGGTCTCACCGTCGCGGAGCCACTCCCGCACCCCCCCGACGTCCGACGCGACGACGGGGACGCCCCGCGCGAGCGCCTCCAGGCCGACGATGCCCAGCGTCTCGGGCCAGAGCGAGGGGAACACGAACACGGAAGTCTCATCCAGAATGGCCTGTACTTCTTCGCGCGAGGCCCACGGACGGAGGGTGAGGCGATCCGCGCAACCGGCCCGTGCCGCCCGCGCCCGGACCGCCTCCCCCACCTCGCCCCCGAAGTTACCCACCATGAGCCCTCGGACATCGGCGGGCAGCCGTCCGAGCGCCTCGACGAACGTTTCGGTGCCCTTGTTCGCCGCCACCCTGCCCATGTACGTCAACGTCGGATTCGAGGGGAGCGGTCGGGGCCGGCCGAGCGGCTCGACGGGGCAGAAGTACGGCAGCACCTTCAGGCGCCCCGCCGGGTAGCCTGCGCGGCGGTACCGCTCCGCCGCCCCGCCGCTCGGCGCGATGACGGTTTCGAAGCGGTCGGCGTGGTCCATCATCCAGCGGGCGCGGTGGTAATAGTAACCGCCGTAGCGCGGGTTGGGGGTCACGCAGTGCTTCGCCAGGGTGAGCGGCAGGCACCCGAGGCCGGCGCCGTGGCGGGAGCAGAGGGTCCGCGTGCGCCGGAAGAAGAAGGTGTTGGCCGGGCACGCGCCTCGGTAGTCGTGCGCCGTCATGACGGTCGGACCGTGCGCGAACGCCGCTTCCAGGACCCCGACGTTCTGGACGTTATGCACGTGGATCACGTCCGGGCGCAGCACCTCCAGCCCCTCGGCCACCCGTGCGCGAACGCGGGCCTCCGCCCCGAAGGAGACCGCGCCCATGCCTTCGACAGGGTGCGCATCCGGCCAGAGCGAGGCGTCTCCCCGACCGAACATCCACGCCGACTCGACGCCGCGCGCTTCGAGCAGCGGGAGGAGGGCGAGGAGGTACGTCTCGACGCCCCCCTTGCGGGCGAGGTGCTCGTTGATGTGGACGACCCTCACGATGCAGAACCGGGCGTCATTGCAGGATGCGTCCAACCGATCCGGTCGAGGTAAGCCTGCCAGACCTGGGCGTCTCGGCGAGCCGAGAGGAGCCGGCCGAGAAGCGGGAGAAGGTCGGCATAGGCACCGAGTGTCACGCCGGGGGGCTGGGATGACGGCGTGCGCAGTACGCCTCGGGCGAGACGCCAGGGCAGGTCGAACAGGGCGAAGGCGAGCAGGCGCCGTCCCCTGTTCGTCCCTTCGGCCCGCACGCGGTGGATCATGCGGTTCCGCAGAATCTGCCGCATGCGTCGGCGCTCCCGCTCCGGATCCGTCACCGCCGAGCCGGAGAAGTGCCGCACGGTTGCCGCCCGCGCAAACCCGACCGTGTAGCCGGCCGCCCGGATGCGCCGGCAGAGGTCGTAGTCCTCGTAATAGCTCCCGAAGATGGGGTCGAAGGGGCCTACCTCCCTCAGCACGCTGGCGCGAACCAGCAAGGCCGGCGCCGGCACCTCGTCAACCAGCAGTGTGGCTCCCGTTGCCCCGGGGTCGTAGAGTTCATCGGCGTGCACCCCTTGCGGGAGACAGGCCACGAAGCTCGGGTCCCATCCGGCGTCGTCATACGTACGGACCAGCGGCGAGACCGCACCGAGACGCGGATTGGCCGCGAAACAAGCCCGGCAGGCGTCGATCCACCCTTCGGGGCTGACGGTGTCCTGGTTGAGGAACAGAACCACCTCTTGGAGCCGCCGTGCCTCGACGAGCGCGGTGTCGTTTGCCTCGGCAAAGCCCATCGGGTAGGGGGTGGCAAGCCGTTCCGCCTCAAAGGCACCGAGGTCGAGCGTATCGAGGAGGGTGTTGCCGCTGTTGTCGACCAGCAGCAGGTGAAGCGGCCGCCTCGACGCGCCCGCCAGGGAACCGATACACGCCGGCAGCCACCGATCGCCGTGGTACGCCACGACGAGCGCCGTCACCTCCGGGTCGCTCGAGGTCGTTTCCCCGCCGCTCATGCCGCCAGATCCGTCGAAACCGCCTCGTCGAATTCGTACCCGAAACGGGCGAGCTGAGGGGCCAGCATCCGCTCGACGGCTCCCCGGGAAAGGGCCGAGTAGTACGAAGGGTACGGCGCTTTACCGGGCGTCTGATTCCGCCGAGGCAGTTGGATTGGGGTGGTCACGCCGGCGTCGGCCAGCACCCGGTTGAGGTCGTCTTCGAGGCGCTCGTAGCGCAGGTAGCGATCCACGCCTTCGGTCAGCGGGTAGACCAGCCTGTCGTACTGCGCCTGCCGTTCTTCGCTGGACATCCACCGGGTGTCGAAGCGCCACTTCGCCAGCTTCCCGAGCAGCCAGCCGTCGAAGCCGAGCGCCCTGGCGAGCCGCACACGCTGCCGGGTCCGCCGTACGCGCCGGGCCAGGTACGCCTTCTGGGCCGCTCCTCCACCGAGCCGACGCGCCTCATGCTGCAGCTTCTGGTTAGTCCACGCTCCCACCAGCCGCTGATACTCCGTCACGAGGCGGTCGTAGGGGTTGCGGACCGTCGCGAACACCGTGTACTCGCGCCGCTCCCGGGGTGAGAGAATGCCGTGGGCGAGCAATTGAGGAACGGAGCAGTGTTTTCGCCCGACGAGGAGGCGCGAACCCTCGAAGAGGTCCCGCTCCGGCAACCACTCCCCTCCGAGTTCCCGCCGCAGTGCTCCACCGACCACGCTGCACCCCGTGCCGGGTACCATGACAAAGACGAGGCGGTAATCCCGGCAAATGATGGCCATATACGTGACGATCGGGTGGTGGTTCGGTGCCGCCGCGCAGGGCCTTACGCAGTTGCGGCGTCCTCTTTCATCCCCTGGGCGAGGCTTTGACGAACGAGGCGGAGGAGCCGGGCCTGATACGTCGCAGCGCCGT
Source organism: uncultured Rhodothermales bacterium (assembly GCA_964580105.1). Taxonomy (GTDB): domain Bacteria; phylum Bacteroidota; class Rhodothermia; order Rhodothermales; family Rubricoccaceae; genus CAZOJJ01. Next base: position 25,586 of record CAZOJJ010000024.1, on the reverse strand, counting down.
AGCGCTCTTCGGCCATACGCCGCGCGGTCCCGCTCAGCCGGGCTCGCTCCTCGGGCACGTCGAGAAGATAGCCAACGATCCGGACCAGTGCGTCGTCGTCGTCGTACGGCACGAGGCGCCCGGTCCGGTCGTCCTCGACGAGTTCGAGGAGCCCCCCGACGGCCGACGCGACCACCGGCGTCCCGACGGCAAACGCCTCGATCGCCGTCCGGCCGAACGGCTCGGCGCGGGAAGGGATGCAGACGAGCGTCGAGGCACGGTACAGGGCGGGCATGTCTGCCACGTCGCCCAGGAAGCGGACCTGCGGCCCGATTCCGAGTTCCTCGACGAGCAGCCGCAGCGACGCGGCGTAGGCACCGGACGTACCGCCCGTCACGGCCACGAGCACGCCGGGCCGATTCCGAAGAAGGGGCGCTATGGCTCGGAAGAAGAACGGATGTCCTTTCATGGGCCGCAGCGTGCCGGGCACCCCCACGACCAGGCCCTCCGTGGGGAGGCCCAGTGCCGAACGGGCTGCCTCGACCGACCGCGCCTCCGCGAAAAAGCCGTCTTCGACGGCGTTGGGAACGACGGAGGCCTGGCCGGCGCGCGCGCCCAGCACGTTCCGTGCGACGGCCTCCGAGTTCACGACCAGCCGGTCGGGCCACGCGGCCATGACACGACGAATCGGGGCCCGGAGACGAGACGGAACGACCAGTTCCCCTCCTACGTCGTCGAACAGTTCGCGGAGGTGCCAGAGGACCGGGACGCCCGCGTTCCGCGCCGCCCACACCCCGACCGCACTGGCCCCCGTGTTCACGTAGACCACGTCGGGGCGAACTCGTTCGATGCATGCTCGCATGGCGGGGATCGTGCGCAACTCGCGGAGCGCATTGCGCACGAAGCTCGTGTAGCGCTTCGTGCGCAGCCAGTTCTTGTGGGGGACGACCTCCGCCGCGTGTCCGCGCTCCTCGAACACCGTCGCCATCGGTCCGGGCGCCGCGAACGCGACATGGGTGCCCCACCCGGCCTCGCGAAGGCCGTCCGCCAGCAGCAACGCGCTCATGGCCGACCCGTCGCGGCGCGCGCTGTACTGCACGATGAGCACACACCCTCTCCCCCTCCCGGCGGTGTGGAAAGGCATGCTCATGACGATGCCTCGTCCCGAATCGTCCAGCGGCTTCGCATCGCCACCGCCTCCTCTCCATAGAAGTGGCGCACGTAGCGCGTCCCGTAGACGCGCTCGGCGAGGGGCTCGGGCAGCCGATATGTGTTTTTCACCTCCTGTAGCAGCTCGGCGTACCATTTCTGGGCCCCCACGTTTCTGCGCCCGACGAGGACCGAAGCGGGATCAACCCCGAGGAAATCAGCGAGAGCCGGGCGCAACGCGCGGTCCAGGTCTTCCATCCGCAGCAACAGCACGGGAGCGGGGCTGCTCTCGAAGATGGTGTACCCCCGGTCGGCGTCGAACGGACGTGCGAAGACGTCCACCCCCGTCACCGCCCGCAGCTCGCGGTCAAACCAGCGCGTCGGGTCGGCGATGCCGTTATCGGTGCGCAACAGGTCCGTGACAACGGCCATAACGTCCGCGGCGGTGAAGGCCCCATGTCGTTGCCGCACCTGCTCCATCTTCTTCCTGTTGTCCTCGAAGACGTGGGAGACGGCGCGGGCCACGGGCTCCCGCGTCAGCGTGATGATGCGGCAGGGGAACAGCCCGTCCTTCAGCTTCCGCAGGAGCACCGAAGAGGTGATGAGGTGCTCGTGCAGGTACGGTGCCGCGGAGCCGCGCTGGCGGGCGACGGCCCGCCCCAGCTCCTCGCCCGTGAGGGTGTGCACATGCAGGACGGGTCCACAACCGGACGCCTCGAGCGCATCCACGACCGTGCTCGACCCCACCTTGCCCATCTGGAAGACGATGACCGGGTTCCGCCGCTCGACCCCGTACAGTCGCGCGTACGTGGAGATCCAGCGGTATGCTTCGAGGCCGTAGCCTCTCAAATGCGGAACTCGACGGAGCGCGTGGGCCACCGAGGGCATCATAGGGTCTCGTGGCACTGCCGTTCGGCTAGGGAGCGAGGCCAAGGGTTTGATCGACACACTGCCACATGGCCCGCGTCTGCTCTTCGAGACGGCGGCCACGTTCCACAATGCGCTCGGCGAGCGAGGCGCGCCCCGGCCCCGTTGCCGCCGCCACGAGCGAGGCGACGGCGCCGGGCTCGGCCGGTACCGGCAGAATCATGTCCTCGCAGCCGTAGTCCTTGAACAGCATCTCGTACTTGTGGCTCCAGCTGGTGGCGATGGACGGCACCCCCTGCGAGAGGGCGCTGACGAGGGCGTGAAAGCGGGAAGCCACGACCAGCCGGCCACTCCCGAGCCGCCGCTTGATCGCAACGGCGTCCTCTTCGCGCACCACGTCGAGGCCGTGGCCGACGAGGCGGGCGAGCCCGTCCACGAGCGAGGCGTCGTCGCGGCCGTGGATGAGCACGCGCGGGCGCAGGTTCACCCGCTCGACCTCCCGGATGCACGTGGCCAGGAGCGGCACGTAGGCGTCCGCCTCGGCGCGGCTGGCCGCCTTCTCGACCATCCGCGCGTTCGGCACGATCCAGGCGACGTCCTCCTCGGGCAGCACCGCCGGCTTGACGAGGTTGGTGAAGTCGGGCGCGAGGCGCAGGGCGGGAGCGTCGCCGGCGGCCTCGCGGGCGTGGCCGAGCGAGATTTCGTCGCGCGCGAAGACGAGGTCGGCTGCCTGCACGATCCGCCGGAAGGCATCCCGACCGCCCGGGTTCCTGAACGGGCCCAGCGCCTGCGGGAGGAGCACGACGCGACGCCCGGCCGCCCGCGCCGCCTCCACCTGCTCGGCGAACGCGACGACCCGCTCCTGCGGGTGCTGATCGCCGAAGGCGAATCCGGACGCGTCCAGCAGCACGTCTACCTCGCCGGGAGCGACGAGGCCCGCGAGGCGGCGGAACGACGGAGGCATGAGGCCGAAGGCGAGCCGGGAGCGCCCAGGGCGGCGGAAGGCGGGCCGCAGCCAGAGGCCGTGGCGCGCCCGCTCGGCGTAGGTGCCGAACCAGGGATCGACCACCAGCCGCGCCTCGGGCCGCAGTCTCCGCACGTGCTCCCGGACGGCGACGAGCATCAGCTCGGCCCCCTTGTTCCACGTGTTGACCCCGGTGACCTCGATCGTCATTCGAAGTTGAAGCGGCAGAGCTGCGGGGTCGGCTTCTTTTGCGAGTACGCCACCATGCCCTCGGGATCCGGAAACCCGACGGCGAGGAACATGATGGGCCGCTGGTCGGGCTCGAGCCCGAGCCGCTCGACGGCGCGCGCCTCGTCCTCCTCGATGTCGGGCCAGTTGATGCAGCAGGTGCCCAGCCCAAGGGTCTCGGCCGCGAGCACGAAGCTCATCACGGCCAGCGAGGCGTCCACGTAGATGAGGTGGCGGTCTCGCTCGCCGTAGTAGTTCCGAAGCTCGCCGACGACGGCGATGATGACCGGGAACTGGTGGTGGAACCCTTTGGTGCCACCGGGCAACGCCGCGACCTCGTCCACCAGGGCGGGCTCGTCGAAGACGTGGAAGAAGAACGGCTGGCGGTTGCAGGCGCTCGGCGACAGGCTCGCCACCGCCACGGCCTTTTCGATCAGCTCGCGCGGCACCGGACGATCCTCGAACCAGCGGACGGAGCGCCGGCGCCAGGCGAGCGCGAGGAGGTCGTCGTAATCAACGGACGGGCCGTTCGCCAGATCGCGCTGGTACGGAATGAAGCGCGCGGGGGTGTCCGCCTCGGGCAGTCCGTCGGGCAAACGGTGAAACCGCTCCCGGAGCGGGTCGAGCGTCGGGTGCGAGCCCGTCACGGCGAAGTACTCCGCCAGCACGTCGCGCGCCCAGCGCCGCTCACCCTCCGAGACGAGGGTGCCGTTCGCCCGCACCGTCGCTTCGTAGAACGCGACGGTCTCGCCGATGTAGTCGAGCGCGAACACGGCGCGGCGCGGCCGCATGAGCAGCCCCTTCTCCAGCCGATGCACGTTGCGCCGCAGCAGGCTGGACGTAGCGCTGGGACCACTCCGACTCCCCTCCCACCGGAGCCGCCCCTGGAGCACGGCGCGGTGCTCCCGGTCGAACGACCGGTTGAACAGGGCGTAGTAGAGCGAGCTCCCCACACCCGACCGGCTGCAGAGCCGGATCAGCGCCGGGTCAATCCGGTGCCACACCCGCCGTAGGCGCCGGGCGATCGCGTCACCCACGCTGCGCCGTGCCGAAAGCGGCGCCGAGGAGGAGGAAAGCCGAGTGGCGAAGCCCGTTTCGGACATGGATCAGGGGGTGGAGAAGGTCGGCCAGTAGCGGGCGAGGTCTTCGCCGAGCAGGTCGCCGAGACCGGCGTTGCGCTCTCTCAGCAGGGCCGCCAAGAACGCCCGGGTCTCCGGGCGCATCGGCGCCGGGCGCCGCGCAACGTTGCGGTTCAGGCGCTGCGCCAACGCCATTCCGAGCCGCGACGGCCACGGCGTCGGCGCCGGCTCGGGCAGCCACGGCACCCGTTGGAGGTACTTGCGTCCGTACCGCCGACGGAACGCGCGGTTTCGCCAACCGGCCAATCGGGGGAAGCGCGGGTAGCGCCCGGCGTTCCTGTGGGGCGGAGGAGCCGCCTGCCCCTCCGGCGGCGCCATCCCGAGGAAGTCGTAGAGGCGGGCGGTGCTCCCCGCCTCGTCGCGAATGAGCGACTCGAAGAGGAGTACGAGCACCTGCTCGCGCGGGAACCGGTCGAGAACGTGCCGAAGCTGCTCTTCGTAGTAACTCCGCTGGAGGAGGTTGCCGGGCTGGTACTGCAACGTCTCTTCGAGATCGAAGTGCGCCCGGAAAGTCCGCACCCAGTGCCAGTACTGCGATTCGAGCCGGTCCACCGGGTCGCGCAACGTGACGATCAGCTTGGCACCGGGCAGAAACCTCGCAAGGCGGTCGATGGCACGGCGAGAGGGGAGGTAGGACGGAGCATCTTCGCCGAGCAGCTGCCCGGGTTGCATGCCTGCGTAGGCCCCGGTGTGCCACCGATCGAGCTCCTCGAAGTCCGCCTCGAACGAGGGGCGCGTCCACCGGTCGCCGAGGTACTGGAAGAAGACCGGGTTCTGCTCGATGTCATCGACGGAGAAGAACTGCACCTCCCCCTGGGGCATGAAGATGCGCGGGTCGGCATCGAGGAGGTGATGAATCGAGGTCGTCCCCGACTTCATCGCTCCGATGATGAGGAAGTCCGGCGAGACCCCGAGGCGGCGCGGGTTGGGCGCCCGGTGTGGCGGTAGTGACGTAGCCTCGCTCATGCCCCTTACCGATCCCACATGAAATCACGCCCCGTCAGATCTTTGAGCCTCGCGTTATGCGGGGCGTAGTACGCGGCGAGCCGCTCGTGCACCGGCGTCCAGTCAGCCCGGTAGTCGCCGATGTTCCGGGGCACGGAATCCGCAACGCGGGCCGCCGGCAACCCCAGGAACGCTGCCACCTCATCCACGACCTGCTGAGGATTCGAACGCATGTCTTCGCTACGGACGAGGTGGATCTGCTCGGCCGGGAATCGCGCGAAATACGGCTCCAATTGCTTCCAGTAGATCCCGCGCGCGACGTACGAGTAGGCCGAATACGTGGAGCTCCGGTAGCGCACGTCGTTGAGTAGCCGCTCCCGCTCCCCCTCCAATCGAGCCTCCTCCTGGTCTACCGCCTCCTCGAACGAGAGCGTCTCATAGCCTTTCCGCCGCGTATGCTGGTAGTGCGAGTAGGCTCGTTCGACCGGATTCCGGAGCACGGCGATGAGCTTGACCTCCGGCAGCGTGGCCTGAATGCGAGCTGAAACGGCCGGATGAAACAGGTAATAGGGACTTGCCTCACAGGTCATCCACTTCCGCCCACGGGTTCCTAACGGGAAGTGCATCCGGTACCATCCCAGTCCTTTATAGTACTTCGCATCAAAGAAATGCACCTCTTTCACCAGGGCTGGGCGCACCAGGGGGTGCTGCACGATGTACTCGTACAGCGCCGTCGTTCCGCATTTCATCCCCCCGATGATGAGGAAGTCGGGCAGGGCGCGGAGCGCCGAGGTCATTCGCCTCGCTTTTAGTGCGATACGGTCGTTCAGGGTGGCCATCGCCCAGCGGGACCGGTTAGGGCTGGTTAGGAGCGGAGAGTCGTCCAGACGTACTGCATCATGCTGAACAGCGGCACGGGCGCCGCCCGACCTGACGACCGATCTATCACAATCAACCACGACATGGCCGCCCATCTATCAATACATCATCACCATCAAACAATCGGGCAGACAGAAACAGGGTCACGGCCCCATGGGCCAGGTTCCCCGGCGTCCTTTTTCGAACGATAGAATTCTTTATTATTTTCACAGGCCTAGACCTACCAACACCACAAATGTTTGCAATTTTATTGATACACCTTAACGTCATATATCTATCATCCTCAACGGAAACATTATGCTTTTCCTTATACTGCCCTCCATCTGGGCAGCCCAGTATCTCCAGCACATCGCCGATCAAATTGCCAGCACTCGACTCAATATAATTCTCAAAGTGAAGCACATGAATCCTATCTCCACCAAAAGCCTGCCTCCATACATTTTCATAGATCTCGAAATCAGCCAGGTGGCCATTCCGCTGACAGAATGACGAGAACGACCCATCTTCGTTCGAGATCTTAATCTGCTGTTTATATTCCGATTTCAAGAAGGCACATTTGTCGCGCTTTATAAATACAATTCTCACATCCATATCATGTGTATAATCTTTAATCATTCCAACATATTCAGGATCAAGATTGTAGAACAGCTCAGAGCTGACGACAAATGTATTCACATTCTCACTTCGATCAATCTCGCCAAGTATTTCATCCCAGTATTTCCTACCAAACCTAGCCACTCTTGCCGCCCTATGATGAGCAAAGTAGGCATCTCCCTGGCTCTTCTCTCCTCTCGAAGCAGATATGTAACGAATTCCATACCCGCTCAACCAGTCCGAATTGTTGGCAAGAAACTTCTGTATGGACGTACTTCCAGCCTTGCGCGCCCCAATATGGATATACAGTTTCTTCATATACCAAATTCTTCATATATCAAACTCGCCTTATGCCAACACAACCAATAGCTCATATTAGCATATAAATTTTCACGAACCCATCTCTATTGATTTTTCGCTTTTGGCAAATGGATTATCGAGCAAATACGGACCATCTAGGAATTTAATAAAATTATTTGGACTACATCTAAAATCCATATTATCAGGATATTTATCCAGCCAATCACTAACGTTTATGACCACCCGCCCATCCGTCAACATAGACACAATTGATGAAAACCTGTGCCTATAGTCTACAATCTTATCGATTGTCTTCTCTCTAATTTTAACAGGGTCATGATTCCGACCCACCAGATCGGCGACCGCATCCCTAACGGCTCCAGGATTTGAGTTAACTATCAGGCAGTATTCTTCATCAAAGAAAACATCGCGCCCTCCTTTACTAGGTGTTGATACGACTGGAAGACCACAGAGCAAGTATTCGATTGAAGCCCGGTTATTCCCCTCTAAAGCAGACAGGATTAAACCAACACGAGATTGGTTAACAACTGTAGACACCTCCGATCTAGACAGGTAGGAGTAGCCTCCCTCCTTAAAATTCGCCCAATAAGCATGCCTCAGTTCATACCGTATAAACTCCCCATAGTCTGGATCATCTAAGATGGTAATGATTGCAAGATTCTTTACATCCCGAGCGAGTTCGATCCGCTTCCAGGGAGCCAACCTTGAATTAATAACTGCATCGTACTGCTTCTCGGCATTTTTATCCAGCGCGAATTGATCTTCTCGCTGAAAAGTATTGTTCGACACTTGATAGGCTTCGAATCCTACACCAATCATGTTTTCGCACTCTTCCTCTGAATTTGCAAGAAACGCTATTTTGTTGCGAGGGAATTCATTCATATAGGCCCTCAATTGCCTTTTCATATACATCAGGTGCCACCTTCTTGGGTACCGAGTGAACCCCACTACGAAGCACGCCCTCCGCCTCCCCAGCTCCCTTGACATATGAAAGACATTGCCAAGATCCCATCCGGTATAGGTAAATATGACCAGGGGCTCTAGAGATAGGGGGAAGAAGTTGAACCTCTTGGACGCATCGGTTCTCAAGGGCTTTCTGTACGCCCTGTACACGTCCTTCGCTATGTCAATAACCTTCTTCATACGGCGAGGCAGCTTCAATTCACAACCTCTACGCCTGCCATTCGCCGGAACCCTTCATGCTCGGCGCAGAGCTCTTCGTACACGCCCGCAGCCTCAAGGACGCCCCCGTTGAGGAAGTAGAGACGATCACAATTTCGCACCGTGCTCAAGCGGTGAGCAATCATAATGATGGTACGGTTGCCGTGGAAAGATTCCAGTGCCCGCATCACCTCGGTCTCCGTTTCGTTGTCCAGGGCCGAGGTCGCCTCGTCGAGGATGAGAACCGCAGGATCTCTATACAGTGCCCTCGCCAGTCCGAGCCGCTGCCGCTGGCCGCCCGAGAGGCGCACGCCCCGCTCCCCCACGAAGGTATCGAGCCCCTCGGGGAGGTCACGGACGTGGTCGGCGAACTGGGCGGCAGCCAGCGCCGCCCAGACCTGCTCGTCGTCAATGTTCTCCTCGGCGACTCCAAAGGCGACGTTCCGGCGAATCGTGTCGTCTAGCAAGTAGATCGTCTGAGGGATGAAGCCGATGTTGCGTTGCCAGCCGCGCAGGTCGTCGTGCACGTCCACTCCGTCCACCAGGATCTTTCCCTGCTGTGGCTTCAGCAGCCCGAGGAGCACGTTGATGAGGGTCGTCTTGCCCGACCCCGTCGCACCGACGAACCCAACGGACTGGCCGCATTGGATGGAAAGGGTGATGTCGCGGAGAGCCGGCCGATCCGCACCCGGGTAGGTGTAGCTGACCTGCTCCAACGTGATGGCCCGCTGAAGGGGCATGGCGCGCACGGATTCATCCACAGGGGCCACGCTCACCTTCTTCAACGCCTCCAGATCGTCAACGACGGCGTCCACCGAAGCCATGTTGTAGCTGAACTGGCTTGCACGGCCCAGGAGGGTCCCCATGGAAGCGCGAAGCCGCACGATGGCGGCGCCGAACAGACCGAGCACCGGCACCATGGACTGCAGCTCCATCCCTGCCAGGACCATCGTGAGGGCGACCAGCATGAGGCCCGCCACGGCGATGAATTCGAGGAGGGGGCTGGATAGCTGCCCGATGAACAGCCTGAAGCGATCGAACTTGGCATAGCGCGTATTGCTCATGTTGAACGCCTCGATCATCGCCTCTTCCGCTCCGAGCACGCGTGCGTCCTGCAGGCCGCCGAGTCCCTGGTTTACGGTCTGAATAGCACGTTTCCGCTCGGTACGGGCTTCCTCGCCATACGCCCGCATGCGTGCCCGAATAGAGCGCAGAAACAGCCAGCTCCCCCCCCCGATTACGACGATGGCTACGAGTCCGCTGCTCGGCGTTGCAACGACGAGCAATACGACGATGCATAGCGCCATCATCCCATTCAGCGTAATCGTCAATATTGGGTTGATAATGCCCGTAACGATGCTTTTCGTCTCCGCGTCTACGTTGCGAAGCAACTCCGCCGTGTTCCGCATGAGGTGAAACTCATACGGTGCATACATATAAGCCGCGAACAGCTTTTTGGCGATCCGAACGCGATGATGCTCCGTCATGCGCACTTGCAAGTACGTAAGCATGATGAGATAACTCGTCCGAATCGCAAAGATGACCACGAGACCCAACGCCCCCCAGATCACGAGTTCCGTAGGCGTATCGATACCAAGCGCGCTCAGGATGGGCCCGACATAGGGTAGCGCTCGCACTTCATCCGGCGTAGCCAGTGTCGCAATGAACGCAGGGACCGCGCCTATTCCGACCACCTCGAGCAGCGCCCCGCCGACCATCAGCAGGAGCATGACCCCGTACATCAGCTTGTCGCGACGGCTGAAGAGCGGACGGAGTCGGTTCAAGGGCCTTAGCATCGTCGCACTACGCTCGGTCTACGTTCTCAATCATCGGCCGATCCGCCCTTCCTTTTGAAGCGGGTTCGGTTTGAATAGGGAGGCGACTCGGGCGAACGGCCGTTTCGGTCCGCGCACTCCGCTAGGAGGCTTCAACGATGCGCGCCGTCGTCTCGCTCAGATGCCGGGTTACCGCGCGCGTGTCGATGAGGCTCTCCGCTCGCGCAACGATCCGTTGCCAGTCGTACGCCGAGTGATCGGTGACGACGAGTACGCAGTCCGCCGCCTGGAGTGCCCCCTCGAGGTCGGCCTCGCTGTGAAGGCGCAGGTCTCCATGGCGGAGCTCCGGCACGTGAGGGTCGTGGTACGTCACGTGCGCACCGCGCTCCTGGAGCAGCAGGATGATGTCGAGGGCGGGAGACTCCCGCATGTCGCTGATGTCCTTCTTGTAGGCGACGCCCAGCAGGAGCACGGTGCTGTTCCGGAGGGGCAGCCCCTTCTCGTTGAGCGCGTCCTGCACCTGCTGCACCCAGTACAGCGGCATCCCGGTGTTCACCTCGCTGGCCAGTTCGATGAACCGGGCCGTGTAGTTGAGCGATTTCAGCTTCCAGGAGAGGTAGTGCGGGTCGACGGGGATGCAGTGGCCTCCGAGGCCGGGGCCCGGGGTGAACTTCATGAACCCGAACGGCTTCGTAGCCGCGGCGTCGATCACCTCCCACGGATCGAGCCCCAGCTTGTCGCACATCAGCAGCAGCTCGTTCGCAAGCCCGATGTTGACCGCGCGAAACGTGTTCTCGTAGATCTTGGTCAGCTCGGCAACCTCCGGCGACGAGACCGGCACGATCGTCTCCATCGCCGACTCGTAGAGCGCGCGCGCCACGGTCAGGCAGTTTGGCGTGAGCCCTCCCAGCACCTTCGGGGTGTTGACCGTCGTCCAATCCTCGCGGCCGGGGTCGACCCGCTCGGGCGAGAACGCGAGGAAGACGTCTTCGCCGGCCGTGAGCCCCCGCGCCTCGAACAGCGGGACGAGCAGCTCCCGCGTCGTCCCCGGGTACGTCGTGCTCTCCAGCACGATGAGCTGACCGGGGCGCGCCCGCTCGGCGAGGGCCTCCGCCGCCGACACGATGAACGACATGTCGGGGTCCCGCGTCTTGCGGAGCGGCGTCGGCACGCAGATGGAGACCGCGTCGATGTCACGGACGACCTCGTAGTCCGTCGTGGCCGTGAACATCCCGCGCTCGACGGCGGCGGCGACCAGCGCGTCGGGGACGTCCTCGACCACGGAGCGCCCCGCGTTGAGGGTCGCCACGCGCTCGGCACTCACGTCGATGCCGACGACGTGGAAGCCGGCCTCCACGAACGTCATGGCCAGCGGCAGGCCGACGTACCCGAGGCCGACGATCCCGACTTGGGTGTCGCGGGAGGCAATCCGTTCCAGGATGGCGTCAATCATGGGCAATGCTACAGCGATGGGGAAACCGGCAGGAGGGCGCCGAGCGGCACCCTCCCGGGGAAGAGGAGCGACTCCGCCTTACTGAATCGCTGAAACCAGGCGCTCGACGGCAATGCCGAGGGCGGCGATGCTGCCCACAATTCCAAGATAGTCTCGGAAGTTCAGGTTCCGTCGCCGGAAGGTCGAGACTTCGATCACGTCCCCCCCTTCGAGCGTCGGATAGTTCTGAGGCTCGCGGATCATCGTCTCGAGGGTGGCCTCGTAGATCGACGTGCGCCGGTCACCCTGGATGCGGTAGAGCCGGATCGTCGTCGTTACGTCGTAGCTGTCCTCCACGACGTCGAGGCGCGGCCCCCCGGCCAGGGTCAGCACCTCGTCCATCGTCGTCCGGGTGGAAACGGTGTACGCGCCGGGCGCTCCCACCGTCCCCCACACGTACACCTGGATGGTGGCTTCGCCCGGGAGGACGTGGTAGAAGTACGACGGAACGTTGGTCTGCCGATCTTCAGCGATGCCGAACGTTCGAGGCTGAGACTGCGCCTGCGCGCAGAGCACGGGCAGAAGAAGCAGCGTCCAGAAGAAGCGGTGCATGTGGGGGCGGTAGGGGCGCGGCACGAGGGCTCAGGCAGACTTCGGCTTGTCGGCGTACTCGTAGCCGTAGCGGTACTGGTACTTGTAGCGGTACCCGTACGCCTTGGAAACGTCGAAGCCGTTGAGGACGGTGCCGATGACCGGGGCGCCGACGTTCGTGAGCGCCTCCATGGCCTGACCCAGTTCGAAGTCCTTCGTCTTGCCCGCGTGGGCGACGACGAGCGTGGCGTCGCTCTGTGTCGAGAGCACCACGGCGTCGGTCGCGGCCAGGACGGGCGGGGCGTCGTAGATGACGACGTCGAAGTGCTGCCGGAACTCTTCGGCGAGCTCGCGCATGGCCCGGGAGCCGAGGAGCTCCGACGGGTTCGGCGCCGAGGCGCCCGCCGGGATGATCCACAGGTCCTCGACCGCCGTCTCGAACGGCGTCGGGTCGAACGGGGCGTCGTTGAAGAGGAGCTGCACGAGGCCCGGCTCGCGAGAGACGCCGAACTTCTTGTGGACGGTCGGGCGGCGAAGGTCCGTGTCGACCAGGAGCACGCGGCGACCGGCCTGTGCCATGACCAGGGCGAGGTTGGCCGCCGTGACGCTCTTCCCTTCCGAGGGGCTCGGGCTCGTGACCAGGACGGTCTCGATGACGACGTCGGGGCGGCTGAACTGGATGTTCGTGCGCAGCGCGCGATACGACTCGCTCGGAATCGCCATCGGGTTGAGGAGCGAGACGAGGCGCGTGTCGAAGGTCTGCTCGCCCACGGTGATGGCGTCGGCGCCCTGGAAGTCCTTCGCGATGAGCTCGTTCATGTCCGGGATGGTGCCCAGCACGGTGTACCCCATGTCGCGGAGGTCGTCCGGGCGATGGAGCCGATGGTCGAGGCGCGTCCGGGCAATGGCGAGCGCGATGCCGAGGCCGAGGCCGAGGACGATCCCCAGCAGGATGTTACGCGGGCGATCCGGGCTGAAGGGCTTGGCCGGCGGGGTGGCCGACCGCACCAGCTGGGCATACCCCAGCTCGCTCTGCTCGGCGACACGCATTTCCTGCAGCTTCTGCTCCAGGGCGAGGTAGAGCCCCTCGGTGGACGACCGCTCGCGCTGTAGTTGCGCCAGGCCGGTCGCCTGCCCAGGGATGGCCTGCAACTCCCGCTCATACTCGCCGATCCGCCCCACCAGGACGTCCCGCTGCGCCTCCAGCCCGCTTAACTCGATGCGCTCGTTGATCAACTGGGTCCGCAGTTGCGTCACGCGGCCGACGGCTCCCCCGGTCTCCTGTCCGGCCCCAACCGGTACCGCCTCCTCGAGGTACGCCTGCGTAAGCTGGCGAACGCGCGCCTGAAGCTGCGCGATCTCATTGCGGTCGCGCCGCACCTCTTCCGGCACGTCCTCCGCGTCACGGAGCTCCGGGTTATGGAGGTAGATCGTCTCGAGGCGCCCCTCGAGGATGGCAATCCGGTCCTGCGCGGCGTTGATTTCCCGCTGGGCCCCACTCGCCACGAAATCCACAAGGCGGGGCTCGATGGCCCGTAGCTCGTCCTCCAGCGCGGCCACGGTCGCCTGCTTCATGCGAATGGATACGTTGACGGCGTCCCGCTGGGCTTCGAGCTGGGCGAGTTGCGTGACGATGTTCGTGGTCTCCTCGTCCAGGGACACGGCCCCCTCGCGGAGCATGAAGTCCCGCACGTTGTTGTCCGCTTGCTCGAGGGCTTCCCGCTGCCGGGCCACTTGCTGTTCGAGGAACGCGCGGGACGCGCTCATGCCTTCCCGGCTCACGTTCTGCGTCCGGTCCACGAATGCCTGGGCGTAGACGTTCGCCAGGAACGCGGCCTCGTGCGGGTTGGTGCTGACGGCGGAAACGCGGATGGCGTCCACGCCGTTGCCCTCGGGTTCCGCCTGGATGTAGCCGGACTGGAGGCGGCGGGCCAGGGCGCGGAGGGAGAGCTCCTGCCCGTCGCCCGTGGTCCGGATCGTCAAGGGCGATTCGGTGCCGGGCACCACCTCGTGCTGCATGATGACGCGCGCCGCGGAATCGGCCAGCGACTCCGACTGCCGCAGCACGAGCAGCTCGTTCCCGAGCATGCTGTTGTTCCCCCGCAGGAGCATGTTCCCCGACGCCGAGGGGAGCACCTGCGCCAGGTTCTGGCTCTGCTTCTCGATCAGCAGCAGGCTGTAGGCGCGGTAGCGCGCCGGCAGCTGCATGGTGTAGATCGTCGTCGGGATGGCGACGAGCAGCACGGAGGCCAGAATGATCCACTTCCCGCGGAGCAGAATGTCGTAGAGCTCGCGGAGCTGGGCCGCGCGGGCCTGCGGCAGAGCCCGGTAGTAGATCGGATCCTGGGCGAGGTTCGGGTCCGGCGACGCAACCGGCGCGGGAGCGACGGGGCGGCGAGGGGAAGGCGACGAGAGAGCCATGGCGAGAACGCGCGGCGGCGAGAAGGGCGACCGGAAGAAGCGGAGAGAGCCGGGGGAATATACAGGCTCCCGGGACCGCTCGTTGCATCAACCCGCAAAATATGAACATTCAACAACCCTTCAATTGGCCCAGAGCCGGAAGCGATCTTGAGCGCCCTTGCCCCCGTGCCCGTGCGCCTCGCCGTCCTCTCCGACATCCACGCCAACCTCGCCGCGCTCTCGCAGGCCCTCCGCCGGATCGACCGGCTCGGCGCCGACGCCGTCGTCTGCCTGGGCGACATCGTCGGGTACGGGCCCGACCCCGAGGCGTGCGTCGAGCTCGTCCGCAGCCACACCGACCTCGTCGTGCTCGGCAACCACGACGAGGCCGTCGCCTTCGACCGCGACGTGGAGTACCTCCCGAAGGACGGGCAGGCGGCGGCGCGTCTCCACCAGACGCTCCTGAGCGAGGACGACCTCGCCTGGCTCCGGCGGCTCCCGTACCGCGCGGAGGCCTACGGCTGCACGTTCGTCCACGCCTCGCCGGACGAACCCGAGGCCTGGAACCGACTGGACTCGTACCCTCTGCTCCAGGCGCAGTTCGCCGCCTTCTCCACGCCGGTCTGCTTCGTCGGCCACTCGCACCGGCCGGCCGTCGCCTCGGCCAGCCTCGGGGTTCACAAGGTCAAACCGGGTCACCGCTTCCTGGTGGACGTCGGGAGCGTGGGCCAGCCTCGCGACCAGGACCCCCGCCTCTCCTTCGCCCTCTTCGACACCGAGGCGGTCACGTGCGAGATCGTCCGCGAGCATTACGACGTGGAGGCGACGGTCCAGCGGCTGCGCGAGCGGAAGCTGCCCAAGGCGCTCGCCAAGCGGCTCCGGCAGGGCACGTAGCGTCTCAGAACACCCGCCGCACCGGCCGGAAGAAGCGGTCCCACCGGGGCCGCCGCGCGTTCGGATCCCAGGAGAAGTAGACGAGGACGGCCCTGCCGACGAGGTGGGAAGCGGGAACGAACCCCCACGAACGGCTGTCGGCGGAGTCCTCCCGGTTGTCTCCGAGGACGAAGTAATAGTCCCCCCGGAAGGTGTAGCGGTCGGCCAGGGCGCCGTCGATCTCGAAGCCGCCGGCCACGCGGCCGGCCCGGCGGCCTTCGTAGCGGACGATGGCGTCCCGATAGAGCGCCCAGGTGGAATCGGTGAGGGAGACCGTCCATCCGGCGCGGGGGACGACGAGCGGCCCGTAATCGTCCGGCGTGAATGGCCGCGTTGCGGGGAAGCCGGCCCGGCCGTCGTCCTCGCCTCGGACGAACGGGGTGACGGCGAGGACGGAAGACTCCGCCTCCACCCGCTCAGCCTCGGAGCGCGTGCCCTCGAACAGCCGCTCTGCCTCCCCGAGGCGGTCGAACCGCCCCCGGTAGCCCCACGCGCCGAGCGTGCGCGAGAGCGCCTCGAACGAATCCGGTTCAAGACGGAGCCGCCAGAACGAGCGGCTGTGCACCGGCCGCCGCGCCGTATCGCCGTTGACGACGACGCGCTTGGCCACGAGGCGGACGGTGTCACCCGGCAGGCCGACGACGCGCTTGATGTAGGGCTGGCGCCGGTCGAGCGGCCCGGGCGCCAGCGGGTAGTTGAACACGGCCACGTCGCCGCGGCGGACGGGGCTCAGGCCGGGGAGGCGCCCCACCGGCGCCTCGACGCCGCGCAGGTAGCGGTCGGTGAACGGGACGCCGAACGTGACCGGCAGGCGGGACCCGTAGTGCAGCTTGGAGACGAACACGAAGTCGCCCACCAGCAGCGTGTCCTCCATCGAGGTGGAGGGGATGCGGAACGCCTCGAAGACGAAGACGCGGAGGAGCAGCGCCGCCGCGAGGGCCCACCCGATCACGAAGAGCCAGGAGCGCCCCCGCGACGCACGGGGTCCCCCCGCCTCGGACGCCGGCCGGGGCGGGCCGTCCGGAGGCGAGGTAGCACGGATCGGGGAGGCGTCGTCGGTCACGGCGGAGTACGGGCCGGGCCCTCCCTCAACGGTACGCGGCCGGGCTTCGTGCCTGCCGCGTCAGCGGATCGGGCGGAAGAACCGCGTGAACCGGGGCAGGAAGTTGTCCGGCCGGAACGAGAGGAACGTGAAGAGGGCCTTGCCGACGAGGTGGTCGTGGGGGACGAACCCCCAGTACCGGCCGTCCACCGAGTTGTCCCGGTTGTCGCCCATCGCGAAGTAGTAGTCCTGCGCGAAGGTGTACGACGTGGCGGGCCGGCCGTCGATCACGAACAGGCTGTCGCCGACGACTTCGACGCGGTGGCCTTCGTGGCGTGTGATGACCTCGGCCAGCATCGGCCACGTCTCGCGGTTGAGCGGCACGGTTGCGCCCTGCGCGGGGACCACCACGGGCGGGAACTGGTCGGCGTTGCTCGCGCTCCCGGGCGGGAAGTGGAGCGATCCGGCCGCGTAGCCCTCGGGCAGCACCTCGGGCGCCACGCTCGCCACGCCGGGCCGCCGGGCGAACGCCTCGATCTCGGCGGTCGTCGCGAGGACGCGGTACTGGCGGGGCGACGTGATGGTGCCGTTCTGGGTGCGGACGTCGCCGTGCGCGCGGTCGAACTCCAGCCCGGCCGCCTCCAGCTCGGCCGGCGAGGGGCGCCGGTCGTCGGTGGAGGTGACGCGCCAGAGCTGCTTCATCGTCGGGGCCAGCGGCTGCGGCACGGCGTTGACGTAGACCACCTTGTCGACGACGGCGACGGTATCGCCCGGCAGGCCGACGACCCGCTTGATGTAGGGGTCGCGCCGCTCGATGGGCACCGTCGCCGGGATGCGGCCCCGCACGACGTCCACCGAGGCGGGGTAGTTGAACACGATCACGTCGCCGCGCTCGACCTCCGAGAAGCCGGGCAGCCGCGTCTGCGGGAACTGGAGGCCGCGGAGGTAGACCGGCGTGAACGGGATGCCGATCGTGTTCGGGGTCCGCGCGCCGTAGTGCAGCTTCGAGACGATCAGGAAGTCGCCCACGAGCAGCGTGTCCTCCATCGACTCCGACGGGATCCGGTAGGGCTCGAAGAAGAACGCCCGGATGACGAGGATGACGACGAGGGAGACGCCCCAGAAGCGGACGGTCTCCTTCCACCCGCCCGAGGCGCGCGTCTTCGGGTTGCCTTCGGCCTTCGCGCGGGTCTGATCGCGCTGGGCGCGGCGCTTCTCGCGCTCTTTCTGGCGGGCGGTCGTCGTCGGCAAAGCGGGTCGGGTCGGTCCGGAAAAGCGAGTCGGGTCGGTCCGGGTAAGCGAAAGCGGAAAAGCGAAAGCTACGCGTGCAAGGCGGCCCGGGGTGCAGCGTCGGCCGAAGGGGGCGGTGTCAGCGGAAGATGCGCCACTTCTCGTTGCGGCCGAGGCGGCGCACCCAGCGCGGCCGGCGGGACTCCCGCGTGAAGTAGGTCGCACCGTCGAAGCCGGTGCGGAACCACTGGTCGTCGGCGTAGCGGTGGTAGTAGTCGGCGTAGGGGGTCGGGCGCGCCTCGGCGAGGCGGCGGGCGAGGTCGGCCTTGACGAGCGGGAGGACGGCGGCGTGCGCCTCGTCACCGGCGACGAGGAGGCCGCGGCCGAAGGGGCCGTCGCGGTCGAGCACGAGGATGGGGATGGTGTCGTTGACGACGAGCCAGTACTCGAACTGCACGTACTCGCTGCCGGCGTAGCCCTCCTGCTCGGCCGCCGCCGCGTTCCGCGTGGGCGCCCCGAAGAGCCCGTTCAGCCGCGCCCGCAGCTCCGGCGTGGCGACGGAGTCGATGGACGCAGGCGTGCTGACGGCCCGCCAGAACGTCTCGCGGTAGAGGGCCAGGAAGCGGCCCTGGTCGTCGGCCTCGGTCTTGGCCCAGGCGATCTCCGGAAGCGAGGGCGGCAGCGCCGCGAGGCTGTCGAGGACGGCCCGCCGCGCCGCCTCGGCCAGGCTGTCGGCGTAAGCCTGCCGGGCGGCGACGATGCGGTCGTGCCAGAGCGTGTAGAGCGTCGGAGACTCCAGGCGCTCCGGCGGGCGCGGCGGCACGGCGTCTCCGATCTCCCGCAGCAGCTCCGCCGAGCGCGTGAGGAAACGCTGGTACCGGAGCTGCCCCACCACGTCGGCCTGGGCGCGAGCCTCGCGCGCGAGGAGAAGCGTGGACGCGAGGAGGAGCGGAAGCAGGAGAAGCCAACGGGCCCGCCGACCGCCGGCGAGGCCCTCCTCCTTCCCTCCGTGCCTGCGCTCCTCCATCGCCCCCTCAGTCGTCGCCCATGGCCAGGACGGCGAGGAACGCCTCCTGCGGCACCTCGACGGCGCCCACCTGCTTCATCCGCTTCTTCCCCTCCTTCTGCTTCTCCAGCAGCTTCCGCTTCCGCGTGATGTCGCCGCCGTAGCAGCGGGCCGTCACGTCCTTGCGGAGCGGCTTGACCGTCTCACGGGCGATGACCTTCGTGCCGATGGCGGCCTGGATGGCGACCTCGAAGAGCTGGCGCGGGATGAGTTCCTTGAGCTTCGAGGCCAGCTTCCGGCCCATGTAGTACGCCTTGTCGCGGTGGACGATGGTCGAGAGCGCGTCCACGGGGTCGCCGTTGAGCATCACGTCGAGCTTGACGAGGTTGGACGCCCGCTCGTCCAAGAACTCGTAGTCGAGCGAGGCGTAGCCGCGCGAGAGCGACTTCAGCTTGTCGTAGAAGTCGAACACGATCTCGGCCAGCGGCAGCTCGTACTGGAGGTCGACGCGCTCGGGGTCGAGGTACTGCGTGTTGACGTAGACGCCGCGCCGCTCCTGGCACAGCTGCATCAGCGGCCCGATGTACTCCGTCGGCGTGATGATCTGGGCCTTGATGTAGGGCTCGCGGATCTCGTCGATGCGGCCGGCCGGCGGCATCTCGCTCGGGTTCTCGACGACGACCCGCTCCCCGCTCGTGAGCACGACGGTGTACCGCACGTTCGGCATCGTCGTGATGATGTCGAGGTCGAACTCGCGGTCGAGCCGCTCCTGCACGATCTCCATGTGGAGCATGCCGAGGAAGCCGACGCGGAAGCCGAAGCCAAGGGCGGCGCTCGTCTCGGGCTCGTAGGTCAGCGCGGCGTCGTTGAGCTGGAGCTTTTCGAGCGAGGCGCGGAGGTCCTCGAAGTCGGCCGAGTCCGTCGGGTAGATGCCCGAGAACACCATCGGCTTGACCTCGCGGTAGCCGGGGAGGGGCCGGGGCGCGGGGTTCCTCGCGTGCGTGACGGTGTCGCCGACGCGGGTGTCCTGGACGTCCTTGACGGAGCCGATGAGGTAGCCGACCTCGCCGGGCGAGAGCTCCTGGACGGGGGCCATGCCCAGCTTGAGGTGCCCGATCTCCTCGGCGTTGTACTTCCGGTCCGTCGCCATGAACAGGATGGGGTCGCCCTTGCGGAGCGTGCCCTCGACGACGCGGACGTAGACGATGGAGCCGCGGTAGGTGTCGAACGTGGAGTCGAAGATGAGCGCCTGGAGCGGGGCGTCGGGGTCGCCCTTGGGCGGGGGGACGCGCTGGACGACCGCCTCCAGCACGGCGTCCACGCCCTCGCCCGTCTTGGCGCTCACCTGGAGCACGTCGTCGGGGTCGCCGCCGATGAGGTCCGTGATCGTCGCGGCGACGACGTCCGGGCGGGCGCTGGGGAGGTCCACCTTGTTTAGGACGGGGATGATCTCCAGGTCGGCGCCGAGGGCGAGGTAGAGGTTGGAGATCGTCTGGGCCTCGATCCCCTGCGCGGCGTCGACGACGAGGATGGCGCCCTCACAGGCGTTGAGGGCGCGGCTGACCTCGTAGGTGAAGTCCACGTGCCCCGGCGTGTCGATCAGGTTGAGGACGTAGTCGTGGCCGTCGGCCGCCCGGTAGTTCATCCGGATGGCGTGGCTCTTGATCGTGATGCCGCGCTCGCGCTCGAGGTCCATCGAATCGAGGACCTGCGCCTGCATCTCGCGCTGGGAGATCGTGCCGGTCTTCTCCAGCAGCCGGTCGGCCAGGGTGCTCTTCCCGTGGTCGATGTGGGCGATGATGCAGAAGTTGCGGATGCGCTGGGGATCCACGGCGGCGGGCTGGGGGACGGTGGGGTTCAACGCGTGGGGGCACCCCGTAGTGCGCCCCGCCGCGACGGCGCAAATATACCGAGGGGGCTGCGGGTGGACCCGGAAGAAGCCGTGCGCTCGCGTCAGGCCCGGGGCGGCTCGCCCGAGGCCGACGGCGCGGGCTCGGCCGGCGCGGCGGGCGCGGGCTCGGCCGGCGCGGCGGGCGCCGGCTCGGGCGTGCCGTCCGCCTCGGCCATCGCGCGCTGGAAGCGGCGCTGGAAGAGGAGGATGGCCGCCACGCCGCCGATGATCGCCAGGTCGGCCACGTTCCCGATGGGGAACAGCGCGACGTTGTTGCCGCCCACGAGAGGGAGCCACTCGGGCAGCGTGCCCCGCCAGAGGTCGAGGTG
The DNA here is from genome assembly GCA_964580105.1 of uncultured Rhodothermales bacterium. Classification (GTDB taxonomy): domain Bacteria; phylum Bacteroidota; class Rhodothermia; order Rhodothermales; family Rubricoccaceae; genus CAZOJJ01. Next base: position 4,731 of record CAZOJJ010000024.1, on the reverse strand, counting down.
GAGGAAGTCCACGACGCACCCGTAGAAGGGGCGGTAGCCGTCGCCGGGGAAGCACTCGCCCCAGATCATCCCGTAGAACACCCGGTCGATGATGTTGCCGATGGCACCGCCGAGGATGAGGGCCAGCGCCACGCGGTAGCCGTACGGCCCGCGCCGCACGCTCCACAGGTACGCCGCGATGAGCCCCGTCGCGACGATGGAGAACAGGGTCAGGAACAGCTTCGAGCCGACCGAGAGCCCGAACGCCATGCCCGGGTTCTCCGTGTACGTCAGCCGGAAGAGGTCGCCCACGATGGGGACCGACCGGCTGAAGGGGTCGGCCGCGCCGAGCGTCAGCTTCACCCAGACCTTCGTGATCTGGTCGAGGAGGACGACGAGGGCCGTGATCCGGAGAACGCGCATGCGAGTGCGGAGGTGGGAGTGCGACGTGCGGAATGGAAAGGAACACGGCCTATTCCGCATTCCGAACTCCACGTTCCACCCTCGTCAGCGCCCCTTCTGCTGCTTCTTCTTGGCCTCGATGGAGATCTCGGTGTGGGGCACGGCCATCAGCCGTTCCTTGGCGATGGGCTTGCCGGTCACCTTGCAGATCCCGTACGTCTTGTTGTCGATCCGCTCGATGGCGCGGTCGAGGTAGCCGAGAAACTTCTGCTGCCGCGCGATCATGAGGTAGAGCTTCTCCATCTCCATCGCGTCGGTGCCGGCGTCGGCCATGTGGAAGGAGTAGGCCGAGTCGCTCTCGTGCTCGCGCTGGTCGTCGAGCTGGGCGCGCATGTCCTCGATGTCGGCGAGGGTTTCGGCGCGCTTGGCCTCGATGAGGGCGCGGAACTCCTCGAGCTCGGCGTCCGAAAACGGCGTGCGGCGGGTTTCGGCGTTCGCCCCGTTCGGGGCCGTCTTGGCGTCGGTCATGGCGTGAGATCGGTCGGGGGACGGAGGGCGTCAGGCGGTGCCGTTGGCACGGCGAAGGGCGATGACGACGGGCGTCCCGGCGAGGTCCACCGTCTGCACCGTTTCCCCCGCCGGTGCGGGGGTGGCCTCCAGAGTGACGGCGAGGGTTTCCGTGCGGATGGCCTCCGCGTGGCCCAGGAGAGCGGCCTCGGCCGAGTCGGGGGCGGCGAAGGTAAGCACGATTCGGTCGGCCACGTCGAAATCGGCGGCCTTGCGGAGATTCTGCACGCGGTTGATGAACTCGCGGGCGAGGCCCTCGGCGCGGAGCGCGTCGGTCAGCGTCGTATCGAGGGCGACGGTCACGCCCCCCTCCTGCCGCACGAGCTGGCCTTCGATGCCCTCGCTGGTGATCTCCAGGTCGCCCGCCTCGAACGTCGTCGGCGTCCCGTCGAGGTCGAGGGTGATCCGGCCGTCGGTCTCGTAGCGCGTGATGGCCTCGGTGCCGAGGGCGCGGACGGCGGCGTTGGCCGCCTTCATCAGCGGGCCGAGGCGCTTGCCGAGCGCCTTGAAGTTCGGTTTGGCCGACTTGCGGATGACGTCGCTGTCCGCGCCGAGCGTCTCCAGCGCCTTGACGTTGACCTCGTCGAGCACGATGCCCTCGACCGCGCGCACCTCGCCCTCCTCCACGCCGCCGACGCCGGTCACGACGAGCACGCGCGCGAGCGGCTGGCGGACGTTGATGCCGGCCTCGTTGCGGAGGGCGAGGACGTTGGAGGCGATCTGGCGGGCGAGCGTCATCCGGCGCTCCAGCGCCGCGTCGAGAGCGGCCTCGTCGGCCTCGGGGAAGTCGGTGAGGTGGACGGAGGTTTCGCCGCCGGTGAGGTTGCCGTAGAGCCAGTCGGCGAAGAACGGCGCGATGGGCGCCATGAGCTGGGCCGTGGCCGCGAGGCAGGCGTGGAGGGTCTGGTAGGCCGCGCGTTTGTCGGCGTCGTTGGCGCCCTTCCAGAACCGGCGCCGGGAGCGGCGGAGGTACCAGTTCGAGAGGTCGTCCACGAACGTCTCGACGGCGCGGGCGGCGCGCGTCGGGTGGTAGTCGGCGTAGGCGGCGTCGGCCTCGCGGATCGTCGTGGCGAGGCGCGAGAGGATCCAGCGGTCGAGTTCGGCGCGGTCTTCGAGCGGCACCGCCTCGGCGGCCTCGTGGTCGAACCCGTCGAGGCCGGCGTAGGTGGCGAAGAAGCGGTACGTGTTGACGAGCGTGCCGAACACCTTGCGGCGCGTCTCCAGCACGCCCTCGTCGGCGTAGCGGAGGCTCTCCCACGGCGGGCTCGCCGCCATCATGTACCAGCGCACGGGGTCGGCCCCGTGCCTCTCGATGGCGGCGAAGGGGTCCACGGTGTTGCCCTTCGACTTCGACATCTTCTCGCCCTCGGCGTCGAGGATGAGGCCGTTGACGACGACGTTGCGGTAGGCCACCGCGTCCATCACCAGCGCGGCGATGGCGTGGAGCGTGTAGAACCACCCGCGCGTCTGGTCCACGCCCTCGGCGATGAAGTCGGCCGGGAAGTTGGCGCGGAACGTCTCCTCGTTCTCGAACGGGTAGTGCCACTGCGCGAAGGGCATCGCGCCGGAGTCGAACCAGACGTCGATGAGGTCGGGCACGCGGCGCATGGTGCCGCCGTCCGGTGCGGGCCACGTGATGGCGTCCACGTAGGGCCGGTGGAGGTCCACCTCGCCGGTGTCCGGGTTGATGGCCTCGTCGGGGAACGCCCCGCCGCACTTCGTCCGCAGCTCGTCGATGGAGCCGATGACCTCGACGCAGCTCGGGTCGGCGTCGCTCACCCAGATCGGGAGCGGGGTGCCCCAGTAGCGCATCCGCGAGAGCGCCCAGTCCACGTTGTTCTCCAGCCACTGCCCGAAGCGCCCCTGGCCGATGCCCTCGGGCTGCCAGCGGATCGTCCGGTTCAGCTCGACCATCCGGTCCTTGATGGCCGTCGTGCGGATGAACCAGCTCTCGACGGGGTAGGACATCAGCGGCGTGCCCTTGCGCCAGTCGTGCGGGTAGTTGTGGAGGTAGGTCTCGTGGCGGTAGAGCAGGCCGCGCTCGCGGAGGTCGCGCGCGATGACCTTGTCGGCGTCCTTGAACCACATCCCGCCGACGAGCGGAAAGTCGGGCTCGAAGTGGCCGTTGGGGAGGACGGGGTTGAGGAGCGGGAGCCCCTCGCGCTGGCCCGTGGCGTAGTCGTCGGCGCCGAAGGCCGGGGCGGTGTGGACGACGCCGGTGCCGTCCTCGGTGCTCACGTAGTCGGCCCAGGTGACGACCCAGGCGGCATCCTCCCCGAGGCGCTCGGCGAAGGCGGGCACCATCGGCTCGTAGCGGAGGCCGACGAGGTCGCGCCCCTTCATCCGCTCGACGACCTCGTAGTTCTCTTTCAGGACGGACAGGCGCGCCTCGGCGAGGATGAGGACCTCGTGGCCGCCGCCCTCCTTCTCGACCCTCGCCTTGACGTAGTCGATGTCGGCCCCGACGGCCATGGCGGCGTTCGACGGGATCGTCCAGGGCGTCGTGGTCCAGGCGAGGAGGTAGGTGTCGTTCTCGCCGCGCACGCGGGCCTTGACGTAGATGCTCGGATCCTGCACCTCCTTGTAGCCGAGCGAGACCTCGTGCGAGGAGAGCACGGTCTCGTTGGCCGGGCTGTACCACTGGATCTTGTAGCCCTGGTAGAGATAGCCCTTCTGGTGGATCGCCTGGAGGAGCGACCAGACCGACTCGATGTAGTCGTTCTCGAACGTGACGTACGGGTCGTCGAGGTCCACCCAGTAGCCCATCCGCTGGGTGAGCGTGTCCCACAGGTCCTTGTAGCGGAGCACCGAGGCGCGGCAGGCCGCGTTGTACCGCGCGATGCCGTAGTCCTCGACCTGGTGCCGCCCTTCGAGGCCGAGCTCCTTCTCGACCTCGATCTCGACGGGGAGGCCGTGCGTGTCCCACCCGCCCTTGCGGTCGACGCGGAACCCCTTCATCGTCTTGTAGCGGCAGAAGAGGTCCTTGATGGCGCGCGCCATGACGTGGTGGATGCCCGGCTTGCCGTTGGCCGTGGGCGGCCCCTCGTAGAAGACGAAGTGCGGCGCGCCCTCGCGCAGGGCCAGGCTGCGCTCGAAGGTGGCGTCGCGCTGCCAGCGGGCCAGCACGGCCTGCTCGACGGCGGCGTGGTCGAACGACTCGACCTCGGGGTAGCGGGGCATGGGGTCGGACGGCGGTCGGGGAAGCGGGGAAGATACGGCCGGAGCCGCCGCCGCTTCCGTGGACTCCCCGCTGAAACGGCCGCCTGCCGCGCTCTCCGATGCGATACAAGGACCTCGTGCCTCGTGCCCCATCGGATACGAGCCGGTGGCCGTTTCGGCCCGTTTGGAGCCGTCGGGCGCGTGGCACGGCGATTGGGAAGGAGGGGTGTGTCCCGGCCTGCCGGGGCAGGGCATCCGGGCCTCGGCCGCACTCGCTCCGCCGGACGTTTCCTTGCACGCGAGGGGGCGTGCCGCTCGGTGGCGCGGGCGGATGCCCTGTCCGGGCGGCGTCGGGACCGGGGGCGAGCGGCGCGTGTTCACGCTGGCCCAAGGGCGCGTCACGGCGGGCTCGCACCGGCCGGCCTTCGACGCCTCGGCGCTGCCGGCGAGGATCTACGTGGTAGGGACGGAGGTAGGTGGGATGCGTATGCCCTCGCAACGTCTGACCGTGATTCGATGAGGCTGAGAACGCTCAAGGTTAGAGCGCTCATGGCCGGGGTGCTCCTCGCGGGGGGCGCCCCGGCCCTCGTGCCGCACGCGGCGGCGCAGGTGACGGCCGAGCCG
>CAZOJJ010000023.1:31622-46635 GCA_964580105.1 uncultured Rhodothermales bacterium | reverse complement strand
GAGTGGGTCGTCGGGCCCGAGCCGGTGGGCGTGTTCGTGGACGAACCGGCGGAGGCCGTCAACGCGCGGTGCGCCGAGGCCGGCTTCCGGCTGGCCCAGCTCGACGGCCACGAGCCGCCGGAGGTCTGCGCCGCCGTCGCGGTGCCCGTCATCAAGACCCTCCGCGTGCGGCACGACGCCTCCGCCGAGCAACTCCGCGCCCTCCTCGCCCCCTACCGCGACGCGGTCGACTTCGTCCGCCTCGACGCACACGGCACGAGCCTCCTCGGCGGGACCGGCGAGAGCGTCAACTGGCGGATCGTCCGTGAGCTGGCCGCCGAGTTCGACCTCTTCCTCGCCGGCGCGATCACGGCCGAGAACGTCGCCGAAGCCGTCGAGGCGATGCGGCCCTACGCCGTGGACGTAGGCGCGTCGGTGGAGGAGGCGCCCGGCGTGATGGACTTCGACCAGCTCGGCGCGTTCATCGACGCCTTCCGCGCGACCACGACGTGATGGCCTTCACCCCGTTCACCGCCGAGCGCGACGGCTACGTCGTCTCGTCCGACCCCGCCCGATTCGACGTGGGCGTGATCCACCGCTTCCTGTCGGAGGAGTCGTACTGGGCGCCGGGCATCCCGCGCGAGGTCGTCGAGCGCTCGCTCGCCGGCTCCCTCGGCCTCGGGCTCTACCACGAGCTCTACCACGAGGCGGGCGAGGGCGCGCCGATGGTCGGCTTCGCCCGCGTCGTCACCGACCGCGCCACCTTCGCCTACCTCTGCGACGTGTTCGTCCTGCCCGCGCACCGCGGGAAAGGGCTGGGCGTGTGGCTGACCGACTGCGTGCTGGCGCACCCCGACCTCCAGGGCCTCCGCCGGATTCTCCTCACGACGCAGACGGCCCACGGCGTCTACGAGAAGTCGGGCTTCGTGCGGGCGCCGTTCCCCGAGCGCTTCATGGTCATCGACCGGCCCGGCCTCTACCGCTCCTGACCGGCCTCTACCGCTCCTGAGGGGCGACTTTTCCGGCGATGCGTCGTCTACGCGGTGTCGCCGTTTTCACCGATTCGGAACGACCGGCGCGCGCCACCGGCACGGCGCGTACGTTTACCGACGGCTTCGCTCACTCCCGCTTCGTATGCCCCGCCTCCTCGCGCTCGCCCTCCCGCTCGTGCTCGTCGCCCTCGCCGCCTGTGAGGACGTGGCGCCCCGGAAGCCCGACGCCGTCGGCGAGGTCGGGGAGGTCGCCGTCGTGATGGACTCGGCGACGTGGAACGGCCCGGCCGGCGAGGCCCTGCGCGCCACGCTCGGCCGCTCCGTCGCCCCCCCGCTGAGCATCTCCGACTTCCGCCTGCGCCGTCGCGACCTCACGACCGTGACGTTCCCCTACCTGCGGAGCAGCCGGGCCGTCGTCTTCGCCACCGCCCTCGACGGCGACACCTCGGCCGTGGCCCGATTCCTGGAGGCCCGCCTCGACTCGGCCGGCGTCCGGATGATCCGCGAAGGGCGCGGCACCGCCGTCGTCCCCCGCCGCGACGTGTGGGCCCACCACCAGCTCGTCGTCTTCGCCGCCGCCGCCACCGACTCGCTGCTGGCCGAGGCCCTCACGAACGCCGCCGACACCCTCCGCGCCGCGCTCACCGAGCTCGCCCTCGACGCCACCGAGGCCGACATGTTCGCCCGCGCCCGCCAGCCCGAGATCGAGGCCGAGCTGGCCGAGTCGCACGGCTTCGCCGTCCACGTCCAGCACGACTACTTCGTCTCGCAGGACACCACGGCCGCACCGGCCGGCCACCCCGGCCACTTCGTCCGCCTCCGCCGCGTCCTCTCCGACACCTGGCGCGACTTCTGGGTCTACTACCAGGACGCCCCCGCCCCGCTCGACTCGGCGGCCGTCGAAACCCTCACCGACGACCTGCTGCGGACGTTCGTCCTCGGCCAGTACGACTCCACCTACGTCCGCCTCGACCGCATCCGCCCGATCCAGAACGAGCCCACCACCATCGCCGGCCGGCCGGCCGTGCTCGCGCGCGGTCTCTGGCGGATGCAGGGCGACCTCATGGGCGGGCCGTTCGTGCGCTACGCCTTCTACGAGCCCGAGCAGCGGCGGCAGTACGTCCTCTTTGGGATGGTCTTCGCGCCGCAGCACCGCTTCCGGGGCGACAAGCGGGAGTTCCTGCGGCAGATGGAGGTCATCGCGCGTACCTTCCGGTCCGGCCCGGACGCCGCGCCCGCCACCGGGTGACGCTCCGCCCGCGCCTGCCTCTACGCCTTTTGCGGGAAGGCGCGGCGACAGCGCGACCGTCCGTTCCGGCCGTTTGTTCTGGACCTGCCCGCCTGCCCGTGAAACGACGCCTCCTCGACCTCGCCCACGCCCGCAGCGGCGATAAGGGCGACGCCGTCAACGTCGGCCTCATCGCCCGTGACCCGGCGCACTTCGACTTCCTCAAAGAAACGGTCACCCCGGAGCGCGTCAAGGCCCACTTCGGCCCGATGGTGGCCGGCGAGGTGGAGCGCTTCGAGCTGCCCAACCTGGGCGCGCTGAACTTCCTGCTCCACGAGGCCCTCGGCGGCGGCGGCACCGTCTCGCTCAAGCTCGACGCCCAGGGCAAGACCTACGCCGCGCACCTCCTCCGGATGGAGGTCGACGTCCCGGACGAACTCCTGGCCCCGTCCGCCTCGTGAAGCCCACCGTGGTCCTCGGCCTGCTCCTCCTCCTCGGCGGCTGCACCGAGGCGGAGGGACCCTCCCCGCGCGCCCTCACCGCCCGGGACAGCGCGCTGGCCGAGGCGCTCGCCACGCTGATGCTCGCCGATGCCCGTGCAGAGACGACCCGGGCCGACGCCGACTCGCTCCGGGCCGAGGCCTACGCCCTCACTGCCGCCCGGTACGGCCTCGACTCCGCCACCCTCCACGCCACCCTCGCCCGCCTCGCGCGCGACCCGGCCTCCGCCGAACCCGTTTTCCGCCTCGCGGCCGACCGGCTCGACCTCGAGCGGCGCGGCCTCGTCCCCTGACCCACGCCATGCACGTCCAGATCTTCACCACCGGCGGGACCATCGACAAGGTCTACTTCGACGCCAAGAGCGAGTACGAGGTGGGCGACCCGCAGATCGTCGAGATCCTCCGCGCTGCGGGCGTCACCTTCTCGTACGCCTGCGAGACGCTGTTCCAGAAGGACAGCCTCGACCTCACCGAGGCCGACCGTGCCCTCGTCGCCGAGCGCGTGGCCGGCGCCGACGCCGGCCGCGTCATCGTAACGCACGGCACCGACACGATGGTGGAGACGGCCCGCGCCATCGCCGCCGCGCTGGGGCCGGAGCCGGAGAAGACCGTCGTGCTCGTCGGCTCCCTCACCCCCGCCCGCTTCAAGTCCACCGACGCCGAGTTCAACGTCGGCTTCGCCGTCGCCGCCGCGCAGACGCTCCCGCCCGGCGTGTACGTCGCCATGAACGGGGGCGTCTTCCGGCCGGACGAGGTCCGGAAGAACCGCGCCGCGAACCGCTTCGAGCGCGTCGAGCCGGCCGCCCCCACCCCCCCCTGACCCCGATACGCAGGGCGCCCGTTCCGCCCTGCGTATCCGAGGTGCTAATTGTTTAGCTTGTACCCACGCCATCACTCCCACGCCATGCACCCTCGCTCCATCGCCCTCCTCCTGACCGGCCTCCTGCTCGGCACCTCGTCCGCCTCGTCCCAGAGCTTCACCGCGTGCCAGAGCGGTAGCGCCGGGAATTATAGCTGCGACGCGGTTGACCTCTATGCCCTCGTCCCTACCGGCACGAGCGGCCCGCTCCGTTCGAGCGCGACCAACGACGTGTGGGGCTGGACCGACCCCGAGACGAACCGCGAATACGCCCTCACCGGTACGCGGAGCGGCACCGTCTTCGTAGACATCACCGACCCGAACGACCCGCAGGTGCTCGGCAAACTGCCCACCCAGACCGACAACTCCACCTGGCGGGACATCAAGACGTACGGCCACTACGCCTTCGTCGTCAGCGAGGCGGGCGGGCATGGCATGCAGGTCTTCGACCTCACCCGCCTCCGCGGCCTCACCGCCGACCCCAACCGGGACTTTACGGCCGACGCGGTCTACAGCGGGTTCGGCAACGCGCACAACCTCGTCATCAACGAGGACAGCGGCTTTGCCTACGGCGTGGGTACCTCCACGTGCGCGGGCGGCCTCCACATGGTCGACATCCGCGATCCCCTCAACCCCGTGCAGGCCGGCTGCTTCTCGGCCGACGGCTACACGCACGATGCGCAGTGCGTCGTCTACGACGGCCCGGACGCCGACTACACCGGCCGCGAGATCTGCATGGCCGCCAACGAGGACAACGTCGCCATCGTGGACGTGACCGACAAGGCCAACCCCTCGCTCATCGCCCACGCCCATTACGACAACCCGAGGTACACGCACCAGGGCTGGTTCACCGAGGACAAGCGGTACTTCATCGTCAACGACGAGCTCGACAACAACGTGTCGAACAAGACCCGAACGATCGTCCTGAACGTGGAGGACCTCGACGATCCCGAGTTCGCTTTCTTCTACCTCGGTCCGCTGGAGACAACGGACCACAACCTCTACGTGCGAGGCCACTACGCCTACCTGAGCAACTACGAGGGCGGCCTCCGCATCCTCGACCTCTCCGGCATCGACGCCGGCGTGCTCACCGAAGTCGCATCCTTCGACACCTACTGGCAGGGCGACAACGAGTCGTTCAACGGGCAGTGGAGCAACTACCCGTTCTTCCCCAGCGGCACGGTGATCGCGACCGACCAGAACAACGGGCTCTTCATCCTCAAGCCGAACCTCCAGACGACCGGCGTCGCGGCCGAGGCGCCCGGACCCGACGGCTTCACCCTCTCGGCGCCGGCCCCCAACCCCGCCTCCGGTCGCGCCACGATGACGCTCACCGTGGCCGAGCCGCAGACCATCCGGGCCGAGGTGTACGACCTGGCCGGCCGGCGCGTAGCGGTCCTCTTCGACGGCCCCGCCGCCGCCGGCTCCCCGGTCGCGCTGAGGGTTGACGGCGAGGACCTCCCCGCCGGGCTCTACCTCGTCCGCGTCACCGGCGAGCACTTCACGACGACCCGCCGCCTCTCCCTCGTCCGCTAGCGCACCGCCCCCGATGCCCCTGCCCCGCCTCCTCTTCCTCGGCGCCGCCCTCGTGGCGTCGGTGTCGGTGCGGGCCCAGTCGCTCACCCCCTGCCGGGACGGGCAGGCCGACGGTTACCCCTGCCACCGCATCGACCTCGGGGCGAACGTCGGCCTCGACGTCTTCGAGGCGAACCGGGGCAACGACATCTGGGGCTGGACCGACGCGGAGACGGACCGGGAGTACGCGCTCGTCGGCCTCAGCGACGGGACGGCCTTCGTGGACGTGACGGAGCCGACCGAGCCGGTCTACCTCGGCAAGCTCCCGACGGCCACCGTGCTCTCCGGCTGGCGGGACATCAAGACGTACGGCCACCACGCCTTCGTCGTCAGCGAGGCACCCGGCCACGGCATGCAGGTCTTCGACCTCACCCGCCTCCGCGACGTGCCCGGCCCGCCGCAGACCTTCACGGCGGACGCCCACTACGTCGGCGCCGGCAAGGCGCACAACCTCGTCATCAACGAGGACACCGGCTTCGCCTACATCGTAGGGGCCAACGAAGCCGGGTTTCCTTGCAACGCCGGCGGGCTCCACATCGTGGACGTCCGCGTTCCGCTCACCCCCACGTTCGCGGGGTGCTTCGACGGCGACGGCTACACGCACGACGCGCAGTGCGTCGTCTACGACGGCCCGGACGCCGACTACACCGGCCGCGAGATCTGCATGGCCGCCAACGAGGACAACGTCGCCATCGTGGACGTGACCGACAAGGCCAACCCCTCGCTCGTCGCCCACGCCGTCTACCTCAACGCGGCCTACACGCACCAGGGCTGGCTCACGGACGACCGCCGCTTCTTCCTCGTGGACGACGAGCTCGACGAATCCATGGGGCTCACGTCGCACACGCGCACCCTCGTCTTCGACGTGTCCGACCTCGACGCCCCTGAATTCGTCCAGCACCTCGCCGGGCACTCGGCCGCCACCGACCACAACCTCTACGTGCGGGGCCGCTATGCCTTCCTGAGCAACTACCAGGCGGGGCTCCGCGTCGTCGACCTGAGCGCAATCGAAAGCGGCGTGCTCACGGAGGTCGCGGCCTTCGACACCTACCCCGAGGCGGACGCGCCCGCCTTCAACGGGCAGTGGAGCAACTACCCGTTCTTCCCCAGCGGCACCATCGTCGCCAACGACATCGAGCGCGGCCTGTTCGTCCTCGTCCCGCAGTTCCCCATCGTCCCCGACGACGACACGCCGGACCCGGACGTGCCGGCCGGCGCGCGTTTCGCTCTCTCCGAGGCGGCCCCGAATCCGGCCCCCGGCCCCTCCGCGCTCCGCCTCGTCGTGACCGACAACCAGCACGTCGAGGCGGCGGCGTACGACGTGGCGGGGCGCCGCGTGGCGACCCTGTTCCGCGGGACGGCCCGCGCGGGCGTCCCGCTCCGCCTCACGCTGGAGCGGAGCGGCCTCGCCGCCGGCCTCTACCTCGTCCGCGTCACCGGCGAGCACTTTTCCGCAACCCGCCGCGTTTCTCTCGTACACTGACCCCTTTCCCCTCCATCCCCGGACGCCCATGACACGCCGTTTCTCCCGCGTGGTCGCTCTCGCCGTCGGTGCCGTCGTCCTGACGGCGGCCGCGTCGGCCCAGCCCACCCCCTGCACCGATGGCCAGGCCGGCCCCTACGCCTGCGAAGGCCTCGACCTCCTCGCTCACGTTTCCCTCGCCGAATTCGGCTCCGGCTCCGGCAACGACGTCTGGGGCTGGACCGACCCCGAGACCGGCAAGGAGTACGCTCTGATGGGGCTCCGCGACGGCACCGGCATCGTGGACGTGACCGTCCCCGCCGAGGTCCACTACCTCGGTAAGATCCCGACCGCCACCGAGCCGTCCGTCTGGCGCGACATCAAGGTGCGCGGGAACTACGCCTTCATCGTGAGCGAGGCGCCCGGCCACGGCATGCAGGTCTTCGACCTCACCCGCCTCCGCGGCCTCACCGCCGACGCCGGCCGCGTGTTCGAGCCGGAGCTCACCTACACCGGCACCCCCGAGCACCCGCTCGGCAACGCCCACAACATCTTCGTCAACGAGGACACCGGCTTCGCCTACGCCATCGGCGCGCAGGAGTGCGCCGGCGGCCTCTACATGATCGACGTCAACGACCCCCTCGCCCCCGCCTTCGCCGGGTGCTTCGCCGAGGACGGCTACTCGCACGACGTGCAGTGCGTCGTCTACCACGGCCCGGACGAGGACTATCAGGGCCGCGAGATCTGCATTGGCTCCAACGAGGACACCATCACGGCGGTGGACGTGACCGACAAGGCCAATCCGGTCCAGCTCGGGAAGGGCACCTACCCCTCGCCCGCCTACACGCACCAGGGCTGGTTCACCGACGACCACCGCTACTTCCTCGCCGACGACGAGCTCGACGAGATCCAGGGCTTCACCGAGCGCACGCGGACGCTGATCTTCGACATGGCCGACCTCGACGCCCCCGAGCTCATCGGCGTCTACCTCTCGCCGGTGCCCGCCGCCGACCACAACATGTACGTCGTCGGCGACCGGGTCTACCAGGCCAACTACGCCTCCGGCCTCCGCGTCCTCGACATCAGCAACGTGGCCGAGGGCGAGCTTCGCGAGGTGGCCTCGTTCGACATCTACCCCGAGTCCGACGAGGCGCAGTTCAACGGCGCGTGGAGCGTGTACCCCTACTTCGAGAGCGGCACCATCGTCATCAGCGGCATCGAGGGCGGCCTCTTCGTCGTGCGCCCGAGCGCGACGACGGACCTCCCGCTCGCCAGCTTCAACGCCACCGCCGACGGCGGCTCGGCCACGGTCACCTGGAGCCCGGCCGGCAGCGTCGCCCGCCCGTTCGCCCTCCAGGCCCGCCGGGGCGACGAGCCCTTCGCCAACGTCGCGACGGTCGGCGCCGCCGGGCCGTACCGCTACGACGCCGCCATGCTCGCGCCCGGCCGCCACGCGTTCCGCCTCGTCCAGTACGGCGCCGACGGCGCCATCCGCGTCAGCGACGTGGTCGAGGTCGAGATCGCCGCGCCGGACGTGTTCCGCCGCTCGGACCTGATGGTGGACGACGCCTCCGGCACCGGGGCGATCGCGCTCACGCTGGCCGAGGCGCAGGCCGTGCGGATCGAGCTGGTCAACGCTGCCGGCCAGACCGTCAAGACCGTCTTCGACGACGTGCTCGACGCCGCCGAGGCGCACCGCTTCGAGGTGGTCGGGCCGGGCCTGCCGGAGGGCGCCTACACCGTCCGCATCACCGGCGAGCACTTCGAGGACACGCTCTCGGTCTCGCCGGCGCGCTAGCGGCTGGCTTTCGCATAGGCGAGGGGGCGCGGACCGACGTCCGCGTCCCCTCGTGCGTTACAGGCCTTCCCGTACCTCCATGCGCCGAATCCGCCGCCCCTTCGGCGTGAGCGCGACGACGTCGGCCAGCGGGTCCTCGACCTCCACGAACCCTTCGTGGACGAGCCAGTCCACCAGCCCCGCGAGGCGGTAGGCCGCGAGCCCCTCGTCGGCGAGCCAGGCGCTGCGCGGCTCGCCTGCATCGATCTGCGCCAGAAGCCGCCGCAGGCGGGCTTCGTCGGCGGGGGTGACGACCTCGGCGCGGTGGCGACCGAGGCAGACGTCGCACCGCCCGCAGCGGGAGGGGCTGTCCTCGCCGAAGTAGCGCAGGAGGTACTGGCGGCGGCAGGTGAGCGCGCGGGCGTAGCGGAGCACGTCGTCCAGGCGCTCGGCGGCGTGACGGCGCTGGCGCGCGAGGGCGGCGGCGTCGAGCGCGGCCTTCTCCGTCCGGGGACCGAGGAAGACCACCCGGAGCCCTTCGGCGGGCGGATGGACGGCCAGGAGGTCCCGCTCGGCGAGGTACGCCAGCCCCTTCAGCAGGCGCTCGCGGCCGAGGCCCGTCCGCCGCTCCAGGAGCGGGAGGCCGAGGTCGGCCCAGCCGCCGAACGCTTCCGGCGGGAGCAGGCGCAGCAGGGCGCGGACGAACCCGGCGAGGGCGCGGTTGCCGAGGCCGTCGGCGTAGCGGAGGAGCGCCTCGGGCGACTGGTGGACGCGGACGAGCGCGTGGTCCGGCCTCGAAGGCAGGTCCTGCCACACGCCCGCGCCGACGAGGCGCTCGACGGCGGCGCGGACGGCGAGCGGCGAGGTCCCGGCCACGCGCGCGATGGCCTCCGGGTCGAGCGGGACGGGGCCGTCGGGCCGGCTGCCGATGGGGATCTGGGCGAGGCTGGCGGCGGCGGCATAGACGGCCTGAACCGTCTTCGCGTCGGGGTGGCCCTCCTCGGCGAGAACGCGGGGGAGGTCCACGTCGCCCTCGTTGAAGAGGACGACGGCCCAGGCCTTCCGGCCGTCGCGCCCCGCGCGGCCCGCCTCCTGGTAGTACGCCTCCAGTGTCGGCGGCAGCGCCACGTGGATGACGACGCGCACGTCGGGTTTGTCGATCCCCATTCCGAACGCACTCGTGGCGACGATCAAGCGCGTGGTGCCGCCGAGCCAGCGGCGCTGGACGGCCGCGCGCGTGGCGGCGTCGAGGCCGGCGTGGTAGGCCTCGGCGGCGATCCCCTCGCGCTGGAGGACCCGCGCCCACGTCTCGGTCCCGTTCCGCGTCCCGGCGTAGACGATCCCGCTCCCTCCCACCACCGCCGCGATCTCGACCAGCTTGTCCGTCTTGTCTTCGTCGCGGAGGACGGACCAGACGAGGTTGGGCCGGTCGAAGCCTTTGACGAGGACGAGCGGGTCCTCCAGCGCGAGTTGCTCCACGATGTCGCGGCGGACCTCCGGCGTGGCCGTCGCCGTCACGGCCAGGACGGGCACGGGGTCCCCATCGGGCGTGCGAAGGAGAGCACGGGCCTCCGCGAGCCGGCGGTAGGCCGGGCGGAAGTCGTGCCCCCATTCGGAGATGCAGTGCGCCTCGTCCACGGCCAGTCGTACGACGGGCAGCCGCTCGGCCCGCGCCAGGAACAGCTCGGACTGCAGCCGCTCGGGCGTGACGTAGAGCAGCCGGTACCGGCCGAACTCGGCGTCGGTCCAGCGCTGGTCGATCTCCCGCCGCGAGAGCGCCGCCGTCAGCGCGGCGGCCGGGACGTTCCGCGCCGCGAGCTGCTCCACCTGGTCGTGCATCAGCGCCACGAGCGGTGAGACGACCAGCGTGAGCCCGCCCTGGAGCACGGCCGGCAGCTGGTAGAGGAGCGATTTTCCGCCGCCCGTCGGAAACACGGCGAGGGCGTCGCGCCCGGCGAGCGTGGCCTCGATGACGTCGCGCTGCCCCTCGCGAAAGCCGGCGTACCCCCAGTGTCGCTGGAGGGCGGCGAGGGCGGCGTCAAACGGCGGTGGCGTCACGCGGCGTGGGAAGCAGGTGGAGAGGAAGCATACGGCCGGCGGCGGGGCCACTACAGCTTACGAACGCCTCCCCCGCCCGCTCATAGAGGCACACGCTGCGAGAGTTCTTGAAACCCGGTCTGGTTTCCCGCTTACATCGGGCCATGCCTGCTCCCCCACCCCCCGCGGCCGAGCCCCCCAGGCCGCCCCTGCTCGCCACGCTCCGGCGCATCCTCGTCTTCGCGCGGCCCTACCGCGCCCGCCTCGCCGCCGCCATCGCCCTGACGCTGCTGAGCACCGGCGTGTGGCTCGTCGTCCCCCTCGGGCTCAAGCAGCTCCTCGACACCGTCTTCCTCGCGCGGGACGGCGGCCTGCTCAACGCGCTCGCCCTCGGCCTCCTCGGGCTCTTCCTCGCCCAGGCCCTCTTCGGCTTCGCCGGTACCTACCTCATGGAGTGGACCGGCGAGCGCGTCGTGACCGACCTCCGGCAGCGGCTCTACGCCCACCTCCATCGTCTCGGTCTCCGCTTCTTCGCCGAAACCCGCACGGGCGAGATCTCCAGCCGCCTCACCAACGACGTGAGCAAGGTGCAGACGGCCGTCACGAGCGACCTCTCGCAGGTGCTCACCGTCTCGCTCACGCTCGTCGGCTCCCTGGCGTTGATGGTCGTGCTCAACTGGCGGCTCGCCCTCGTCATCTTCGGCACCGTCCCGGTCATGGTGATCGCCACGCGCTGGGTGGGCAACCAGGTGCGGCGGTTCTCACGCGCCATCCAGGACCAGCTGGCCGACACGACGGCCGTGGCCGAGGAGGCCCTCTCGGCCGTCCGCGTCGTGCAGGCGTTCGCGCGCGAGCCGTACGAGGTGAACCGCTACGGCGAGGCCGTCGAGCGCCTGTTCGGGACGGCCCGGCGGCGGGCTCTTCTCGTCTCGGCGTTCTGGAACGCCGTCGGCTTCCTGTTTCTGTCGGCCCTCGTGGGCATCTTCTGGTACGGCGGACGCGAGGTGCTGATCGGGCGTCTCACGGCGGGCGACCTCGTCGCCTTCATCGTCTACGCCCTCAACATCGCGCGGACGGTGGGCGGCGCCTCCCGTCTCTACACGTCGTACAGCAGCGCCGCCGGCGCCTCCGAGCGGCTGTTCGAGCTGCTCGACGCCGTACCCGAGATCCGGTCCGCGCCCGACGCCGTACCGCTCCCCCGGCCCATCCGCGGCGAGGTGGTCTTCGACGGCGTGACGTTCGGGTACGACCCCGGGCGGCCCGTCCTGCGCGACGTGACGTTCCGCGTGGAGCCGGGGCAGACCGTCGCCCTCGTCGGCCCCAGCGGCGCGGGCAAGACGACGCTCCTGAACCTCATCCCCCGCTTCTACGACCCCGACGCGGGCACCGTCCGCATCGACGGCCACGACGTCCGCGCGCTCACCGTGCCGAGCGTGCGCGAGGCCATCTCCATCGTGGCGCAGGACGTGCAGCTGTTCGGGACGAGCCTGGCCGAGAACATCCGCTACGGCCGCCTCGACGCCACCGACGCCGAGGTGGAGGCTGCCGCCCGGGCGGCCAACGCCCACGACTTCATCGAGGCCTTCCCCGACGGCTACCACGCGCAGGTGGGCGAGCGCGGCGTGAAGCTCTCCGGCGGGCAGCGCCAGCGCGTCGCCATCGCCCGGGCGCTCCTGAAGGATCCGCCGCTGCTGCTCCTCGACGAGGCCACCTCGTCGCTCGACGCCGAGAGCGAGGCGCTCGTGCAGGAGGCGCTGGCCCGGCTCCTCGAAGGCCGCACCTCGTTCGTCATCGCCCACCGCCTCGCCACCGTCCGCGACGCGGACCGTATCCTGGTCCTCGACGAGGGGCGGATCGTGGAGGACGGCACGCACGACCAGCTCATTGCCCGCGGCGGCCTCTACGCCCGCCTCGCCGCCCTCCAGTTCGACGAGGCGCGCTTCGACGCTCTGCGCCACGTGAACTCCGACGACGCGCCCGTCGTTGCCTCCTGACCCTCCCTCCCGCTTCACGCCCCCACCCATGAAACAATACCCCGCCCCGCCCGCGATGCAGATCGACGCGGCGAAGACCTACCGCGCCACCATCGCCACCGACCGGGGCGACATCGTCCTGGAGCTCTACCCCGAGCACGCCCCGAACACCGTCAACAACTTCGTCGCCCTCGCCCGCGACGGCTTCTACGACGGCGTCACGTTCCACCGCGTCATCTCGGGCTTCATGATCCAGGGCGGCGACCCGACGGGCACGGGGCGCGGCGGACCCGGCTACCAGTTCGAGGATGAGGTCCGGGGCAACCCGCTCCGCCACGAGAAGGGCGTCATCTCGATGGCCAACGCCGGCCCCAACACGAACGGCAGCCAGTTCTTCATCACGCACGGCCCGCAGCCCCACCTCGACGGCCGCCACACCGTCTTCGGCCGCGTCGTCGAGGGCCAGGACGTGGTGGACGCGGTCCGCCAGGGCGACGCCATGACGTCGGTGACGGTCGAGGAACTCTGACCTCGCCGCCGCAGCGAACGGCACCGAGGCCGGCGCCCTGCGGGTCAGCCGGCGCCCACCAGCCGGAAAACCAGCTCCAGCCCCAGCGGGAGCAGGTAGAACAGCCCCACGAGGTAGGCGATGGCGTAGAACCGGTTCTTGAAGGCCAGGTTGCCGATGAACTCGGCCATCCGGATGGGCACCTCCCGGATGGCCGGGACCGGGTAGATGATCAGGATGCCGAACACGTTGAACAGCACGTGGACGAACGCGATGGTGAGGCCGGCCTCGGCCACCGCCGCCTGATCCGCCCCCGTCCCCGCCGCCAGCGCCAGCGCCGCGAGCAGCGCGGTCAGCGTCGTGCCCACGTTGGCGCCGAGCATGTACGGGAACACCTGGCGGACGGTCAGGATGCCCGCCCCGATCATCGGTACGATGAGCGACGTCGTCACCGAGGACGACTGCACGAGGAACGTGAGCAGCACGCCCACCAGCATCGCCATGAGCGGCTTCCCGAAGATGTACCGGTGCAGCACCCCCTCCGAGCGCCCGAGCACGAGCGCTTTGAGGATGACCACGAGGTAGCGCAGCGCGAGGAACAGCAGCGCCAACCCGACGACCAGGATGGCGATCCCGTTCTCGAACAGCGCCTCGATGATCCAGTCCGCCACGGGCCCGGTGAGCAGCTTGAGCGGGCTCAGCAGCTCCGTCCCGCCGACGCCGGCCATCCCCGAGGTCAGCGCCGCCGCCGGCACCGAGAGCACGCCGAAGAGCAGCTCCAGCGGGAGCAGGACGAGCACCGAGAGCCAGTTGAAGAAGTCGTGCACGGTGGCCCCCGCCATCGCACGCCGGAACTCCTCGGGGCGCGTGATGTGACCCATCGAGACGATGGTGTTGGTCACCGTCGTACCGATGTTGGCCCCCATCATGACCGGGATGGCGTTCTCGACCGAGAGCGTGCCCGAGGCCACGAGGGCGACGGTGAGGCTCGTCGTGGTGGACGACGACTGGACGAGGCTGGTGGCGAGGATGCCGGTGAACAGCGCGATGAGCGGGTTGCTCGTCGTCTCGAACAGCGTCTCGGCGAAGCCCCCGCCCATCAGCTTGAACGAGTCCCCCATCAGCTCCAGGCTGACGAAGAACACGAACAGCACGCCGCCGAGGGCGAGGAGTTGGAGGGGGAGCGCGGCGAGCGACTTCGAGCGGGGAGCCGGCGGCGTGAGCATGTCGGTGGCAGTCGGGGCCGGGCGGGGCGCGCTTACTCGTCGTCGCCCCAGGTGGGCGAGCGGCGGATCTGGTCGAACGGCATCACGACCGACGAGATGATGTTGGAGAGGTGGCTCGACACCCGCCCGACCATCCGCGAGGCGACGGCGAGGACGACGGCGAGGTTGGGCGTGACGTCGTCGGCCGAGGCCAGCTCCTTGAGGTAGTGCGTGACCTCCTTCTTGAGCGCGTCGTGCTCCTCCATGACGCGGCGGGCGGCCGTGGCGTCGGCCGCGAGGAAGGCCGACCGGGCCTGCGGGAAGAGGGCCTGCACGCGGTCCCGGATGGCCCGCAGCGCCTCCACGTGGCGCCCCATGCGCGGAGCGTCGGCGAGGTCGGCGGCCTTGGCGATGCTCTTGGCGAGGTCGCCGCAGCGCTCGGCGTCCTGTACGACCGAGAGCACGAGCAGGCTCAGCGTGAGCTCGTCGCGCGGATCGACGGCCATGTGCTCCAGGACGGCGCGGCGGATGGCCCGCTCCCACGCGTTGACCTTCTCGTCCTGGGCCGAGAGGTCCATCGTGAGCGCCTCGTTCTCCAGGAGGTAGGCGGTGGCGGCGGCGAACATCTCGCCCGCCGTTTCGAGCATCCCCCCGAGGTTCTGAAGGCTCTGCTCGACGAGGGGCGGGCGGCGGTCCGATAGAAAATTGAAGAGTTTCATGGCGGGGATCGGTTGCGGACGCAAGCGCCCGGCAGAAGGGGGTGTTCAGAAGAGGAAGGAGCGCTCGGCGAGCGCGGCGCGGCCACAGCGTCGCCCCCGCCCGCTTCTGCCGCGCCCCCGAAGGTAGCCACGCCGGGGGACGAGAAGGGCATCCTCAAGGGCATCCTCAAGGGCATCCTCAAGGGCATCCTCCCGGCCC
>CAZOJJ010000023.1:0-31522 GCA_964580105.1 uncultured Rhodothermales bacterium | reverse complement strand
AAGGGCATCCTCAAGGGCATCCTCAAGGGCATCCTCAAGGGCATCCTCCCGGCCCTGCCAGGGCCCGGAGGCACCACCGCCGGCGCCCTCCGCCCAGCGCCCTCAGAACACCGCCGAGAGCTGCATGCGGACGGTGTGAATGACGGGCGCGTCGGCGGGGGCACGGCCGTCGTAGAACAGCGAGGCGCGGAGCAGGCTGTTGATGGTGTACTGCCCGACGAGCCCCCAGAGGTACGACGTGCCCGGCCCGCGCCCCTCGGTCAGCTCGAACGTCGTCAGCCCGTTCGTCCCTCCACCCTCGATGGTCACGTCGGCCCGTTCGAGGCGGGCGGTGAGCGAGAGGCGCCGCGCGAGCGTGAGGCGCGCTTCGAGCGGGATGCGGAAGACGGTGGCAGCGGCGGGCTGATCCGGCCCGGCGAGGTCGTTCGTCTTGTCGGCGTAGGCGAGGCCGAGCGTGAATCCGAGGGCGCTTCCGAGCGAGAGCGTCGCCTGCGGTTCGAGGCCGAGGCTGCGGATGTCGAAGGTTCGCGAGGCGAAGGCCTCGCTGGCCGTCCGGTTCCGCTCGGCCTCGCCGATGAGGCGGAGGCCGAGGCGGCGCGAGACGGCCACGTTCCCTTCGAGGCGGGCCGTGCGGAGGAGCCGCGTCTCGGAGCCGGCCGCGAGGCGGGCCGTGCTGGTGAGGTGGCTCAGCGCCAGGCGTGCGCCGTAGTTCGGCCGGTCGGGGAAGAGCGTCACGTCCTGCCCGAGGCGGAACCGGCCGTTGATCGTAGCCGGCGCGAGCGTGTCGCCGTCCACGACGCGGGGCGTGCGTTGCTGGAGGACGGCCGGGTTGAGGAGGTAGACCTGGCGGAGGTCGCGCTCGGTGCTCTTCTCGCGCACCTCGATCGTCGTCTGCGTCGAGACGGTGCGAGCGAGGCGGGCGAGCAGCCGCCGGTCGTCGCGGCTGCGGACGAGGCGCCCGGGGTCGAGACGGAGGCGGAGCTGCGCCTGCACGCCGATGGTCGGGAACAGCTGGTCGGACGGGACGAACGTGCGGGCGTAGGTGCCTTCGAGCGGGGTCGTCTCGGGGAAGAACTCGTCCACCTGCGGCACGCCGTCGGGCTCGCCCGCGCGGGGCTCCCCCTCGCCGTCGCGCCAGACGTACTCGCCCAGCTCGGGGCCGACGAGCACGTAGGTTTCCTGCAACAGCGGCGTTCGCTCCGTCAGCGCCTCGTAGAGCGTCGTCACCTCGACGGACCGGCGGAGCGGCGTGGCCCGGCTCGTCCAGCGGATCGCCAGGCTCTCGTTGTCCTCGCGGCCCTCGGCGCCCTCGAAGCGCGGGTCCACGTCCTTGAGCCGATACGCCACGCGCGCCTCGGACGTAAACGCCGCGCCCGGCCGGTAGGCGAGGTTCGTTTCGAGGGTGGTCGCTTCGGCGGACGAGCGGAGCGCGCCGCCGAGCGGCTCCTGCTCGCGGCGGAATTCGACGCCGGCCTCGGCCGTGAGCCGGTCCGTCGTCCACGCGAGGCCGGGGCGGACGGCCTGGAAGGCGAACGAGCCGACGGCCAGGCTGTCGGCGCCCCGCACGTCCTGCGCCCGCCGCTCCTCCTCGAAGCCGATCAGCGGCGTGAGCCGCCCGCCGAAGAGCGGCTTGCGGACGTCCCCTCGCTGGCGGCGGAAGCGGCCGTCCACGTTCGAGAAGCCGTCGTCGCTCGTCGTCAGGTCGAGGCGGTAGCTGAGGGCCGGCAGGAAGCCTCGCGCCAGCCCGGGCTCGTCGAACCGCGCTTCGACGGCGCCGCGCCGGGCCTCGAACACCCCGCCGCCGAGGTCGAGTTGCCCCGCCTCGACGCGGAGGCGGGAGCGCGCGCTCCCCTCCCACTGCGCGAAGCCCTCCGTCGTGACCTCCCGGAGCGAGTCGAGGTCGCCGAAGGCGGAGCCGGCGCGGGCGAGGTTCCAGATCCGGTTGAACTCGACGGGCCGCGTGCGGTCGAAGCCCCGGAACGTCTCGCCCTGGTGGCGGCGGCGGACGAGCGCCGAGAGCCGCCCGGCGTCGCGGCCACCGAGGACGAGCGGCGTCGGCTTGAGGCGGAGGCCGGCCACGTACGCCTGGCCGTCGTCGTCCCCGGCGTCGAGGTCGGAGAGCGCGTTGGCGTCGTTGGTCGAGCCGGCCCACTCGCCGAAGGCTTCGAGGCCGCGGAGGGGCTCGATGGTGCCGTTCACGTCCACGAGCCGCCGGAGCTGCGGGCGCGGGAGGACGCGGAACGGGATGTAGTCGCCGCCGGTGGGGCCGGCCCACTCGAAGAGGATGCCGTTGATGACGTTGCCGCTGCGGACGTACTGCCCGCTGCCGTCGGGCACGCGCGTGAAGCGGACGCGGTAGACGGAGTCGGCCTCGGCGGTGGCGGGGACGTAGATGCGGTAGGTCGTGCCCGCAAAGACGGTGTCGGCGCGGGTGTAGAGGACGAACGGGCTCTCGGGGTCGTAGGGCACGCGCTCGGCGCCGTCCACGAGCACGTCGGTGTCACCCGCGGCGGCGATGGCGTCGAGGTCGGCCTCGGAGAGCCCGAGCTCGGCGCCGAAGGTGGCGGCGTCGGCTTCGCGGAGGACGGCCACGCCGAGGCGCCCGCGCGCCTCGCCCTCGGCCTGCGGCCAGAACCCCGCCTCGGCCTCGCCCACGAGGAGCGTCCGCGTAAACCGGCTCGTGGTGTACTCGAAGTCCACGGTGATGCGGCGCTCGGCGGTGATGAGCCGCTGCGGCGTGAAGGTCAGCTCGCCCGTCGCGTAGTCAATCACGTAGTCGTTGTTCTCGCCGCGCGTGAGGAGCACGCCGTCGAGGTAGACCCGCTCGCTTCCCGCGATGACGATGACGAACTCCTCGCCCTGCTGCCCGCGCAGGCGGTACGGCCCCTGCACGCCCTCGATGGCGTCGAGGTCCTGGCTGCGGAAGATCCCGCGCGTCGTGGCGCCGGCGCCCCGGAGGCGTCCGCCCGCGAACGGGCCCAGCGCGGGCGCGCGCAGTTCGAAGGCCGCGCCCTGGATCTTCCGCGTGAACGAGGCGAACTCGGTGCCGGCCACGGCGAGGTCCACGTCGCCGAGGCGGGCCTGGCCGACGGGTGCGTCGAGCTGGATGTAGACGCGGTCGAAGTCGGAGAGCTGCTGCGTGGTGCCCTCGGGCTGGATCGGCGTGTTCTCGTCGGTGAGGACGGCCTGCACCGTCACGTCCTCGGCGATGGGGCCGGTGAGCTCCATCCGCAGGCCGGATTCCACGCTCACGTCACGGTTGCTCCCAGCGATGACGCCGCGCGTGATGGAGCCGCGCCGCTGGAGCTGCGTCGTCCCAAAGAGCGGCTCGGCCGCCTCCACCCCCGGCGTTTCCACCTCGATGACGCGCAGCATACCGGCGGTGTCCTCCTCTGCCTCGGCCACGCGCCGACGCGCGTAAACGGCCTGGAGCCCGAGGTCGAGGACGCGGTACCGGGCGATGAGGACGGCGCCGGAGTCGGGGGGCGTCGTCAGCCGGAGGTCGAGGGTGCCCGTCCGGTAGTCGAGGCGGTACTCGTCGGGGCCGAGCGGACGCGGGACGAGGCTCGTGCGGGTGAGGGTGAGCGCCTCGGAGCCCGGGATGACGTTCGGGCGGAGGCGAAGCGGCTGCCCTTCTTCGATCCGCAGGGTGTCCTGCACGGCGCCGAGGCCGGGCTGCGCACGCGCGCCCTCCGCCGCGAACGCGGCGAGGACGAAAGCGGCGAGGACGAAAGCGGCGAGCAGGATCAGGCGGCGAGCCCCCATCGGCCGGGGATGGGACGGGCGTCCCGGGCGGGTCGGCGGTGTCGGACGGGGTAGCGAACGGCGGGGGCGTCGGCGCGGGTTCAGGGGGCCGGAACGTAGCGCCCCCGGGCGGGCGGGCGCAAGGCGCTTCGTCGGCGCTACTCCACGCGCAGCAACCGGGTCGGGGTCAACATATGGAGCACGCCGCCGGAGACGGCCGCGCCGACGAGCGGCTCGGAGCCACCCACCCGGATCACCTCGACGAGCCCACCGTCGGCCCGGTGCACCGCCACCGCTCGCGGCCCGACGACGAGCAGTCGCGCCCCGTCCTGCGACGGCGCCAGCCCGACGGCCACCACGCCGCCGGCCGCCTCGCCCGGCACGGCCCGGACGAGCGCCCCGAGGTCGTCGTAGACGAGCACGGCGCCCAGGCCCGCGTCGGCAACGAACACCCGGCCGTCGCCCGAGACGACGAGGTCGGTGGGGTCGGCGAGCGCACCGGAGCCGTCGGCGCCGAGGCGGCGCGAGAGGCGGCGGCCGGTGTCCCACCGGAGCACCACGCCCCGCTCCGCCTCGACGGCGTAGAGCGAGCCGGCCGGGCCGACGGCCACGGCGACGGGCCGGCCGCGCTGGGCGGGGTCGGATGGGTCCGCCGGCCGATCCGGCCGCATCCGCTCGGGGTCGCCCACCGGGACGGGGATGGTTTCGATGAAGCGGCCGTCGGCCGAGAGCCGCTGGATGCGCGCGTTGCCCGCGTCGGCGACGAAGAGATCGAGGCCGTTGGCGGGGTCCACGTCGTGGGGTTCCAGGAAGCTGTAGTCGCCCGAGCCGGGACCGCCGAGGCTGGCGACGGGGAGCCCGCGCGCATCGAGGACGACGACGGCCGACTCGGCGGCTTCGACGACGTAGAGGCGCCCGGCCGGATCGGCCGCCAGCGCCCGCGCATCGCGGAAGCGAGCCACCTCGGTAACCTCGCGGGCGGTGTCGGTGAGCACCGGCCCCGCCGGTACTGCGACGTCCGGCGAACCGGCGCAGGCGAACAGCCGGAAGCTCACGACGAGAAGCCACGCTGTTCCCCCTCTCCCCGCGGTGCAGGGGGAGGACGCACGAACCGGACGTCGTAGCGTTCCGCTCACCGCTCCGTCCGTGCCAGGCCTTTCCGGCCGATGTCGCGGCGAAGGGTTTTGCCCTCGAACCGAATCGCCTCCGCTGCGGCGTAGGCGTGGTCGAGCGCCTCCCGGAGCGTGTCGCCGAGGCCGGTCACACCGAGGACGCGCCCCCCGCTCGTGACCACCTCGCCGTCCCGCTCGGCCGTGCCTGCGTGGAAGACGAGCGCGTGCTCGGCCGCTTCGTCCAGCCCCGAAATCGGCGCGCCCTTCGCGTACGAGCCCGGATAGCCCGCCGAGGCGAGGACGACGCACGCCGCCGCCCCCTCGCGCTGGCGCACCGCCTGACGCCCGACGGTTCCGGAGGCGACGGCCTCGAACAGATCGAGCACGTCGCTTTCCAGCAGCGGGAGCACCACCTGCGTCTCGGGGTCGCCGAAGCGGCAGTTGAACTCGACCACCTTCGGCCCCTCGGCCGTGATCATGAGGCCGACGTAGAGGACGCCCCGGTACGGGTGGCCGTCGGCCGCCATGCCGTCGAGGACGGGACGGACGATCTCGCGCTCGACGCGCGCCAAGACCTCCGGCGTAACGACGGGCGCGGGTGCGTAGGCGCCCATCCCGCCCGTGTTCGGGCCGGTGTCACCCTCGCCGATGCGCTTGTGGTCCTGCGCGGGCGCGAGGAGGACGTAGTCGGCGCCGTCGGTGAGGGCGAAGACGCTGGCCTCCTCCCCCCGCATGAACGCCTCGACCACGACCGCGAGGCCGGCTTCGCCGAAGGCCCCGTCGAAGAGCGTGTCGAGCGCGCCGAGCGCGTCCTCGCGGGACTCGGCGACGAGGACCCCCTTGCCCGCCGCGAGGCCGTCGGCCTTGAGCACGACGGGCAGCGGGTGCGCCTCGACGTAGGCGCGGGCCGCCGCGGCGTCCTCGTGCCCGAACGTGCGGCTGGCAGCCGTCGGAATGCCGTGGCGCGCCATGAAGTCCTTGGCGAACGCCTTGCTGCCTTCGAGGCGCGCCGCCCCGGCCGAGGGGCCGACCACCGGGACACCGACGGCGTTCAGCCGGTCCGTCAGCCCCCTCACGAGCGGCACCTCGGGTCCGACGATGACGAGGTCCACGCCGCGCTCGGCGGCGAGGGCGACGAGACCGTCGAGGTCGTCGGCCGCTACGGGGATGTTTTCGGCGAGGGCGGCCGTCCCGGCGTTGCCGGGGGCGCAGAGGAGGTCGGGCCGGCGGGGGCTGCGGGCGAGTGCGTGGAGGATGGCGTGCTCGCGGCCCCCACTCCCGACGACGAGGACGCGGGGCATGGGCAGGGGGGATGGGATGGATCGAAGATAGCGGGAGCCCGTTGAAGCGGCGTTCGCTCCACCCGAACTTCCCCCCTGCTTCTCCCCCATTCCCTCCGCCTGTGCTCCGTCGCGCGCTCCTCGCTGGCGCTCTGGCCGTCCTGGCCGCTCCCATCGTCTTCGCCTCGCCGCCCCCAGACCGCCCGATAGCGCCGACGGACACCGTCCGCAACCGGGACCCCATCGAGATCCGGCCCCGCTTCTACCCGACGGCGTTGTACTCCGCCTCGCGCGGGTTCGGCATCGCGGGCGGCGTTGCGGTCGAGAACCTCGGCTGGAACGGCAGCCGGACGACGCTCGACGCCCGCCTCTCGCAGCGCTACCAGAGCGCGGCGCTCACGCTCTACTCCGGCAACCCGTACACCCGGCCCCTCTACGCAGGCGTGGGCGCGGCCGTCCGCACGACGACGCGGCGTCGGTTCTACGGCCTCGGCCCGCGCGCCGACCGCGACGACCGCCTCTACCTGGACTACACCTCCGCCGAGGCCGAGGCGCGCGTGGGCTGGTACCCCCTCGGGCACACCGGCCTGCTCCTCCAGCCGACGGCCCGCCTCCTGTGGGACCGCCTCGACGCCGTCACGGGGGGGCTCGACAGTGCCCGGGCGGTGCTGGACCCGGTCTCTGCGGAGAACCTGGCCGGGCTCCGCGGCGACGACCGCTACGGCGTCTCGCTCGGCCTCGCGCTCTCGTCGGACACCCGCGACCGGCTCGCGCTCGCCACGCGGGGCGTCCTGGCGCAGGTGGAGGCGCGGCGGTTCTTCGCCCTCGACGGCTCGGCGCTGCGCTTCAACCAGGTGTTCGGAAGCGTGTACGGCTTCGCGCCGCTCGACCGCCGGGGCTCCTTCGCCCTCGTCGGCCGCGCCGTGGCCGGCATCACGCGGGCCGACGACGATGCCCGCCTCCCCTTCTTCTACCTCCCCACCCTCGACGACGCCCTCCTCTCGGCCTACCCCGGCGACCGCTTCCTCGGACGCGACCTCTTCGCCGTAGGCGGCGGCCTCCGCTTTCCGGTCTGGCGCGGATTCGGGCTCCTCGAGGTCAACGGCCTCGTGATGGCCATGCTCGGGAGCGCCTACGACGACATCGGCGAGGAGTTCAGCCTCCGCGTCTCGTTCGACGAGGACGTGGACCCGGCCGAGGCGACGGTGCCGCTACGGCCGGCCCTCGCCGTCGGCGGCGCGCTCGTCCACCTCGACCGAGGGCGGGTCGCAGCCGGCGGCATCGTGGGCATCGGCCCCGAGGGCATCATGACGACCTCGCTCACCCTCGTCTACGACCTCCGCGAGGCGCGCGCGCTGTTCCGATGACCCCGGCGCACTCCGCCCTCGGCTCGTAGCTTGCGGCGTCTTGCCTCCTCCCGCATGCCGCGTCGTCTCTACGTCGTCAAGCTGCTCCTGACTGCCGGCGCCCTCGCCGCGCTGGTCCACCTCGTGGACTGGCGGGCGCTCGTGGATGCGGCCCGGGATGCCCGACCGGTCTGGGTGCTGGCCGCGCTGGCGCTGCTGCCGGTCAACCTCGGGCTGGAAGCATACCGGTGGCACCGGCTCGTCCGGCGGCTGGTGCCGGCCCTCCGGTTCCGCCAGTCGTTCGCGGCGGTGCTGAGCGGCTACCCGCTCGGCCTGCTCACGCCCGGCCGCGTGGGCGACTACGTCGGGCGCGCGCTGTACCTGCGCGACGTGCCGCCCGGTCCCTCGGCCGCGCTCACCTTCGCCGAGCGCATGGCGACGCTGGCGGCGTGCCTCGTCTTCGGGCTGGCCGTGCTGCCCGCCTTCGTCCGCGCGCACGTCGAGGCGGGCGTGCTGGCGTGGACGGCCGTCCTCGGCGTGGCGCTGCTCGGCGCGGCAGCGCTGCTCGTGCTGCTCGTCCACCCGCCGCTGGGGCGGACCGTCCTCACCACGCTCCTCCCCTTCCGCCGCCTCCGGCGCGCCCTCCGTGCACTCGACCTCTTCGACGGCCGGGACGCCGCGATCCTCCTCGCCCTCTCGGCGCTTCGCTACGGCGTGTTCTCGACCCAGTTCGTGCTGTTGATCCAGGCGTTCGCGCCCGGCGCCTCCTGGGGCGGGGCCTACGCCGGCGTCGTCCTCGTCTTCTTCGCCAAGAGCGCGATCCCGGCCATCACGCTGGGCGACCTCGGCGTCCGCGAGAGCGCGGCCGTGTTCTTCCTGGGCGCCTACGGCATCGCCGAGGCCGCCGCCTTCAACGCCTCGCTGGGCGTCTTCGCCGTCAACATCCTGCTCCCGGCGCTGAGCGGGCTGGTGCTGCTCCCGCGCCTGCGGCTCGTCGCCCCGGCCGAGCCGGCCGAGCCGGCCGAGCCGGCCGCGCAACCCGTGCCGGAGCCGGCCTCTCCGCCATGAGCGTGCTCGCCGTCGTCTTCCTCACGGCCGGCGCCGTCTACGCCGCGATGGTCGGCGCCTTCGCTCTCGGCCTCCGCCGCGTGCTGTCGGAGGAACGGAAGGAAGCGCAAAGCGGTGCCCTTTCCGATCCTCCGGTTCCCCGCTCCTCCGATTCCCCGATCCCCTTCGTCTCCGTCATCGTGCCGGCTCGCGACGAGGCGGCCGTGATCGAGGGCTGCGTCCGCTCCATCCTCGCCAACGACTATCCGGCCGACCGCTTCGAGGTCATCGTGGTGGACGACCTCTCGGAGGACGCCACGCCCGCGCTCGTGCGCCGGCTCCAGGCCGAGGTCAACGCTCCGGCCGCCGTCCTGGCCGACGGCGAGGACGAGCACCCGGCCGACGGCGACCGGCTCCGCCTCCTCCGGATGCCCGACAACCTGGAGCGCACGCGCGCCCACAAGAAGCGGGCTATCGAGAAAGGCATCGCCCACGCGCGCGGCCGGCTCATCCTCACGACCGACGCCGACTGCACCGCGCCGACCGGCTGGATCCGCCACATGGCCGCCGCCTTCGGCGACCTCGACGCCGACCCGGCCACCACCAGCGTGACGGCCTTCGTCTCCGGCCCCGTGCTCCTCCGCGCCGGCCGCTCGCCGTTCCTCCAGATGCAGGCGCTGGAGTTCCTCGGGCTCGTCTCCGTCGGCGCGGGCGCCATCGGGGCCGGGCGGCCGACGATCTGCAACGGCGCCAACGTGGCCTACCGCCGCGACGTGTTCGAGGCGCTCGGCGGTTTCCACGGCATCGACCACCTCACCAGCGGCGACGACGAGTTGCTGATGCAGAAGATCCACGACACCACGCCGCACCGCGTCCGCTTCTGCCCCGACCGCGAGGCCGCCGTGGTGACGGAGCCGGTGCCGACGCTGCAGGCGTTCTTCGAGCAGCGTCGGCGCTGGGCCTCCAAGGGCGCTCACTACCCGAACAAGCGGCTCGTCGCCCTCTTTTCTGCGATCTACCTGTTCTATCTCGGTCTCCTCGTCGGCCTGCCCGCGTGGCCGTTCGTCCCGGCCCTCACGCCGGTGCTGCTCCCCGCACTCGCGCTCAAGCTCGTCCCCGAGGCGGCCCTCCTCGGCCGGGCGGCGTGGCACTTCGGCCGGGCGCGGCTCTTCGCGACGTACTTCCTCGTGTCGCAGCTCTGGCAGATCCCCTACATCGTCGTCGCCGCGACGGCGGGGGCGTGGGGGAACTACGAGTGGAAGGGGCGCCGCGTGGCGCGGTGACGTACCGGGACGCAGCGCCCCGACGGCCGTAGCTTCGCCGCCGTGCGCCCCCCCGACCTCCAACGCTGGTACCGGGCCGACCTCCTCGGCACGGCGATCCCCCGCCTTGCGGCCCCGCTGCTGCCGGCCGTCGCCTGGCGCGGCCCGCCGCGCACGGCCGACGACAAGGCGGCGCTCTACCTGACCTTCGACGACGGACCGGATCCGGCGGCGACGCCCGCGCTCCTCGACCGGCTCGACCGGCTCGGCGCCCGGGCCGTGTTCTTCGTCCTCGGCGAGCGGGCGGAGCGGCACCCCCACCTCGTCCGCGCGATGCAGGAGGCGGGCCACGCCGTCGGCGTCCACGGATGGGACCATGCGGACGCCTGGCGCACCTCTCGCCCCGTCACCCTCGCCGCGTTCGACCGGGCGGCGGCGGTGCTCGAGGCTCTCCTCGGCGAGCCCGTGGACCGGGTGCGTCCGCCCTACGGCCGCTTCACGCCCGCCCTCGCCCGGTGGTGCCGGGAGAACGGCCGCCGCCTCGTGCTCTGGGACCTCATGCCGGGCGACTTCGTACCTTCGGCCGCCTCGCTGCCGGAGCGTGCCGAGGCCCTCGCCGGGCGGCTCCTCCGGAAGGCGCGCCCCGGTTCCATCGTCGTGCTGCACGAGGGCGGCGCGGCGCACCCCGTCGCCTCCGCCACGCTCGACGCGGCGCTGCCCCGGCTCCGTGACCGAGGCCTCCACCCCGCTCTCCTCCCCTAGTCCTCATGGTCGTCTTCCTCACCGTCCTCTTCGCCGTCGTGGGCCTCTACGGCGTGCTGATGCTGGCGATGGCGGCGTACGCGGCCCGGGCCACGCACACCCCGCCGCCCGCAGCGACGCGGCCACGCGTGGCCGTGCTGGTGGCGGCGCGCAACGAGGAGGCGCGGCTGCCCCGCTGCCTGGAGGCCCTCCTGGCGCAGGACTACCCACCGGACCGCCTCTCGATCTACGTTGCCGACGACCATTCGACGGACGGGACGGCGGCCGTCGTACGGCGCTACCAGAGGCGCTCCGTCGGCGCCCTGGCCCTCGCGGGCGACGGCGGACCGGACGAACCGGACGGGCCTCGCCTCCACTACGTCGCCGTGCCCGACCCGGTCGGCGACCTCTACGGCAAGGCCAACGCCATCCACGCCGCCGTCGAGGCCAGCGACGAGGCGCTGCTGCTCATCACGGACGCGGACTGCGCACCGCCGCCGGGGTGGGTCCGCCGGCACGTTGCCTACTTCGAGGAGAACCCGCAGGTGGGCGTCGTGTGCGGCCACACCTACGTCGAGCACGCGTCCACGTTCGAGGCCGTCCAGGCGCTCGACTGGGCCTACCTCCTCGCGACGACCTCGGTGTTCGTCGAGACCGGCCGGCCCGTCACGGCGATGGGCAACAACATGGCGCTCCGGCGGGCCGCCTACGAGGCCGTCGGCGGCTACCCGGCGCTGCCGTTCTCGGTGACGGAGGACTACGTGCTGTTCAAGACCATCGCCGACGACTCCGGCTACACCGTCCGCTACCCCTTCGACCCGGGCCTGCGGAACTACACGCTCCCACTCCGCCGCCTGGCCGACATGTACCAGCAGCGCCGACGCTGGGCCCGAGGCGGGATGCGCGCCCCGGCGTGGGTGTACGGGGTGTACGGCGTCGCCCACCTCGCCCACCTCCTCCCGCTCGTGGCCCTGCTGGTCCACCCACTCGCCGGCCTCGGGGCCCTCCTCGCCAAAACCGGCGCCGACTTCGCGCTGCTGTGGACCTCGCTCGGACTGAGCGGACGACGGGCGCTGTTGCGGGTCTTCCCCCTCTTCGAGGCGTACCTCTTCGTCTACCTCGTCACGCTCCCGAGCGTGCTCGCCTTCTTCCCGCGCATCAACTGGAAAGACCGGAAGCTTTAGCGGAGGGATCATAAGCAGGGCCACAAGGTCGCCTGCGGGGTGTATCGCTTCGACAACGCGCACTCCTGGCGGATCGGCGGAGACACGCACATATCCGGGCGCCCACCCCTTCAGGATCCACTCTGAGCCTCCGGGGCGATCGCCCGTTCCGAGCTCCGGTCGCCGTCCCGTTCCCACACATTTGTTATTACCGGATTTGCGCGTACGCTATCTTTTTCGCATTCTACCCGTACGGCTGCCGGCGTCGTCCGGAACGTGGGTGGTCCCCTCGGCGCGTCCCCCGGCTACCCTACAGGCCGACTGCTAATCTGCTAGCGC
The DNA here is from genome assembly GCA_964580105.1 of uncultured Rhodothermales bacterium. Taxonomy (GTDB): domain Bacteria; phylum Bacteroidota; class Rhodothermia; order Rhodothermales; family Rubricoccaceae; genus CAZOJJ01. Next base: position 19,488 of record CAZOJJ010000023.1, on the reverse strand, counting down.
GTCCCATCCCTCTCCCCATCATGCCCAGAGCGAAAGGCGTCATTCGCATCGACTCGGATTCGACCCACGGCTGGCAAGTCCGTGTTTATCGACATGGCAAGACGTATTCGAGGCTGTTCTCCGACCGCAAGTACGGAGGCAAGGAAAAAGCCTTCGACGCGGCCAAAGCGTACCGGCAGGAGTTGGAGGCCGAGGTCGCAGCCATGCCGGAAGGCGCCCCGCGCCGCCGCCTGATCCGCCGCAACAAGAACAACTCGACCGGCGTCGTCGGGATTTCGCGCACCTTCAAGCGGGACCGGCGGGGCATCAAGCACGAGGTCTACGCGGTGTCGTGGAACCCCGAGCCGGGCGTCGCACGCGGCACGTCGTTCTCGATCAAGAAGTACGGCGAGGACGAGGCGTTCAAGAGGGCGTGCAGGCTCCGCTGGGAAAAGATGCGCGAGATCTACGGCGACCGCTACGAGATTCCCAGCTACCTCGACCTCTATGCGCAGAAGGCCGAGGTGGACGACCTGGCGAAGGCCCGCTCGGCGCGGCGCTCGCGGGCTTCTCGATAACCCTACGCCTCCAACCCGAGCGCGTCGATGACGACCTCGGCGATGGCGGCCGGGGCCGCCTCGGTGGTCACCCGGAGCGCCTCGGCCGGCGGCTCCAGGTCGCGCAGCTGGCTGCCGAGCAGGTCCGGCCCGGCGAAGTGATCGGCGCGGTTGCCGAGCCGCGCGGCGAGCACGTCGGTCGGTGGGTCGAGCCAGACGAAGCGAACGCGCGGGTCGCCCTGCGCCAGCCGCCGGCGATACTCGTCTTTGAGTACCGAGCAGGCCAGAACGAGCGGCTTCCCCGCTCCGAGGTGCCGGCCGACGAGGTTGGCGAGGCGGCCGAGCCACGGCGCGCGGTCGGCGTCGGTGAGGCCCTCGCCTCGGCGCATCTTCGCCACCGCCTCGGGCGTGTGGAAGGCGTCGGCGTCCTCGAAGGCCCAGCCGAGGCGCTGCGCCAGCGCGCGCCCGAGGGTCGTCTTGCCGGCGCCGGCCACGCCCATGACGATCAGAACGCAGGGCGAATCGGAAGGCGGCACGGCCGGAGGGGATGACGGCGCGGGGAGAGCGGCGGTATTTTCCGAACCATGACGACTCGCCAGAAGGTCCGCCTCGTACTCTTCGCCGTCGCCGGGCTCGTGCTCGTGCTCGTCCTGGGAGACGTGCTCGGGATCTGGGCCTCCGAGCGCGGCGTGGTCAGCCCGAAGGGGTACGTACCCATCTCGCACGGCAACCACGTCCATTACGTCCCCAACGGATGGACCGGCGAGCCGCCCATCGGGCAGTTCCCGCAGGAGCCGCCGCCGCCCGGCATGACCGTCGGCCCGGACGGGCGCTACGTCCCGGCGCGATAGGGCGGCGCGATAGGGGGCGACCCGGCGGGCCGCCCCCACGTGAGCATCACGCCTCGTCGTCGTTCGCCGGGCCTTTGGGCGTGGGCACGTCGCGCGTGGGGTGCTCGGGGTCCACGGCCTTCGCGGCGACCTCGGGGAGCAGGGAGGCGCCGTCGCCCGTCCGCGCCGGTTCGCTCCCCGTGAGTCGCTGCGCGAGCGCGCCGAGGTCGATGCCGGCGATGCCCTTGACGAGCTCCGGCGTCGTCGCCATGAGCTGGGCGACGGTGTTGGTGACGCGGGCGGCGCCCTGCCCCGCGCCGGTGTCCACGACCGTGAGCTGGCCGATCGCGGCCAGCGGCGCGGCGATCTCGCGAGCGAGATCCGGCATCATGCGGGCGAGGAGGTCGAGCACGGCGGCCTCGCCGAACTTCTCGAACGCCTCGGCCAGCTTCTCCTTGGCCTCCGCCTCGGCGAGCCCCTTGAGACGGACGACCTCGGCCTGGGCCGCGCCCTGCGCGCGCTCGGCGTCGGCCGTGGCCTGGCCCTCGAGGCGGACGGCCTCGGCCCTCGCCTTCGCCTCGGCCTCGATCTCGAACTGCCGCGCCTCGGCGCGGCGCATCTGGCGCAGCTTCTCCGCCTCGGCCGCTTGCTCGATGGCGTAGCGGTCGGCGTCGGCCTTCTTCTTGACCTCGGAGTCGTACTGCCGCTCGCGGCGGACGATCTCGAGCTGCTCCAGGTCCGCCTCGCGCTGCTTCCGCACCAGCTCGACCTGCATCTGCTCCTCCACGACGGCCTTCTGGCTCGACGCCTCCTGGATGGCGTAGGCGAGGTCGGCCTCGGCCTTGGCCGTGTCCTGGTCCTTCTTGAACGCGGCCACCTTGAGCTCCTTCTCCTTCGTCGCCTCGGCCACGTTGGTGTCGCGGATGAGCTCGGCCTTCTGGGCCTCCTCGTCGGCCTCGGCCTTCTTGATGCGGGCGTCGCGCATGGCCTCGGCCTCCGCGATGTCCGCGTCGCGCTTGACGGCGGCGATGCGCGGGCGGCCGAGCGCTTCGAGGTAGCCGTTCTTGTCGCGCACGTCCTTGATCGTGAACGAGACGATGGCGAGCCCCATCTTCTTGAGGTCGCGCGCGGCGACGGACTGCACCTCCTGCGCGAACTTGTCGCGGTTGCGGTAGACCTCCTCGACGGTGAGCGTGCCGAGGATGGCGCGGAGGTGGCCTTCGAGCACCTCGCGCGCCTCGCCCCGGAGCGCCTCGTCGGGCTTGCCGAGGAACTGCTCGGCGGCCGTCGCCACGTCCTCGACCGACGAGCCCACCTTGATGACGGCGACGCCGTCGGTCATCACGGGCACCCCCTCGGCCGTGTAGACCTCCGGCGTGGACACGTCGAGCTTGTGCGAGAGGAGCGAGATGTACTCCTTCTGCTGGACGACGGGCACGATGAAGGCGCCCCCGCCCCGGACGATCTTGACCCGGCGGCCGGACTCGTCGGTGAGCACGTTCTTCTTGCCGAGGGCGGAGCCCGTGATGATCATGGCCTCGTCGGGCGCGACCGTCTTGTAGCGGCTGGCGATCAGCATGATCAGCAGCACGACGACGACGATGGGGATGACGAGGGCGAGCAGGGTCAGGTCCATGTCCGTTCTCGGAAAGCGATGGGAGACGAAAAGGGGCTAGGCCGCCGGCGCGGGCAGGCGCGGGGTTTCGGCCGCCGGAAGCGGCAGGGGCTCGTCGGGCTCGTCCTCCAGGCGCGCCACGCGGAGCGCCCCGTCCGGGTCCACCTCGACGACGACGACCTGCGTGCCCGTCGGCAGCGGCGTGCCGTCGAAGGACGCGGCGGGCTGGAACGTGACGCTCGCGCCCATGCGGACGAGCACCTCGCCGTAGCCGTCGGCGGGGATGGCCGTGTTGACCTCGCCGATCTTCCCGGCGTACTCGCGCACGGAGAACCCCGTCGAGTTCTCGCTCTCCTTCATCGGCTTGACGTAGGCGACGTGCATGACGAGGGCGAGGGCGAGGCCGAGGCCGGCCGCCAGCGCCGCGCCGGTGGCCGGCGCCAGGCCGGTATAGGCGTCGAGGAGCACGCCCGCGCCGCCGAAGGCGGTGAGCCCGCCCACGAAGGAGAGCGGGTCGAGCACGCCGTCGAGGTCGACGGCGTCGAACGCGCCGTCGAGGCCGTCGAAGACGCCGTCGAGCAGATCCCCCAGGAACACGGCCAGCACGGAGAACACGAGGCCGCCGACGAGGCAGATCCAGTAGAGCGTGGTCATGGTCGTCCAGGGGTGAGTGAGCGACGCCTCGGGCTACGCGCGGGCGCACGGCGGGTTACGTTGCCTCTTCGCCCCGCCGCCCGCCCCGGAATATAGGCGCGCGGGCCGCTCAGCCCGTCTCGTCTTCGTCCAGAAACGCCTGCGGCGCCAGGCTGGCGACGGGCACCACGACGATCTCGTAGACCCGCCAGTCCACCCCCTGAAGATCCTCGGCCGCACGGGCGAGGCGCTCCACCAGCCCCGCCTCGGTGGTGGGAACGACGAAGGCCTCGCCGGAGACGACGTGGCCCTCCTCGCGGAGCCGGACGTCGGCATCGGCCACCCAGTCGAGGCTGAGGAGGCGCTCGCGGAGCCGGCGCGGGAGGTCGCTCATCGTCCGACCGTCCACGTTCGTCGGCCGCGCGTCCATGAGGTCGCCGAGCGCCCGCCGGATGTTCTTGAACCCGTCCCGCACGATGTCGAGCGAGATCACGATGGCGGCCACGGCGTCGGCCCACCAGAAGCCGAGGCCGACGCCGAGGATGCCGACGATGGCGGCGAGGCCGGTCATCCAGTCGGCCTTGTTCATGTCGGCGTCGGCGTGGAGCACCTTCTCGTGGGTCGCCTCCGCCAGCGGCAGCTTCATCCGCCCGAGGACGACGGGCAGGATCGCGCTGTAGACGAGGGCGGCGATCATCACCCAGCCCATCCAGACGTCGTGCCCGAACAGCCGCATCGTGCCGATGGTCGGGTGCTCGGCGCTCACGAGCGCCGTCACACCGTCGTAGAGCACGAAGAGGCCGACGAGCAGCAGGGCGACGGCGGCGCCGAGGAAGGCGAGGATGACGACGCGGCGGTGGCCGTAGGGGAAGCGTGCGCTCGGCGGCGCGTTCCGCTTGCGGAGGGCGACGAGGAAGAGGACCGGGGGGACGAGACTCAGCACGTCCTCGATCCAGGCCGTCTTCATCGCCTGGCTCGCCCCCATCGCGAGGTACATCACGACGATGATGGAGAGCAGCGCGGCGATGGTGGCCCACTCCAGGCGCTTCGCTTTCTGGAGCAACGCCTCCTTGTCGGGCGGAAGAGCGTACGTCTCACGGAGCTTCACGGGACAGCCTCCCGCACCAGCGCGGCCTCGACGGCCCGGCGGCGCGGCTCGAGGAAGCCTTCGAGCGCGTGCAGGAACCCGTTCTCGCCGGGCGGTACGGCCAGCGTGTGCTCGACCGTCCGGAGGCGCCGTCCCGGCTCCCTTCCCCTGGCCCTTCCCCTGGCCTCGTGCGCCGTGTGGTAGGGCCGCGTCAGGCCGACGTGCGCCTTCCAGGGCGTCGCGGCGGTGAGACCGGCGGCCACGAGATCGAGTTCGTACCGCTTCAGCGCCTCGAAGTGCGCCTCGGCCGGACCCCAGTGCCACGCCACGACGGCCCCCAGCGAGTCGGCGAACGCCTGGACGAGCGCGGCCTCGACGCCGCCGGGGATGCCCGCCGCGCCGCGCCGCACGACGAACGGAGGCGCCTCGGTGACGCCGACCCGAAGCGTGTCGCCCCGGACCCGGTCGAGCGTGCCCTCTGGATCGCGCGGGAGGCCACACCCCGCCAGGGCGACGGCGACGAGGAACCAGGTGAGGGAGAACGAGCGGGGCATTCCGGGGCGGGCTACCACCCCGGGGAGGGCGCAGCCGGGTTACGGAAATGCCTCAAACCCGCGGTGGGCCGTTCCGTTTCGCGCCCGAGGACTCAGCGATAGCAGAGACGCTGGAACTCGTCGGAGCCCTGGTAGAGGTAGGTCGGAATGCCGCCGGCGGGAGCCGGGCGACGGCGCAGCAGCACCGAGGAGGCGAGGCAGGCCAGGCCGAGGGCGGCGAGCCAGCCCAGCGGGCCGGAAGAGCGTCGGGGGGACGACATGGGGGACGGAGGTTGGGGCGACGTGCGGAACCTACGGCAAAGGGCGGACCAGCCCAAGAGGGCAGCGGGGGCTTTCTCGTTACCCTTTCGTTTTCCACCGCCTGCTGCCCCCGCCCGCTGCCCGCCCGGGCGTTCTTTCCCACGACGCCGGGCCGATGCGCGCGCCGGGCCGGCGCCGACCCGCTCTTGCTACGAACGGACTTTTTCCGGTTTCTTGCGTACCACCGGCCCCTCTCCGCTCACCCACCTCTTCTCCCATGCGCTTCGCCCTCATCCTCTCGCTCCTGATCGCCCTCGTGGCGGTGGTCTTCGCCACCTCCAACCCCGGCGAGATGCGGCTCGCCATTCCGTTCACGGACAGCCAGCTCGTGAGCACCACGCCGGTCGTCCTCATCTCGACGCTCCTCCTCGGCGTCCTCATCGGCGTCCTCGCTTCCGTGCCCGGCCGCATCGGAGCGGGCATGCGGGCGCGGAAGGCGGAGAAGCGCCTCGCCGAGATCGACGCCGCCCAGGGCACCGCCGTGCGCGCCGAGGCGAAGGCGGCCGAGGCCCGTGCGGAGGCGGCCACGGCCCGCCGCGAAGCCGTGGACCCCGAGGCCCGCGCTGCCGCCATGGCCGCCGAGCAGGACGCCGCCGAAACCCAGCGCCTCGCCGACGAGGTCGCCCGCCGCACCGAGGCCATCCGCCGCGACACGCCGCCGCCGACGGAGCCCTGAGCCCGATGGCGTCCCCCGCTCCGCCGCCCAACCCCTCGCTCCTCGGCCGCGCGGCCCGCCGCCTCCGCCGCGAGGGGCTCCGGAAGATGGCCCGGACTCGCCGCGAGAGCCGGAACCTCCTGCGCGAGGCCGGGAAGCTCGTCACGGCGCCCATGCGCCTCGTGGACCGGCGCTCCCACACCATCGGGCTGCCGCCGGGCACGATGGTGGCAGACCCTCTCGCCGAACCCCCACCGCCGGCCCGCCTGTCCGTCCTCCACTACGACGGCGAGCACTTCGAGGAGCTCGGCGATGCGACGACCGAGCAGGCCCGGCGGCTCGCCGAGGCGCCCGGCGTGACGTGGGTCAACCTCGACGGCGTCCGCGACCTCGACGCCGTCGCCCGGCTCGGCACGGCGTTCGGGCTGCACCCGCTCGTGCAGGAAGACCTCACGCACACCACGCAGCGGCCAAAGGCGGACCCCTACGACGGCTACCTCTTCGTCCTGCTCAAGATGGTGCGCCCGCTCGAAGGCGACCCCACCGAAGCCTACTGTTCGGGACAGCCGGGCCACGACGTGGAGCAGGTGTCGTTCGTGCTCGGGCCGGGCTACGTGCTTTCCTTCCAGGAGGACAGAGGCGACGTGTTCGAGCCCGTCCGCGAGCGGCTCCGCCAGAGGAGTGGCACCATCCGCGACCAGGGGCCGGACTACCTCCTCTACGCCCTCCTCGACGTCGTGGTGGATCACTACTACGTCACGCTGGAACACGTCGGCGACGCCACGGAGCTGTTCGAGGATCTCGTCTTCGACAATCCGGGTCCGGCCGTCCAGGAGGCGCTCAGCGCGCTCCGCCGCGAGGTCGTCATCCTCCGGCGGTCCATCTGGCCGCTCCGCGAGGTGCTCACGGCGCTGATGCGGGAGGACACCCCGGGCATCACCCCCCGCACCCGCGTCTACCTCCGCGACGTCTACGACCACCTCGTGCAGGCCGTGGACATCATCGAGTCGCTGCGGGACGTGCTGGCAGGGCTGGCCGACCTGTACCTCTCGGCGCTCAGCCACAAGATGAACGAGGTGATGAAGGTGCTCACCGTCGTCGGCACCATCTTCATCCCGCTCTCCTTCCTGACCGGACTCTACGGGATGAACTTCGCCTACATCCCGGAGCTCCAGTACCGGAACGGCTACTTCGTCTTCCTCGGCGCGCTGGCCGTGATCACGGCCGGGACGCTGCTGTACTTCCGCCGCCGGGGGTGGATCTGAGGACGCCCGCCTTGAGGACGCCCGCCTCGGCTCCGCAGGGGCGCCGTGCGTGCGCCCCTGCCGGCTCATCGAACCCGCGTGAACGAGGCGGAGGCCAGCACCGCATCATCCGCCCCTTCGAGGCGGGCGACGTAGTGGCCGGAGGCGAGAAGCGTGCTCTCGGCGCCGCCCCACGTCACGGCCTGCGCGCCCGCCGCCACCGCCAGCGCCGCGACGCGCTGCCCGAGGGCGTCGTAGACGACGAGGCGGGCCGTGTCGCCGGGCGGGAGCGCGCCGTCGAAGCGGAAGGTGACCTCGCCGGTGGAGGGGTTCGGCAACGCGCGGAGGTTCATCGACCGCCCGCCGGGCACGCCGGGTTCGACGGCCGGGTTGCCGACGGCCCCGTTGCTCCAGTACATCAGCCCCCCGTTTTTCGTCCCGGCGACCAGGTCGAGGTCGCCGTCGCCGTCGAGGTCGCCCAGCACGGGCGTCGTGCTCGGGCGGAAGGCCTCGATGCCCTCTTCCTCGACGTACTGCGGGGCCGTAGCCGAGCCGGTGTTGCGGAAGAAGCGGATGGTCCCGTCGGCCGTGCCCCCGAAGAGGTCGAGGTCGCCGTCACCGTCCACGTCCGCGAAGTGGGGGCTGCTGTCGCTGCCGAGGTCGAGTCCGAGGCCGATGGCGTCGCGGTAGGCGTCGTCGGCCGCGGTGGGCGCGCCGTTGGGGGCGGTCTCGAACAGCGCCTCCTGCGGAGTGCCGACGTTGCGGTAGAGCCGGATGCGGCCGTTCGACTCGCCCGTGACGAGGTCGAGGTCGCCGTCGCCGTCCACGTCGCCCAGCGTCGGGCGGATGTACTGGCCCACGTCGATGCCGTGGTATTCGGCCGGCTCGCCGTCGCCGTCAACGAGGAGGACGAAGTCCGGGTCCGTCGCCGAACCCCGGTTTTCGAAGTAGGCCAGGCGCCCGTTGAAGCCGCCGACGAGGAGGTCGAGGTCGCCGTCGGCGTCGAGGTCGCCGAAGACGGGGGCGTAAGCGCCGTAGTCGAACTCGAGGCCGAGCCAGTCGGGGTCCACCAGCCGAAAGGCGGGCGCCTCGGCGGTGCCGACGTTCTCGTAGCGGATGAGCTGGGAGCCGAGGAGGCCGAGCGGGTCGTTGCCGACGACCAGGTCGAGGTCGCCGTCGCCGTCGAGGTCGGCCAGGGCGGGCACGGCGCGGTCGCCCACCTCGATGCCTGAAATCAGCCGTTCGGTGCGGAGCGCGTAGGTGGCGTGCTCGGGCGTACCGGTGTTCTCGTAAAGAAAGAGGTTGTCGAACTTGTTCTCGACGGTGGAGCAGAGGCCGCCGAGGATGCCGATGGCGAGGTCGAGGTCGCCGTCGCCGTCCACGTCGCCGAAGGTGGGCACGTTGTAGCCGCCGGAGGTGAGCGGCTCGTCGAGGGGGAAGACCTCGGAGACGAGCGTGAAGTCGGGCTCGCTCGTGCCGCCGTCGTTGCGGAAGAAGAAGAGGCTGCGCGCGAAGAAGTCGCCCCAGAAGAGGTCGAGGTCGCCGTCGGCGTCGAGGTCGGCGAGGGTGAGGGCGTTGGCGCCGTGGAGCGAGCCGCGCCCCTCGATGAAGCCGGTCGAGGAGGGCGCGCCCGTCTTGGGCGCCTCGCAGCTCGGGTTCGGCTCGAAGACCTCGATCCCCTCCCAGTCGCTCGTGACGAACTCGAACCGGGGCAGCCCGTTCTGGACGCCGACGTTGCGGAAGAACGTGATGTGGCCCCGGTCGGCCTGGCCGTGGAGGAAGTCGAGGTCGCCGTCGCCGTCCACGTCGGCGAGGCGGGGGACGGAGGTGTCCTCGTTCGTGACGGGCCCGCCGCCGACGGCCTGGAGCTCGTCGGCCGCCAGCTCGAAGCGGGGCGCCTCGGGGGTGCCCACGTTGCGGTAGTAGCGGACGCGGCCGGGCGCGCCCTGCGTGAGCAGGTCGAAGTCGCCGTCGCCGTCGAGGTCGCCGGCCGTGAACCAGGTGCCGGGGCGGATGCCGTCGAGGGCGTCGGTCTTCCACGCGAAGCCGAAGCCGGGGCCGCTCGGCCCGACGTTCTCGTAGTAGGCCAGGCCGCCGAGGCCCTCGGTCGTGAGCAGGTCGGCGTCGCCGTCGGCGTCGAGGTCGAGGAGCTGGGAGCGCGGCCCGAGCGCACCCACGCCGCCGAAGCCGCCGACGAACGGGTACGGCAGCCGCGTGCCGTCGAGGTCGCGCACCTCGAAGGGAGCGACGAGGCGGACGAAGTCGAGCGGCTGGGCCGAGACGGCCGAGGCGATAACGAGGAGGAGCGGAAGGAGGAGGCGCATGAGGGGTAGACGGCAGAGCGGCGGCCTCCGGCCGTACCGGGAGGCCGCCGCGCAGGTTTCTGGACGGGGCGCGAGCAGAATCAGTGCCCGTTGTGGGTACCGCCGTGGGCGCCGTGGTGGCCTCCGCCGTGGTGGCCGCCCGCGTGCCAGTGCTCCATACCGGACGGATAGTGGCCCAGCAGGATCACCTTGAGCACCTCGCCCGTCTCCGGGTCCACGGCGACCACGTTGCCGAAGGCGTCGTTCGGGAGCGGCTCGCCGTCCTCGCCGCGGAAGGGGTACGGCGGCGTCCAGGCGCCCTGGAGGTTGGAGTTGGACACGAAGAAGGCGCCGGCGTGGGTCGGGCCCGGGGCGTAGGGCTGGGCGAAGGGACCGTCCTCGGTCTCGTTCTCGACCACGCGGCGGAGGCTCATCGACGGCACGTCGATCATCGAGACGGAGCGGCTGGCGTTGTTGGGGACGAGGACCGTCACGCCGTCGCTGTCGAGGTGGGCGTGCCAGGCGCGCTCGCCCCCGGTGGCCACCTCGCCCTGGAGGTCGAGTTCGCCGCCGTCGAGGTCGAAGAAGAGCACCTTGTCCGGGCTGCCGTCGGCCGGGTTGGCGGTGAGCGTGGCGCGGGTGCCGTCGGGGAGGATGCTGAAGTGGACCAGCTCGGCCATGCCGCCGACGGGCACCTGGCTGACGATGTCGCCCGTATTGGCGTCGATGGAAACGGCGAAATCGCCGGTGAGCGGAGCCGTGAGGAGGTGACCGCCGTCCGGCGTGAGGGCGAGGGCGTGGGGGATGTCGAACTGGGGATCGAAGACCTCGATCTCCTCCATCGTCTCCGGGTCGAAGACGCCGATGCCGGGTGTGCCGGGGGTGGAGGCCGTCGAGCGGCCGACGTAGAGGCGGCCGGCGTCGTGGTCGAGCACCATCATGCCGGGCGTGGTGAAACCGGTCGCCGCGCCGAGGAGGTAGGCCGGGTCCGAGGGGTCCATCGTCAGGCTGCCCGAGATCTTGGCGACGGTGTTCGCGTTGATGAGCGAGACGAAGACGGCGCTGCGGTCGGGCATGAAGACCATGTAGTGCGGGCCGTTGGGCGCGCTGGGCAGGCCGAGGTCGTCGAAGTAGATGTTCCGGATGACGCGCCGCCGCTCGGCGTCGATGATGGAGACGGTGTTGGCGCCCTGGATGGCGGCGTAGAGGAGGTGCTCGGCGTCGTGGTAGGGCACCATCCCTTCGTCGTTCTTCGCGCCCGCCTCGATCCAGCGCTTGAGGTAGCGGACCTCGTCGTCCTGCAACGTGCGGAGGTTGGGGTACGGAATCTCGACGTCGTCTGCGAGGTCCTCGATGAAGCGGACGAGCAGGCTGTGCTCGGCGTCGAACGGGACGATGGTTTCGCCCCACTCGGAGTCGAACACGTCGCTCCACTCGTAGTCGCCGAGGTTACCGGCCTCGTCGGTGGCGGTGGGGGCGAACACGTTCCGCGCGGCGAGGAGCGGCTGCACGTAGTCGCCATAGTCGAGCGACTGAACCTGGTCGTAGTCGACGGTGTCGGGGTCGAAGTCGGGCGGCCCGGGGTTGGGCTCGGTGGTGTCGCAGCCCACGAGGAGGCAGAGCACGAGGACAGAGGCGAACATCCGAAGAGGGGGCATGGGTCGGTACGTGACGGTCAGCAGGGTGCGCCGGCGGCTCCGTCGTCGGACGGAGCGAAAGCGGGTACTTAACGCTACCGCAGGGCAACGGCGCAGTCGGGCACAAAGTATTCACGAACCGTCCGAGTGGCCGGGACGAGCCCCCGGAGGCGGACCCCGAGGTATCTTTCGGCCTGCCGTCTCCTGCCCGTCGCCGTGCCCTCCCCCGCCGCCCGCCTGCCCCGGCCGCTGACCCCGACGAGCCGCGTCGGCGTCGTCGCCCCGGCGAGCGCGGCGCGGGCCCAGAAGGACGCCGAGGCGGGCCTGGCCGCCCTCCGCGCGCGCGGCCTCCGCGTCGAGCTCCACCGGCCGATGAGCCCCGAGCCGGTCGGCTACCTCGCGGGCGACGACGACGCGCGCGCGGCCGAGCTCAACGCCTTCCTCCGCCGCGACGACCTCGACGCGCTGTTCTGCCTGCGCGGCGGCTACGGCGTCCTCCGCCTCCTCGACCGCATCGACTACGACGCGGCGGCGAGCCATCCGAAATTGCTCGTCGGTTACTCGGACGTCACCGCCCTCCACCTCGCGCTCTGGACGAACGCCGGCGTCCCCGGCCTCAGCGGCCCGATGGTCGCGCCCGACTGGCCGACGCTCGACGCCGAGAGCGAGGCGCAGTTCTGGCGCCTCGCGGGCGGCGCTGCGCCGGTCGAGATCGCCGGCCCCGGCGGCGAAGCGCTCGCGGGCGTGCAGGACGGCCGGACCGAGGGCGTCCTCCTCGGCGGCAACCTCACGATGGTCGCGGCCCTGCTCGGCACACCCTACCTGCCCGACCTCCACGGAGCGATTCTCTTCCTGGAGGAAGTCGGCGAGCAGCCGTACCAGGTGGACCGGATGCTGGCCCGGCTCCGACTCGCGGGTGTGCTCGGCCGCCTCGGCGGCCTCGTCTTCGGCGCTTTCACCGACTGCGAGCCCCGCTCGGATCGCCCCTCGCTCCCGCTCGACGCCGTCCTCGACCACTACGCCCGGTGCGTCCCCGGCCCGGTGGCGAAGGGCCTCGTCTACGGCCACTTCCCCCGGAAGAGCACGCTGCCCGTCGGCGTCCGCGCCCGCCTCGACGTGCGGGCCGAGGCGGGCGCGCTCACCGTTTTGGAGCCGGTGGTGTGCCATGCCTGAGACCACGGACCACGGACCACGAGCCGCCCCGATGCGCCTCGCCGTCTTCGCCTCCGGCGGCGGCTCCAACTTCGCCGCCATGCTCGACGCCATTGATTCGGGGCGGCTCGCGGCCGAACCCGTCCTGCTCGTGGCGGACCGCCCCGGCACCGGCGCCGCCGAGAAGGCCGAGGCGCGCGGCGTGCCCGCCGCCGTCCTGCCGCCGTCCGACTTCCCCGACGAGGACGCCTTCGCCGAGGCGCTGCTGGTAGCGCTGAACGACCACGAGGCCAATTTCGTCGCGCTGGCGGGGTACCTGAAGCGGGTCCCGGCGGCCGTCGTGCGGGCCTTCCGGCACCGGATGCTGAACGTCCACCCCGCCCTGCTGCCGTCGTTCGGCGGGCAGGGGATGTACGGCCGGCGCGTCCACGAGGCCGTCCTCGCCCACGGCTGCCGCGTCTCGGGCGCGACGGTCCACCTCGTGGACGACGAGTACGACACCGGCCCCATCGTGCTCCAGGGCTGCGTCGCCGTGCTGGAGGACGACACGCCCCGGACGCTCGCGGCGCGCGTCCTCCAGGTCGAACACCGGCTCTTCCCCGCTGCCCTCCAGCTCTTCGCCGAAGGCCGCGTCGCCGTCGAAGGCCGCCGCGTGCGGATTTCGGAGCGCGGAGCGCGACGTACGGAGCAACGTACAGAGCGACGTACGGAGTGACGTACGGAGTGACCAAGACGCAGCGCGCCGTTCCCCCATCGCACGTTCCATTCCGCCCATCCCCATGATCGCCGCCAAAGACCTCCCCGCCCCGGACGACCGCTACCCCATCCGACGCGCGCTCCTCTCCGTCTCCGACAAAGCCGGCCTCGTGGACTTCGCGCGGCGCCTCCACGCGCTCGGCGTCGAGCTGCTCTCGACCGGCGGTACGGCCGCGCGGCTCCGCGAGGCGGACCTCCCCGTGAAGGACGTGGCCGAGGTCACGGGCTCGCCCGAGCTCCTCGACGGTCGCGTCAAGACGCTCCACCCGGCCGTCCACGCCGGCATCCTCGCCCGCCGCGCCGACGCCGACGACCTCGCCCAGCTGGCGGAGCACGGCATCGAGCCCATCGACCTCGTCGTCGTCAACCTCTACCCGTTCCGTGAGGCCACGGCCGCCCCCGGCGTGACCGACGCCGTCGCGGCCGAAAACATCGACATCGGCGGGCCGACGATGGTGCGGGCGGCGGCGAAGAACTGGTTCTACGTGGGCGTCGTGACCGACCCGGCGCAGTACGACCTCGTGGCCGACGAGCTGGAGGCGCGCGGCGGCACGCTCGGCATGGCCACGCGCCGCGCCCTCGCCCGCGCCGCCTTCGGCCACACGGCCGCCTACGACGCCGCCATCACGGCCTTCCTGGACCGGGACCACTCGGAGGGGTCCGACGACGGGATGCCGCCCCGCTTCGCGCTCGACCTGAAGAAAGCCCAGCCGCTCCGCTACGGCGAGAACCCCCACCAGGCTGCCGCCCTCTACGGCGCGCCCGAGGGGTTCTACCGCCAGCTCCACGGCAAGGCGCTCTCGTTCAACAACCTGCTCGACCTCTCGGCCGCCCTCCGCCTCCTCGGCGAGTTCGCCGAGGCGGACCCGACCGTCGCCATCCTCAAGCACACCAACCCGTGCGGCGTGGGCACGGCCGGCTCGCTGGCCGACGCCTACGCCAAGGCGTTCGCGACGGACCGCCAGAGCCCGTTCGGCGGCATCGTCGTCGTCAACCGACTGCTCGACCGGGCCGCCGCCGAGGCCATCGACGCCGTGTTCACGGAGCTCGTCATCGCGCCGGGCTACGAAGAGGGCGTGCTGGGCTTCCTGAAGCAGAAGGCCAACCGGCGGCTGATCGAGGTGCGCCTCGGCGCCCGCGAGGACCGCGCGTTCGACGTGCGGAGCGTCGTCGGCGGGCTGCTCGTGCAGGAGGCCGACCCGCCGCTCGCGAGCGCCGCCGCCCTCCGCGACCGCTGCGAGGTGCCGACGGAGCGCGCCCCCTCGGACGCCGAGTGGGCCGACCTCGACTTCGCCTGGCGCGTCTGCAAGCACGTCAAGAGCAACGCCATCGTTTACGCGAAGGACGGCGCGACGCTCGGCATCGGGGCCGGGCAGATGAGCCGCATCGACGCGAGCGAGATCGCCGTGGCGAAGGGCGCCAAGAGCGGGCTGGACTTCGCCGGGTGCGTCGTCGCCTCGGACGCCTTCTTCCCGTTCGCCGACGGTCTCGTCGCCGCTGCCGAGGCGGGCGCGACGGCCGCCATCCAGCCGGGCGGCTCCGTGCGCGACGAGGAGGTGATCGCGGCGGCGAACGAGCGGGGCCTGGCGATGGTGTTCACCGGCCGCCGCCACTTCCGGCACTGACCGCAAAGAGCGGGCTATTGCACGACGGACCGGCCATTGCACGACGGACCAGAGACGGACCGACGCCGCCCCTCCGCCGCCGCCACCACGCCGTACGTCCCCGCTGCCAGCCCGCGCACCGGGTTCGGACGTACGGCGAATCCGCCCGCCTCGGGAGCGCCGTCCGGCGCCTCCGTCGGCGTCGGGTCCGGGCCGTAGACGAACACCGCCCCCGCCGACCGCGCCCCCACGTCCGACGACCGCGCCCCCACGTCCGACGACCGCGCCCCCACCAGCGCGAACGCCCCCGCCAGCGCCACGCCCACCCGCCAGGGGTATCCGTCACCACCCCACCCGCCTCGGCCGTAGTCCCGAGGTGCGCGGATTCGATGAGGCCCGGCGCCCATCGCCCCCGCCGCAATCGCGCAATTCTTTGCACGCAAGGGGTTTTTCCGTACCCCGCCCGGACCGGGGCGTTGTTAGCTTGCCGCGTGGTCCCTCCTCCCGCCTGAAACCCGCCCCCTGGTGTTCAACCCCTTCTCGGTCGACGTCGCCATCGACCTCGGCACGGCCAACACGCTCATCCACATCCGCGACAAGGGCATCGTGCTCAACGAGCCCTCCATCGTCGCCATCCGCCGCTCGACGGGCAAGGTCGAGGCCATCGGCCACGACGCCCAGCAGATGCACGAGCGCACGCACAAGGACATCGAGACGATCCGCCCGCTCAACGACGGCGTGATCGCGGACTTCCAGGTGGCCGAGCACCTCATCAAGGGGCTCATCAAGCGGGTCAAGCCGGGCACGTTCACCGGCATCCGGCGGATGGTCATCTGCGTGCCCAGCGGGATCACCGAGGTCGAGAAGCGCGCCGTCAAGGACGCCGCCGTCTACTCCGGCGCCAAGGAGGTCAAGCTGATCGACGAGCCGATGGCGGCGGCCGTCGGCATCGGCCTCTCGGTCAACGAGCCGGTCGGCAACATGATCGTGGACATCGGCGGGGGCACGACCGAGATCGCGGTGATCGCCCTGGGCGGCATCGTCGTGGACGAGTCCATCCGCATCGGCGGCAACGAGCTCGACGCCGCCATCGTGCAGTACTTCAAGAAGCACCACAACCTGCTCATCGGGCAGCGCACGGCCGAGCGGATCAAGTGCGAGATCGGGTCGGCCACGAAGCTCGACCCCGAGCTGGAGCTCTCGGTCAAGGGCCGCGACCTCGTCTCGGGCGTACCCAAGACGCGCGTGGTCACGAGCGAGGACGTCCGCGAAGCGCTCCGCGCGCCGATCAACCAGATCGCCTCGGCCGTCGTCCGCGCCCTCGAAGCGACCCCGCCCGAGCTCGGCGGCGACGTGCTCGAGCGCGGCATCATGCTCACCGGCGGCGGCGCGCTCCTGAAGGGCCTCGACGAGTACCTCCGCGAACGCACCGAGCTGCCGGTGTTCGTGGCGGAGGATCCGCTCACGGCCGTCGTGCGTGGGACCGGCGCCGTCCTGGAAAACCCCGAGACCTACGCCCGGGTCCTGACGGATTAGTTTGGAGGTTGCGGCTGGGCGTTTGAAGGGCTCCGTCCTCCACTTCGAACTTCCCCCTTCCCCCCTGCTCCGATGGCCCTCGGCTCCAAGCTCTGGGAGCGCTCGCGCGACTGGGTGCTGTTCGTCGCCCTGTTCAGCGTCAGCGCCGGCCTCTTCCTCTACAACGACGCCGCCGCGCTGCGGGCGGCCCGCTCGGCCAGCCTCTCCGTGACGGCCCCGCTGGAGCGGTTCTTCGCCGACCTCGGGCGCTACGGCAACGCCCTGGCGGAGAACGACCGGCTCCGCGCCGAGTCCATCGAGCTGGCTGCCGAGGTGGCCCGGCTGCGCGAGGCGCGCGCCGAGAACGAGCGGCTCCGCTCCCTCCTCGCCTTCGCCGACACCCTGGCCTACCCGCGCGTCCCCGCCCGCGTCGTCGCCAAGGACGTCACGCGGCAGCAGAACCTGCTCACCATCAGCGCCGGCGCGGCGGATAGCGTGCGCGTCGGGATGCCGGTGGTGGACGAGCGCGGGATCATCGGGAAGGTCGTCCTCACCAGCGAGCGCTACGCCCTCGTGATGCCGCACCAGAGCACCCAGTTCGCCGTCCCCGCCACCATCGACGCGCTCCAGCAGGACGGCATCGTGCGGTGGGACGGCATCGAGTACGACCGGCTGCTGATGGAGTACGTGCCCAAGACGGAGCCCGTCGAGGAGGGCCAGCTCGTCACCACGAGCGGCTACAGCGGCGTCTTCCCGGCCGGCTTCCCCGTCGGCACCGTGGACTCCGTCTTCGCCGGGCGAGGCCGCAACGACTTCATCATCTACCTCCGCCCCGCCGCGCCGATCTCGCAGGCCAACTACGTCTACGTCCTCCTCGTCGAGCCGGACGCCGAGATCGACGCGCTGCGGGCGCGGGCCACCGCGGGGGCGCCGTGACGGGAGGGGTGCGCACGCGCGGAATGGGCACAACGGAGGGCGTAACGAGGCGCCGGCCGCTCCCCACCGTCCTGCCTTCGTCGGGCCGCCTCCCCCAGGGATGGAGTCGTTCGCGCCTCATCCTTGCCGTCCTCGCGCTTCTGGCAGCCGTCGGCCCGGCGCGGGCGCAGGTCGAGCTGGCCCACCGCATCAACGCCGTCCTCGACGACGACGCCTTCGCCGACGCCTTCTGGGGCGTCCTCGTACAGGATCTCGACACCGGCGAGATGCTCTACAGCCACCACCCCGACAAGCGGTTCATCCCGGCCTCCAACCTCAAGCTCGTCACCACGGCCGCCGCCCTCGACCGCCTCGGGCCGGACTTCCGCTACACCACCGCCCTCTTCCTCGACGGGACGATCGAGGCCGGCACCCTCCACGGCGACCTCGTCATCCGCGGCGCGGGCGACCCCTCGTTCGGCGCGCCCGAGAACGCCGACCCGCTGGCGCCCTTCCGGGCGTGGGCCGACTCCCTCCGCGCCCTCGGCGTCACGCACGTCACCGGCTCCGTCATCGGCGACGACGACGTGTTCGACGACGTGCCCTACGGGCTCGGCTGGGCGTGGGACGACCTCACCTACGGCTACGGCGCCGAGGTCAGCGGCCTCCAGTTCCACGAGGGCACCGTCTCGATGACCGTCCGCGGCACGCGGCCGGGCGCGGCGGCGCGGGTCTCCTGGACCCCCCTCCTGACCGATTACGTCGAGGTCGTCAACCGGACGACGACGCGCGAGCGCGAGGCGCGCGTGGACGAAGGCTACGCCCGCGACCTCAGCGGCAACCGGTTCGTCGTCACCACCGAGGTGCCCGCCGGCGGCGGCGACACCGAAGCCCTCGCCGTCCACAACCCGACGCGCTACGCCGCCCACACCCTCCGCCTCGTGCTCCTCGACGCCGGCATCGCCGTCCAGGGCGGCGCCGTAGACGTGGACGACCTCGACCGGCCGCTCGACTACGGCGCCATGCAGCGCGTGGCGACGCATGCCTCGCCGCCGCTGTCCGAGATCGTGGCGGAGACCAACCGGCGGAGCCAGAACCTCTACGCCGAGCACCTGCTCCGCACCCTCGGCGCGCTGCGCTTCGAGGGCCGGGGCGTCCCGGGCTCCGCCGAGGCCGGCGTGGCCGCGATGAGCGACTTCCTCATGAGCGCCGGCATCGCCCCCGAGGCCATCCGGATCATCGACGGCTCCGGCCTCTCCTTCATGGACCGCGTCACGCCGCGCCAGCTCGTCCAGGTCCTCACCGCGATGCACGCGCACGCCGACCCCGCCGTGCGGGACGCGTTCTACGACTCGCTCCCCGTCGGGGGCGAGAGCGGCACGCTCGCGGGGCGGTACCGGAGCGGCCCCGCCCGCGGCAACGTCCGCGCCAAGACGGGCTTCATCAACGGGGTCCGCACGCTCGCGGGCTACGTGACCTCGGCGGAAGGGCACCGCCTCGCCTTCGCGCTTCTGTGCAACGGCTACAGCGTGCCGACGGCGCGGGTCAACGCGGCGCAGGACGCCGTGGTGGAGCTGCTGGCGGCCTACGCCGGGGGGTGAGGCGCAACACAGCCCCCGGCGGTTCGTACCTTCGCCCTCTCCGACCAGCCCCCGCCCCGATGGCCACGCGCGAACGCCCCCGCCAGCGCCAGGACGACGCGTTCGAGGACGACGCGTTCGAGGACGACGCGTTCGAGGACGACGCGTTCGAGGACGACGCGTTCGAGGACGAATCGCTCCTCGGCTACGAGTCCGTCTTCGACCTCGACGACGACATCACCGACGAGGACATCGAGGACTTCCTCCTCGAGCAGGCCGAGGCCGAGGAGCGCTCGACCAAGAAGCCGGGGTTCCTGAACCTCCAGACCGGCGCGGGCCTCGCCCTCATCGCCGTTGGGACGATCTACCTGCTCCAGCAGCTCGGCTTCTTCGCCCTTCCGTTCAGCCTCGGCGGCTTCGTGGCGCTGCTGCCGTGGCTGGCGGGCATCCTCATCATCCTGACCGGCTTCGGCGTGCTCTCCTGGAGCCCGTCGCGCCGCCGGCGGAAGGCCCGGCGGAAGGCCCGCGAGCGCCGGCGGCAGAGCCGGCGGCAGAGCCGGCGGCAGAGCCGG
>CAZOJJ010000022.1:36292-47690 GCA_964580105.1 uncultured Rhodothermales bacterium | reverse complement strand
TACCGAGGGGAAGCGCCGCTCGACAGCGCGTACGTCACGTTCTGGATGGACCCCGACCTCGGCAACTACGTCGACGACTACATCGGGAGCGACACGACGCGGAGCCTCGCGTTTGTCTACAACGCCGACGACGACGACAACGAGGGGTCTGGCGGCTATGGGCCGGCGCCGCCGGCGCAGGGCGTCCGCTTCGTCGAGACGCCGGGCGATCGCGGGATGACCGTCTTCGGCTACTACAACGGCAACGCGGATCCCCGGGTGGGCAACCCCGACACCGCTGAGGACTACCGCAACTTCATGCGGGGACGGTGGAAGAACGGCGACCCGCTCACGGTCGGTGGGGATGGATCGAATCTGGAGGGGGAACTGACGACGTTCGTCTACCCGAACAGCGGGACGTGGGAGGATCCCGTGCCGGGATACTGGAGCGAGGTCTGCCCCGAGCCGGACTGCACGCCACCGATCCCGCCCAACGACCGCCGCTTCCACGCCTCGACCGGCCCGTTCCGCATGGAGCCGGGGGAGACGGAGGTAGTCACCTTCGCGCTCGTCTGGGCACGATCCTCCAGCAACTTCCACTCGCTCCAGGCCATGAAGGTGGCCTCGGACTACGCCGCCCGCGCCTACGCCCTCGGCGCGCTCGACCCCGTGCGGCCGGCCATCGCCGCGCCGCCCGCCGCGCCCGGCGCCTACGCCCTCGCCGCGCACGCCCACCCGAACCCGGCGCGGGAGCGGGCGGTGATCCGCTACGTGCTCCCTGAGGCGGCCTCGGTGCGGCTGAGCGTGTACGACGCGCTGGGTCGGGAGGTGGCTGTGCCGGTGCTCGGCGTGCGCGAGGCGGGGGCGCACGCGGCGGAGGTGGAGGTGTCGTTGCTGCCGGCGGGGGTGTACCTCTACCGGCTGGAGGCGGGCGGGGCGTGGGCCACGGGCACCTTCACCGTCGTCCGCTGACGCGCCCGGCTACTCGATGGTCCACGTCTCGGCGGCGTAGAGCAGCGTCTTCAGGTCGCCCGGTCCCTTCTTCGCCGTGACGGCCTCGACCTGCTCGTTGAGGAGCGTGTCGTAGGTCGGCCGGTCCTCGACGTAGAACACGCCGAAGGGGCGGGGGAGCTCGGCGTCCCAGAAGAGCTGGTCGGTGAGGAGGTGCGCGAGCGCCTTGTCGCGCTCGTCCCACACGAGGCAGTCGCTCGCCGAGGCGCCGCCGGTCAGGTCGAGGCTGACGAAGCGGCGGCCGTCGAGGGCGAGGCCCTTCGCGCCGTCGGCGTAGACGAGCGGCCGGCCGTGCTCGACGAACACCGTCCGCAGCGGCTTCGTGTCGCGCTCGGTGAATTCGAAGAAGGCCCCGTCGTTGAAGATGTTGCAGTTCTGGTAGACCTCGACGAACGAGGCGCCCCGGTGGGCGTGCGCGCGGCGGAGCACGGCCTGCATGTGCTTCGGGTCGCGGTCGAGCGTGCGGGCGACGAACGAGGCGTCGGCGCCGAGGACGAGCGCGGCCGGGTTGTAGGGGTGGTCGATGGAGCCGTAGGGCGACGACTTCGTGACCTTGCCGCGCTCGGAGGTCGGGCTGTACTGCCCCTTGGTGAGGCCGTAGATCTGGTTGTTGAACAGGATCAGCTGCACGTCGAGGTTGCGGCGCATCAGGTGCAGCAGGTGGTTGCCGCCGATGGAGAGGGCGTCGCCGTCGCCGGTGACGAGCCACACGTCGAGCTCGGGGCGGCTGGCCTTGAGGCCGGTCGCCACGGCGGGCGCGCGGCCGTGGATGGAGTGCATCCCGTACGTGTTCATGTAGTACGGGAATCGGCTGGAGCAGCCGATGCCCGAGATGAACACGACGTCTTCCTTCCGCTCGACCAGCTCGGGGAGGACGCGCTGGACGGCCGCCAGCACGGCGTAGTCGCCGCAGCCGGGGCACCAGCGGACGTCCGCGCCGGACTCGAAGTCCTTCTTGCTCAGGACGGGCAGCGCGCCGGGGTCGCCGTCGCCGCCGGGGCCCTCGGCCGGGGCGCCGACGATGCGTGCGGCGGGCGGCTTGGCGGGCCGGGCGGCGGGCCGGGCCGGCGGCTTGACCGGGAGTCCGGCGGGCTTGGCCCCCGGCGGCACCGCCGGCTGGGTCGGCCTCGGGGGGCCGGCGGGCTTGGTGCCGGAGGGGAGGCCGGCGGGCTTGACGGCCTTCGGCGTCTCTTCGTTCGGGTTCTTCTGCTCGTCGCTCATGGTATCTCAGCGGTAGGGGCGCAGCGCGCTGCGCCCCTACGGTCAGGCGATCGGGGCGGACTCGGCGGCGGCCTGGTGGATGGCCGCCTCGATCTCGCTGGCGCGGAAGGGGAGGCCCTGGATCTTGGCGAGGGACCGGGCCGGGACGAGGTAGCGCTCGCGGAGGAGCCGCACGAGCTGGCCGTGGTTGAGCTCCGGCACGAGCACCGTGCGGAACCGCCCGATGACTGCGCCGAGGTCGGCCGGCATCGGGTTGAGCCAGCGGAGGTGCGCGTGGCCGACGCGGAGGCCCTGCGCCCGCGTCCGCTCCACGGCCGCCTTGATGGCGCCGTACGTCGAGCCCCAGCCGACGACGAGCACGTCGCCCTCGGCATCCCCCTCGACGTCCAGCGGCGGGATCTCGCGCGTGATGCCGGCCACCTTGTCGGCGCGGACCTCGGTCATGTGCTGGTGGTTGGCCGGGTCGTACGAGACGCCGCCCGTGCGCTGGTCCTTCTCCAGGCCGCCGAGGCGGTGCTCCAGGCCCGGCGTGCCCGGCGGCGCCCACGGCCGCGCGAGGGTTTCGGGGTCGCGGACGTACGGAAGGAACTGGCCGTCCTCCGTCGTCGGCGCGGAGTCCCGGTCGGCGAAGTGGACGGGGAAGGGGCGGAGGCCGTCGGGGTCGGGGATGCGCCAGGGCTCGGCGCCGTTGCCGAGGTAGCCGTCCGAGAGCAGGATCACCGGCGTCATGTACGCCACGGCGATGCGGGCCGCCTCGTAGGCCGCCTCGAAGCAGTCACCCGGCGTGCGCGCGGCGAGGACGGGGATCGGCGCCTCGCCGTTGCGGCCGTAGACGGCCATGAGCAGGTCGGACTGCTCCGTTTTGGTCGGCATCCCCGTGCTCGGCCCGGCGCGCTGCACGTCCACGATCACGAGGGGCAGCTCCATCATCGTTGCCAGCCCGATGAATTCGCCCTTGAGGGCCATGCCGGGGCCGGAGGTGGCCGTCACGCCGAGGTTACCGCCGAAGCTGGCGCCGAGCGCCGCGCCGATGGCCGCGATCTCGTCCTCGGCCTGGAACGTCCGTACGCCGAACTCCTTGTGGCGGCTGAGCGCGTGGAGGAGGTCGGAGGCCGGGGTGATGGGGTAGGTGCCGTAGAAGAGGCCGAGGCCACTCCTCGCCCCGGCGGCGATGAGGCCGAGGGCGAGCGCCTCGTTCCCCTTGACGGCGCGGTAGACGCCGGGCTCCAGCCGGGCGGGCGGCACCTCGTAGCGCGCGGCGAAGGCCTCGGTGATCTCGCCGTAGTGGTAGCCCTTGTTGAGCGCCTGCAGGTTGGCGTCGCGGACCTCGGGGTGCTTGGCGAACTTGGCGCGGATCCAGTCGCGCGCGGGCTCGATGGGGCGGGTGTAGAGCCACAGCGCCAGCCCGAGCGCGAACATGTTCTTCGAGCGGTCGGTCTCCTTCGTGGAGAGGCCGAAGTCGGCCAGCGCCTCGCGCGTGAGCCGCGTCAGCTCGACGGGCACGACCTCGTAGCCGTCGAGCGTGCCGTCTTCGAGCGGGTTGCTGTCGTAGTGCGCCAGCTCCAGGTCGCGCCGCTCGAAGCTGTTGGTGTTGACGATGACGGTGCCGCCGGGGCGGACGCGCCCGAGGTTGACCTTGAGCGCGGCGGCGTTCATCGCCACGAGGAGGTCCACCTCGTCGCCGGGCGTGTGGACGGCGCGCTGGCCGAAGTGGAGCTGGAAGGCGGAGACGCCGTAGGTGGTGCCGGCGGGGGCGCGGATCTCGGCGGGGAAGTCCGGCAGCGTAGCGAGGTCGTTGCGGGCGAGGGCGGTGGCGTGGGAGAACTGGCCGCCCGTGAGCTGCATGCCGTCGCCGGAGTCGCCTGCGAAGAGGACGGTGACCTCGGGGAGGGTCAGGACCGGGGTGCTGGGGGTATCGCGCATGGCGTCGTAGAAAGACCGGTCGAGGCGGACGGGCGAGGCGCGCGTCCGCCGGAACGTAAGGTAGGAGCCGGTACGCCCGGCGCCCGTCCGGGGTGCGTCTATTTTCGTGGAAACCCGTGGGGGCGTTTGGCCCCGGGCCCTCGCCTCCGTTTCCGAGGCGCCGCCGCGCGCCCGGGGGCCGGTTCCCCCCGAGGTAACGGCCCGGAGGAGGCTCGCCAATTCACGGAACAGCCGGGAAGCAGGATCGGTAGCAATCAGCGTTTTCCCGAGATCCCGCCCCCCGACCCCTGGTTCTTTTGCTACGAACCCGAGGCTGAGCGCCCCCGACCGAGGAGTACCGTCATGCCAGCGTCGCCCGCCCGCCTGTTCGCCCGGCCCAAGCCGGTCATCGCGATGATTCACACCGGGCCGTCGCCGGGGGTGCCGGGCAGCCGGGGCGTGGCCTGCGCCGTCGAGCGGGCCGTGGCCGAAGCGCGGCTCTACGCCGAGCTGGGCGTGGACGGCGTGCTCGTCGAGAACATGCACGACTTCCCCGCCGTGCACGAGCGCCAGATGGGGCCCGAGGTGGCCGCCTTCATGACGCGCGTGGCGTGCGCCGTCAAGCGGCACGTCGGCCGGATGCCGGTCGGCGTCCAGGTCCTCTTCCAGGCCAACAAGACCGCGCTGGCCGTGGCCAGCGCCGCCGGGTGCGACTTCGTCCGCGCCGAGGGCTGGACGCACGCCCACATTTCGGACAAAGGGGTCGCCGAGGCCTGCGCGGGCGAGGTGCTCCGTTACCGGAAGGCCATCGGCGCCGAGCGCATCCCCATCCTCGCCGACGTCAAGAAGAAGCACGCCTCGCACGCCTGGACGGCCGACCTCACCCTCGGCGACCTCGCCGCTGCCGCCGAGTTGCACCGCGCCGACGCCCTCGTCGTGACCGGCGCGACGACGGGCGACGCCCCCTCGCCCGACGACCTCATCGAGGCGGCCGCGGCGACGAACCTCCCCATCTACGTCGGCAGCGGCCTGACGGCCGACACCTTCGGCGACTACCTCGACCTCGCCGACGGCTTCATCATCGGCAGCGCCTTCAAGGAGAACGGCGACTGGCGCGCGCCCGTCTGCGAGAGCCGCGTCCGCGCCCTCATCGGCGCCGTCGAGTACGCGCGCGGCCAGGAGGTCAACGGCCGGTAGAACGGGCGAGGGACGAACACCCCGGCCCTTCGCTCGCACCTTGACCCCCCGCATGGTTTCCTACGACGCCACCACCGCCGACGTCACCGTGACCGTCCGCCCCGTCTACCTCGACGGGCAGTCCGACGTGGTCGCGAGGCGCTTCGTGTTCGCGTACTTCGTCGAGATCGAGAACCACGGCCCCGAGGAGGTCCAGCTCCTCCGGCGCCACTGGACGATCACGGACGGCGACGGGCACGTGCAGGAGGTGGAAGGCGAGGGCGTGATCGGACGGCAGCCCGTCCTGGCTCCGGGCGCACGGCACGTCTACCACTCGTTCTGCGTGCTGCCCACCTTCGAGGGCGCGATGCAGGGAACCTACCTCATGCAGCGGCCGGACGGCGGTCGGTTCCGCGCCCGCATTCCGCGCTTCCCCCTCGTCGCGCTGGCGAATTAGGTGCCGGGCATTTGGCGTTGGGCACTCGCATCGGGACTGAGGAGGGCGCCGCGTGCCCAGTGCCTATCCCATCTCCACCGTGATCTCCGTGCCGTCCTCGACGGTGAGGAGCACGACGCGGCCGTCGTCGGAGAGGCGGTAGTCCGTGAGGGCAGGGGGGAAGACCTCGGGCGGCGTGTCCATGTAGAACAACGCGTCCACGACGACCTGCCAGTCCTCCGGCGTGAGCGCGACGGTGGCCGCGCCGTCCTCCTCGACGTACGGGTAGTAGGCGAGGATCTTGTTCAGGTGGTTGATGGCTTGCTTGACGTGGAGGCCGGGGTCCATGCTGTTCAGCTGTCGGAAGGCAGAGGGCGGAAGTCGGAAGGTACCGACACCCGGCCTCCGTCTTCCGGCGTCGGGCCTCCATCCACCGGATGTCCACACCGGTTGCCCGCCGGGCGGGGCGGGCTTTATCCTGCCGGCCGACGCCACCCGCCGCCCGATGGAGATCGCCGACACCGCCACGACCACGAACGCCGAGCGCGCCTACCTCGACCTCGTCGCGCGCGTGCTCGAACGCGGCGTCCGCAAGACGAACCGGACCGGCACCGACACCCTCGCCACGTTCGCCGAGTTCTACCGGGTGGACCTCCAGGAAGGCTACCCGCTCCTGACGACCAAGAAGGTCTTCTTCGACTCGATGTGGCGCGAGGTGCTGTGGTACCTCTCCGGCGCCGACCACATCCGCGAGCTGCGCAGGCACACCGGCATCTGGGACGCCTGGGCCGACGACGAGGGCCGTCTCGAAACGGCCTACGGCCGGTTCTGGCGGCGCTTCCCGCTCCCGCCCGAGGGGGCCGCCCTCGGCGCCGAGGTCTGGGCCGGGCCGGGCCACCCCCACGTCCGCACCGAGGCCGACGGCTCGCTCTCGTTCGACCAGCTCGGGTACGTCGTGGACACGCTCCGGCGGGACCCGATGAGCCGGCGGATGGTCGTGAGTGCGTGGCATCCGGCCAACGCCGCCGTGAGCCGGCTCCCGCCATGCCACTACACGTTCTGCTTCAACGTCGAGCCCGCGCAGGACGGGGGGGCGGACTGGCTGCACTGCCACCTCACGCAGCGCTCGGCCGACCTCGCCCTCGGCGTCCCTTTCAACCTCGCCTGCTACAGCCTCCTCACCATCGCGCTCGCCCGGCTCGTCGGCATGCGGCCGGGGCAACTCGCCCACACCCTCATCGACGCGCACGTCTATGTGGACCACGTGGACGGCCTGCGCGAGCAGCTCACGCGCGAGCCGTTCCCGGCACCCCGCCTCCACATCGCCACGCACCCGGACGGGACGCCGAAGGGGCTCGACGAGCTGGCGTTCGAGGACGTGACGCTGGAGGGCTACCGGCACCACGACCCCATCCGCTTCCCTGTGGCGGTCTGAGGAGGGCAGATGGGCGATGGCAGATGGGCGATGGCAGATGGAAATGGGAATGACTGGGGAATCCCCTCGTCCTTCGTCCCCCGGTCCTCGTCCTTCTCCCGAGGTCGTCCTCATCGCGGCCGTGGCGGAGAAGAACCGCGTCATCGGCAACGGACTGGACCTCCCGTGGCGCATCCCGGCCGACCTGAAGCGCTTCAAGGCGCTCACCCTCGGCCACCCGCTCATCATGGGGCGGCGGACCTTCGAGAGCCTGCTCCACCAGTTCGGCGGGCCGCTCGCCGGGCGCGAGAACGTCGTCCTCACGCGCCGTCCGATGCATACCGACCTGCCGAACGTCCGCATCTACGCCGGCCTCGGCGAAGCGCTGGCCGCCTTCGCGGACCGGGAGCGGGTCTTCCTCGGCGGCGGGGCGAGCGTCTACGCCGCCGGCCTAGGCGCTGACGGCGGACCGCTCCTGGCCGACCGGCTGGAACTCACGCTCGTCGAGGGCGACTTCACCGGCGACACGTTCTTCCCGCCCTACGAACACCTCGTCTCGGGGCCCGGCGCCCCGTTCGTGCGGGTCGCCCGCGAGGCGCGCGAGGCCGAGGGGAGCGTGCCCGCCTTCCGATTCGAGACGTTCGTGCGCAAGGCGGGGGGCGAGCGTTCGATGGGCAAATAAACCACCGGTTTTGCACGGTTAATATCGCTTTGCACGGTTAATATCGCGCCGCCGGTGCCGATAACGAAGGCGCGGTACGCCCGCCTTCCACCTGCTCCCCGCTCGGCCGGTCCATGCGGCCCCTCTCCTCGCTCGCCTCGTCGCTCCTGCGCCCTCCCTCCGTCACCGGGCGGGACTGGCAGGACCATGCCCACCTCTACCTGCTCCGGCTGGCGTGCGTGCTCTGCGCGCTGCTGATCCCGGCCTTCGGCGTGCTCTACCAGGCTGCCGACGCGGACACGGCCGACTCGCTGTGGGTGCACCTCCTCACGGCCGGCCTCGGGATCGGCGTGCTCGTCGCCACCTACGTCTCGGCCTGGGTGCGGGCGCGGGCCTCGCAGATCCTCCTCTGCTCCTGCTTCGGGCTCACCCTCGGCTTCGCCGTCATCGCCTTCCTGAACGGGTTCTCGGCGGACTACGCCGTCGGCTACTTCTTCGTCTGGGTGGCGGCGATGATGTTCACGAGCCTCGCCTTCGACGGCACCGGGCCGCTGATGGCCTACATCGGCCTGTCGCTCATCGCCACGATGCTCGTCGTCATCTTCCGGCCCGAGGGCGACGTCGACGCGGCCATCTACGTGGCGTGCATGCTCTCGGCGGCGGTGATGGTCTACGTGGCGGTGAGTGCGCGCATCCAGGTGCAGGCGGCGCTGGAGGAGCGCGAAGCGCACCTCAACGAGGCCCAGGAGACGGCCGGCCTCGGCAACTGGGAGGTCGAGACGGCCACGGGCCGGACCTCGTGGTCCGACGAGATGTACCGCATCGCCGGGCTCGACCCGGCCGTGGACGAACCCTCCTTCGAGGCGCTCGTGGCGCTCGTCCCCTTCGACCAGCGGCCCGCCCTCTTCAGCTTCTGGGACACCCTCCGCGCCGGCGACGACCCCGACGACCTCACGCTCTGCCTCATGGACGACGGCAACGGCCGGATCGTCCGATTGCGCGGCTCCTACGACCCCGGCACGCCCAACCGGCCCGCGCGGCTCCACGGCATCTGCCAGGACGTGACGGCCGAGGCCGAGCGCGCCCAGACGCTGCTGGCGGCGAAGGAAGCGGCCGAGAAGGCCCGCGCCGAGTCCGAGCAGGCGCGCATCGAGGCGGAGGAGGCCCGCGAGCAGGCCGAGCAGGCGCGCCTCCAGGCCGAGGAGATGGCCCGCCTCAAGAGCGCGTTCCTGGCCAACATGAGCCACGAGATCCGCACCCCGCTCACGGCCATCATCGGGTTCGCGCAGGTGCTCGCCGAGGAGGTCCCACCCGACCAGCGCGACCTCGTCGAGCCCATCGAGCAGAGCGGGAAGCGCCTGCTGTCCACGCTCAACTCCGTGCTCGACCTCGCCCGCCTCAAGGCCGACGGCGTCCGCCTCGACCCTCGGCCCATCGACGTGGCCGAGGAGGCCCACACGCTCGGCGCCATCCTCCGGCCGCTGGCCCACGAGAAGGGCCTCGCCCTCACCGTGGCGGCGCCGCCCAACGGCGTCATCGCCGTGGCCGACCCCTCGGCGCTGCACCGGGTGCTGACCAACCTGATCTCGAACGCGATCAAGTTCACCAGCCAGGGCCGTGTCCTGCTCGGCGTGGACGAGCAGGGCGGGCGCGTGCGCATCCGCGTGCGCGACACCGGCCGGGGCATCAGCGAGGAGTTCCTGCCGAAGCTGTTCGAGGAGTTCCGCCAGGAGTCCACGGGCGTGGACCGAAGCCACGAAGGGAGCGGGCTCGGCCTGGCGATCACCAAGGGGCTCGTCGAGCTGATGCACGGCACCATCCACGTCGAAAGCGTGGTGGGCGAAGGCACGCTCTTCACCGTGACGCTCCCCCTCGCCGGTGCGCCCGGTGCGCCCGGTGCGCCCGGTGCGCCCGAGGCGGCCTCGGTGGAGGAGGCGGGAGCCGACGCACCGGCGATGCCGTCCGCGGTGTAGGCCCGACGGGCCGGCATGAAAAAAGCCGCCGGACCTGTCGATCCGGCGGCCTCTTCAACGGGGTGCCCGGGACTGGATTTGAACCAGCACGGCCTTGCGGCCACCGCCCCCTCAAGACGGCGTGTCTACCAATTTCACCACCCGGGCAGAAAGAACAGCAGAGCGAGCGTGACGCGGTGCGGCTCGTGACTCCGGTAGGGCTCGAACCTACGACCCGCTGGTTAAAA
This sequence comes from uncultured Rhodothermales bacterium, assembly GCA_964580105.1. GTDB lineage: Bacteria > Bacteroidota > Rhodothermia > Rhodothermales > Rubricoccaceae > CAZOJJ01. The sequence goes on along the minus strand of CAZOJJ010000022.1, from coordinate 37,690 downwards.
GCCAGCTGCTCTACCAACTGAGCTACGGAGTCGGCTCCCAGCAGCGACGCCGGCGAGGGCGACTCGCTCAGGGCCGGGTAAACTACAGATCGCAGGGTGGGCCGTCAACGGACGCGTGTGGAGCGGCGGCGAAGACCGCGTGCGGATGCGTTGCCCGGTCTCCCTGCGAATCGTACGTTGGGGGCGTCTCATCCCATCCGCCTCCGCCATGCGCTCCTTCCGCCTCGGGCTGCTGCTCGCCCTTCTCGCTGCCGGACCCGTCTCCGGACCCGTCTCGGCCCAGTCCCTCGAACTCGTCGGCGTCGTCGAGTTCGAGAACACGTCCTTCCCGGGTGACGACGAGAGCTACCGCGTCGGCGGCTCCGACGTGGTGGGCTACACCGCGCCGGACGGCACCGAGTACGCCCTGATGGGCGTGCTGGACGGCCTCGCCGTCGTCCGCATCCCGGACATGGAGGTCGTCGCCCACGTCGAGGGACCCGTCGAGGACGACCCCTACTACCACCGCGACGTCCGCGTGAACGGCCACTACGCCTACGTCGTCGCCGAGAACCTGGGCACCAACGAGGGGCTCCAGATCATCGACCTCAGCGGGCTGCCCGAGTCGGTCGAGCTCGTCGCCGTCCACACCGACGGTGTGGTGTCCTCGCACAACCTCGACGTGGACAAGACGACCGGCTTCCTCTACGTCCTCAACTCCAGCAACGACGGCGTCCACATCGTCGACGTCTCGGACCCGGCCGCGCCGCGCAACGTCGGCTTCGTCGAACTGCCCGACGTGCACGACGTCCACGCCGTGAACGACCGGCTCTTCGTCTCCGAGGGGCGCGCCTCCTCGTTCTCCGTCTGGGACGTCTCGGACAAAGCGAACCCCGCGCAGATCGCCCGCGTGGTGATCCCCGACGGCGGCTACTCCCACAACATCTGGCCCACCGACGACGGCCGCTACGTCCTCACCACCGAGGAGACGGCGGACCGCACCGTCAAGGTGTGGGACGTCTCCGACCCCGCCAACATCGAACTCGTCGGGGAGTACCTCGGCGCCAACCGGATCGCCCACAACGTGCACGTCCAGGGCGACTACGCCTTCCTCTCGCACTATGCCGGCGGCATCATCGTCGTGGACATCAGCAACCCCGCGCACCCCGTCGAGGTGGCCCGCTACGACACCACGCCGGACTACGACGAGGCCACCTTCCACGGCACCTGGGGGGCGACGATCCCCTCGCCCGGCGGCTACGTCTACGGCAGCGACCTCGACGGGCGGCTGACCGTCCTGAAGTTCCACCGCGCGGGCAGCTGAGGCCGCGTACGGCGGACGCGAGCGGACGGGAACGGCCGGCATCGGGCCGGCATCGGGCCGGCATCGGGCCGGCATCGGGCCGGCATCGGGCCGGC
>CAZOJJ010000022.1:0-36192 GCA_964580105.1 uncultured Rhodothermales bacterium | reverse complement strand
ATCGGGCCGGCATCGGGCCGGCATCGGGCCGGCATCGGGCCGGCATCGGGCCGGCATCGGGCCGGCCGTTGTCCGAGTGGCGGCGGGGCCGTAGGTTCCGGCATCCCCAGCCGTGCACTCTTATGCTCCGTGATTCCTTGAGCGCGGCCCGCGAGGCCGTCCGCCTCGGCGTGGCCGGACGCATCGTGATTCGACCCTTCAGCCCTCTCCGGTGATGCGGCACGTCCTCTTCATCGGGCTGGGGCTCGCGCTGGCGGGGTGCGTGACCGCCGCACCCCCCGAGGTGGACGCGGCCAACGAGCTGATGACCGAGCCGGTCGCAACATCGCGTTCCGCGCTCAACCCCCTCGAGGACCCCGTTGCCGAGCTGGCGGCGTGGTTCAGCGGGTACTACCGGAACCGCGCCCAGGCGACGTCGGACCCGGCCTTTGCCGAGATCGAGCTCCACGTCGTCCCCATCTGGCCCGGCCGGACCGACGGCCGCTGGTTCTACGTCGAGCAGGGGGCGGTCGAAACGTCGGACGCGCCGGACCGCCAGCGCGTCTACCGGCTCACGACCGGACCCGACGGGGTGATCGCGGAGGTGTACGCCTTCCGAGGCGACGCCGAGCGGCACGTCGGGGCGTGGATGCGGTCGAACCCGCTCCTCGGGGTCACCCCGGACGACCTCGACTTCCGCGACGGCTGCACGCTCTACTTCGAGCGGCGGCCCAACCGCACCTACGAGGGGCGGACGCGCGGGCAGACGTGCGTGAGCCGCCTGCGCGGCGCCAGCTACGCGACGACGGAGCTGACCGTCGGGCAGGAGGGGCTCGTCCGGTGGGACCGGGGGATGACCCACAACGGCGTCCAGGTGTGGGGCCCGGCGGCCGGGCCGTACCGCTTCGACCGGATCGAGGACTGAGGCCGCTCAGGTCGGGTCCTTCGCCCCCCTCGTCTGCTCGACCTCGGGCTCGACGGTCTGGATGTGGAGCTCGTGGAGCTGCCGGGGGTCCACGAAGTCGGGCGCGCCGCTCATGGGCTCGGTGGCGGCCTGCGTCTTGGGGAAGGCGATCACGTCGCGGAGGGAGGCCGCGCCGGTGAGGTGCATCACCATCCGGTCGAGCCCGAAGGCGATGCCGCCGTGGGGCGGGGCGCCGTAGCGGAACGCGTCGAGCAGGAAGCCGAAGCGCCGCTGCGCCTCCGCCTCGCCGATGCCGAGGGCCCGGAACATCCGGCTCTGGACGGCCCGCTGGTGGATCCGGATGGAGCCGCCGCCGAGCTCGGAGCCGTTGAGCACGAGGTCGTAGGCCCGCGCTCGGGCCCTGCCCGGGTCGGTGTCGAGGAGGGGGAGGTCGTCGGGCCGGGGCGAGGTGAACGGGTGGTGCATCGCGTAGAAGCGGCCGTCCTCCTCGCTGTACTCGAAGAGCGGGAAGTCGGTCACCCAGAGGAACTTCCAGGGGCCGTCGGCGCCCTCGGGGACGAGGCCGCGCTCGTCCGCCATGCGGAGGCGGAGGCCGCCCATCTGCTCGAACACCTTCGGCTGCGGGCCGGCGAGCATCAGCACGAGGTCGCCCGCCTCGGCGCCCGTGGCCTCGATCACGGCCTGGACGTACGCGCGGGGCAGCACGTCCTCCTTGACCGAGGCGGTGAAGTCCGAGCCGTCCGACGGCCGCTTGACGTAGAAGACGCCGGGGACGCCGAGCTTCTGCTTCGCCCAGTCGATGAGCTTGTCCATCTGGCCGCGCCCGCGCTCGCCCTCGCCCTCGACGCGCAGCGCCACGACGGCGCCGCCGTCCTCCAGCGTGCTCTCGAACACCTTGAACCCGGACCCCCGCACCCGGGCCGACACGTCCACCAGCTCCATGCCGAAGCGGAGGTCGGGCTTGTCGGAGCCGAAGCGGCGGATGGCCTCGTCGTAGGGCATCCGGGGGAACGGCGTCGCGAGGTCGATGCCGCGCGTCTCCTTCCAGACGGCCTGCATGAGCCCCTCCATCATCGCGTAGACGAGTTCCTCCGTGGCGAACGTCATCTCGACGTCGATCTGGGTGAACTCCGGCTGGCGGTCGGCGCGGAGGTCCTCGTCGCGGAAGCACTTGCAGATCTGGACGTAGCGGTCGAGCCCGGCCATCATCAGGATCTGCTTGTAGGTCTGCGGGCTCTGCGGGAGCGCGTAGAACTGGCCCGGGTGGACGCGGCTCGGCACGAGGTAGTCCCGCGCGCCCTCGGGCGTGGACTTCATCAGCACCGGCGTCTCGACCTCGACGAAGTCGTGGGCGTCGAAGTAGCGGCGGACGGCCTGGTAGAGCCGGTGACGCAGGAGCAGGTTCTGCTGGAGGCTCGGCCGGCGGAGGTCGAGGTAGCGGTACTGGAGGCGGAGGTCTTCGCCCGTGTTCTGCTGGCGTTCCTCGTGGGCCGAGACGACGAACGGGAGCGGCTCGGCCGTGTTGAGCACCTCCAAGTCGGTCACGTACACCTCGACGTCGCCCGTGGGGAGCTCCGGGTTCTTGCGCTCGCGCTCGCGGACGGTGCCCCGCACGGAGACCACGTCCTCGCTGCGGAGCCGCTCGGCCGTGGCGTAGGCCTCGGCCGCTACGTCGCCCGAGAAGACGATCTGGGTGAGCCCGTAGCGGTCGCGGAGGTCGGCGAAGACGAGCGCGCCGAGGTTGCGCGTGGTGTCCACCCAGCCCTTGAGGATGACTTCCCGGCCGACGGCGTCGGCGCGGAGTTCGCCGCAGGTGTGCGTGCGGGGGCCGTGCTGCGGGTTCGTCGTGGGCGTGAGGCGGGCGGTAGGGTCGGACATGGGCGTGCGGAGTTGGCTTCGTTGAAATTAGAGGCGAGGCCGTGGGCGAGAGGGGGAGAAAGGAAGGAGAGGAGCGGGAAGAAGGGAACGGCGAGGGGCGCGCCGGTAGGCCGGTGGGAGGCGCGCCGGTGCCTCGAGCGCACCGCTCGGCACGGCCCCCTCCGCCGTCCGTTTCGCTCCAGGCACCGCCCACAGGGGAGGGGGGCGTCGCTAGCTTCTCCCGCTCTTCCTTTTCATCCGCCCCGTCCATCCCCTCCACCCCTTCCATACCCTCCCTCCTCGACGGCGACCGCCGGGCGGTGGCGCGGGCACTGACCGTGGCCGAGAGCGGCGGCCCCGAGGCGGACGCCCTCGTGGACGCCCTCTACCCGCACACCGGGCGCGCGTGGCGCATCGGCATCACCGGCCCGCCGGGCGCGGGGAAGTCCACCCTCACCGACCGGCTCATCGGGCACTACCGCGCGCAGGGCGAGCGCGTGGCCGTCGTGGCCGTGGACCCGTCGAGCCCGTTCACCGGCGGCGCCCTCCTCGGCGACCGCGTGCGGATGGACGCCCACACCCTCGACCCCGGCGTGTTCATCCGCTCCCTCGCCGCGCGCGGCGCCCTCGGCGGCCTCTCGGAAGCCACCGAGGCCGCCTGCGACGTGCTCGACGCGGCGGGCTACGGCGTGATCCTGATCGAGACCGTCGGCGTGGGGCAGGGCGAGATCGACGTGGCCGAGGCGGCCGACACCGTGCTCGTCGTCCTCGTCCCGGAGTCGGGCGACGCCGTGCAGGCGATGAAGGCCGGGCTGATGGAGATCGCCGACGTGTTCGCCGTCAACAAGGCGGACCATCCCGAGGCGGGGCTGATGGCGCGCGCCCTCCGGCAGACGCTCCACCTCCGTCCGGCTCCCGCCGACGGCTGGACCGTGCCCGTCGTCACCACGTCGGCCGCCCGGGGCGACGGCCTCGGCGCGCTGACGGACGCCCTCGACCGCCACCGCCGGCACCTCGCCGCCGACTGGGAGCGCCTCCGCGACGCGCGCCTCCGCCGCCGGGTCCAGCGCCTCGTCGAGGCGGCCTGGCAACGGCGGTTCTGGACGGACGAGCGCCGCCGCGCCCTCGCCGACGCGCTCGACGCGCTCGCCTCCGAGGAGCGGGCGCCGTACCGGATCGCGGCGCGGCTCCTGGCGGAGGGCACGGCGAAGGGGATGGGGCGCAACACGGAGTGAGTGTTACGTTTTTAGCAGGCGCTCCGGCTTACCGGCACGCCCGCCTGGAGCGCGGTACGGCGCAAAAGGGAATTGTCTCTATCTTCGCGCGGCCCCGCGCCCGCCGCTGTGGCCGTCCTCACTCATTCCCCACCAGCGAGTACCCATCATGGCGAAAGACCCCGTTTCTGAAATGCCGGATCCGCGCGCCGAAGGCTCAGTGATGAGCTCGGAGCACGGCCAGGCCGCTGTCCTCGCCGGAGGCAAGCAGTGGTTCGGCCATCCGCGCGGTCTCTCGACCCTGTTCATGACCGAGATGTGGGAGCGCTTCTCCTACTACGGCGGTCGTGCGCTCCTCATCCTCTACATGACCGACGCGGTCGTCAACGGCGGGTTGGGGCTGAGCGTGGCCGAGGCCGGCGCGCTCTACGGGCTCTACACGGCGGTCGTCTACATGACGAACCTGCCCGGCGGCTGGATCGCCGACAAGTTCATCGGCGCGCGCAACGCGGTCTTCTACGGAGGCATCATCATCGCGCTCGGCAACGCCTGCCTCGCAACGGGCAACTCGGGGCTCTTCTACGTCGGCCTGGGGCTGATCGCCATCGGGACGGGTCTTCTGAAGCCGAACGTGAGCACGATGGTCGGCTCGCTGTACGCGCAGAACGACGCCCGCCGCGACGCCGGCTTCTCGATCTTCTACATGGGCATCAACCTCGGGGCGTTCATGGCCCCGCTGATCGCCGGGTACCTGGGCCAGAACATCGCCTGGCGGTGGGGCTTCGCGGCCGTGACGGTCGGTATGGTTCTCGGTCTCATCCAGTACAAGCTGGGGGCGAAGCACCTCGGAACGGCCGGGATCAAGCAGGATGTGGATTCGCCGGAGGAGCGGGCCAGCCAGCGGCGCTCGCTGATCCTGGGGCTCGCCATCGTCGCATTGCTCGTCGCCATTCCGTACGTCGTCGGCGCCACCGGGATGGCCGACGTGGGGATCGAGTGGGTCAGCAACATGGTCGGCGTGATTCTGCTGATCATGCCCATTGCCTACTTCGCGGCGCTCTTCCTCACGGGCAACTGGACGAAGGACGAGCGCGGGCGGATCGTGGCCATCATCGTGTTCTACGTCGCGGCGGCGCTCTTCTGGAGCTCGTTCGAGCAGGCGGGCTCCACGCTGAACCTCTTCGCGGACCGGCTCACCGACAACAGCGTCTTCGGTCTGGAATTCCCGTCCACGTGGTGGCAGTCGGTCAACGCGCTGTTCATCATCGCGCTCGCGCCGGTGTTTGCCTGGCTGTGGGTGTGGCTGAACCGGCGCCGGCGCGAGCCGAGCACGCCGTTCAAGTTCTCGCTGGGCCTGCTGTTCGTCGGTCTCGGTTTTCTCCTGCTCGTCCCGGCCGCCTTCATGGTGCAGGGCAACGACGGGACGACGGTCGGGCCGCAGTGGCTGCTGGGCGTCTACTTCCTGCACACGGTCGGTGAGTTGTGCCTGAGCCCGGTGGGCCTGAGCGCGATGACGAAGCTCGCGCCGGAGAAGATCGTCGGGCAGATGATGGGTATCTGGTTCCTCGGAGCGGCGACGGGCAACTACATCGGCGGCCGCGTCGGCGGCCTGTTCGAGTCGTACCCGCTCAGCGGCATCTTCCTGGCCGTTTTCGCTACGAGCGCGGCAGCGGGCCTGATCATGTTCATGATCTCGCCCTGGGTCAAGAAGATGATGGGCTCCTCGAACTGATCCCAGCCGCACCATGCTGCACGTAGGGGCACGGCGCGCCGTGCCCCTACGCATGTCCATCCGTCATGCTCGACCCCGTCCCCGTTCCCCTCTTCGTCCTCCCGCACGGCGAAGGGCTCGACCTGCCCGCGCACGCGACGACGGCCAGCGCCGGCCTCGACCTCCGCGCGGCCGTCCCCGAGGCCGAGCCGATGACGCTCCAGCCCGGCCAGTTCGCCCTCGTCCCGACGGGCTTGCAGATCGCCCTGCCGCCGGGCACCGAGGGCCAGGTGCGCCCGCGCAGCGGCCTCGCGGCGAAGCACGGCGTGACCGTGCTCAACAGCCCGGGTACCATCGACGCCGACTACCGGGGTGAGTGCAAGGTCCTCCTCATCAACCACGGGCCGGAGCCGTTCGTGATCGAGCGCGGCGAGCGGATCGCCCAGCTGGTCGTGGCGCGCTACGTGCCCGTCCGGTTCGAGCGGGTGGACGCCCTCGACGACACCGAGCGGGGAGCCGGCGGCTTCGGCTCGACGGGCCGGGGCTAGTGCCCCGGCGTCCGCCTCGGGGCCGGCGCGGGCGGCCTCCCGGCGCGCGTATCTTCGCGGGCTCCTCCGTTTCCGAACGAGGGCGGCCCGAGGGGCGCCCACCGAGCGACCGCTGCGGCGCCCGCACGCATGGCCATCGTCTTCATCCACCGCGGCTACAGCCCGTACCTCGAGTTCTCCCTCCGCCAGGCGCGGGCGGCCGACCCCGGCGCCGACCTCGTCCTCCTCGGCGACCGCGAGAACGACCGCTTTCCCTTCCTCCGCCACGTGGACACGTCGCAGCCGCCGTACCCCGGCGCGGCCGACGCGGTGGCCCGGGTCTACGAGCACCGCTCGACGAACGCCCGCCCCTTCGAACTGGCCTGCTTCCAGCGGTGGTTCGTGCTCCGCGCCTTCATGCAGGCGGAGGGCCTCACCGACGCCCTCGTCCTCGACTCCGACGTCATGCTCTACGCCGCCGAGGCGGAGGTCCTGGCGAACCGACTCCGCGGGAAGCGGCTCGGCCTCTGCTGGCCCCGCGAGCAGGGGGGCTACCGCTGGGCCACCTCCGCCCACGCCTCCTACTGGACGGCCGAGGCGGCCGGGGCGTTCTGCGACTTCGTGCTTCGCTCCTACACCGAGCCGGCGCTCACGGCGCGCTACGAGGCGAAGTGGCAGCACCACCTCCGGACGGGCCAGCGCGGCGGCGTGTGCGACATGACGGCCCTCCACCTCTTCCGCGAGACGCTGGACCCGGCCCACGTCGCCAACATGCTGACGGTGGAGGAGGGGTGGGCGCACGACCGGAACCTCAACCAGGCCGAGAACGAGTGGCCGGACGAGTACGCGACGCGCGGCGCGCACAAGGCGATCCACTGGGAGGAGGGCTACCCGGCCGGGACGAACCGGCGGCTGGGGGCGGCCGTCCGTTTCCAGAGCCTCCACCTTCAGGGCCACGCCAAGGCGCTGATGCCCCGCTTCTATCGGGGTGCGGCCTTCGACGGGCAGGCCGCGCTGCGGCGGGCGCTCGTGTGGCGCTTCCGCGCGCGCGGCATGGCGTCGGCCGTCGCCCAGCCGGTGCGGATGCTGGCCGAGCGGTTCCGCGCCCGGCGTTGAGGGGCGTCGCTAGGACCGGACGCCCCGCGCCCACTGATCGAGGCGCTGGGCGGCCCGCTTGAGCGGGCTGTCCCCGAAGGCGAGCCGTACCAGCCCGGCCGGAAGGGGCAGCGAGGCCGCCAGCCGGTAGAACCAGCGGTGCCGGACGTGGACCGCTCCGGGGTTCGACAGAAGGGCGTCCACGGCAGCCCGGCGCTCGCTCTGCGGCGCGGGCTCCAGGAGCGCGAGCTGGGCGAGCTGCACGCCGTAGGCAGGGTTGAACTCCACCGGCCGGAGCTGCGCGGCGGCCTCCGGGCCGTGGTGTTTCGCCAGAAGGCCCCGGATGTAGGCGTGGTGGCGGCGGATCACGCCGAGCACCTTCCGCCGCGCCGCCACCGAACCCGAGGCGGCGCTGGTCAGGTTGGCGCCGTGGATTCGGAACCGGGCGAGCACCTGCGGGAGCGCGACGACCGGGGTGAGCACGGGCGCCCCGGCCTTGACCAGCCCGTCGGCGAGGCTCCGGTACGCCGGGTCGAGGGGGAACAGGTGGGCGGCCACGGGGCGGCGGAGCGAGAGGCCGGAGGCGGGCGGCAACCCGGTGAGCGGACCGCCCAGTGCCAGCACGCGCGGGGCGAGCCAGCCTGCCGGCATGGCCTCGTGCTCCTGCTTCCGGCCGCGCACGCGCCCCTCGCCGTCGATCACGACGACGTTGTGGATGAGGAAGCCCGCCTCGGGGTGGGCGCGGAACCCCTCGACCGTGGCGGCCACCTTCTCCGGCTCGTACACGTCGTCGGCGTCGAGGACGCAGAGGATGTCGCCGCGGGCGGCGGCGTAGGCGCCGTTGAGGGCCGAGGCCTGGCCCCCGTTCTCCTGCGCCACGACGCGCACGCGGCCGTCCCGCTCGGCCAGCGCGTGGAGGACCGCCAGCGAGTCGTCGGTCGAGCCGTCGTCGCACACGACCACCTCCAGGTGCCGGTAGGTCTGCGCGAGCGCGCTCTCGACGGCCGCGGCCACGTAGCCGGCGTAGTTGTAGTTGGCGACGAGGACGGAGACGAGGGGCGTCTCGGGGAGCGGGCCCAGCGGGAGGGGCCGTACCAGCGCGTCGGCGTCGGGCATGGTCACACCGGGAGACACTCCTTCTCGAAGACGCGGAGGGCGCGGGCCACGGCCTGGTCCATGTTGTAGTACTGGTAGTCGGCCAGCCGCCCCGCGAACGTCACCGAGGCGAGGCGGGCCGCCTCGGCGGCGTAGCGGGCGAAGCGCTCGCGGTTGGCCTCCAGCGGAATCGGGTAGTAGGGCTCGTTCTCGCCCGGGACGTGGGCCTGCGGGTACTCCACGGCCACCGTCGTGCCCGGCACCCGCTGGCCGGTGGCGTGCTTGAACTCCGTGATCCGCGTGTAGGCCGGGCCGTCCCCGGGGGCGTTGGGGAAGTTGACCTGCGTGCGCTCCTGGAAGAACGGGGCCTCGTGGTGGACGAAGTCGAACCGGAGGCTCCGGTAGGGCAGCGGGCCGTGGAGGTAGTCGAAGAACGCGTCGATGGGGCCGGTATAGACGAGCCGGTCGAAGCGGAAGGCGTCGCGGGCTTGCTCGAAGTCCACGCCCGTCTCGACCTCGATGTGGGGGTGGTCCAGGAGCGCCTCGACGAGTGCCGTGTAGCCCTTGGCCGGGAGGGCCTGGTACGTGTCCTGAAAGTAGCGGTCGTCGCGCGAGATGTGGACGGGTACGCGCGCCATGACGGTCGGCCCGAGCTGCTCCGGCGTGAGGTCCCACTGCTTGAGGGTGTAGCCGTAGAAGACCTTCTCGTAGATGAAGTCGGCGAGGGCGCGGAGGTCGTCGGCGTCGCGGGCCGAGAGGCCACCGGTGCGCTCGGCAGCCGTCTCGCGGAGCTTGAGGATGGGCACCTTGACCTCGTCGCCGTAGCGCGCCTTCAGGAGCCGTTCGAGCCGTTCGGCCTGCGCGGAGGGGAACAGGGCGTGGAGGCTCGTGAGGTTGAACGGGACCGGCACGCGGACGCCGTCCACCTCGGCTACGACGCGGTGCTCGTAGGGGTGCCAGTCGGTGAACTGCGAGAGGTAGTCCCACACCCGCGCGCTGTTGGTGTGGAAGAGGTGCGGGCCGTACTGGTGGATGAGTACGCCGTGCGCGTCGAGGCGGTCGTGGGCGTTGCCCGCGAGGTGCGAGCGCCGGTCGATCACGAGCACGCGCCGGCCGAGCTGGCTCGCGAGGCGCTCGGCGAGCACGCTGCCGGTCAGGCCGGCCCCGACGATGAGGTAGTCGTACGTTCGCATCCGATCAGGCAGAGGGCGCCGGACGATACGAAGCGGGCGTGCGCCGTGCCGTCCGATTCCGGCGAAGACGGGCTAGGCGGGCGGCCGGAAGAGCGTCCGGATCGTCGCCGGCGTTGCCAGGCGGAAGGTCCACGCAGCGAGCGCGTAGCCGGGTACGGCCAGCAGCCCGGCCACGAGCGGCGACGCCCCCAGGGCGAGCGCGCTCAGCACGGGGCCACCCACGCCGAGGGCGGCGGCGGCGGCGGCCCGCGCCCAGAGGCCGAGGTACGCCTGATGCACCAGGCGTACGTGCAGCGGCAGCACGCCGAGCAACACGACGACCTCGCTGGTGACGGTCGCTATCGCGGCACCGTCGAGGCCGTACCGAGGGATGAGCAGCGCGTTGAGGACGACGTTGGCGAGGGCGCCCGCACCGACGGCGGCGAAGTAGGCCCGCTGCCGGTCCCACGCCACGAGCGGCTGTCCGAAGGCCATGTTGACGTAGACGAGCCCGGCGTTGGCCATCAGGAAGGCGAAGGCCGTCGTGCCGGCGGCGAAGGCCTCGCCCGCCACGAGCGTCAGCAGCGGTCCCGCCAGCAGCACCCCGCCCACCGCGATGGGCGCCCCGAGGAGGGCCATGGCCCGGACGTACGCCCGCACCCGCAGGCGCATCGCCCCGGTGTCGCCGAGGGTGGCGGAGAGGGCCGGGAAGAACGCCATGTGGAGGATCTGGGCCGGGATGAGGGCCGCCGTCAGCACGCGGTAGCCCGCCGTGTAGAGCCCGACCTCGGCCTCGCCCCGCATCAGCCCGAGCATGACCTGATCGAGCTGGTAGTAGATCGCGATCATGAACGACGAGGCGGCGATGGGGACGGCGGGCTTCAGGAGGCGCCACCACACCGCCGGGGCCACACGCAACCGCAGCCGGCCGAAGTCGCGCACGAAGGTGAGCAGGATCCAGCCGTTCCCCACGAGCACGGCGCCGACCTGGGCGGCGGCGGCCCACACCACGTCGTCCGGGCGGTGGACGAAGAGCAGCACGCCCCCCACGTGGAGCAGCGCCGCCACCACGTTGCGGACGGCCAGCACCCCCATCCGCTCGACGCCGAGGTAGACCCACTCCAGCGACAGCGCCGTCGTGAACAGCGCCAGCCCCTGCACCGCCAGCACGGTCTTCACCAGGGCCGGCTTCGGGAGCAGGAGGACCGTACCCAGAAAGAGCGCGTACCCCACGACGGAGAGGAGCAGCTGGAACGCCGTCAGGTGCCCGGCCAGCTCGCTTGCCCGCTCCGGCGCCCGCGCCAGCTCGCGCGTGCCCAGCGTGTTGAAGCCGAAGGTGACGAGGAGCGAGAAGTACGAGAGCAGCGCCGTGCCGAACCCGAGGATGCCGAAGTGCTCCGGCGCCAGCGTCCGCGTCAGGTACGCCGTGACGGCGAGCTGGAGGAGGACCGTCGCCCCGCGCGCCGCCGTCAGCGCCCCCACGTTGCGGGCGATCCGGCGCGCCCGCTGCGCCTCGGTCGGCGCCGAGGCGGGGACCGAACCTTCCGACGCGGCCGGCACCTCAGCCCTCCTCGCCGAAGGCGGCCGGCGAGGCCGCGGTCTCCGGGGGGCGGCCGCCGCGGCGCTGGTAGAGCCCGCAGCCCAGGGCCGCGACCAGCGTGAACGCCGCCAGCTTCTCGTCCTCGAAGAACACGTTGGTGGTGTAGGCAGGGAGCAGCAGGGCGAGCAGGCACGCCACCACACCCAGGCCAAGCACGCGTTCGAAGATGGGGAGCGTCCGCGACCGCCCCGCCCGGAAGGCACACCACCCCGCCCGGACCCACGCCGTCCCCACCAGGGCGACGCCCCACAGCCCCAGCTTGTACCACACGGCCAGGTACCCGTTGTGGACGTAGCTGTACGTCAGCGTCGCGTGCTCGATGAGGCGGAAGTAGGTGTACGGCGTGCCGAAGCCGTAGCCCAGCACCGGGTTCTGCCAGATCCGCTCCCGTACGGCGGCCGATTCCACGAAGCGGTTGATGAGCGAGACGTCCGTGGATGTCGAGCCCAGGGTGAGGAGCCGGTTCTGGATGCCGAGGAGGAGCAGGTTGAGGTACGACCCGGCGACGAACAGGCTCAGCACGCCCAGAACCAGCAGGCCGGCCCCGAAGAACAGAAGGAGCTGCCGGCGCCTCGGCCCCCGCAGGAGCAGCACCAGCGCGACCGTGCCCATCGCGAAGGCCACCCAGAAGGCCCGGGACTTGGTCAGGATCAGCCCGGCGAAGAGGGCGGCGAACACCACCAGAAGCACCGGGGCAATCCGGCGCCGGCGTACGCCGGCCAGGACGGCCATCACGAGCAGCCCCGGGAAGGTGAGGAACAGCTCGCGGCCGCCGGTACGCACGTTGGCGATCTCCCAGACCTGCGTGGCGTCGGCGAACCGCCGCTGGGCGTCGAAGGCGTTTTCGACCGTGATCATCACGCCCATCCACGCGAGCAGCAGGAACACGATGAGCGGACCCTGCCGCTCGCGGACGACGAACTCTTTGACCGGGAAGTACAGCGCCAGCATCAGGAACGCCAGCACTTCACCCCGTATGGCACCCGGGGGGGCGCCGAACAGGACCGCCAGGAACAGGCCGGCCGGCAACCCGAACCCCAGCCAGAGCGCGACGACGCGGTCTTCGAGACCCCGGATCATCCGGCTCCGGTACAGCAGCAGCCGGCGGCCGTACCAGTGGGCGAGGAAGGCGAAGAAATACAGGCCGTAGAGCACTTCCTGGACCTGCAGGCCCGGCTCGGAGGAGAGGAGGAAGGGGAACCCCATCATCCACACCACGAAGCTCACGCGCGGGTGCCGGAAGAGCAGCAGCAGGGCCCCCGCTGCGATCAGCCCGAGCGGCAGCACGGGCAGCAGGCCCGGGGCCGACCACGCGATCCGCGCCGTGATGCAGAGCCCCAGACCCAGGGCTGCGACGAGCAGGCCGTCGCCCCAGCGGCGCAGGGCGGTGGGGGAGAGGGCAAGGGCGTCACGCATGGCGGGGCGGCCGGGCTCAGGCCGAGCGAAGGCGCTGCGCGACCTCCGCCGCGTGCTCCCGCCACCACGCGCGAGCGAGGAAGAAGAACGTGACCAGCACGAGCACCGAGAACGTCAGGCCCAGGACCACGAGGGCGCGTTTGGGCTTCGCCTTGCGTTTGGGCGGGACGGCCTCGTCGAGCACCTGCACCGCCACCGCCTCGCGCTCCTCGTCGAACCGGGCCTGCTCGTAGAGCGGGAGGATGAACTCGACGATTTTGGCCTGGGTCACGACCTCCTGGTAGTGCTCGGCGTACTGGCGGCTCACGCCCGGGAGGTCCCGGAGCGGCACCGGCATGAGGGCGTCGTTGCCGCTGAGTGCGTCGCGGACGGTGGCGCGGGCCGCTGTGAGGGCGTCGCGGGCGGCCTGCGTCTGCGGGTTGTCCTCGCCGTACTGGCGGCGGAGCGTGCCGTACTGGATCTCGAGGCGGGCCACGTCGGCGCGGGCCTGGGCGAGCACCTCGAAGAACGCGCCGCCCTGGCGCTCCACGTCGAGGATGCCGTGGACCTCCTGGAACGCCTGGAGCGCGGCCTGCGCGGAATCGAGTGCGGTCTGTGCCTCGTCGAGCCGCTGCCCGATGAAGACGCGGTTCTGCCGGGCGTGGGCGCTCGTGAGCCGGATGTGCTCCCGGTTGAGCTCCTCCACCATGAAGTTGGCCATCGCCGCCGCGCGCGCCGGGTCCCGGTCGAAGACGGCGACGGAGAGGTAGTCGTAGTCGAGGGCGACCTCGAACTCGGTGTTGCCCAGGAGCGCCTGGATGGCGGCGGCGCGCGGGTCAACGTGGTCCCGCGTTTCGTAGACCGTCTCCAGGTCGAACGCCTCGACGGTCCGGTCGAGGAGCGTGCGGCTGGTCAGGATCGAGAGGAAGCGGGTGTAGTCCCCGCCCTTGCCGCCGATCAGCGCGCCCGCTCCGGGCACGGCGCTCTCGAGCATGCTGAGCATGGAGGAGCCGCCGGACTGCGGCAGCAGCACGCGCGTCTCGGCGCGGTACCAGAGCGGCAGCATCAGGCTGAGCACGACCGAGGCGACGCCCGTCACGAACGCCACGGCGAGCAGGGCGTAGCGGCGGCGGTACAGGACGGCCAGCGTCCACCAGAACGCGTTCCGCCCGCGCTCGCGCTCCTCCGGCGTGAACTCGCCGGGATAGACCCCGGCGCCGTCGCCGGCCGGACGCTCTTCGATCTCGTAGGTCGGCTGAACGGCCATCGGTATAGGGGGAGGTCTCGGAAAAGGTACGGCGTAGCGGTGCGCCTATTCGCCCTGGTTGGTGAGGGCGAGGATCACCGTGACGACGGTGGCCGTGGTGGTGACGGCCGAGAGCACGGCCGAGAGGGTGCGGAATCGGCGGTCGGCGTCCTCGCGGCGCTCGGCGATCTCCACCGACCGCTCCTGCGCGATGACCTGCTGCGAGATGCGGTCGTCCCCCGTCGGGATGCGATCCACGAAGACGAGGTCGCCCGGGCGGAGCGGAGGGGCCTCGGCGGCCGGGATGAAGGCGCCCGTGGCGGCGTCGACGACGTAGGCATCGGTGGCGCCGGTGGTGCGGCCGCCGGCGGCGGCGATGTAGGACTCCGCCGTGCGGCCGGGCGCGAATGGCACGTAGCCCGGCCGCGTGACCTGCCCCAGGACGGCCACGGCGCCCACGTCGGCGGGGATCACGAGGCGGTCGCCGTCGCGGAGCGTGATGTCGGGCGCGTCCCCCTGGAGCACGGCGGCCACATCGGCCGAGACGCGGCGCGCGTTGAGGAGCTCGCGGGTGAGGTAGAGGCGGCCGGAGAAGTTGAGCCCGGAGCGGCGGGCGTACTCGTAGAGGCTTGCGCTCAGGGCGGCCTCCCGTACGTCGAGGTTGAGCATCGGGTTGGCCGCCAGCCGGTTCACGTCGAAGCCTTCCCGGTCGACGTCGCCGCTGGACGCCCGCTCCAGGTAGGCCCCCCGCAGGAGGGCGTCGTCGGCGAGGCCGCCCGCGAGGTCCACCAGCTCACGGAGGGTGGTCTGGCCCGGCCGGATGGGGTACCGGCCCGGGTACGCGACGGCGCCGGCCACCGAGGCGATGCCCCGTGCGTCCGCCTCGGGGAGGACGAAGAGGCGGTCACCCGGTTCGAGCGGGGTGGTGGCCCACTCCGACGGCGCGAGGAGGACGGTGCGGTCGCTCGCCGTGCCCGCCGCGCGGACGAGGCGCACCATGCCTTCGTGCGTCCGGGCTTCCGGGCCGAGCGCGATCAGCAGCACCGCGAGCGCGGTGTCGTCCGGGCGGTAGTCGTACACACCGGGCTCGGGAACCGCGCCGTCCACGCCCACGCTCTCCTTGGAGGGGTCGAAGAACGGGAGGAAGAGGGTGTCCCCGTCGCGGAGGTACGGGTTCGCGGCCGTGTCGCCGGTGGCGTAGTAGCGCAGGAGGTCGACCCGCTCGGTGGTGCCGTCGCGGCGGGTGACGAGGACGTTCCGGAACGAGGGGCGGTAGCGGGCCTCGGCCACGAGCCCCTCGACGGGCTGCACCCGGTTGGGCTCGAACGAGGCGGGGTTGAGCGCCTGCATGGCGCGGAGGGTCATCGCCTGGCGCGTCGGCGGAAGGCCGAGGACGCGCTGCGGCGGGACCCCGCCCATCGCCGCCGTGAGGGCGTCCTCCACGCGGGCGATGGGCATCACGACGTGCCGGCCGGGCTCGATGACGGCGCCCGAGACGTGGACGTAGAACTGGCGCGGCTCGGCCAGCGCGGCGTCCGTCTCCACGTTGCGGTAGACGCGGCGGAGCGCGGCGCGGAGGTCGGCCAGCACGGCGGCCAGCGGCCGGTCGGCCGCCTCGAAGCTGCCGAGATCGGGCACGATCAGCCGCCCGTCCGCCGACACCGGGGCGCGGAGGGTGAGGGGGTACTGGCCGCCTACGGTGAGGGCGAAGACGTCGCCCGGGCCGACGAGGTACGTGTCTGGGTCGAGGGGCCCTTCGAGCGGGACCGTCTCGCCGTTGAACGCCGAGGGGAGGGCGCGCCCCTGGAGCAGGCCCGAGAGCGAGCCGCTGTCCTCCTGGAAGATCTGCGCCGTGCCCTCGGTCGCGAGGAGCGGTACGACGGCGACGAGGAGGGCGAGCAGTCGGGCGCAGGCGCGCAGGGAATTGGACATCCGGTCCGTGGGGCGTGAAATTAGCGGGGCAAGGTACGGTCCCGGGGAAGGGGCGCAAAGCTGCGACGGCGTGCGCCTCCCGCCTTTCGCGGGCAATTCCAACGGCCCTTCCCGGTCCGAGGGGCCGCATAACGCACCGAGCCCCCGCCTTCGTCTGTCCACGCCGTGCCGACTCGCTCCGCTCCCGCCAAGGTCAACCTCGGCCTTCACGTGCGCCGCCGCCGCCCCGACGGCTACCACGACCTGGAGACGGTGATGCTGCCCCTCCGCTGGGCCGACCGCCTCTCGGCGACGCCGTCCGACACGCTCACGCTGACGACCTCGGACCCCGCGCTGCCGACCGGCGACGGCAACCTCGTCGTTCGTGCCGCGCGGGCGCTGGCCGAGTGGGCCGGCGTGGCGCCCACCGGGCGGCTGCACCTCGACAAGCGCGTGCCCTACGGAGCCGGGTTAGGCAGCGGCTCCTCCGACGCCGCCCACGCCCTGCGCCTCCTCGCCGACCTCTGGGCGCTCGACGTACCCGAGGCCGTCCTCCACGGCCTCGCCGCCGGCCTCGGCTCGGACGTGCCGTTCTTCCTGCTGGGCGGCCCGGCCCTCGCCACCGGGCGGGGGGAGGTCCTGACGCCGCTCCCGTACCGATGCCCGTTTGCCCTCGTCGTCGCCGTGCCGCCGGTTCACGTGGCGACCGCGGAGGCGTACCGGTTCGTCACGCCGAACGACGACGCGCGGCCCGACCCGGCGGCGGTCGTCGCCTCGAACGACCTGGCGCGCTGGCGGGCCGAGCTGGCAAACGACTTCGAGGCACCCGTCCTCGCCCGGTATCCGGCCATCGCGGAAGCGAAAGCCTTGCTGCTCCGGTCGGGCGCGGGCTACGCGGCGCTCTCCGGCTCGGGTGCCGCCGTGTTCGGCGCCTTCGAGGACGACGCCGAGGCGCGGGAGGCCGCGGAACGGCTCCGCACCGAGGGCCACCGCGTCTGGCTGGAAGCGAAGGACGAAGGCTGAGGGACGAAGGGCGACCGATCTATCCGGCGCCCTTCCCTCATCTCACGTCCGCTCGGCGTCCACCTCGTGCTCGATCTCCAGCGCGGCGGCCACGAGGTCGTCCTTGATGGCCGCGAGGTTGTCGTGCTGGTCCACGTAGCGGGCCATCGCTTCCTGGAGCGAGGTCTCGCGGCGAACGACCGTCCGCTGCTGACGCGCGACGGGATCCACCTGCCGCTCCACCGCCGCGACCGTCTCGGCCCCGGCGAGGGCGTCGCGGAGGGCGGCCGTGTCCACGAGGGCGAGCTGCGCCTCGTCGACGTGGTAGCGGACGCGGACGACGGCGCCGTCGAGGTCGTACGTACGGATCTCGGCGAGGATCGCGGCCGTGGGGTCGTCGCTGCCGCGGGCGTCCACCTGGATGGGGAGGAAGCGGCGCGCGGGCGTGGGGACGAACGTGTAGGTTGTCCGCTTGCCGCCCTCGCCCGCCTCGATGTCTACGAGGACGAACCCCTTGTCGGCGTCGTGCTCCTTGAACGAAATGCGCTCGATGGACGACGCGTAGACGACGGGCGGCCCCTCGCCGCGCTCGTAGGCCTCGCGGTTGCGGTCCTGGAACTTGTGGATGTGCCCGAGGGCGACGTAGTCGAGGCCCGGCGGTGTGAGCTGGCCGACGGTGAACTTCGGCTCGTGGGCGATCAGGCTGGAGCGCTCCGAGCCGCCCAGCTCGGCGCCCTGCACGGAGAAGTGCCCCGCCAGCACGGCCGGCCGCGCGGGGTCGAGGCTCCGGGCCGCCGCCTCGACGAAGTCGGCGTAGAGCGTCTCGATGAGGTCGCGGATCTCGTGCGGCGTCTTCCGGCGGTGCTCGTCCTTCGAGAGGATCTTGGAGCGGATGGGCCACGGGAGGGCGACGAGCTGGAGCGGCCCGGCCGGCGTCTCGATGGGGCCGTAGTCCGAGCCCGGCGCGCAGAGCGTCGGCTGGGCGAAGACGTGGACGTCACCGTCGAGGTAGCCGAAGATGTCCACCGAGGAGGCCTTGCCGAAGGAGACGGGGTGGTCGTGGTTGCCCACGATCATCACGATGGGGATGCCCGCCTTCGCGATGGGGGCGAGGGCCTCGGCGAAGAGCTTCTGCTGCGTCGGCGTGGGGTCGGCCGTGCGGTAGGCGTCGCCGCAGAAGAGGAACACGTCGATGCGCTCGGCCAGCGCGCGCTCCACCATGACGTCGAAGCAGCGCTTGAAGTCGAGCAGGCGGGTGTTCATCCCCGTCTCGGGGTCGAGGCGGCCGTGCGTCTCGTAGCCGAGGTGGATGTCGGCGCAGTGGAGGAGCTTCATGGAGCGAGGGGCTGAGGGCGTGAAGGACTGAGGGCGGGGCGGAGAACCCTCGCTCCATCAGTCCTTCAGGCCCTGAAACTTACCAGCCGATGCGGCCGCGGCCGCCGCCGTTGCCCTCCTGCTGGCGGCGACGCTCCTCCCAGCGCCGGAGGAGGTCGCGGACGGGCCGGTCGCCCGTCTCGTTGAGGTCTTCGTCGGGCGGAGGACCGTCGTAGCCCGTGCGCCTCGGCGGCTCGTAGTTCGGCGGCGGTTCGAACCGCCGCCCCGGATCGAGGCGGAGGTGCGCGGGCGCCTGGTTCTGGAGCCGCTCCAGGAAGGCGCCGACGAGGTAGAGGCCGGTGTGGGCGCCCTGCCCCCAGTAGCTCGACCGGAACGTGATGCGGCGGTCGTTCCACCCCACCCACGCCCCGACGACGAGGTCCGGATGCATCCCGATGAACCAGCCGTCGGCGGCCTCCTGCGTCGTCCCGGTCTTGCCGGCGAGCTCGATGCCGCCGATGTTGAACCGGGAGCGGAGGCCCACGGCCGTGCCGCTGGCGACGACGTCCTTGAGCACGTCCACGGTGGTGTAGGCCACGGAGGGGTTGAGCACCTCGCGCCCGTAGGGCGTGAACTCGGCGACGACGTTGCCGTAGCGGTCCTCGATGCGGGAGACGGCCAGCTCCATCTGGGGCGGGTAGGGCGGCGGCGTGGGGTAGGCCCCGTTGCCGGGGTCGGGCGGGCCGTGGTAGACGCCGTAGTTGGCGAGCGTCGAGAAGGCCGTGACCATCTCCAGGAGCGTGACGTCGGTGACGCCGAGGCCGATGGAGTTGGGGAAGGCGTCGGCGTCGTCGGGGTCGGCCGGCGTCAGGTCCAGCGGGCTGCGGATGCCGAGGTCCCGCGCGATCTCGGCCACGTTCTGCGCCGTGACGAGGCGGGTGACGCGCGCCGTGGGGATGTTCATCGAGTTGGCGAGCGCGCTGCGGAGGGTGATGTAGCCGCCGCCGGAGGAGCCGCCGAAGTTGAGCGGGCGCCAGCCGTCCCACGAGAACGCCACGTTGAGGACGTGGTACTGCGGGGAGTAGCCGGCGTCGAAGGCGGCGGTGTAGGCGAAGGGCTTGAACGTGGAGCCCGGCTGGCGCCGCGCGAGGCCGACGTGGTCGTACTTGTCCTCGATGAAGTTGCGGCCGCCGACCCAGGCGAGGATGTGCCCCGTCTCGGGGTCCATCGCGACGAGGCCGCCCTCGATGCGGGTCTTGGCCGTGCGGAGCGAGTCCATGAAGTCGGCGTCGGCGCGGAGCCGCTCGATGGCCTCGTCGCGGTCGAGGTTCTCGGCCTCGGTGAGGCGGCGGTAGTCGGCCGTGCCGCGGATGTACTCGTTGACGACGCGGGTGTTGCGGGACCACCACAGCCCGAACGGCTCGATGTCCCCGCGCGCCATGCGGCGGACGTACGGGTCGGTCATGCTGCCGAGGCCGAGGGCCGAGGGGCGACCCCACTCGGCGTCCACGACGGCCTGCAGGCCGTCCATCTGCTCCCGGACGGCCTCCGTGGCGAGCCGCTGCATCTCGGCGTTGAGCGTGGTGTGGATGACGAGGCCGTCGGCGTAGGGGTCGTAGCCGTGCGCCTCGCACCACGCCTTGAACCACTGGCGGAGCACCTCGGCGAAGTGCGGCGCGAGGTTGTCTTCGTGGGAGTACGGCTTGAACGTGAGCGCGATGGGCTCGCCCCGCACCCGCTGGTAGTACGCCTCGTCGAGGAACCCCTCGTGCACCATGTTGGCGAGGACGACGTTGCGGCGGCGCTGGGAGTTCTCGGGGTTGCGGCGGGGGTCGTAGCGCGTGTTGGCCGCGAGCATCCCCACGAGCACGGCGGCCTCCTCGGGCACCAGCTCGGCGGCGGGCTTGTCGAAGTACGTCCGCGAGGCCGCCTCGATGCCGAAGGCGTTGTACCGGAACGGGACGGTGTTGAGGTAGGCCTCCAGAATTTCGTCCTTCGTGTAGATCCGTTCGATGCGGATGGCCGTGAGGATCTCCTTGATCTTTCGCGTGACCGAGCGGTCGCCCAGCTCGAAGCCGGTCTGCTCGCGATAGAGGTTGCGGGCGAGCTGCTGCGTGATCGTCGAGCCGCCCTGCATCCGTCCGGTGAGCGTCAGGAACGGCGCCTGGATCGTGCGCCGGAGGTGGACGCCCCAGTGGTCGTAGAAATCGCGGTCCTCGGTGGCGATGAGCGCGTTGGTGACGTGCTCGGAGATCTCCGAGAGCGGGACCCAGGTGCGGTTCTCGTTCTCGTAGTACCGCGCGAGCTCCTCGCCGTCGGCCGTGTAGACGACGGTGGCGAGGAGGTTCTTCGGGTTCTCGATCTGCTCCAGCGAGGGGAGGTCGCGCGAGAGCCAGAGCAGCCCCCCGACGACGAGCAGGGCGAAGACGCCGAGCCCGATGAGGAGCCGGCGGAACACGAGGCGGACGCGGCGCTGGACCTCGTCGCCGCCGGATCGGGCGGCGCGGTCGCGGGGCGGCGGGGCGGCGGGCGGCGGGGCGGGGCTGCCGTCGCCCCCGGCCGCATCGCCGGCGCGGCGCGCGTGGCGGGCGCTCGGGTCGCTGAAGTAGCGCTCGAGCTCGGCGTCGGAATACGGGCGGTCGTCCATGCGGGGAGAGCGGGGGACGCGGTCAGAGGGAGGGCGCGGCGGCTTCGACGCGGGAGGCCGCCGCCGGGTTCAGCGCCTCGGCGCCGGCGGCCGTCCAGCGGTAGAGGCCGGCTTGGGGCTCGCCTCTGCCAACGTCGAGGCGGCCGAAGGTGCGGTCGGCGAACCAGTAGCCGGGGTTGAGGTACGTGCCGCCGGGCGCCGGGATGCGGGCGGCGCGGTGGACGTGGCCGAGCACGACGAGGTCGGCGTCGGTCTCGGCGAGGCGGCGGCGGGCGAAGGCCTCCAGGCGGTCGGCCGAGGGTTCGTCCACGACGCCGCCGGAGCCGAAGCGGAGGCTCACCCAGCGGGCGAGGGCGTAGCCCGCGTCGCCGGGCAGGCTCATCCGGTAGAGCCGGGCCATGAGAGGGCTGCGCACGAGCGAGCGGAAGCGGGAGGCGAGGGGCGTCGTCGCCAGGAGGGCGTCGCCGTGGGCAATATACGTGCGGAGGCCGCCCACCTCGCCCTCCCACGCCCCCCGCACGACGCGCACGCCGAGCTCCCGCGCAAAGTGGTCCACGTGCCACGGGTCGCGGTTGCCGACGAGGTAGGTGACGGGCACGCCCCGGTCGGTCCAGTCGGCCAGAAGACCCTGGAAGCGGACGAACCCCTTGGGCACGAGGTGGCGGTACTCGAGGTACTGCTCGAACACGTCGCCGACGAGGAAGAGCCCGCCGCCGTCCCGGACGCCCGCCTCGTGGGCGCGCAGGAGCGCCAGGGCGTCGCGCTCGGCGGCGGCCTGCTCGGCCTCGGCGCCACGGCCGAGGTGGAGGTCGGAGAGGAAGAGGACGGCGGGCATGGCGGCGGGGAACGCAGGCAGGTTAACGGAGGCAGGGCACTCGCTGGTGCCGTTCACCCGATTTTCTGCCGGCCTCGGCGGAGCCCCGACGGGCCGCTTACGTGCAACCTCCCCTTCCGGCGGGCCGTTGAGGGTCCGCACGCTACGCTCTCGAACCCCCTGCCCGGTGCCCGACACCTATCAGACCCCGACGACGTTCTCGATCCTGCCCCCGGTCATCAAGAACCTTCTGATCATCAACGGGCTGGTGTATCTGGCGCAGTTCGTGCTGGGCGCGAGGCTGGGCAACCCGTTCTTCGGCCCCATCGAGGCGTGGTTTGCGCTCTGGCCCTTCGGAACGCCCGAGCAGATGCCTACCGAGGTGGGCGTGCTCGACTGGCCGCGCTTCTACCCGTGGCAGCTCATCACGTCGGCGTTCCTGCACGGGGGCATCGGCCACCTCGTGTTCAACATGTTCGCGCTGTGGATGTTCGGGATGCGGATCGAGCACGTGATGGGGCCGCGCCGCTTCCTGTTCTTCTACCTCGTGTGCGTGCTCGGCGCCAGCGCGGCGCAGATGCTCGTGACCTCGGGGCCCGCGCTGCTGGGAGGCTACCCCACGACCCCGTTCCCGACGCTCGGCGCCTCGGGCGGCGTGCTCGGCGTGCTCGCCGCCTTCGGCCTGCTCTTCCCGCGCGACCGCATCTATATCTTCCCGCTGCCGTTCCCCGTCGAGGCCCGCTGGCTCGTGCTGGGGTACGCCGCGCTCGACCTCTTCGCCGGGGTGACCGGGACGCAGGCCGGCGTGGCGAACTTCGCCCACCTCGGCGGCCTCCTCACCGGCGCCCTCCTGGTGCAGTACTGGCGCGGCCGGCTTCCGTTCAAGCCCTCGCGCCGCGCCGCCTGACCCCGCCGCCCGCCTCATGGCCGACCCGCAGTCCCCGATGTTCCGCTTCCAGGTGTGGCGCGCCTCGCTGCCGCGCGCGCTCCGCCTGCTGCTCACGATCAACCTCGGCGTCTTCGCGGTGGTGGTCGTGTTCCGGATCCTGGCCGCGTTCGGGCTGACGCTGCCGTACGCCCTGCTCGAGTACCTCGTCCTCCCCGGCGACCCCGCGCGTGCGCTGTTCCGGCCCTGGACGGTGGTGACGTACGGCTTCGTGGACCTCCTTCTCGGCCCGGCCTTCTGGGGCCTCATCGCCTTCGCCTTCGCGATGTACTGGCTCACCTGGCTCGGGCGGGACTACGAGGAGACCTACGGCGCGCACCGGCTCTTCGGGCTCTACGTGGGCAGCACCGTCTTCGGCGCGGCGGTGGCCCTCGCGCTCGCCTCCTTCGGCGACACCCCGCTCACGCACCTGTTCTACGACGGCGCCTGGGGGCCGGTCACGGCCGTGCTCGTCTGCGTCGCCACGCTGCAGCCGAACCGGGGTGTCGGGCTGTTCCTCCTGGGCGTGGTGCCGATGAAGTGGATCGCCGTCGGGTTCGTGGTCCTGACGCTGCTCCAGCCCAGCGCGGCCGTCCTGGGGGCGGCCCTCTTCGGGGTCCTGTTTGCCAAAGCGCAGCAGAGCGGCGTGGACCTCGCCGCGTGGGCGCGGCCGTTCTTCGGTGCCGTGCCCGAGTCGGCGATGGGCGCGGCGATGCGGAGCTGGTTCACGCGCGAGGAGGAGCCCGTTCGCGCCGCCCCCGCCGCACGCCGCCGGCGGAGCCGCCCGCAGCCGACGACGCCCGTCCCGGACGAGGTCTCGCCGGTGCGGAGCCGCCAGGCCGAGGTGGACCGCATCCTCGACAAGATTCTGGAGCAGGGGTTCGAGGCCCTGACGGACGAAGAGAAGCGGATCCTTGACGACGCCAGCCGCCGCTCCTAGCCCCCCGGCCGAGCCCCGCCCGGCGCGCACGGCGAGGCGGCGTCGCGGGACGTTCGCGCGCGTCCTGTGGGGGCTCTTCCTCGTGTTCGACGTGCCGCTGGCCGTGGCCCTCGTGGCGGGGCTGGGGGCGTCCTACCTCAACCCGAAGTGGTTCTGGTGGGCGCAGTTCGCCGCCGTCGTGCTGCCTGTCCTCGCGGGGGCCTTCGCCGTGACGACGCTCGGGCCGATCCTCTTCCGCCGCTGGGGCTGGCTGGGTTTCCACGGCGTGCTCCTGCTCGCCGTCGTGCTCCGCACGTTCCCGTCGGAGCGCTTCACCGAGGCCCCGGCGCCGGCCGAGGGCGACCTCGTCGTGATGACGTTCAACGTGCCGCAGTCCGGCCCCAGCGCCGACGCGCTGGCCGATTCGATGGTGGCGCTCCTCGAGCGGGAGCGGCCGGACGTGCTGGCGCTCCAGGAGGCGTGGGTCGCCGCGCCCGAGCAGGCGCGGCCGGGCACGCGCGCCGTCCACGTGCAGGCCATCGAGGACCGGATGCCGTACGAGCTGGCGGTGCCGCCCGTGCTGAGCAGCCGGTCGGCGTGGCAGCGCAACGCCACGGGCGTACCCCTCTTCGTGCGGGAGGGGGCGCTGGAGGTGCTGGAGCAGCGGGCGCTCAACGTCGGCGAGGCGGGCGACAACGACGCCTCGATGGCCATCCGCACCCACTTCCGCTGGCGCGGGCGCGAGGGCGTGCTCTACAACGTCCACCTTCGCTCGTTCGGCGAGCGGAAGCCCTGGGAGGACCGCCTCCGCCCGTTCGAGCCCGGGACGTGGCTGCCCTACCTCCGCCAGTACCGGGCGGCGTTCAAGGAACGCGGGGTCGAGGTGGACCAGATCGCCGAGTTGCTGGAGGCCGAGACCCTCCCGGTCATGGTCGTGGGCGACTTCAACGGGACGCCGGCCAACTGGACCTACCGCCGCCTCCGGGGCGACCGCGTGGACGCCTTCCGGAGGGCGGGCGTGGGCACCGGCCACACCTACCGCGCCGACAAGCCGCTCGTCCGCATCGACTTCGTGCTGGCCGACACGGCCTGGGCGGTGACGGAAGCGCACGTCTCGCCCGTCGGGTTCTCGGACCACCGGCCCGTCGTGGCCCGCCTCCGCTGGCGCGCCGAAGGGCCTCCGGACGCGCCCGAGGCGGAGTAGGCCGGCCTCGGGGCGCCTCGGGCGGCGCCTCGCCCACTCCGTCCGTATCGTTACGGGGCACCTCGGCCCGCCCGCTCCGGGCCACGACCTGCCTGCTCGTCCATGGAACTCGACCTCCTCAACCTCCTCTTCGTCCTCCTCGTCGCCTGGGGCGCCGGGCTCGTGGCCGCGCGCTTCGGCTACCCGTCCGTCCTCGGCGAGCTGCTGGCGGGCATCGTGCTGGGGCCGCCGCTGCTGGGGGTGCTCCACGGGAGCGAGGCGCTGGCCGTGCTCGCCGAGGTGGGCCTCCTCCTGATGATGCTCTACATCGGGATGGAGATCGACCCGGCGGAACTGGGGCGGGCCTCGAAGGGCGGCATCCTGGCCGCGGTGGGCGGGTTCATCACGCCGTTCGTGCTGTGCTACCTGCTCATCGTGGAGGTGGCCGGGTTCCGGCCGCTGGCGGGCGTGTTCGTAGGCGTGGCGGCGGGCGTGACGAGCCTGGTGACGAAGTCGCGCATCCTCGTAGACCTCAAGCTGCTCGACACCCGGATCGCGCACGTGATGATGGCGGGGGCGCTCGTGGCGGACACCCTCTCGCTGGTCATCTTCGCCGCCATCATCGGCATTGCCGAGGCGGGCGTGATCAGCCCCGGCGCGCTGGCGGTGGTGGCCGGGAAGGCGCTCGGGTTCTTCGCCGCCGCCGCGCTCTTCGGGCTGTACGTCATGCCGGCGCTGATGCGGCGGCTCGCGGCGGTGAAGTGGCTCGGGCGGACGGCCCTCTTCACGGCCCTCGTCCTCGTCGCGCTGGGCTACGCCGAGGTCGCCCACCTCGTCGGTCTCCACGGCATCCTCGGCGCGTTCCTGGCCGGGCTGTTCCTCCGCGAGCGCGTGCTGGGGCGGACGCTCTCGCAGGAGATGATGCACATCGTCCGCGACGCCTCCATCGGTTTCCTCGCGCCGCTGTTCTTCGTCACGGCCGGCTTCGCCGTCTCGCTCGACGTGTTCCGCACCGACCTCGGGCTGCTCCTCGGCCTCGTCGGCCTGGCGACGGCGGGGAAGATCGTCGGCACGGCGCTGTTCTACCTCCCGACGGGGCACGGCTGGCGCGAGGGGGTGGTGATCGGGCTGGGGATGAACGGGCGCGGCGCCGTCGAAATCATCATCGCCCAGATCGGGCTCACGATGGGGCTGATCACGGCCGAGGTGTTCTCCATCCTCGTCTTCATCGCCATCGGGACGACGGCGCTCGTGCCGGTGACGCTGAAGTGGGGCGTGGAATGGCTGCGGCGGCACGGCGCGCTCGTCCGTTCGGACGAGGAGCGCCACGGCGTGCTGATCGTCGGGGCGGGGCCGGCGGCGCGGCGGCTCGCGGCCGTCCTCGCGCACGACCGCGCCTCGCCCGTCACGCTCCTGGACGCGAACCCCGAGCACGTCCGCGCGGCGAAGGCCGCGGGGCTGTCGGCGCTCCAGGGCAGCGCGCTCGACGAGCGGGTGCTGAGCGAGGCCGGGGCGGCGCGCGTGCGCCACCTCGTGACCGTCACGCCCAACGGCGAGGTCAACGCGCTCGTGGCTCAGCTCGGCCGGAGCGTCTTCGCCATCCCCGAGATCCACGTCCTCCGCGGCTCCGCCGACGCGGCCGCGCACGCCGGCCTGCTCGAACTGCTCGGGGCCACGACCCTCTTCGGCGGGCCGTCGTCGCTGGGGGAGTGGGCCTACCTCGCGGCGCAGGGCCGCGTCCGCGTCGAGACCACGGAGGTCGGGGAGACGGTGGCGGCCGACGTCCTCGCGCGCCGTCTGCGGCGGGAGGGCGTGCTCCCCATCGCCGTGCGCCGGGAGGGGACGGAAGCGGTGCCCTTCCACGACGGCCTGCTGCTCCAGCCGGGCGACCGCCTCGTGGCGCTCCGCTCGCTCGCCGCCGCCGAGGCCTCCCACGACCACGTCGACGCCCTCGTCGAGCGGTGCCCCGTGCTGGACCTGCGCGGCCCGCTCGGCATCGCCGACTTCGCCAAGGCCATCGCCCGCGCCTTCGCGGTGGACGTGGCGCTCGACGAGGGGCAGGTCATGGAGCGGATGCTCAGCCGCGAGGCCACCAGCAGCACCGTCATCCTTCCCGGTCTGGCCATCCCCCACTTCCGCGTCGAGGGGGACGGCGTCTTCGCGCTCGTGATCGCGCGGTGCCGCGAGGGCATCGCCTGGCCCGGCACCGAGGCGCCCGTCGTGGCCGCCTTCGCCCTGGCCACCTCCGACGACCAGCGGCACCTCCACCTCCGCGTCCTCGCCGCCATCGCCCACGTCGCCCAGCAGCCCGACTTCGAGGCGCGCTGGCTCCAGGCTCCCGACGCCGAGGCGCTCCGCACGCTCGTCCTCCGCACCGAGCGCCGCCGCGAGGCCGCCCCGGCCTGAGCGCGGCCCCTCGTCCCGGGCGCGCGGATCCGGGGGCGCGCCGCGGCGGCCGCCCTCCCGTCCGGAACGGCCCCTGTGCGGCTCCGTAGGAACCGCCCGCTTCGCCTCCGCCCAACCTCCCCGCCGCGCATGAGTCTGCTCCAGAGCTTCGCCCTGATGGGGGCCGGCATCGTGTTGCTGCTGGCGGGGGCGGAGGCGCTCGTGCGCGGGGCGGCGGCCCTCGCCCTCCGCCTCGGCCTGACGCCGCTGGTGGTCGGGCTGACCGTCGTGGCGCTCGGGACGAGCAGCCCGGAGCTCATCGTGAGCGTGCAGGCGGCGCTGGAGGGAGACGGCGGCTTCGCGGTGGGGAACGTCGTCGGGTCCAACATTGCCAACCTCGCGCTCATCGTGGGGATGTCGGCCGCGCTGGCGCCGATGACGATCCACACGAAGCTGGTGCGGTGGGATCTCCCGGTGATGGTGGGCGCGGCGCTGCTGATCGTGCTGTTCTTGCTCGACGGGTTCCTCGGCCGCGTGGAGGGCGCCGTGCTCACGCTCAGCATCGTGGCGTATCTCGTGGCGAGCATCCGGATGGCGCGGCAGGAGGTGCGGGCGCAGCGGGAGCTGGAGCTGCCCGAGGCCGTCGAGGAGGTGCTGGCGGAGCCGCGCCGGGGGCTCAAGCGCTACCTGCTGCTGACGGCCGGCGGGCTGGCGCTGCTCGTATACGGGGCCGACCTGCTCCTCGAAGGGGCCGTCGCGGCGGCCGAGCTCCTCGGCGTCAGCGAGGCCGTGATCGGGCTGACCATCGTGGCCGTCGGGACGAGCCTGCCCGAGCTGGCCACGACCGTGGTGGCCGCCCTCCGTCGGCAAGGGGACATCGCCCTCGGCAACGCCATCGGGTCCAACATCTTCAACACGTTCGGCGTCCTCGGCCCCGCCGCCCTCGCCGCGCCGATGGACCGGGACGGCGTCGGGGTGAGCACGCTGTGGATCATGCTCGCCGTTTCCGTCTTTGCGTTCGGGTTGCTGTGGAACGGGCTCAAGACGCGGCGCTGGGAGGGCGCGCTGTTGCTCGGCGTCTACGCCCTCTACCTCTGGTGGGTGATCCCGAAATAATGCGCGCACGCACCGGATAAGGCGCGCACGCACCGGCCCGGTGCGTACGTAGTTTGCAGCCGGACGCCGTCGGGCCGCGCGTCCGGTCTGGTCTCCAGCCGCCGGTTTCCTCTACCGTCATGCGTCGCTCTCACACGTTCTGCCTCCTCGCGGTGCTCGCCGCCGCCCTCCTCGCCGCCGACGCCGACGCCCAGTCGCGCCGCCTCTACAACCAGGACGCGCTGGCGGAGCTGCTCTACGCCCGCCGCGACAGCCTGGAACTGCTCCCGGCGGTGACCTACCGCTACTACGTCCTCCAGCACCCGACGAACAACTCGATCCGGGCCCGCCATGACCTCTACGCGATGGTCGGCGACGGCGACGCCGAGGCGGGCAAGGAGCGGCTGGGGATGGTGGAGTTCTTCAACCGCGTGCGGGTCCACGACCTCGGCATCGGCGACACGCTGATCCTGCCGAGTCACTTCGACCTCGACCCGCGTGCCTACGCGCCGTTCCCGCGCCACTACGCGGGCGCGGCCGACTTCGACAAGCTGTTCATCATCCACAAGGGCGTGCAGGCGTGGGCGGCCTACGAGCACGGGCGGCTGGAGCGCTGGGGCCTCGTCAACACGGGCGCGGCCGGGAGCCGGACGCCCGCCGGCCGCTTCAACTTCAACTGGCAGGAGGAGCGCCGCGTCTCGACGCTGAGCCCGCCGGGCGAGACGTGGCTGATGCGCTACGTGTTCAACTTCCACCACGAGCGCGGCATCCACATCCACCAGTACCAGATGCCCACGGGCGAGCCCGCCAGCCACGGCTGCGTGCGCCTCATCCTCGCCGACGCCCGGTGGATCTACGACTGGGCCGACCCGTGGCGGACGACCGTCGGCAGCGGGCGGCGCGGGATCGGGACGGCCGAGGGCCGCATCCTCCAGCAGGGCACGACGGTCCTCGTCCTCGGCGACGGCGAGGAGCCCAGCGGCGGCCCCGTGCAGCGGTTCGTGGACACGCCGAGCGGCCCGCAGCTCCGCGTCGTAACGCTGCCGGACCACCCGTACGACGTGCCGCCGGGCTCGCCCCAGCAGGTGCTGTTCGACCGCCAGCGGCGGGCGCGAAGCTGACCCGCTGTGACGCCCGCCCCGCTCGTCGCGTTTCTCGCCCTCGTCGGGGGGCTGCTCGCGACCTACGGAGCGTACGTGGCCTACCTCGCCCTGAACGCCGCACCGGCCGGGTGAGGCTCGCGCGAAATCCGCACGGCACATGCCCTCGCCGCGAACGATCTTAGCCACGCCCGGTACCAGCGCCGCCTGACCTCGATTCCCGCACGCAGCCGATTCCGCTTCCGATGGAGCAGCCCAGAGCCGTCGAACGCCCCCGCCGCATCAGCCGCGCCGTGAACGTGGGCGGCGTCCAGGTCGGCGGCGGCGCGCCGATCTCGGTCCAGTCCATGACTACCGGCAAGACGCACGACGTCGAGGGCTGCGTGGCCGAGATCACCCGCCTCGCCGAGGCCGGCGCCGACATCGTCCGCGTGGCCGTGCCGCGCCCCGAGGACGCCGACGCGCTGCCGGAGGTCGTCGCCGGGAGCCCGGTGCCGGTCGTGGCCGACATCCACTTCAACTACCAGTACGCCCTCAAGGCCATCGAGGCGGGCGTGGCCAAGGTCCGCATCAACCCCGGCAACATCGGCAAGCCGGAGTGGGAGCGCGAGGTGCTGCTGGCGGCGAAGGCGAAGGGCCTCCCCATCCGCATCGGCGTCAACTCGGGCTCGCTGGAGAAGGACATCCTCGACAAGTACGGCTACCCCCAGCCCGAGGCCCTCTTCGAGAGCGCGATGCGCCACGTCGAGGTCTGCGAGCGCGAGGGGTTCGCCGACGTCGTGATCTCGGTCAAGCACTCGGACGTGTTCTTCATGATCCAGGCGTACCGGCTGCTGGCCGAGCGGACGGACTACCCGCTCCACCTCGGCGTCACCGAGAGCGGCAGCCTCAAGACCGGCCCCATCAAGAGCGCCATCGGCATCGGCAGCCTGCTCGCCGACGGCATCGGCGACACGATCCGCGTCTCGCTCGCGGCCGACTCCGTGCACGAGGTCGAGGTGGGCCACGCCGTCCTCAAGAGCCTCCGCCTCGGGCGGCCCGGCGTCAACGTCATCGCGTGCCCCACCTGCGGGCGCCTCGCGGGCGACCTGTTCTCGGTCGTGAACGAAGTCGAGGCCGCCCTCGCCGAGCGCAAGTTCGACCGCGACCTCAACGTGGCGCTGATGGGCTGCGCCGTCAACGGGCCGGGCGAGGCCGCCGGGGCTGACCTCGGCGTGAGCCTCGGGCGGGGCCGCGCGCACCTGTTCAAGCGCGGCGAGGTCATCGGGACGGTGGACCAGGACGAGATCGTCGGCGCCGTGCTCGACGTGATCGAGCGCTGGGACGACGGGGAGCCCGCCGCGTAGCCGGCCCGTGGCCGCCGGACCGTCCCGGCCGGCCGCGCGTTAGAGGCCTTCCGCCACGTCCCCGCCATGCACGCCCTCCTCGCCGTTCTCGGCTTCCTCGCGTCCTTCTCCGACGCCGGCCCCGACGCCGGCCCCGACGCCGGCCCCGACGCCGGCCGGTGGGCGGCGCACGTCGCCGCCTGCGTCCAGGCCGACCTCGACGTGTGGACGGTGGACCGCGAGGCCGGGCTGGCCGCCTTCGCGTGCGGCAAGGGCGACCGCCGTCTCGTCGTGATGGCGAACGCGAGCGACGCCCCCCGGCGCGTCCCCCGCACGGGCGGGACGCCGCTCGTGCCCGTCTACGTCACCGGCGGCGACGAGGCCGCCGTGCCCTCGCTCCTGATCACCCTCTTCGAGGCCGGCGGCGTCGTCTACAGCAACGAGGTGCCGGCGCGCACCGCCGTCGTCTTCCGCCCGGCCGACTACGCGGACGTCCGTCCGCGCGGTCTCGACGAGTGACCCAAAAAGCGGGCGTGCCCCGGAACCGCCGGGGGTGGTATCGTCTTTCCCCTCCTTTTAGCGCGCCGCCCGGCCCCGCATGACGCGTTCGCTCCTCCTCGCCCTGGCCCTCACGCTTGCCGCCTGCGGCGAGGACGGCGCCGACGCGCGACTGGCCGCGGAAGGCCCCGAGGCGCTCGCCGAGCTCGCCGTCTCCGTCGAGGCCCCCGCCGAGGGCGACACGCTCGACGTCCGCCGCGCGTTCTTCTTCTCCGACAAGGCCGGATCGTTCGTCTACGACGCCGTCGCCGCGCCGCAGGACGACCCGGCGATGGGCTTCGTCGCGGGCGGCTACCGGATGCTCGACGGCTGGCGCTGGTGGAGCCTCCGGGACTCGGTCGCCTTCGAGCCCGAGGACCGCGTGCGCGGCGTCGTCCGGCCCGACTTCGCCGCCCGCGCCTACGTCAAGAAAGACACGTCCGGCTTCATGGGCCGCCTCATCAGCCGCCTCCAGGGCGTCGAGGAGCCGAGGCTCGTCGAGCGCGTGACGATGGCGGAAGGCCTCGGCGCCCTGCTCATCGAGATCCCGGACTCCATCGGGACCGTCGCCTTCCGGCCCGTCGTGAGCGACCGGGCCGGGGCGAGCGACTACCAGACGGAGGCCCGCGGGGCGGCGCTCCTCATCGCACGCGGCAACTTCCTCACGCCGCGCGAGGGTGACCCCCGCCCGGTGTGGGTGGCCGTGCGCGCCGCGGGCGGGGAGGCCGTCGTCGGCGCGGGCAGTGAGCGGCCCGAGGCCGGGCGGCGCACTGCCCTCCGCCTCGGCGAGGTCCGCTTCCCCACGCCCGGTGCCGTCGTCGTCGCTACGGCGGACACGCCCGAGGCGGCCGACTCCCTGGCGGCGCGGGCCCTGCGCGACCACGAGGCCGTTCGGGAGCGCCGCAGCGCCCGCATGGCCGCGCTCCTGGAAGAAGGGGCGCTCACGACCGAGGACGCCGCCACCAACCACGCCCTCGCCTGGGCCCGCCTCGCGCTCGACGCCCTCGTCGTGTCCGATACGAGCCGGGCTTACCTCCTCCCCGGCATCCCCGGCGCCGAACCGCCCGGCGGGCGCTCCGGCCTCGACGCGCTCGGCGCCCTCCTCGCCACCGGCCGCTGGGACCTCGCCCGCAACCTGCTCACCACCTACGGCCGCGTCCAGCGCTTCGACGAGCGCATCGACATCCTCGGCCGCGCGCCCAACCTCGTTCGCCCCGGCGACCGCGGCGCCTTCACCACGGCCGACGCCACGCCCCTCTACATCGCCGCGGCGGCCCACTACGTCCGGGCCACCGGCGACCGCTCGCTCGTCTCGGGCGGGCCGAACTTCTGGTTCAAGACCGTCTTCGCCATGCGCGGGCTCTACCAGGACAGCCGCCGCTACGGCCGGCAGGTCACGTCCGAGGGCTTTCTCTACGCCCCCGACGGCCAGACGTGGATGCAGGGCGGGGCCGCCCGCGAGGGCCTCGCGACGCCGCGCGGCGGGGCGCCGGTGGAAGGCCAGGGCGCGCTCTACGGCGCCCTCCGCGCCATGACCGAGTTCGCCCAGATCATGGGCGTGAGCCAGCGCGAGTCCGGCCGCTGGTACGCCGACTCCGCCGACGTGCTCCTCCGCGACTTCCAGCGCCGCTTCGTCACCGACGGCCTCGTGTGGGACGGGTTCGACCGGCGGGGCCAGCCCGCCTCGGTGCTCCGCCCGAACGGGCTGCTGGCGCTGGCGCGGATGGACCTGCCGCCCGAGGAGACCGCCCGCCTCACGCGCGCCCTCGCCGAGCGCTTCGCCTACGCGCACGGCGTCGGCACGCGGCCCCAGACCGACTCCCTCTTCCACCCCTTCCTCGTCGCCCCCGCCTACTACAGCCCCGACGCCGCGCTCTACAACGGACCCGTCTGGACGTGGCTGAACGCGCCGCTCATCCACCTGATGGCCCGGACGGGCGCCGCCGCAAAGGCTGCCGAGTTGCACGAGGCGCAGAACGACCTGCTCCTGCGTCGCGGCGTGATTGGCGCCCTGCCGGACGTCCTCGACGCGCATCCCCCGAAGGAAGGGGGCATACCCCGCGCGGGTGGCGCGCCCGTCCAGCCGTGGAGCCTCGCCGGCTACATCGAGAACGCCTATCGGGATTTCGCGGGGCTGCACTACGCCGGCCCGGCGGACGTCGTCCTCGAACCGCACCTGCCCGCCGGGTGGGGCGAGACGGCGCTCCGCTTCCGCGTCGGCGAGGGCTGGGTGGCGGCGCGGATGCGGCAGGCGGACGGCCAGCTGGGGGTCGCGCTCACGCCTGAGGGCGTGCTGCCCGAGGACGCGCAGGTGCGCGTCCGTGCCTTCGGGCTCGAGAAGGCCGTGCCGCTGGTGCGGATGCGGGGCGACACCCTCGCCGCCGAGGCCGTGGCGGTCACGGTCACGCCCGACGGCGTCGAGATCAACGGCGAGGACGCCGAGGCCGACGCGCGCTACGACGTGGCCGACCCGGCGTGGTGGGACGGCTTCGCGTGGGTGCAGCCCGACGTTCGCAACGAGTACGCCGTCATGCGGCAGGCCGAGGCGCAGCGCCGCCTCACCGCCGACCAGATCCTCCGCGACGAACTCGCCGCGCAGCCCATCCTCACCCAGACCGACCCCGACGGCGACGACTGGGGCGCCACCAGCACCTACGTCTACCCCGCGGGCTTCCCCGAGTCCATCCTCGACGCGACCTACCTCGAAGTGGCCGAGGACGACTCGACGACGTACTTCCGCGCCGAGTTTGTGAGGCTCGTCGGGCCGGACTCCCTCGGCTTCCAGCCCACGTTCGTGGCCATCGCGCTCGACACCGAGCCGGGCGGGACGCGCCGCATCGGCCGCGACGCGCTCTACGACTTCCCCGAGGGCGAAGGCTACGAGTACGTTCTCTTCCTCGGCGACGGCCTCGTGGTCGAGGATGCCCACGGCCGCGTGCTCGGTGAGGTGGCCCCCGGCCAGGGCAGCGTCTTCGACCCCGAGTTCGGCGCGCTCAGCTTCGCCCTGCCTCGCTTCGTCCTGCCGGACCTCCCGCGCGGGTCCACCGTCGTGATGCTCGTCGGTGCGCGCGCGGAGGGCCGTGGCGTCGGCACGTTCCGCCCCGTGCTCCGCGTCGCTTCCGGCGACAGCGGCGGTGGCAAAGTGGACCCCCGCGCGCCGAACGTCTACGACGTCGTCACCGCCACCGTCTCCCGCTGACGCCTCACCACCCTGACGCCTCACCACCCTGACGCCTCACCACCGCCGGGGTGGGCGGAACACCCCCAGTGGCGCGACGACCGCGTTGTAGAGGAGGTAGAGGAACTCCAGCACCGGCTGAGCGAGCGTGAGGTCGCGCGCCTCGAAGGCGTCCTCGGCGGACTTGAGCGCCGCGCGCTGGGCGAGGAAGCGGACGGCCAGAACGCCCGCGCCCCACCACGCGCCGTAGGCGAGGTAGAGCGCCGGGACGCCGAGCCAGAGAACGAGGTGGGTCCAGTGGAACAGCACGAGGTGGACCTGCACCGCCCGGCGGTAGTGCCGCCCGGCCGAGGCGTGGCGGCGCTTTTGCCGGAGCCACGCGCCGAGCGTCGCCGGGGGCGTGGAGGGCACGAAGCCGGCGGGGTCGAGGACGTAGCGCACGGGCGCGGCGGCCGTCCGGGCGACCTCCTGGACGAACAGGTCGTCGTCGCCGGAGAGCGAGGCGGCGGAGTGGGCGAAGCCGCCGACCCGCTCGAAGAGCGCCTTCGGGTACGAGAGGTTGCGCCCGACGGCGAGGAACGGCCACCCGAGGCCGACGGCCGACGCCGCCTGGTGCGCCGTCACGAGCGTTTCGTAGCGCACGAACGCGTTGAGCCAGCCGGGTCGCTTCGGGTACGGCCCGTAGCCGACGAGCACGGCGCCTTCCTCCTCGCCGTTCGGCGCGGCGTGGCGGGCCAGCGTCTCCAGCCACGTCGGCGGCGGGCGGCAGTCGGCATCGGTGAAGGCGAGGCGGCCCGCCGGCGCGGCTTCGACGGCGCGTGTGAGGGCGTGCTTCTTGCGCGGGAGCCCGGCCGCCTCGGCAGCACCCTCGGGGATGCGGACGAGCCGGAGCGTAGGCCCGCCCGAGGCCGACCAGGCCGCAGCGCGCGTCTCGATGAGCGCGGCGGTCCCGTCCGTCGAGCCGTCGTCGGCGACGACGACCGCGGCGGGGGCGAGCGTCTGTCGCTCCAGCGCGTCGAGCAGCGCGGGCAGGTTGGCCTCCTCGTCGCGCGCGGCGACGATCACGGTGAGGGGCAGGGAAGGAGCCTCCGCGTCGGGCGGGCGGCGCTGCACCCGCGCGAAGCCCACGCCCAGGGCGACCCAGTAGGCCAGCTGGACGGCGAGGCAGGCGAGGACGTAGGCGAGGAGCACGGCGGCGGGAGGAGGGAGGGAGTGGAGGGTACGGAGGGTACGGGAAGGGGGAAAGGGAGAATGAAGGAATGGGAGGGCGAGCGCCCTCCCGCCCTCCATCCCCGCTAACTTCCCTCGTGCCTCCGTCCCAGCCCATAGCACGCCCGGGCTTCCCCGCGATGGGGCGGTTCTGGACGGCCGCGAACGCGCTCAGCCTCTCGCGGGCCGTCCTCGTCATCCCCATCGCGTGGCTCGTCTACCGGGGTGGGCCCATCGGCCCGATGTTCGGCCTCATCGGGCTGGCCATCGCGACCGACTTCCTCGACGGCAAGCTGGCGCGCTGGAGCCGCAGCGTCTCCGAGTGGGGGAAGGTGCTCGACGCGACGGCCGACAAGCTCGCCGCCGCCGCCGTCACCCTCGCGCTTCTGGCGCGGCCCGTCGAGCCGACGCTGCCGCTGTGGTTCGTCGCGCTCGCCATCTCGCGGGACGCCCTCCTCGCCCTCGGCGGGCTCCTCCAGACGCGGCGGCTCGGGCGGTTCACGACGAGCCTGTGGTCCGGCAAGGTGGCCGTCACGCTCCTGGCGGCCACCGTCGTGGCGGCCTTGCTCGGCGCCGGGCCCGTCGCGATGGAGGCGTGCCTGTGGGCCACCTCGGCCGTGATGCTCTACTCTCTCGTGGACTACGGCGTCCGCTTTCGCAAGATCATGCGGCTCGGCCCGGCCGTCCGCCTCGACGAGAACGGCCGCGTCGTCTTTCCCGAAGATTAGAGGGATCGGGGGATCGGGGGATCGGATCATCGGGAGATCGGTTGCTGACCCCGATCTTCCGATCTTCCGATCCTTCGATCCTTCGATCCTTCGATCCTTCGATC
>CAZOJJ010000021.1:0-48448 GCA_964580105.1 uncultured Rhodothermales bacterium | reverse complement strand
CGGGTGAACCGATCGGGTGAACCGATCGGGTGAACCGATCCGCGCGCTTACGCGCCGCGCTCGACGTAGCGGTCCGTCTTGACCTCGACGTAGACGGTGCGGCGGAGGTCGGCCAGCCATTCGTCGAGGACCCGCTGGCGCTTCTCCTGCAGAGCGTACTGGCTCAGCAGGGCGTAGTCCGTCTCCAGGCTGAGGCGGTGCGGCGGCGTGCGGCGCTGGAGCAGGACGATGTGCCAGGCGTTCGTGCCGTCGAGGAGCTGCACCTCGGCGGGCTGGCTGATTTCTCCCACCTCCATCGTGTCGATGGTCGCCTGCCAGAGCGCGCCGAGCGCTTCGAGCCGGAGGTCGCGCTCGCCCGAGCGAGGGTCGGCGAGGTAGCCGCCCTGGGCGGCGCTGAACGGGTCGTCCGAGTTGCGTTTGGCGGCCAGCTCGAAGGGGAGCCCGAGCGTGAGCACGGAATCCCGGATGGCCGTCAGCTCGGCAATGGCGCCGTCGGCGTCCACGTTCGAGTCGTCCACCTGGATCAGGATGTGGTTGAACGAGATGACGTCGCCCTGGCGCGCGTTCAGGCGCATGACGTGGAAGCCGAACTGCGACTCGAAGACCTGGGACAGCTCGCCGGGCTCCATCGTGGCGGCGACGAGGCCGAACTCGGGCACGAGGTCGCGGATGTTGAAGCGCTCGTAGAGGCCGCCGGTGTTTGCCGAGCCCCGGTCGTCGGTGTGGCGCCGCGCCAGCTCTTCGATGGTGGCCTGCCCGGCGGCGATGGAGTCCCGCAGGGCCTCGGCGAGCCGGCGTGCCTCTGCGCGGGCGGCGGGGTCCGGCTCGGGCGTCTTCACCACGTGGGCCACGCGGACGAGCTCGGGCACCTCGGGCACCTCGCTCTCCGGGATCGTCGCAAACCAGGCGCGGACCTCGCTTGGCGTCACGGTCACGTCGCGGAGGCGGCGGCCCTGGTACTGCTGGGCGAGGAGTTGCTGGCGGACGTCGTCCCGGAACAGCTGCTTGATCTCATCGATGGTCCTGCCGTAGTAGGCTTCGAGCTGGGCCGAGCCACCGAGCTGCCTCGCCAGCGCGTTCACGCGCTGGTCGAGCTGCTGGTTCACCTGGTCGTCGGTGACGACGACGGTGGTGTCCTGCTGGGCGCGGGCGACGAGGACTTTCTGGTGGATCAGCTCGTCGAGCGCGCGGCTCCAGAGGTCGTCCGTCATCGTCTGCCCCTGCTGGAGGGCGCCGGCGGCCACGGCGTTGACCTCGGAGGCGAGGATCGGCTCCTCACCCACGACGGCGACGATCTCGTCCAGGACGGTGCCGTTCGGGACCTGGGCGGAGGCGGGCGCGCCGACGAGCGCCGCGAGGAGGACGAGGAGGGCGCGGAGGCGCGGGATCATGCGGGTCGGTGGTGGAGGAAGAAAACGGGTCATCGGACCTCAAGGCGGCCGGTGGCCTGCGCCTCGGTCTTGAGCTGCTGGACCTGCCGCGAGAGCATCGTATTGCGCGCCTCGATGGCGAGCCGCTGGCGCAGCTCCTCGCGCACCCACGCCAGGCGGGGCGCGGAGCCGGCCGGCACCCGATCCACGACCTGCACGACGACGTAGCGGCCATGCACCTCGGTGACGGGGCCGACCTCGCCGGGGCCGAGCGTCCGCGTTAGCTGTGCGACGGCCGGTTCGAGGCCGGCGATCCGGCTTTCGGGCAGGTAGGTCTGGGCGAGGGAGAGGGCGCCCTCGGGGTCGGTGCTGTAGGTGCGCACGGCGAGCGCCGAGAGCGAGTCGGCGAAGGCCGTCTCGGCGGCGCGTACGAGTGCGCTGCGCGCCTGGTTCGCCTGCGCCTCGGTGGCCGTGGCAATGATGCGGACGCGGGCGTAGGGTTCGCGGAGCGTGAGCCGATCCTGGTTGG
Source organism: uncultured Rhodothermales bacterium (assembly GCA_964580105.1). GTDB lineage: Bacteria > Bacteroidota > Rhodothermia > Rhodothermales > Rubricoccaceae > CAZOJJ01. Next base: position 46,549 of record CAZOJJ010000021.1, on the reverse strand, counting down.
CTTCGAAGTACGCGGCGATCTCCTCGTCCGTCGGCTCGGCCGCGTTGGACTCGAAGAACCGGTCGATCAGGGCCGCGGCCAGCACCGCCCGTTCGTTGTCGGCCAGCTGGCGGCGGACGTCGTCTCGCTCCGGCAGGCCCTGGCGGCGCGCTTCCTGGGCGAGGAGCCGTCCCTTCACCCACTGATCGATGACCTGCTGGCGGGCCGTCGAGCTGTCGAGGCCGGTGGGGACGACGCGGAGCGCCTCGGCGATTTCGGCCTCGGTGAGGTACTCGTCGTCCACGCGCGCCACGTAGCCCGAGCGCGACGGCGCCTCGTCGCCGCAGGCGGCGAGCACGAGGGCGAGGGCGAGCACGAGGGCGGGGAGAGCGAGGCGGCGCATCGGGTGGGGCGGGGTACGGCGGAGCCCGGCGCGGGGGGATCGGGGGGGCGATCCGCCGGCCGGGCTCCGCGCTAGGACGGGTGGCGAGGGCGACTTATTGCCCTGACGCCGGGGTGGTACCCCCATCGCCCGGTCCGGTCAGCTGGTGCTCGACCGGCCGGTCTTCACGGAAGGCCTCGACGAGCCGTTCGGGGTACGTGCGGGCGTCGTACCGCTCGCGCAGGCGGGTCACCCACTCAGCCTCCAGCACCTCCTGGTACTGCGTCACCACCTCGGCGCGGGCCTCCTCGAACGTCTTGGCACGCGGCGCCTCGATGCCGTCGAGGACGTACACGGCGAGGCGGCTCCGCTCGGGCACCACGTCCGTCCGCTCGCCCACGCCGAGGCCGAGGGCCTGGTCCACCGGCGAGTTCGTCGAGTCGGCGACGTAGAGGGTGTCGAGGCGGAGGGTGAGCACGGAGTCCGCGTAGCGGGCGAGGATGGCGTCGGGGCCGTCACCGGCGTCGAGGTCGGCGGCGACCATCGTGAGCATCGAATCGCTCGGGCTCGTGAAGGCCAGGATCCGCTTGCGCTCGGGCCACCGGTAGCGGTCCGCGTGGGCTTCGTAATAGGCGCGGAGGCCGTCGGTGTCCTGGGCGGCGGGCGTCCAGACGGAGTCCTCGGAGATCCGGAAGAGGAGGACGCCGTCTACGTACTGCTCCAGGAGCGCGCGGAAGTCGGGGTCGCGCTCCTCCAGGCCCTCCAGCGCGTGGGCGAAGCCCTCGTTGGCGAGGTAGGTGTCGACCTCGGCGTAGAACTGCGCCGCCTGGTCGGCGCCGGGGCGGCCGACGTTGCGGACGAAGTGCTCGTGGAACTCGCCGAGGGTGTAGGCGCGGTCCCCGATGGTGGCGAACGTCTCGCCCGCGAGGTCGCCGAAGCCGTCGCGGCGAATCTGCATGAAGAGGGAGTCGGCGTCGAAGCGGCCGAGGGCGCGGGCGACGAGCGTGGAGTCGAAGGTGAAGCCGGCGGCCTCGCGCTCCTGGACGCCGATCTGCTGGCGGCGGAGCGCCGTGCGGGGCAGCTGGTTGGCCGTCCGCTTGAGCTCCTCGTAGGCTTCCTCGTAGGTCGGCAGCGTCTGCCGCTCTTCGAGGCGGATGAGGTGGTAGCCGAACTGGGTCGTGACGATGTCGGAGACGTCGCCGGGGTTTTCGAGCGAGAAGGCGACGGCGTCGAACGGCTGCACCATGCGGCCGGGCCCGAAGAAGCCGAGGTCGCCGCCGCGCCGGCCGGAGGCGACGTCGTCGGAGTAGAGCCGGGCCAGCGTGGCGAAGTCCTCGCCTGCCGCGAGGCGGTCCTGGATCTGCCGGATCGTCTCCAGGGCGGCGGCGGAGTCGGCCTCGGTCTGGCCCTGGAGGCGGATGAGGATGTGGCTGGCGCGGATGTCGGGCGTGCGCGGGCGGCGGTCCTTGACGTAGAGGAGGTGGTACCCGAAGCGGGTACGGACCGGGCCGGCGATCTCGCCGACGGGCGTGGCATAGGCCGCGTTCTCGAACGGTTCGATCATGCGGCCCCCGGTGAAGTAGCCGAGGTCGCCCCGGTTGCGCCGGGCGGAGGGGTCTTCGGAGTGGCGGAAGGCGACCTCGTCGAAGGGCATCCCCGCCTCAATGGAGTCGCGGAGGGCGGTGATCTTCTCGTAGGCAGCCAGGGTGTCCGCCGCCGGGGCGTCTTCGGCCACCTGGACGAGGATGTGCGCGGCGCTGATCTCTTCCTTCTGCTTCTCGTAGAGGTCGCGAACGATGGCGTCGAGGACGGCCTGGTCGGTGAAGTAGGGCCGGGCGAGCTGGTCTCGGTAGGAGGCCATCTCGGCCTGCAGCGCGGAGTCCTGGTCGAGGCCGATCTCGTAAGCCTGGCGGACCTTGAGGCGGAAGTTGACGTAGCGCTCGAGGAAGTCCTGGTAGGCGCCGAGGCTGTCGTTCGCCGCGGTGGTCCGGCCGCCGACGGCGGTGGCGTAGGCGTCCTCGAATTCAGAGAGCGTCAGCGCCTCGTCGGCGTAGGTGGCGACGGGGAGGTCGGGGTCGGTGAGATCGAGCTCGGGTTCCGGCGCGGGGGGGCGGGAGCCGCTGCACCCGGAGAGGGCCGGGGCGACGAGGCCGATCACGAGGAGTGCGGCCGGGACGAAGCGGAGCAGGGCGTAGCGCATTGGGCGTACGGAAGGCGGAAGTAACACGAGACGGGAACAGGACCAAAGGCGGCACGCAGGCGGCGTGCGCCGTGCAAAAGCGCGCGAAAATACGCACGTCCGGTCTATGGCGGGGGCCTCGGGCCGGGAAAAGCTCGGGGAAGAAGGGCGGGGCGGTGGATGGGACGGAAGGCGACGCACCTGGGGACTCCAGAGGCGAAGCATCCCGAGATGGCGAGTACGGGAGGACGAACCGGGGAGCCCGAATCCATTGCCCGCCCGTCTCCTACGTGCCGCCCCCACGTTACACCTACCGGACCTGCGCGGCGGGCAACTTTCGTATCGTCGCCGGGTCTTCCCATCGAATCCATCCGGCCGGACGCGCATGACCCAGCCCGACCACGCCCTCATCGAGGCCTTCCAGCGGGGCGACGAGTTCGCCTTCGTCGCGCTGTACAACCGCTACAAAGGGTCGGTCTATGCCTTCTGTGCCAAGATGCTGCTGGACCGGGCGGCGGCGCAGGACGTGATGCAGGAGACGTTCGTTCGCGTCTACGAGAACCGGTGTCGCCTGCTCAATGCGGGCTCGTTCAAGTCGTACCTGTTCACCATCGCCCGGAACCAGTCGCTCAACCACCTACGACGCGCGGGCCGCCACACGGCGTTTGCAGAGGAAGGCGAAGGGGCGCTGCCTGAGCCGGGCACGCCGTTCTCGCACCTCCTCAAAGCCGAGCAAGCCGACCTCGTGAATCGCTTTCTGGGCGAGCTCTCGCCGGAGTACCGCGAGGTGATCGTGCTGCGGGAGTACCAGAACCTCTCGTATGAGGAGATCGCGGCGGTTACGCGCAACACGGTTTCTTCCGTCAAGAGCCGGCTCTTCAAGGCCCGGCGGAAGCTGGGGGATTATCTCCGGCCGTGGCTGGAGCCCGCCGCCCCTCCGGCCGCGCCGGCGGTGGCCGTGCCGGCCTCGCGCAACCCGGCGGCCTCGTTTTCCGTCGGCTCCGTGCATCGAACCGAGCGTACCGACCCGTGACGACCTGCACCGACTCCCACGCCGAAGCCCTCCTCAACGGGTACGTCGATGGCGCGCTGACGTCCAGCCGGCAGGCCGCCCTCTTCGCGCACCTCGCTACGTGCGAGCCGTGCCGCAGGCAGTTCAACGCGCTCCTCGCCTTCGGCCTCGCCGCGCGCCAGGAGGCGTTCCCGGTCCCGCCGGCGGCCGACGAGGCCGTCTTCGCCCGCATCGACCGGCTCCGCCGCGCCGCGCACCCGGCGCCCGAGCGCCCCGCCGAGCGCGGCCTCTTCCGCGACGCTTTCCGCCACCGCGTCACGCTCGGCACCACGCTCGTCGTGGCCGTCGTCATGGCCGTCCTCGGCCTCGCCCTCGGCCCTACGCCGGAGACGGCCGAGGCGGAGGGCGTCCCGGCCTACCGCATCACGGAGACGGTGACCGACGACGGCAACGCGCTCTACGTCATCGACCCCGGCGTGACCGTCGAGGACCGCAAGATCGACGGCTAGCGCGGGAGCCGGAGCGTCGGCTCGTCCGGGTCGGGCCGGTAGAGTACCACGTTGCGGCCGATGGTCTGGACCACCGTCGTGCCGTCGAGGCGGGCGGCCAGCGCGTGGCCCGTCTCCTTCGCGGGTTCGGGCGCGGCTTCGAGGACGCGCACCTTCAGGAGCTCGCGGGTGTGGAAGGCGTCGGCGAGGGCCCGCACGGCGGCGTCCGTTACGCCTTCCTTGCCGACGTGGAGGACGGGTTTGAGCGGCTGAGCGAGTCGGCGGAGGTGAGCGCGCTGGCGCGACGAGAGGGTGGGCATGGAGCGGGAGCGGTCGGCGGGGCGGAAAGGTACGCGAGGCCGCCCGCCTCGGTCCCGCTCGGGCCTCTGTGAATCCCGGAGGAACGCGGCACGCCGCCCGGGCTCGGTACCTTGCCGCCCTCGCCCATCGCACGCTTCCCATGCCCGTCCGCGTTCGCTTCGCTCCCAGCCCGACCGGCCTCCTCCACATCGGCGGCCTCCGGACCGCGCTCTACAACTACCTCCTGGCCCGCCAGTCCGGCGGCGTGTTCGTCCTCCGCATCGAGGACACGGATCAGGAGCGGTACGTCGAGGGCGCCGAGGCGGACATCCTGGACGCGCTCGCCTGGGCCGGCCTCGACGCCGACGAAGGACCGCACGTGGGCGGGCCGCACGGGCCCTACCGGCAGAGTGAGCGTACCGACCGCTACCGCGAGGCCGTCGATGCGCTCCTCGCCGCCGGCCACGCCTACGTCGCCTTCGACACGCCGGAGGAGATCGAGGCGATGCGCGAGCGGCTGCGCACGCCGGAGAACCCCTCGCCGACATACGACCGCGCGAGCATGACGAACGCGCTCACGCTCCCGGCCGAGGAGGTCCGCCGCCGCATCAAGGCGGGCGAGCCGTACGTCGTACGTCTGAAGGTGCCCGAGGGCGAGACGGTCGCCTTCACCGACCTCATCCGCGAGGAGGTGTCGTTCGACACCGACGGCATCGACGACCAGGTGCTTCTCAAGAGCGACGGCCTGCCGACGTACCACCTCGCCAACGTCGTGGACGACCACGCGATGGGCATCACGCACGTCGTTCGGGGCGAGGAGTGGCTGCCGTCCACGCCCAAGCACCTCCTCCTGTACCGCTACCTCGGCTGGGCGCCGCCCGCCTTCGCACACCTTCCGCTCATCCTGGCGCCGAGCGGCGGCAAGCTCTCCAAGCGCAACGCGGAGAAGATGGGCATCCCCGTCAGCGTCCGCCAGTACCGCGAGGCGGGCTACGAGCCCGAGGCGCTCGTCAACTACCTCGCCCTCCTCGGCTGGCACCCCGAGGACGAGCAGGAGCTGTTCACGCTGGCCGAGCTGGCCGAGCGGTTCCGCCTGGAGCGCGTGAGCAAGTCGGGTGCGAAGTTCGACCTCGACAAGCTGGCGTGGATCAACGGGCAAACGCTCCGGGCGCTCCCGGACGCCGAGATCGCCCGCCGGGCGCGGCCGTACGTCGAGGCGCGCGTGGGGACGGTCGAGGACGCGACGCTGGCCGAGGCTGCTGCGCTGCTCCGTGAGCGGCTGACCTTCGCGAAGGACCTCGCCGAGGCGGCGTACCTCTTCGAGGACCCCGAGGCCTACGACGAGGCGGGCCTCGCGAAGCGGTGGAAGCCCGGCAGCGCCCGCCTCGTGGCGCTCTACGCCGACGTCGTCGAGGCACTCGACGTGTTCGACGAGGCGACGACCGAGGCGGCCATGCGCGCGCTGGCGGAGCGCGAGGGCGTCGGGTTCGGCCAGCTCATCCACCCCGTCCGCCTCGCCGCGACGGGCACGACCGTCGGGGCCGGGATGTTCGAGACGCTGGTCGTCCTCGGCAAGGAAGCGACGGTGCGCCGCCTCCGCCGCGCCGCCTCCGTCCTAGCCGAGTAGCATCACGAGCCCCGCCGCCAGCGGCACGCGCAGGTTGTCGTTGACCGGAATCGGCAGCGCCTCGACGACTGCCGCCGCGAGCGCGCCGAGACCGACCTGTACAGGCGTGAGCGCCACGTAGGGCGCAGGGAGGAGGGTGAGCGGCCACGCCGCCAGCGTCGCCGTCAGGAGCAGCGCCACCGAGCCTTCGAGCGATTTCGCCGAGAACGGGTAGCGCCGCCGCCCGTACCGCCGCCCGACGATCGCCGCCGCGCCGTCGCCCAGCATCTGCATCACCAGCGCCGCCGCCGCGATCGGTTCGGGGAACAGCACCGCGCACGCCACCGTGCCGACGAGCATCCAGACGGCGCCGTTGAGGACGAGCGGGCCGCCGAGCGGGGGCCGCTCCTCCGGCCGCATGATCGGCGCGAAAACGCGCAGAATGAGCCGGTGCACCGCCGGGATGCGCTGCCGCGCCACGTCCAGCCCGGCGGCCAGCACGGCGAGCGGGACGAGCACCCACAGCGCCGCCGTCCGGCCGAGCGCGAGCAGGCCCAGAGGCATGACGAGCGCGCCGAGGTGGAGCGCTTTCCGCTTCAACTCGGCGGCGTAGGGGAGGACGGGGGCGCGGTCGCTCACGAGTGGTCGGAAACCTGGGCCGCAAGCTACGGGGTTCCACGTCTCCCCGCTCCTCCATCGCCCTTCGCCATGCACCGCCTCGTCTTGCTCCTCCTGCCCGCCCTTCTCCTCGCCGCCTGCGCCGATACGGACGCCGACTACGCCGACCGGATGGCCCACGAGCACGCAGGCGAAACGCCCACGGCCACCGCCGCCACGAACGGACCGGACAGCCTCGACGTGATCGCGGAGGAGGTCGTCTACGCCTCCCTGGGCGGCACGCCCGTCACCGGCTACCTCGCCCGACCGGAGGGCGCCGCTTCCGAGCCGCTGCCCGGCCTCATCGTGATTCAGGAATGGTGGGGCCTCAACGACAACATCCGCGCGATGACGCGCCGGCTCGCCGCCGAGGGCTACGCGGCCCTCGCCGTGGACCTCTACGAAGGCCGCGTAGCCCAGACGGCCGACTCGGCCCGCGCGTACGTCGAGGAGGCCATGGCCAACGAGGAGCGGCTGACGGAGAACGTCAGGCAGGCCTACCAGTACCTCGTCACCGAGCAGCGGGCCCCGCGCGTCGGCGCCGTCGGCTGGTGCTTCGGCGGCGGGTGGGCGCTGCGCACGGCGCTCGCGTTGCCCCACTCGCTCGACGCCGCCGTGATCTACTACGGCCAACTCGTCACCGACCGTGACCGCCTCGCGACGCTCGACGTGCCGATCCTGGGTCTCTTCGGGGCCGAGGACCAGGGCATTCCCCTCGAGCAGGTCCGCGCCTTCGAGGCGGCGCTGGACGCGCTCGGGAAAGACGCCGAGGTCCACGTCTACGAGGGCGCGAACCACGCCTTCGCCAACCCCTCCGGCGAGCGCTACGACGCCGAAGCGGCCGAGGACGCCTGGGCGAAGACGACGGCGTTTCTCGCCGAGCACCTCCAGCACGCGTCGGGCGAATAGGCTCGCGTTCCTACCTTCGGGGCGTCACGGAACCCACCGGCTATGACGTCCCTCTTCGGTTTCACCCACCGCCCGGCCAACCTCGGCTGGGGTCTGTTCCTCCTCGTCGTCGGCGCATTGGCGGCCGTCGGCGACTTCGTCTACGACGACGACACGGCGAGCGGTATCGCCGCCGTGCTCATCGCCCTGACGGGCCTGCTGCTCGCCCTCGACGGCCTCTCGGCGCGGAACGGGCAGCGTCCTGCGAAGGGCCTCCTCGACACCGCCGCCTGGCTCCTGCTCGCCGGCCTTCTCGTGGTCCTGTTCTTCGGCTGATCAGCCGTGCCGGTCGAGGGCCTCGCGGAAGCGGGCCGTGGCCGCCTCGGGGTCGTCGGCGAGGGTGACGGCGCTCATCACGGCTACGCCGTGCGCACCCGCGTCCAGCACGGCGGGCACGCGCTCCGGCGTGATCCCTGCGATGGCGATGACGGGGATCCGCACCGCCCGGCACACGGCGGCCAGCCCGTCGAGCCCCTTCACCGAGGCCGGGTTGTCCTTCGACGAGGTCGGGAAGACGGGGCCGAAGCCGAGGTAGTCGGCGCCGGCCGCCTCGGCCTCGCGGGCCTGCGCCACCGTCGTGACCGTTGCGCCGACGATCCCGGTGGGGCCGTCCAGCCTGTCGAGGATGGAGCGGGCGTCCAGCACGGGCAGGTCGAGCTGGCCGAGGTGGACGCCGTCGGCCTCGACGGCGAGCGCGAGGTCGAGGTGGTCGTCCACGAGGAGCGGGACGCCGGCGGCGCGGCATGCCTCCGCGGTGGGGCGGAGGCCGCGCAGCAGCTCGCGCTTCGAGCCCGCCTTCTGGCGGAACTGGATCGTATCGGCGCCGCCGGCCATCGCCATCCGGGCGAGGTCGGCGTGGGTGAAGCGTTGCTGGAAGTGGAAGTCGGTCAGGACGTGGAGGCGGCCGATCATCGTGAGGGGGGAGCGAGACTGCGTGGAGGGTACCCACGGGCGCCGTGCGGTGCGGCCCCCGGCGCTATACTTTCCCGAACTTCCTCGCCCGCGCGCCCTTCGCCCTCGCCCTGCTGCCTTTGCCCATGCGCCGCACGGCCGCTCTGCTCCTCGTCGTGCTCGTCGCTGCGTGGCCCTCGGCGCGCGCCCAGGTCGGCTTCGACGCCCTGACCGTCAACGACGGGCTCTCGCAGAACGCGGTGACGGCGCTGCTCCAAGACCGCCACGGCTTCCTCTGGGTCGGCACCACCGACGGCCTCAACCGCTACGACGGCTACGGATTCACCGTCTTCCCCTACGATCCGACGGACCCGTCCTCGCTGCCCGATCCGTACGTCGGCGCTCTGCTGGAGACGCGGGACGGGGTGCTCTGGGTCGGCACCGCCGCCGGACTCAGCCGGTTCGACCCGACCACGGCGACGTTCTCGCCCGTCGCGCTGGGAGGCGGGGCGGACGAGCGGCCGGTGGCGGCGCTGTTCGAGGACAGCCGGGGCCGGCTCTGGATCGGACACGCCGACCCGGACGACACCGAGGTCGGCGGCCTCCACCGCCTCGATCTGCCTTCGGGGCAGGTCGAGCGCTTCCTGCCCGAGGCCGGGCCGCTGCCCGTATGGGCCTTCGCCGAGACGGCAGACGGGGCCGTGTGGATCGCCTCCGAGCGGGGGCTCATCCGCTACGACCCCGCCGGCGAGGTCTTCGAGCCGGTGCCGCACGATCCGCAGAACGACGCCACCCCGGCGGCACCGGCCGTGCGGGCGCTCCGCGTGGACGACCGCGGCCGGCTCTGGGTCGGCACCTGGGGCGGCGGGCTCGACCGCATCGACCCGGCCACGCACGCCGTCGCGCACCACCGGGCCGGGCCGGGCGGCACCGAACTGGCGGCGGGCTTCGTGACGGCCCTGGGCCTCACCGACGACGGCTCGGTCTGGACCGCGACCGTCGAGCCGGCTCGTGCGGACCGCGCGGTGCTCCATCGCTACGACGGCAAGACGTTCACGCGCTTCGCATACGAGCCGGGACGGCCGGGCACCCTGCGGCCCGGCCCCATCCACGCCATCCTGGAGGACCACGCCCACCTCCTCTGGGTGGGCACCCGAGGCGGCCTCAGCCGCGCCGACCGCGTCAGCCGCCCGCTCCCCCACATGCAGCCGCGCCCGGGTGACCCCACCGGCCTCGGTTCGCCGCTCGTCAACGCGTTCCTGGAGGAAGACAAGCTGACGCTCTGGGTGGGCACGGCGCAGGGCCTCGAGCGCTACAACCGCTTCCTCGACGAGTACGAGCACGTCCGTCACGACCCGGCGCGCCCCGGCACGCTCAGCCACGATTTCGTGTCCGCATTGGCCCGAGCTCCCGACGGCGCCGTGTGGGTCGGTACCCGGCGGGGTCTGAACCGGCTCGACCCGGTCACGCGCCGCGTCCGCCGGTTCCTCCACGAGCCATCCGATCCGGCGCGGGACGACGTGCGCGCCGTGCGTGTGGACACCAGCGGAGCGGTCTGGGTCGGCACGGCGCTCGGCCTGGAGCGCCTCGATCCGAGCGCGGGGACGTTCGTGGCGGTCCGCAATACGGGACCGATTTCGGTGCTGTTCGTCAGGAGCGAGGCGCCGAACGAACTCTGGGTCGGCACCCAGCAGCGGGGGTTGCTCCTGTTCGACATGGCGACGGGAGACCTCCGCTCCTTCCCCGTCGATCCGGCCGACTCGAGCGCGCTCAGCCACCGCTACGTGTCGGCCATCACGACGAGACCGGATGACGACGGGGGGCTCTGGGTGGGAACGCTGGCCGGCGGTCTCCACCGCCTCGACCTCGCAGCGGGCCGGTTCCGGCGCTTCACGCGTCGCAGCAGCCCGCTCCCTACCAACACCGTCTACGCCCTCGAGGCGGACGACGCCGGGGAACTCTGGCTGGCGACCAACCGGGGCCTCGTCCGCTTCGACCCGGATTCCGGCCGCGTGCAGGTGTACGACGTAGACCGGGGTGTGCAGTCCCGCCAGTTCAACCCGGGGGCCTCCTACCGGACGCCGCGTGGGGAGCTCGCCTTCGGCGGTATTGACGGGTTCAACCTGTTCCGGCCGGCGGACGTGCGCGACAGCCCCTACGCACCGCGCGTGGCGATCACCGACGTGCGCGTGCAGGGCCGCTCGCTTCTGCCCGCCTTGGGTGCGCTGCCGGACGCCGCCGTGCCGCTCGTGCTGCCGTACGACGCCAACGACCTCACGTTCGCCTTCGTAGGACTGCACTTCGCGCGGCCGGAGCGCAATCGCTACGCCGTCCGCCTGGAGGGCTACGAGGACGACTGGCGGGAGATCGGCGCGCTGCGGACGGCGAGCTACGCCAACCTCCCGCCCGGTCGGTACCGCTTCCATGCCCGCGCTGCCAACAGCGACGGCGTCTGGGGCGAGGAGACGGCCGCCGCCCTCGTGCTCATCATCGCCCCGCCGTTCTGGGCGACGTGGTGGTTCCGCATCCTGGCCGCCCTCGTGCTGGGCGGCCTCGTCGTCCTCGCCTACCGCTGGCGGATCCGCCGCATCGCTGAGCGCAACCGCGAGCTGGAGGGGCTCGTGGCCGAGCGGACCGACGCGCTCCGGGCGCAGACCCAGGTGCTGGAGGCGCAGAACGACGAGCTGGAGCGGGCGCTGGCGCGGCTCCGGACGGCCCAGACGCAGCTCGTCCAGGCCGAGAAGCTGGCCGGCCTCGGGCGCCTCACGGCCGGGGTGGCGCACGAGATCAAGAACCCGCTCAACTTCGTCAACAACTTCGCGCTGCTCTCCGAGGAGCTCGCGGCCGAGCTGCGCGCCGAGTTGGCTGCCGCCGCCGACCGCCCGGTGGGCGACGTCCTCGACGACCTCGAACCGCTCCTCGACGACCTCGCGCTCAACGCGGGCAAGATCGCCGAGCACGGGCGCCGCGCCGACGGGATCGTCCGCGCCATGCTGCTCCACGCGCGCGGCACCGGCGGTGCCCCCGAGCCCACGCCGCTCCACGTCCTCCTCGACGAGACACTCGACCTCGCCGTTCACGGCTCGCGTGGCGACGGCCTCCCGGTGCAGGTCGAGCGCGACTACGACCCGGCCGTTGGTGAGGTCACGATCGTCCGCCAGGCCATCGGGCGCGTCGTGCTGAACCTGCTCGACAACGCCCTCTACGCCGCCCGCGAGCACGCCGCCTCGGCACCGGCAGGGTATGTCCCCACGGTCTGGCTCCGCACCCGTGACGGACACGGCCGCGTCCGCATCGAGGTGGAGGACAACGGCCCCGGCATCCCCGAGGCCGCCCGCCCCCGCCTCTTCGAGCCGTTCTTCACGACCAAGCCCACGGGGGTCGGGACCGGCCTCGGCCTCTCGCTCGCGCACGACATCGTGCAGAGCCACGGCGGCGCGCTGTCGGTCGGGGAGGGGACGCAGGGCGGCGCCGTGTTCACGATCACCCTGCCGCACGGAGAGGTCCGTCCGGAGGGGGCTGATTGAGGAACCCGGGGATTCCGTACGGAACCTCCGGGGCTGAACGCGTATCCCGTACCTTCCCACCACGCGCTTGCCCGATCCCCCTGCCGATGCCCCCCCCGATCAAGGCGCTCGTCGTGGACGACGAGCCCGACGTTCAGCACCTCTTCGTCCAACGCTTCCGCCGCGAGAGCCGCAAGGGGCTCGTCGAGCTCCGCTTCGCCCACTCCGGCGCCGAGGCGCTCCAGCTGCTCCGCGATGGAGGGATGGACGTGGTCCTCGTGCTCTCGGACATCAACATGCCGGGGATGACCGGGCTGGAGCTGCTCAGCATCATCAAGAGCGAGTTTCCCGACCTCCGCGTGCTCATGGTGACGGCGTACGACGACGCCGGGATGCAGCAGCAGGCGCTGGAGTCCGGGGCCGAAGGCTACCTCACCAAGCCGCTCGACTTCTCCGAGCTCAAGCGCGAGGTGTTCCAACTCGACGTGGCATGATCTCCGTACGCGGCCCGGTCTGCGTGCGGGATGCGGAGGCGGTACAAAAAAGAAGGGCGCCCCTCGAGGGTGCGCCCAACGCGAATGTGAGCGTGGTGCTCACGAGCAGGTATCGAACCCTCCCGGTAACACAGGTCTTCCCATGCTACTCGATCCGGGCGTCTCCTGACGGCTATGTCATTCCAACTGACGGTAACGAAGGTACTAGCGGGCAAACGTCGCAGACAGGCTAGGCCGTGCACTACGAACAACCAGCGTTCCTTCCGAAAGAGCGACAGCAAGTCCGATCTAAGCGCCGGCTTCGCGTACGAGATAGCATAGGGCGTTTCGGGCGAAAAGTCAACTAGACGTTGTCGCCGAGGAGGAAGGGAACGCCGCTCGTACGAACGGCCGGGGTGCCCGGTGGGACGACGTTCTCGGTCGCGTTCTCGCGGATGACGCGCACGCCCGCCGAGGTGGTCGGTGGCTGCGCCTCCGCCACGATGGCCGGGCCGGCGCCGGTGGTGTGGTTGTGCCGCACGACGCAGCGCCGCCCCAGGCGCCCGGCCACCGCGATGCCGGGCACCTCGATGGCCTCGGCGTTGCCGAAGCGCCGGACCTCCACGACGTTGTCCTCGACGAGCAGGCTCGCGCACGACCCCACGTGGATGCCGCTGGCACGAGCGAAGGAGAGGCCCTGGAAGATTGTGACCGTGTTGCCGCGAACGCGCGCCGCGCCCAGCCCCTCCACGGTCCCGGCTTCGCCGTCGTCCACGACGAGGTGGAGGCCCTGGCGGGCGCCGTGGACCGTGTTGTTCAGCACCCGCACGTCATCGCCGCCCCGGATGCCCGAGACGACCAGCCCGAGGTCCGCGATGGCGGGATTGGCGTTGCGGAGCCGGCGGTACCACGGGCGGAACGCCGTGAACAGGCGGTTCCCGGTCCGGTAGTCTCCCCGGTTGGTGAGGACGCGGTCGGCCACGTTACGGAGGTGCCAGTAGAGCTCGCGCTCGGACTGCACGCCCTGAAGGTCTTGCCAGGCGGCGTACTGGTTCCAGACGCTCTGCAGCGCCGGCTCCGTTTCGAACGTGACCGAGAGCCGGCGGTTGCCCTGCTGCACCTCGAAGACGACCCAGTCGTCCGGGATGCCGCCGACGAGCGTCTCGGGGTCGGTGACGCGCCCCCGCCGGATCATCCATCGCCGGACGCCGGCGCGGTAGTGCTTGTTTTCGAGCAGCTGGTAGAGCCCCAGGCGCCGGGGTTTCGTCCCGACCCGGATCACGTTGTCCTCGGCGTGGACGCGCGTGGCGTTGAGGATCAGCAACCCGACCTGCTCGTGCCCGACCCGGAGGTCGCAGTGGCGAACGCGCACCATCCCCGCGTTGACGTCGCCGTTCGGGGTGGGCTGCGCACCATCGATGGTGAGGCACGTCCCGGCCCGCTCCGGCCCGGACGCGCACTTCACGGTGACGCCCTCGACGTGGACGGCCTCGCAGTTCCGAAACGTCAGGGGGCCGTTGAGCCCGTTGAGGGCTCCCGTCGCGCCGAGCGCGCGTCCTTCGGCGTAGAGATCCCGGATGAGGACGGAGCCGCAGTCCTGAAAGCGGAGGACGGTCTCTCCGTTCAACGCGAGCAGCCGGGAGGCAGGCCCGCTTCCGGTCACCTTCACGTCCCCGAGGCCCTGGAGCACGACGGGCGCCTGTACGGGGTACTCGCCGGCCTGGAAGCAGAGTTGCACGTTGTCGCCGGGACGGAGCCGTGTGAGGGCGTCCGTCCAGTTCGGGCCCGGGCGCAGGGTGATCGTGCAGCACTCCTGGCGTGCGGCGCACAACGCGTCGAGGGCCTCCTGCACCGTCGTGACGCCGCCGAGCGCGCAGTTGGCGTCGTCGAAGCCGACGTCGGAGGCGTCGAGGTTGGTCAGGGGCGGGAAGAGGGGGCGGCAGTCGGAGAGGGCGTCCGGACTGGCGGGGTCGGCGATGAAGGCAAGGGGGGCGAAGACGTGGTCGGTGCCGTGACGGGGCTGGAAGAGGGCTTCGCCCCCGACGCTCGGCCACAGCAGCCGCCCGCTCGTGGCGCGGGCCGGGATCAGCCAGTGGTCCCCCGTGGTGTAGGTGCCCGGCTCGAACTCCACCTGCACGCCGCTCTCGATGTCGAGGTAGGCACCGTCCGTGAGGGGCTGGGCGCCGTCGGAGTCCCACCGGCGGAGGAGCGTGACGGTCGTCGCGGGGTCGAACAGGCCGGCGGGGATGGGATTCATCAGCGTGAGGGTGTCCCCCTGCACGTCGGTGACGCGGGCGAGGTGGCCCGGCTCCCCGCGCAGCATCCGGCGGCGATCCGTGACCTCGATCCAGCTCGCCTGCACCCCCGTCAGTACGTCCCGCCCGGGGGCGCGGACGCGGACCGTGTCGCCGTTGATTTCCTCGATGCGAGCGAGGCGAGAGGCGTTGTCGCGGGACCATAGGAACGTGGCGATGCCGGGGGCGCCGGCGCCGAAGACTTCGACGCGATAGAGCTGGTTTTCGAGGCGGCGGTAGCCGCCGGAGGACGGAATGATGCATGGATCGGTGGAGACGCCGCCTGCCTCGGCCTGGGCCCGGAGCCGGCCTCGGGCGACGGCCCCGCCGGGCTGCCAGCCGGGGCCGAACGCGGCGCACCCGGATGCGCTCGTCTCGGCGAGCCGGAGCTGCCAGACGCGCTGCGTACGCGTCGTGGTGTCGGCCCCGCCGAGGGCCTCGTCGAGGAGGGCGGGGTCCTCGGCACCCGTGACCGTGCGGTCCCACACGTCGAGGTAGGCCACGACCGACCCGGCCGCCCCGGCCAGGACGGTCGCCAGGCTGTCCGAGCCGTCGTCGGCCAGCGGGAAGTCGGACTGGGTGGCGTAGGTGACGAGGCGGCGAAGGGTCACCGACGCGCCGCCGTAGAGGGCCTGGAGGTTCTCGGCCGTCGCGAGCGTGAGCGCGTCTCCGGCTGCGGCGCCGATGCGCACCGTCCGCTCGGTCGTTCCATCGGTCAGGCGCACCCACTGGTCCGGGGCGAAGGGGCGCCCGTCGGCCAGAACGGACGCCACGCGTACGTCCTGCGGACCGTCGAAGCCGGTGACGGCGAGCGCCTCGGCCTCGAGCTCGCAGAGGAGGCCGTCCACGTAGAATCGCCCGGGGAGCAGGGCGAGGTCCTGCACGGTGCCGTCGTCGAGCCACTCGACCCGAAAGGCGTCCGTGTCTTTGGGTGCGCCCGCCGGGCCGATCACGTCGCGGAGGTGCTGCCGGCGGAGATGGGCGAGGATGTCGGCCTGCTCGTTGCTGTCGGCGTCGGTGACGAGCCGGCCCTGCTGGAATCGGACGTCCTGGAAGTGCCGGAGCGGACGGTGGGACGTGCGGGAGAGATCGGTGCTCATAGCCAGAGCGTGGAATCGAGGGGATCAGGGGACGAAGAGGAGGCCGGCTTCCAGGCCCAGGCGGAGGTACTCGTCGAGCACGGCGCGGAGGTTGGCCTCGCGGACGGGGAGGCCCAGCGGGTGGTAGGCGCCCATCTCGGTGCCGCCCTCGCCGCCCTTGCGGATGGCGTCGGGCGTCGTGTGGCGGAGGTGGGCGTAGCCCGCGTCGCCGAACCGGCGCGAGGTGACGTGCGGCACGACGTCGAGCGCGGCGCGCGCTCGGATGGCCTGGACGTCGGACGGGGTCAGGACCGCGCCCGAGGCGCCCGCCTTCTTCTCGGCCTGCTCGACGCGGGCATCGGCCTCGCGGTCGGGCTGGCAGCGGTAGCGGCGGGGCGTCGCCGAGCCCGGGGCGACGTAGCAGTAGCGGAGGCAGCCCTGCTGCCGACGCTCGACGGTGAGGGGGCGGGTGAACAGGGTGTGTGCGGCGTTGAGCTCGTAGACCTCGGCCGCCCCGAAGAGCGTGCTGTCCTGGATGAGCGTGGCGCTGCCCGGAGCCTCCACGACCGGCTGCGGGTCCTCCGTGGTCGGGCCCAGCGCCCGGTCCAGGATGGAGTGGCGGACGGTGAGGGCGGGGACCGACGCGGCCAAGCCGACCGGCCCGCAGATGCAGCCGTCGAGCCGGACGTCGAGCGCGGCGTTGCCCTGGCTCTCGGCGGCGGACGGCGGGACGGCCAACGCAAAGGGCAGGGCGCCGCCTACCGATTCGGCCGAGACGGTGCAGTGACTGAGGTGGAGGTTGCCGAGGTGCCCGTTCAGCACGCGCACCCGGCCCTGGACGGCGAGGCCGGAGATGAGCAGCCGGCCGGGGGTGTCGCTCCCGGCCGGGGCCGTTCCTTCGACGGAGAGGTTGCCGAGGAGAAGGGGGCGGACCGTCGAGGCGTCCCATTCACCGACGCGGCGCTCGGGCGGGGCGTCGGCGGGTTCATGGACGGGCCAGGCGGCGGCCAGCAGCAGGAGCGTGCTGCCTTCCGGGATCGTGAGGCGGTCGGCTCCGGTGAGGTGCTCGGCGTACGTCGCGCTGTCCATCACGACGAGGGCGCCGGTCGTGCCGGGGGGCTGCGCGTTCCAGAGCTGCACGGCCTGGGCCAGCGTCGGTACGACGGTTTCACCGCCGACGGCCGCGCCGCTCTGGCTCACGCCCACCTGCCAGTCGATCCGCTCGGTGAGGTCGTCGGTAGAGGGGGGCAGTGCGCCGAGCAGCAGGGCGTCTACGTCCGCCTCGCGGTCGTACGGACCGCCGCCGACGTCCAGCCCGAACCCGTAGCTGTAGCCGACGCGGACGGCCGCGCCGTTGAGGCCCTCGGGGAGCGTCAGCCGGCCGAGGACGGGGTCCACCAGAACCGGGATCGGGTCGGCGGCCGGGTCGGCGAGGGCGGGCGGGCGCCGCCACGACTCCAGGTGGCAGGCGAAGAGACGCGGCGGCGGTACGGGCTCGAACGGGTCGCCGGGTGCCCGCTGCACCTCGACCGTGAAGGCGACCCGGCCGGGTTCGAAGAAGGCCGACGCCCGCGCCCAGTCGGCCTCGGCTTCGTCATGCTCGCTCGGCGGGAGCGCGCCGAGCTGTGCGCGGAGGGCCTGGAGTTCGTCGAAGAGCGCACGGCGCCGGATCGGGGTCGGAACGTGCCGTTCCTCCGCTACGCCGGTGAGCGAGTCTTCCGGATCCGGCGGGTTGAAGAGCGGTGCGTCGCGGCCGAGGGGGTCGAACGTGAAGCGGCCGGGGAGGACGGCGCGGGCGGTCACGCCCTGGAGCGGGTACGCCGCGAACGGCCACAGGTAGAGGCCCACGTTCGGCACGTTGAACCGGCCCCGCTCGGGCTCGATGCGCCGCACCTCGGGTGTCCGGTAGGCCATGTCGAACGGGGTGCCGAGGAGGTCGAGTGCGTCGGTCCGGCGCAGGTCCGGGGTCGTCGTGGCGCCGGGGCGGAGGTGGTTGAGGTTCGGCGCCGTGATGAGCCGTCGGAAGAACTCGGCGGCGCGGGCCGGGTGGCCGGTCACGTCGCGGGCGAGCTGCTCCAGAAGGGCGAGGGTGCCCTTGGCCCGGCGCGCCGCGAGGGTGTTCGCCACGTAGGCGCGGGCGCTGTAGCCTTCGGCCTCGACGGGGCGGAGGAGCGGGACGCCCAGCAGGTCGCCCAGGTAGGGCACCACCCACTCCTGGCACGTTTCGATGAACCAGTTCTCGTAGAGCCCTTCGATGTCCCCGCGGATGGCGTTGACCTCGTGCTCGACGAGGGCGAGGAAGGCGCGAAGGGCCTGCTGCCCCTCTTCCGCATCGCGGATGCGGTAGAGGGCCGGGAGCAGCCCGTAGAGGCGTTCGCGTGGGGGCGTGGTCATGACGCGGTTGGGGTGAGGGGCTCCGCCGTGAGCACGAGGCCGGCGGGGTTGACGAGGAGAAGCTCCCCGTCCCGCGTCGCCGTGCCGTCCCAGCGCGGGAGCGCGGCGGGAAGGACCGAAGCGGGGCGCGTCTGGCTCGGGCCGGCGGGGTCGTCGGTACGGTAGAGGCGGTCGAGGTCCACCGCCACGACGCCCTCGACGCCCTGAAGCTGCGTCATCACTTCGGCAGCGGAGACCGGTTGGCCGAAGGCTCGCTCT
Source organism: uncultured Rhodothermales bacterium (assembly GCA_964580105.1). Classification (GTDB taxonomy): domain Bacteria; phylum Bacteroidota; class Rhodothermia; order Rhodothermales; family Rubricoccaceae; genus CAZOJJ01. The sequence goes on along the minus strand of CAZOJJ010000021.1, from coordinate 28,103 downwards.
CGGAAGGCGAAGGCGCGCTCGAGGGTGAGGCGGGCCGCCTCGATCACGACGGCCGGTTCGTGGCGGGGGGCGGTGCAGAGCCGTGCGTGGACGTCGAAGAAGAGCGGCACGAAGCCGCGGATCTCGATGGCCGGGCCGGGCACGCGCGCCCGGTCGAGCGCGCCTCGAAGGGCGCGGACGGTGTCGGCGTTGGGCGGGAACGGTTGCCCTTCCTCGTCGGCCACGGTGAGGCGGACGGAGAAGCCGCCGCCGTTCCAGAGCCGGTCGACCCGCGCCTTCCCGATGCCCGCGAAGCTCCGGGCGAAGTGCTCCACGTCGCGGAGGGAGACGACGCGGTCGAGGGTGAGGACGGTTCGGGGGGCGTTGGAACGGGCGTCGTCGAGGCCCTCGGGGTTGGCCGCGCCGGTGGCGGCGAGGGGGTTGGTGACCTGCCGGATGCCCGGCGGGCGCGTGGCGAGGAGGGGCAGGCTCTCGGCGGCGACGTGCCCGCCGAGCCCGAGGCCGGTGCGGTAGCGGGCACGGACGTTCTCGGCTCCGGTCGGCAGCCGGGCCCCCTCGACGCCGTCGCCGGCGACGATGCGGACGGTGCCGTCGTCCTCGTGGCGAACGACGAAGACGCGGTCGTCCGGGCCGTGGCCGTAGAGGCGGTCCGTCTGCGTCCACGCCACGCCGTCGACGCGCACGGTGAGATCGGCCGCCGCGCCGCTCGCCGTTTCGGCGGGGACGTGCGTGAGTGGGGGCCGGTTCAGTGTAAACGTCTGGAAGGGCTGCGTCGCGTCGCCGCTGCCGAGCACCTCGTCGGCGACGGTCTCGCCGTGCGTGGCGGCCACGGCGTTCGCGTTGAGGATGACCGTCTGGCGGACGTACGGGTGGGCGATGGGGGTCGTGAACCGGAGCGTCGTGAGACCGTCGGTGTGGAACACGTCCTCCAGAACGAGCACCTCCGAGGCCGTCACGCCGGGGAGGTCGGCGCGCTCGCCCGTGAGCACGACGGGCTGGCCGATCTCCAGGCCGAGGACGAGCTCGTTCAGCGTGAGCTGGTCCGCCTCGGCCGTCCCGGCGCCGAGGTTCTCCTCGATGGGCAGCTCGACGAGGGGGAGCGGCTCGCTGGCGGCCAGGATGGTCGTGCTCCGCATCCGAAAGCTCGACAGGTCGCCGGGCTGGGTGCCGTTCGGGTTCTGCACGTCGAAGCCCGTGGCCTTCCCGGTCACCGTGAACTCCGCCAGCGACTGGTCCTTGACGGCGCGGACCTGCACGGCGCGGGGGGCGCCCGTCCCATCGTCCAGCAGCACCCAGCTACCCTGGGTCACGCCTTTGACGGTGCGCTCGGCGTAGAAGTCCATGCCGAATCCCGAGCGGGTGGCGTAGGGCGTCGAGGAGGTCGAACCCCGGGTGATCGAGAGCCCGTTGGCGTGGGCGTCCCAGTTGGTATGGGCGGTCTTTGGGGGATCGGGGAGGTCGCCGTAGCGCGGGGCGTTGTGGCCGAAGGCGCCGAGCTTCGCTGTGAAGCGATAGAGCCCGGCGGTGTATGGGAGTGGCTCCTGAGGCGGGACGGACTTCGGCGGCGGCGGCCGGAGCTTGACCTGCTTGAGGTGGTTGACGTGGCGCGCGAGGTGGTGCGGCGACCAGCGCTGCACGCGGAGGAACGCGCCGAGGTCGGCCTGCCGCCAGGCCTTGCTCGTGACCTGGCTCTGGACGACCGTTTTCGTAAGGGGAGACGGCGTCCACTGCGCCAGCGGGACCGTGAGCGGCGCGAGGAAGAGGTGGAGCGGTCGGGGAGCCGGCGCTACGTCGATGTCGAGACGCGTCCGGTGGTGCTCCGGCTCGGGCGTCACGGCCAGCACCCGCCGGGGGTGCGCCGTGGCGAAGGCGTGGGGGTCGTCCGGGTTCGCAGCGCGCACGACGAGCACCCAGTCGTGGGGTTCGACGCCGGGATTCAGGCCGTCCACGTAGCGCACGTCGCTGTCTAGGTAGAGGTCCTGGGCCCGCGTCTTGCGCGGTTCGAGCCGGTTCCAGGCCCGGTGGGCGCGGAAGTCGGCGCCGGTTTCGAACGTCTGCGGGAGGCCGCCGCCGGCCGGGATGCTCTTGACCGCCGTCCCCGCCGGAACGAGCACCTCCGTGGGGCTCTGCGGGCCGTCGTCCATGGTGAACGTGAGGACGGTGCTGGCGGAGACGCCCGGCCGGAGCTCGTACCCGATGGCCCGTGCCAGCTCCAGGATGGACCGCCGCTCGGTGGCCGTCCGCAGGTACCCCTCGTTGGCGATGCGCTCCTGGTAGAACGTGAGCACGTCCGCAACGACGGCCCAGGCATCGAGCAGGGCGATGGTGGGGTCGTCGGTGTCGCGGGCGGTGAGGCAGGAGAGGGGGCGGGAGGCGGTGCCGTCCTCGGCCACCACGTCCACCTCGGGGAGGCGGGCGAGCATCCGCCGCAGGAACGTGGCGTAGTGGCTGAAGCGATAGGCGATGGCCGATAGGCCCGGCGGATTCTCCGGTGGGTGCGGGCCGAGATCGGGGCGCGTGCAGCCGGACGAGGCAGGTGGGAGCATCATGCCGAGCCCTCCATGAAGAAGGTGAGGGTGCCGTTCTCGGGGGCGTTGGGGTCGTTGTCGAGGCGGACGATCTCCAGCCGCCCGACCTCGATCCGCCCGAGGTCGAAGGCGCCCTCGTCGGCGCGGCTCCAGCGCTGGAAGCGGTTCCGCTTGGGCGGCGTCGGGTCGAGGTCCACGTAGCGGACGCCGGGCACCCGCATCGCGGCGGCCACGACGGAGGAGAGGTAGAGGGGCTGGCCGAACGTGAAGGCGTCGGGGTGAAAGAAGCCCGGCTGCCCATCGGGCCGGGTGCGCGCCGTGAACACCGTCTGGAGCCGTGCCAGCACGTCTTCGGGATGGTAGCCGGGCGCGACGCAGACGGTCATGGCGAGGTCGAGCGGGACGAAGCGCGGGCCTTCGATTTCCAGGTCCTGACCCGCCATGCGGACGGGGTCGAGGTAGCGCCGGAGCTCGGCCTCGAAGTCGGCGTCGATGGGCCGCCCGCCGGCGCGGTCCACGGTGAGGAAGACGGTCGTCCAGGCGCCGGTCCATCGGAGCGTGGCGACCGCCTTCTGCACGTCGGGGTGCGCCTCGGCTGCGAGCGCGTAGTCGGCCGGGGTGACCGCGCGGCGCTGGGTGCGGAACGCCTGCGGTGCGCGCATCCGGACGCGCTCCAGCGGCTCGGGCGCTGCGCCGCCTCGCGCCGGGACGGGGTTCGTCGCGCCAAGGATGCCGCTATCGGCCGTCACGATGTGTCCGAGGGCCTGCGCACCGATGTTGCCGGCCGGGCCCGAGCCGGTGCGGTAGACCGTCGCGAACGCGAGGCCTTCGAGGGGGGCGCGTCCGTGCGTGTCGTCGCCGAACCGGAGACGCGCCGTGCCGTCGTTCTCCGTCTCGACGACGAACGCGCGGGCGAAGCGGTCGCTGGCGAGGAGGTCCCGGCGGGGCGACCACCGGGTCGCTTCGTCGCCGGGCGTCTCGTAGAGCCAGAGGACGGGGAGGGCCTCGCCCGGCCCCGTGGCGAGCACGTCCGAGGCGGGGCGGGTGCGCGCCTCGGTGTGGAGGTAGGGGGCGGCAAAGGTGAGGTCGCGGCGGGAGAGCGAGGGGCGGAACCGGCCGCGGCTCGGGACCGGCGGGAGCGTCTCGCCCCGCACCGTCTGGCCGTGGTCGGCGAGGACGAGGTTGCCAAACGCGAGGCCGGCGGGCCGGCCGGACAGGCCGCTTTCGGCGTCGGCATCCTCGTCGCAGAAGTGCGTCCCGTTGGTATCGGCGGCGTCGAGGGTGGCGAGGCACAGGTCGAAGGGGAGCGCGTCGGCCTCGTCCCAGGCGATGCGCGTGACGGGGCGGGCGGCGTCGGTGGGCGGCTCGTCGAACCGACCGCCGAGGGGGTCCTCGTCCAGCTCGACCCGGGTCAGGCGGACGACGTGGCGCCGGTTCGGGTCGGCGTCGGCGCGGCTGCCGGTGACCGGGCTGCGCACCTCGGCCAGCAGGAGCACGTCGCCCGGTTCGAGCGTGCCGATGTGGCCGTCGAGCGTGGCTTCGGTGGCCCCGGCCGGGAGCACCGCTTCGGGATGGCCCCAGGTGTAGAACGGAAGCCGGTCGTGCGCGGCGAAGAGGTCCGCCTCGTGCATCGTCTCGAAGACGACGGGGCGCTGCACGAGGGCGTCCGAGAGCGCGCGGCTCCCCGGGGCGAGGACGGAAGAGGCACCCTCCACGCGCGTCAGCAGCATCGTGCCCGCTGGCAGCGTGAGGTCGGCGTTGACACGGACGCGGACCCACGTGCGGGCGTTGGCGCCGTCGTGCATCGGGTAGCCGAGGAGGCGGGCGTGGCGCCGGACGGAGACGCGGCGGCGGGCCGTGCCGAGGTAGGCCTCGGTCGCCACGGCGTCCTGGTAGTAGCTGAGCTCGTCGGCGGCATAGGCCATGACCTCGACGAGGGCCACCCCCACGTCGGCCGCGCTGCGCTCGGTCCAGTCGGGCATCGTCAGCGCGAGCCGGTCGAGCATGAGGCGCCGGAAGCTGGCGTAGTCCTTCGCGAGGTAGTCGATGCGCGGGGCAGGGAGGGCCTCCTCGGGCTCGGGCTCGTCCGGAGCGCAGTCGAACGGCGTGGGGCACTCGACCTTGAAGTCGATGCGGAGGGTGGCGAGGAGAGGGTCGAAGTCCGCCGCGGAAGGCGATGCCAGGACGAGCGTGTAGGGCGAGAAGTCGCCGGCCGAGCTCGTCCCGACGAAGAGCACCCCGGACGGGTCGTCCAACTCGGCCGCGAGCGCCTCGAGCACGGCGCGGCCGGCCGGATCCGGGAGCGCGGTCTGGAGGTCGTTCTGCTCGGCGGGCGTGAGGGGAGGCGGGGGCGCGAAGAACGACGCGGGGAAGGCCCAGGCCACCTCGACGGGGGTGATCCGGACGCCCCCCGCCAGGCGCACGTGCTCGGCGCGGAGCGCCCGGTCGAGCGGCTTGACGGCGTGGACGCGGAGCACGCGCTGCCGCCACCCCTCGGCCGCCGTCCCGATCAGGGCGCGGTCGAGGAGCTCGGCGTACGCGAGCCCGTTTCGCGTGCCGTGGCCGCGGACGGCGCGGAGCCGATCCGCTCGGGCCTGGCCGGTGAGTGGGGCGTTCATAGCGGTCGGGAAAACGGGTCGGTAATCCGTTCGCCCGTCGTCCGCACCCGGTAGGTCACGGTGACGGTCAGGGTGCTTTCCTCGGTATGCACGCCGACCGCTTCGATCTGGAGGCGGTCGCCGAGGTGCTGCTGGAGCGCGCCCTGGACGAGGAACTGCGCCGCCGTGGCCAGCTCGTCGCCGTTGCCGGCAAAGACGAGCTGCGAGAGCCCGCTACCGAACTCGGGGCGGTTGACGCGCTCACCGGGGTTCGTGAAGAGCACCTGCTCGATGAGGTCGCGGAGGTGAGCGGCCTCGGAGGTCGTCGCCGTCCGACGGCTGCTCCCGATGTGGAACGGATGGTCGATGTGCATGGTGAGGGGGTCAGGTGCCCAGTACGCGGGGCTGGGTGGCGGAGACGATGGGGGCGCCCTGGGGGATCTGCTCGGCGCTCTTGCACAGCCCCGCGCTCGTCTGGAGCAGCGCGGGCAGCCCTCCCACGAGCACGCGCGAGGCGGGCACGGCCCACTGCACGGTCACGCAGGGCTGCGGCTTGGGCGGCGAGCCGGGGATCGTGAAGGGGCACCCGGCCACGGTGTACGTGTCGCTGACGACGGTCACGGGCTGGCCGCCGACGAGCACGCGCGTGTTGCTCGGGACGGGCGTAGCCTGCCCACCGTGGGGGCAGGTGACCGTCGCGCCGAGGTGGAGGAGGGGGCCGGTAGCCATGGCGGGTGGGGCTAGATGACGTCGAGGGCGCCGCCGTTGACGGAGGTCTGCGGCCCCATCATGTTGATGGAGGCGCCCGTCCCGGTGTCGATGGTGATGCCCAGCGGCGTGACGGCGAGCTTGGCGCCGGAGGTGAGTTCGATGGTCACCCCGCCCACGCCGGGGAGGTCGCTGACGGTGATCGTGGCGGTGTCGGTCTTGAGCACCTTCATCTCGGCAATGGCCGGGAGGGCGGGAGCCTCCCCGAGCCCCCAGAAGCCGCCCACCCAGATGGGATAGTCCGGGTCGCCCCCCTCGAACTCGACCCACACCTTGGCGTCGCGCGGTGGGATGGCGAAGAAGCCCACGCCCGGCCCGGCATACGGCGCGCAGGGCATCGCCCAGCTCAGCTGGCCGTCGCCCAGGACGGCGGGCACCTTCACCTGAATGCGCCCCATCTGCTGGGGGTCGATGTTGTTTGCGACGGTGCCGCGGTACTTGCCGTAGAACGGGCCGGAAGGCATGAGACGGAGAGCTAAGGGATGACGACGGGCGTGAGGGAGCCCGTGCCCTCGCGGGTGAGCTGGAAGCTTTGCGTGTAGCGCCCGGCCGAAAGGGTGTGCGTGACGCTCTTGACGTAGTAGAGGCCGTCGTGCGTGAAGCCGGCGCCGCGCAGCCCGACGAGGGCGCGCGGCTTCAGCACGGCGCCGTAGCGGGCCGTGTCGAGCTCGCCGCTGACGGTCACGACCCCGTCGGCCGAGGCGTCCGTGATGCCCTGCGCCTTGGCGTAGGCCTGCAGCACGCTGAGCCCCTGCGACTCGGTGAGTTGCTTCACTTTGACGTTGGGGACGTCGGCGAGGTGGGCGGGTAGGAGGGAGAGCGGGGAGCGCAGCGGTGCGAACGTGACGACGGGGAGCTCGACGCCCAGCGTGCGGTCCTGCACCGTGCCCTGCACCGTCGTCGCCGAGAGGGCGTTGTACTGGACGTTGACGGAGGCCACGTTGGTCGCCGGGCCCATCCCTACCGAGAGCGCCCGCTGAGGCACGCCGGCTCGTATGGGTGGCCCCCAGTAGGCGACGTTCATCCCCGGGAGGGGCCCGGGGTCGATGTAGAACACGTGCCCGAACCGCTGGGCCATCTGGTTGATGAAGCCGAGGTCGGTCGCGTGCTGGACGGGCGTGCGCTCGGTTGGCAGCGGCATCTCCATCGTCGCCGGCGGCAGCACCATTGGGACGAGGCCGTACCGCGCGTAGCGCGCCGTGAGCAGCGCCGCGATGACGGGCTCGGGCTGGGCCGGGTGCTCGCGGATCTCCTCCTTGAGGTCCATCATCACGCTCACGTCCTCGCCCGTCACGGTGAACGTGGTGGACCCGGGGGCCTCGCCCGGTGCAAACTGATGGTTCGTGATGACCCCGTCCATCAGCACGTGCGGCATCGGGCCGACGACGGCCGTCAGGATGACGCGGTTGAACGGCCGGAGCAGGGGGTGGCTGGCGATGGGGTCGTCCAGGAAGTCCGACGGGCCGGCGCGCCCGGCGCGGAAGGTGAGCTGGAAGCCCGACCGCCCCTCGTCGTTGTGCGTCACCTTCACGCTCTCCAGGTTCTGGGCGAGCGCGGGCGGGGCCGGCAGGGGGGCCGTCGGGCCGAGGGCGAGGGAGAGGTAGGTGCCGCCGAGCATGGCGAGGCAGTCAGGAGAGCGGCATGGCGAGGCGGAGCCGCCGGCCGGGTTCGAGGAGGTCGGGTGGGTAGAGCGCGTCGTTGGCGTCGGCGAGGCGCCAGGCGGCCTCGGCGTCGCCGAAGGCACGGTGCGCGAGGAGGTCGAGGCGGTCGCCCTGCTGCACCTCGATCTGGCCGATCGCCGTCAGCGCGTCGGCGGCGGGGAGGAAGCGGCGGCGGACGTAGGCGACGGTGCGGCCGTCGGCCTCGGTGTGGAGCGCCGTGGGGAGGGCGTGGTACCGGCTGGTCGGCTCGAACATGGGATCAGAGGAAGGGGATGGCCTGGCCTGCGAGGGCCGCCACGTCCTGCACCGTACTGACGGCGGCCATCGTCTCTTTGATGACCTGGTGGGCCAGGAAGAGCGGGTAGCCGGGATGGGTCAGCGCGAGGTCGTTGTAGGAGAGCACGCGGAGGTTGAGCGCCGCCCGTGCCCGGATGGGGTTGAGGAGCGGGTCGAAGGCCTCTTCGGTGATCGTGAACTCGGCCAGGCGTACGGGCAGGATGCGCTGCGGCCCCCACACGAACAGCGTGATGGGCGCCGTGGGCGGAATCACCTCGATCACGCCGGCTGCCATCAGCGCGGTGTTGGTGAGGACGGTGAGGCTCTTGGGGTAGGCGAGCATCTCCAGCGCCGCCAGCTGGGGGTGGAGCCCCATCGTGACCGCGACGGGGTTGCCGGTTTCGAGCCCGTCGGCCGCATCGAGCTCGACCTCCACCTGGATGGTCTCCTCGGGGGCGCCGGAGAGGCGCTGCGACTCGGTCACTCCGCCGCCGTCGCCCTGCGGCCCGCGCGGCTTGACCGACCGGGTGAGCGTGTGGGGGTTGTACTGGAACAGCACGACGGTCGGGACCGGAAAGCTCGGGTCCACGCCGACGAGGGCGCCTTTGAGGAGGCGGGGGGATCCGGGGAACGTGCTCATTGGCGGGGATTGGGGACGTGGCCGAGGATGCGAGGCCCGTTGCGCCCCTCGCCTTGTGGGATGCCGTAGAATCGCTCCATGACGTCCACGCGCCACCCCCGGAACTCCTCAGGAAGGTTGCGGACGAGCTGGCGCGCGTAATCGAACGTCTTGGCCATGTGGTCGGCATTGGGTCTGCCGACCACGTCCCCGACGACGATGCGGCGAGCTCGGGGGTTGACGGCCACCATGTCGGGCCGGGCCCTTCCGTCGGGAAACGCGCGTTGCAACCAGTCCACCCCGTCGAACTCGGTGCGATGGTGGACCTGGCTGCCGCGCAGTTCCTGCCGCCAGGCCTGGAATTCGGGGTGCTCGATGTGGGTGCCTACCTCCCTGGAGAGCTGGGCCTCGCTGTTGCGGCCCACTTCGTCGAGCGTCCGGGTATGGGCGGCCTCGTCGGCCGCCTCCGCCGCCGTTCGCGGCCCGCGCTGGAGGTCGCGAGCTGCCCGGACGTCGGCGGCCGAGGGGTCGCGAGGGGGGCGTTCGGTGCGCCCCGCCGCGAGATCGTCGACGAGGTCGGGCTCGCGCGGTGGGCGGGGCTCGCGCGGCGGCCGCGTGGCTTGGCCGGCACGCCGTGCCTGGCGCTGCTGCTGGCGCAGGCCGTGCCGCCTCGACCACTGCCGATACGAGTAGCGCGGGGTGCGCCCGGCCCGTTGCATGCGGGCGCGGTAGTTCAAATAGTTCCAGATGTCGAGCGCCCGGCGGTCGCTCGCCGGCGGCCGGGGCGCACTCAGGATGTCGTCTGCCTGGCGCTGGGAGAGGGCGTCCACCACGTCGTCGGCGACGTTCAGCCGCCCGCCCAGGTGCTGGCGGATGCGCTGGGTTGCGGAAGTCGGGGGCGAGGCGGCCGCGGGCGGGGATGCCGCAGCCGGCCGGGTTGGCCCGCCCGGTACTCGGCCACCGCCTCCGCTGCGCGGTGCACGGGGTGGGCTCCCGCCGTGGCTCGAGCCTCCGCCGCCCGTCGAGGCCGGGCGAGGCGCGCTCGGCGCCGAGGCGGGAGGCCTCGACCCCCGGCCGCCCGCGTTGCTCGCGTTGTTGCCCGACGCCACGGGTTGCAACCTGCGCCCGGGAGGCGTAGGCGTTTCGAGCGGTCGCGGCGTGTAGCCCTCGGCCCCGGCGGCCTGTGCGACGGGCCGCTCCTGGGGTACGGGCATCCGCGCTTCCTGCGGGCCCCGGGTCGGCGGCTCCGGTCCGCCTCGGGGCTGCCCCTGGCGACCTCGGAAGATGGAGCGCACGTTGCCCTCGTCGGGCCGCCCTCCCGTTTGCTGGGCGCGCCGCACGCGGTCCTGCGCCCGCCACTGATCGCGGCCCACGTTCCGTTCACCGGGGCGCGGCCGGTATCCTCGCGCCTCCAGTCCCTGAGGTCGGGTCGGGCGGGCGGGAGCGGGGCGCTCCGGGAAGGGGATGACGTGGTCCCGAGGTGGGGCGGTCGGGGATGTCGCCTGAGGCCGAGTGGGCGCCGAGGGTGTCGTGGGTTGAGCCGAGGGGTGAGCTGCAGGCCGGGGCGGCGCCGGTGCCGCCTGCCTCGGCGGTGCGGTGGAGGGGGCAGCCGGGCGCGGCGCTCCGGGGGGGGGCGGGGGCGTGGACGGCCCCGAGGCCGGACGGGCCGGCGCAGACGGCGGCGAGGTCGCCGCGCGCGCTTCGGCGGCGACGGCTCCGGGGGCGGCCGGGACGGTCGGGGCAGAAGGTCCGAACCCGAACCGCTCCTGGACGCCCTTCGGCAGCAGGGCGCCACGCTGGGGACTCGTCACTCCACGGGGCAGCCTGGCGTTGATGCGGGTGTCCATCTGCCGGGCCCGACGGCCGCGCAGGACGACGAACGCGGCGAGGGTGGCGGCTCCCTCGCCGAAGGCCATGCCCCGGTCGAAGGGGGACAGGTTCGGGTTCTCGAACGACTGCCGGATGGCCGAGATGCCGGTCAGATCCTGCACGATCTCCCAGGGACCGGCGGCGAGCCCGGCCTCGACGCGGGCGCTGTAGGCGGAGTACACCCCGTAGGCGAGCATCCCGAGCCCGACTACGACCGCGATCGCTTTCGCGACGGCCAGCGAAATCCCGGCCGCCACCAGCCCGGCGATCAGCACCTTGAACCCGACGATGACGAGGACGACGAGCGCGATCACCAGCACGATGCCGACGATGACGCCGGCCACGAGGGCGGCGACATCCCGGATGGCGGCGAGGATCTCGTGGTCGTAGTCCCAGGCGGCATCGCTGGCGGCCTCCCGCATCGCCCCGGGGAGGTCGTTGAGGGCCTCCTGGTTCTTCTCCATCCCCTCGTCGATGGCGGTGTCCACCTCGGGGCGGACCTCGGCGATCTTCGCGCGGAGGTCGGCGTCGAGGTCGTCGCGGCTCTGCTGGAGCTCGTCGGTGACCCGATCCTCGACGGCCTGGGCCGCGTCGTCGAAGCCGGTCTTGCTGCCTTCGAGGCCCCGGCGCGTTCCCTCCGTCAGCGTCGTCCGTTTCGCGTTCAGCTGGGCGTCGAGGCGGTCGAGGCTCTCGGCCGTCGTCTGTTCGAGGGCGGTCAGCCCCTCGGCGCAGGCCTGCGTCGCCTTGTCGAAACCCTGCGCCATGCCGGCCGCCGTGCTCCCCAGAGTCGTTCGTCCCTCCTCCGCGCCCTCGTTCAGGAAGGCGATGATTTCGTCGGCCGTGGCCCGGGCGGCCTCGACGTCCGGCTCGGTGGCCTCGCGAAGGAGCGCGGCCCCGTCGCGTGCGTGCGTGCGGAGGGGGCGGAGGGCCCGGGCTTCCGCCGTACCGATCTGGTCGAGGGCCGCCGCCAGCCCGCCCTCGATCTCGCCCATCGCGCGGTCGGCGTTCGCCCGGAGGCGATGCAGAGCTCGCTCGCGCATCCCGCTGAGCTCCGCGCCGATGGCGTACCGGAGGCGTTCGAGCGAGACCTGGGCGCGCTCGTACTGGGTTTCGAGCGCGCGGAGGACGGCCTGTTCCTGCCGGTCGATGCTTGCGATCAGCCCCGGCAGGCCCTCGCTGTTGATCTGGCTGACGGCCTCGCCGCCCTGCTCCTGGATCTCGTCCGGAAGGCTCTCCGTGATCTCGTCGATGGATTCGAGGAGGTCCTGCTCGCGGTTCTCGATCTCGACGGCGGTGGCCGCGGCCGTTTGCTCGGCGGCGTTCGCCTGGGCGTAGCCCCGGCTCGTCCGGGGGAAGCGCCGGGCGTAGGCGCGGCCGCTTCGGCGCGCCCGGTCGGCGTAGGACCGGTTGCGCGTCCGGCCGCGCATCCGCATCTGGCTCTGGAACGTGCGCGCCGCGCCGACGGCGTCGCGGACGACGCGGCGGGTGCGGGGGGTGTGGGTGCGGAACTCGGAGCGGGCGTGCTGGCGGGCGGCGTCGGCCCGGTTGACGACGGCTTCGCGGCAGGTCCGGTAGTCCTCGGAGAGGGTGCGCTCGGCTTCTCCCAGGCTCCTCTGGACGGTCTGCTCCTGCGTCGAGAAGGCCATGGCGAGCTGGGAAGAAGCGCTCTCGGCCTGAGCCCGCACGGTGCTCCGCGCCGCCTCGGCCCGCGCCGTAAGCCGGCTGCGAGCCCCGCTCGCCGCGCGCCGGACCTGCCGCTGGGCGTCCTGCCCGGCCTGCTCGATCTCGTCCGCGATCAGGGCCGTTTCGGCGCGGGCGGCCTCGGCGTCGTAGCCGTCCTCCGGTGCCGCCTCGGACTCCTGTGCGCCCACCCGCAGCGACGGGTCGGCGGCCTCGCCCTCGTCCTGGGATGCTCCTTCCGACGAGGCGTCAGGGGACGGCGATCCGTCGTCGGAGGGCTTCTCCGTCGGTTCCCCCTCCGGGCGGCTCGCTTCCTCCTGCCGGGCCAGGACCGCGTCGAACAGCGCGTCCACCCGGGCGGCTACGGCTTCGGCCGATGCTTCCGGCAGGTCCCGCGCCGCGTCCGCCGCCTCGGACGCGGACCCGGCGGCAGCCTCCGGGCTCGTGGCACGTTGCCGAAGGTCGCGCCGAGGCCGATCGGCGGATGGTCGTGGGCGGGCCCCCTCCTCGGACGGGGCTTCCGCGTCCTCCTCCTCGGACGGAGTTCGCGGTTCGGAGCCGGCCGCGGCGGCCTCGGCCGCGGCACGGGCGGCCTCGGCGACCTGCGCGTGTTCGGCCGGGGACAGGAGGGGTTGGACGCGGCGAACGACCGCCTCGCGCAGGAGCGGGTCGAGGCGGGCGAGGAGGTCGCGGATGTGGCTCGTGCTTCCGCCGGTACGGACGACGGCGAGAACGCCGCCCGCCGCCGACTCGACGAGAGCCGGGTCCGGGGTGAGGCGATCCCGACGGTCGCCTTCGCGGGCGGGGGCGTCGGGGCGGCGACGCGGCCGGATGATGCGTTGCTCGGCGGGTACGCCCTGCTGCTGTGCCACGTGCGCCAGTTCGTGCGCGAGCAGCCCCACGCCCGCCTCGCTCTCCGGCCGGAAGCGGTCGGCGGCGACGTACACGTCGGAGCCGAGCGTGAAGGCGTCGGCGTGGAGGGCGGCGGCAGCGCGGGTCGCGGGGCCGTCGGCGTGGATGCGAACACGGCTGAAGTCGGTACCGAACCGTTCGCCGAACCGGGCCGCCACCGGCGGACTGAGGGGGCGCCCGGCCGTGTGAGGCAGGTCCGTGGTCGGCATCCGCTGCATCGGTTCCGAGCGGCGGCCGGCCGCATCGGGGGCGAGCGGAGGCGGCGAAGCGAGCGCGTGGGTGATCCAGGTGGATGCCCGCTCGGCGTCTCGCTCGGCCCGATCGGCGGCGGGCCCCACGGGGATCGTCCGGGCCGGGGCCTGAGGGGCGGTGTCCGGCGTGGGAGCAGGGGCGAACACGCGGTTCATAGGGGCAGCCCGGCGACGATGGAACGGGCGATCCGGCGACCCAACTCGGCGGGTGCGTGACCGGGCGGGAGGAGGAGAGGGGCGCCCGAGCACGTGGGGCGAGCGAGGGAGGTTGCCGGGGTCCGGGGGTGCTCGGCCAGCAGGCGGGCCAGCTCGGCCTCGGTCGCGCGATGCACCACCATCCGGTCGGCCGGCGTCAGGGGCAGCCCCTCCAGCACGAGGGTGTCGATGTGGAGGCGGACCGTCATGGCGAGACGGAGAGGGCCGGGGCGTGCCCGTTCGTCGCCGGGCCGCGCAGGAGGGATTCGCTGACCGGCTGCTCGCGCTTGTCGAGCTCGATGCGGACGGCCTCCAGCACGACGGGCATCGTGACGGGCTGGCCGGCGGCGGCGGCGGCGAAGGCAGCGTTGAGGGCGATGGTGTGGATGACACCGCCCGAGAGCGTGAAGCGGGCGAGCCAGTCCACGTCGAGGCCGAGAGTAGGGGTGCCGGGTGGGAACGCGCGGGCCCACAGGAGCCGACGCTCGTCCCGGCCTGGGAAGGGGAAGGTGACGACGTAGCGGAGCCGTCGCAGGAAGGCGTCGTCGAGGGCGTTGCGGCGGTTCGTGGCGAGGACGGCGAGCCCCCGGAAGGTCTCGATGCGCTGGAGCAGGTAGTTGACCTCGATGTTGGCGTAGCGGTCGTGGCTGTCCTTGACCTCGCTCCGCTTGCCGAAGAGGGCGTCCGCCTCGTCGAAGAAGAGGAGGGTGCCGCCGCCTTCGGCCGCGTCGAAGAGGCGGCGCAGGTTCTTCTCCGTTTCGCCGATGTATTTGCTGACGACGGTCGAGAGGTCGATGCGGTAGAGGTCGAGGCGGAGGGTGTCGGCGAGGACCTCGGCGGCCATCGTCTTGCCCGTGCCGCTCTCGCCGGCGAAGAGCACGCTGAGTCCGAGCCCGCGGCTGTGGCGTGCTTCGAAGCCCCAGTCGCCCAGGACGCGCCCGCGTTGCTCGACGGCGTCGACGATGCGCCGGAGGAGGGCCGTCTGCGCCTCGGGGAGCACGAGATCGGACCAGGAGGCGCGCGGCTCGATGCGCCGGGCGAGGGTGTCGAGGCGAGGTCGGGTGGCGAGGCGGCAGGCATCCCACAGCGCCTCGTGTGCTGGGTGGCACCCCTGCCCGGCGTCGCCCTTACCGGATGGGCGCCCCGCTAGCGTCGTCGCCGCGAGCGTCGTCGCCGCGAGGGCGGCGATGGCGGGGAGGTCGAGCTCGAACTGCACGGCGAGGCGGTCGGGGGTGGAGCCGGCATCCGGCCCGAGGGCGCGCGCCCAGGCGGCCGCCCGTTCGGCTACCGTCGGCGCGCCGACGTCGAGGCGGAGCAGGGGCCGGGTCGTGCTCGTCCGGACGTCCGGCGTCGCGAGCACGACGAGGCCGTGGAGGCCGTCGAGGAAGCGGCCGAAGCGGTGGGCGCCGCCCTCGGCCGGGTCGGGCTCGCCCTCGCTCGCATCGACGAAGAGGCCGACGCGGAGGAGGGCCGCCTCGCGGTTCCAGCGGCGGACGAAGGTGTCCTGCTCCTCCGCCGAGGCGGGCCGGTCCCGCACGTCGAGCACGTAGAGCCGCACGCCGAGGCGGGCCGCGACGCCGGCGGCGAGAAGCCGCTTGCTCGCCGCGTTCGCTCCCAGGCAGACGAGGATGGGAGGGCGGCCCGGGTTGCCCTGAAGCGCGCGCACCGCCTGGTCGATGCGGTCGTCCGCGGGTACCTCTTCGGCGACGATGCCGAGGGGGTGGACGAGCGGGAGGAGGGCCGTGTCGAGGTCGTCGAGGCCCTTGAGGTAATGGACGAGGCGCTCGTCGGCCCGGAGGGCGGCGTGGATGAGCGGCTGCTCGGCCGCTTGGGTGACGTGAACGAGGTGCCAGTACCGAAGCGGGCGCGTCGGAGCGAGAGCCTCCCAGGCCGGCGCGTCGAACAGGGCAAGGGCAAGAGCGAACGTCGGTGGGTGGGCCCGGTCGGTGCCGAGCGCTCGTCCGCAGCGGAACCCCAGGTCGGGGTCGAGCTCCGCCGCCGCCGTAAGCAAGAGCACGTCCCGTTCGAACGAACCCAGGCCAAAGGCGCTCGACACGAAGTCGAGGGCGGGCGGGGCCTCCGAAGCGGCCGTGTATTCGTCCAGCGCGCGTGCGGCCTCCCGCACCTCGGGGAGCTCGGCGAGCGCACCGGGCGGGGCGTCCAGCCCCAGGAGGGCGAGCCCGTCGAGGCGAGTCTGGAGCCACCGGAGCGCGGCGTTCAGATGGCCCGCGTTCCAGTCGGCCCAGCGGAGGCTATCGGGGCGCGGGATCACGGGACGATGACCGTCTGGGACGGATCGAAGGCGGGCGGATCGGCGGCGTAGTCCACCACGAGACTGTCCACGCCGTCCACGCGGACGCGGAGGCGGTGCTGTCCGCTCACGACGTCAGGCACGTGCACGTCGATCGTGGCGGAGGGCGCGTTGAGCGGGGCGGGGTTGAGCATCCGGTTCCCCACCAGAACCGCCACCCGCTGGGCCGGTCGGATGTGGGGGCGGACAGTCAGCGTGAGGTCCACATCGCCATTGCCGTCGGGGGGGGCGGGGTTGGGGGCCACCGCGGTGAGGGTGGGGGCGAGGGCCATCGGGAGCGCGCCCGTCGAGCGATCCTCGCCGCCGCCGTCGGTGACGACGACCTCGACCTCGTAGACGCCCGCCGCCCAGGTGGTCTGGGCCGACGCGTCGTTCGGGAGTACGACCGTCAGTCGTGTCGGCGTCTCGGCGGTGGGGGGCAGCTCGAGCGGGGCCGCGAGGCGGGGCGACGTGAACCGGACTCGCACGGTGGCGCCGGTGAGGCTGAATCCTTCGAGGTGGATCGTCTCGCCCAGCCGGGCCGCGGGCTGGTCATTCGGCAGGACGATCCGGCGGAGGGTCGGGAACGGGGGGGCCAGCGAGGGCTGCACACCCAGGACGGGGGCGAGGACGGGGAGGGCGGCCTCCGTCGCCTGCCGGCTCTCGATCAGCACGACCGAGACCTGGTACGCCGTCGAGATGCGGTACTCCGTCTGGAACGCCGACCACAGCTTGGACTGCTCGTCGAGGCTGAGCGAGGCGGGGGTGACGCGGATCCGCTCCAGCTGTTCGTGGAGCGTCGTCTCGGCGAAGGCCGCCTCGATCTCATTCCGGCCCAGGACGGCGTGGTCGTGGAGGGCCTGCATGGCGCGGCCGAGGAGGCGGTGGGCCTGGCGGTCCTCGTTGCCTTCGCCGTAGGCGGTGAGGAGGTAGAAGAGGTCGAGGCCGAGGGGCGGGCGCCCCCGGCCGCCGCTGGCGCGCACCGAGGCGGCGGCCTCGTTCCGCACGGCGCTGTTGAGGCGAACCTCGTAGAGGAAGAGGTTGACCTGGTTCGACTCGTCCGAGCGGGCTAGGTCAGGCGGCTGCGTCGTGACCGTGGCGCCGGCGATGCCGGAGAGGGCCTCGAACACGGGGTCGTGGAGGGCCCGGTCGAGCAGGTTCCAGAGCGTCGTCGTGACCGCGGCGATGTGGAGGGCGGTGTTCATGCGGAGCCCTCGGTGCGGCGGCGGAGGTACTCGTCCAGCGAGAGCGCCGGGTGCGAACGGGAGGGTGGGGCCGGGCGGCCTCCGCCCTGGGCGCGCACCTCGACCCGCCCAATGGTGACGTGGACGACGGGTTCGATGGGCTCCCCGACCGCCGGCGGTTCCGTGCGGGCGTCAACCGGCCTCGGGCCATCTCCCGGCCCCTTCTCGGGAGGTGAACGCAGCGGTTTGGGGGAGGAAGGCACGATGGCCGAAGGGGATTCCGCAGGAGAGGCGGGCCGTTCGAGTCGGGGCGCGAGACCTGCGGTCTCGGCTTCCGGCGGGGCAAGTGCGAAGAGGGGTGGGGCCGCGCTCGGGCGGTGGAGGGCCGGCTGAAGCGACGGCTGGAGCCGTTCCGTCGGTTCCGGGCGTGCCACGACGGGGGACGCGGAAGGAGTCGGATCCGCGCGAGGCGGCGTGCCGGGAGGAGGAGCAGGGGTTCGCGTCGGCTGCTCTGCGGACGGGGGCGCAGCGGCGGGCTCCGGTACGGACGGGGCGAGACGCCTCACCCTGGACCGGGATGCCGAGGGGGCAGGTGCGTCGTCGGCTTGGGGCTGCGTGCTGGGCGGGGCTTCTTCGGCTGCCACGGGTTCCTGCGCCGGCGACGGGCGCCGGAACGGCCGGGGCACGAGGTCGAGGGGGCGTGGAGCAGCCAGCGGGATGGGTTCGCCCCGCGATGGGCGGGGCGGGGTGGGCGCTTCGGGGCTCGCCTCGTGGCGGAGTTCGGGGTAGGACTGCGGCGGGGTCGTGCGCGTTCGAGGCCTCTCGTTTCCCTCGTGCGGCGGCGCGGTTTCGACGGGCTCCTCGGGGAGAAGAGCGACCTCGACCGGAACGGAGGCGGGCGCTACGGGCGATACCCCGACCGGATCGGCGCTGCCTTCCTCGTCCTCGAACCGGGTCAGGGGGCGGGGGCGGAGCGCGGGCTCGGAAGCCTCGGTGCGGCGGGCCAGCTGGGCGAGAAGGTCGCTCATCCGTAGGCGAGGTGGAGGTAGTGGCATCGTCGCCGGGGGGGGAGTGCGAGGACGGCCGCCTCCGTCCATCCGTAAGCGCGGGCGAGGGCGTGGACGTCCCGCATCAGTCGCCTCGCCCACCGATCGAGGTCGGCCCAGAGGAAGGCCGCGAGGTCGAGCGGCGCGGTCCACTCGTGGTCGCACGCCGCACAGGCGACGTCGAGCCCGAAGACGGCCAGCGGGTCTGCCTGCGCGAGGGCGCGCCCGGCGGCCTCCTGCACCGCGTCCGGAAGGTCGCGGGCCGCGACCGGCTCACCGTCGTGGTCGGCGGCGAGGAGGCACCGGTCCAGCAGGCAGGCGCGCCTCGCTGTCGGGTCGCGCAGGGGTTCGGCGACCGCGAGGTCGAGCGGGGTCACCGGACGGAGTCGGAGCGTGTAGCCGTCCCGGTCCACCGTGACGCCCGCGGGGGCGGGCGGGGATTCGTCGGGCGCGGGCGCCCCGAGCGCCTCCGCCGTCAGGGAGAGTTGCAGGGCCTCCCCGCAGGCGGGGCAGGTAGCGACCGCTTCGAAGCGAGGGCCGAACAGCTGCTTCCTGAGGAGGAGCAGGCGCGCGTTGCACGCCCCCAGCGCCTGCGCCGCGAGTGCGTCGGGGTCGGCGCCGGGGTCGGCAGCGGCGAGGAGGGGGATAGGACGGAGGGGGAGCGGGAGGCCGCTCCCTGCTTCCCACGCCGCCAGCAGCCCTTCGTCGCTCAGGGGCTCGGAGGGGGAGGAGCGGGTCATCGTCAGCGAGGGCTACGCCTCCGGGTCCGTGAACTCGGGCTCCTCGGGGGGCGTGTGGTCCGTATCACGCTCCCAGCCCTCGTTCTCCAGCTTGAGCATCTGGATGGCGACGGCGTTGGCGCTCGCGTCCAGCTCCGGCAGCGCCTCGTACTCGGCGGGCCAGCAGTTGAACACGTTGTAGATGACGGCGACCTGCCCGGCCTCGTTCAGCAGCTCGATGGTGATGTCCTTGCGGAAGTTGGCGAGGGATACCTCGCTGCCCACCCCCGAGCCGTAGTTCCAGACCTTGTTGGCCCACTGCTCGAAGGCGACGTCGTGGGTGATGCCGCGTTCGAGCGTGATCGGCTCGTACTTCGTCTGGCCGGGGGACTTCCGCACCGTCGAGGGGTCTCCGCCGACGCGGTGTTCGACGACTTCGGTGGTTCGTTTGAGGCCGCTGACCTTGCTGACCCCGGCGACGGTCTGGCCATCCCACTTCACGAGGAACTTGAAGTTCTTGTACGGATCGAAGCGCTCTGCGCGGTGAACTGCCATGGGAGTAGGGGACTGAAGGGAGAGGAGGCGGGCCGGATCAGGTGGCGAGCTGGCCGGCGATCTGCTGGAGCTGGAGCACGACGAATTCCGCCGGCTTCAGCGGGGCGAACCCGACGAGGATGTTGACGACACCGCGGTCGATGTCATTCTGCGTCGTGGTCGTGCGGTCGCAGCGGACGAAGTAGGCCTCGCGCGGGGAGCGGCCCTGGAAGGCGCCCTGGCGGAAGAGCGTCTGCATGAAGGCGCCCACGTTGAGGCGGATCTGCGACCACAGCGGCTCGTCGTTCGGTTCGAACACGACCCATTGCAGCCCCTGGAACAGGCTCTCCTCGATGTAGAGGGCCAGGCGGCGGACCGGGACGTACTTGTACTCGTCGGCCAGCATGTCGTCGCCCCGGAGGGTGCGGGCGCCCCACACGACGCGCCCGTAGACGGGGAATGCGCGGAAGGCGTTGATGCCGCGCGGGTTGAGCTGGCCGTTCTGCCCGTCCGAGAGGTTGACGGCCAGGGAGGCCCCCCGGAGCGAGGCCTCCGTCCCGGCCGGGGCCTTCCACACGCCCCGCGTAGCGTCGGTGCGGGCATAAACGCCGGCCACGGTGCCGCTCGCGGCGACCTCGCGCGGGCGGTTCTCATTGAGCGGATCCGGCACGACGAGCCGGGGGAAGTAGACGGCGCCGTTGCGCGTCGCCGGGGCGACGTTCTGCATCCAGCCGAGGGCGGCGGCCGGGTCGTCGTCGTCGGAGGCCACGTCGCAGAGAAGAAAGGCGCGCTCGGCCTCGCAGAACGTCGCCGCCTCGGTGTAGACCGTCGTGGCATCGGCGTCGCTCATGTTGGCGACGGCGGGGAGGCAGAGCAGGTTGAACACTTCCGGCGCGATGTCGAGGAGGGCGTACATGCCGGTCTTGGCCGCCTCGCTGCCCCGCAAGGCCGCCTCGCCGGGTACCGGGCCGTCGGCCCCGCCCGTGAGCGAGAGGAACGTGTGGGCGTCGGGGTCCGAGGCCGCGTCGGTGGCGCCGGTGGCGGTGGGGACGGAGGCGGCGAGGACGTCCGCCGTGACGAGCGAGGAGCGTTCGCGGAGGACGTCCTCCACGTAGCGGGGCGAGCCCGCGTTGGTGATGACGAGGTTGCGGAAGGACTCCTGTTCGAGGACGACCGTCCGGCCGTCACGCCGGACCGTCCGCCGCACGAGGAGGTTGAACTCGCCGTCGGGGCCGACCTGCGTGTCGATGGCGACTTCGAGGGCATCGCCCCACACGCCGGGGTTGGCGGCCGTGATCGTGAGCACGTCCTGGCCGCCGTCCGAGGCGGTGCCGGACGCGGGCGTGGCGGCGTCGCCGCCCGTGAGCGCGATGAGGGTGTGGGGGTTGACGTCCGCGCTGGGGTCGGTCGGGCCGGTGACGGCCGGGAGGGCCGTGTCGAGGGCCTGGACCTGCACCTCGGCCGAGATCCCGTTGACCAGCGTCTCGATGAAGTTGGGGTCGGTGGGGTCCGAGATGACGGCATCGGAGAAGGTCTGGATGACGGTGGGCCCTCCGCCGGTGTCTTCGAGGACGGTGAAGTTGAACTCGCCCGTCCCTCCGAGCCCCACCGTGTCGATGGCGATGCGGAGCGTGTTGCCGACCGCCCCGGGGTTGAGCGCTTCGATGGCCAGGACCGGGGTGGCGTCGTTGGCCGAGACCTGCGCCTCGGCGGCCGTGGCGTCCGTCACGCGGACGACGAAGGCCACGCTCCCCCCGTTGAGGTAGTACTGACGGATGGCGTAGCTCGCCTCGCTGCGGGTGTCGAGGCCGCCGAACTCGCGCTCGAAGTCGGCAAAGCTGGTCAGGCGCACGGCGCGGTCCACGGGGCCGCGCGGGAAGTACCCGACGAAAGCGGTGTTGGAGGTGCTCACGCCCGCGATGGTGCGGACGCCGCTCGGGATCTCCTCGACGTAAACGCCGGGGTACGTCAGGGTAGACGGCATGATGGAGAGGGGCTGGAGAGCGGTCGGAGAGAGGGGCACGCCACCCCGTCCGGAGGGCGCGGGTGGCAGCATAGGAGGGGCGCTCGTACCGGCCAAGCGGTGCTCTTCGGCCGTCTAAGAGCGTAACGCCGCTGGCACGTCGGCTCTCGCTAATCGAGCGCCCACCGTCGCGGCATCCCATGTAGACACCGGCGGCACCCTCGCCGTAACCCCTAAGCGTTTATTTTTCCGATCCCCGGTCTCTCGGCCTGCTTTCCGCCGGCAAGGGGCACGCGCGGCAGGCTCAAGGTGGTGCCGTAGCGGGCGGCTTCCGGGCCGCCGGAACCCCCGCGCCGTTGGCGCGAACACGGAGCGTCCCCTTCCGCTCGCCCTTCGCCTCTCGCCCCATGGAACTCGGATTCGTCGGTCTCGGCAAGATGGGCCTCAACATGACCCTGCGCCTGCTGCGCGGCGGCCACCGCGTCGTCGTCTGGAACCGGCACAAGGAGGAGGTCGGGATCGCGGAGGGCGAGGGCGCCGAGGGTGCGCCCGAGGTGGCCGACTTCGCGCGGCTCCTCGCCCCCCCGCGCGTGGTCTGGTTGATGCTCCCCGCCGGCGCCGTCACCGACGCATACGTGCGCCTCCTGCTCGACGTGCTCGACGAGGGGGACGTGATCGTGGACGGCGCCAACTCGCGCTACACCGACACGCTCCGCCGCGCCGAGGAGGCCCGCGCGCGCGGCCTCCACCTCGTAGACGCGGGCGTGAGCGGCGGCATCTGGGGGCTCGCCGAGGGCTACGCGCTGATGGTCGGCGGCGACGCCGAGGCCGTCGGGCTCCTCACCCCCGCCCTGAAGACGCTCGCACCGGCCGAGGACCGGGGCTGGGGGCACGTCGGCCCCGTCGGCAGCGGGCACTTCGTCAAGATGGTCCACAACGGCATCGAGTACGGGATGATGCAGGCCTACGCCGAGGGCTTCGCGCTGCTGGAGGCGAAGAAGCAGATGGGCGCGGCCGACGTGGATCTCGACCTCCACCAGATCGCCGAGCTGTGGCGGACGGGCTCCGTCGTCCGCTCCTGGCTCCTCGACCTCGCCGCCGAGGCCCTCGCCGCGCGGCCCACGCTCGACGGCGTCGCGCCCTACGTGCCCGACTCGGGCGAGGGCCGCTGGACCGTGGAGGAGGCCCTCGCCCTGCGCGTCCCGGCACCGGTCATCACGCAGGCGCTCTTCGAGCGCTTCCAGTCGCGCACCGACGCCTCGTTCGCCTACAAGCTGCTCTCGGCCCTGCGGGGCGGCTTCGGCGGCCACCCCGTCAAGGGCGAGCCCGGCGCCGAGGGGCTCCGCCCCGACGGCACCCTCGACGTGATCCCCGGGGGTCCTCGGACGGAAGGCGCGACGACGCTGCCGTGACGCCTCGCTTGCTTCTCGGCCTCCTCACCGTCTCGTCTGCCCCGGCGGTGCTCACCCAGGACTCGTCCGGCCCCACGTACCCGCTCCTGTTCGACAACGACGAGTACCTCGCGCCCATCGGCCGCAGCGTGGAGCGGCAGGCCGGGCGCAGGCCGCCTCACCCCGTTTGATGGACCTTCCTGAGGCGCACCGGGGCTTCATGAAGAGCCCTCGCAGGCGGAACGGCCGAACGGCTCCGTATCTTGAAGGCTACGCCGGGCTGCACCCCGCCCGGCTTTCCCGAGTGACACCCTCGATGCGGGCCCGCGCCCTGCGCTCGCGCACCGCGCCCCCCCGACCTCGTCCGGCTGTCCTCTTCTTTAGCATCCTCGCGCATCTAAAGCGGAGACGCCCTCCATGATCACGACCGAACAGAAGGCCGACATCGTCGCCGAGCACGGCGCCAGCGCCGCGGACACCGGCAAGCCGGAAGTCCAGATCGCCCTCTTCACCGCCCGCATCAACGACCTCACGGAGCACCTCAAGCGGAACCCGAAGGACCACACGTCCCGCCGCGGCCTGCTCCGGATGGTCGGCAAGCGCCGTCGGCTCCTCGCCTACCTCCAGGCGCGCGACATCGAGCGCTACCGCGCCATCATCAAGCAGCTCGGCATCCGTAAGTAGCCGGCTCCGCGGCGGCCTCCGATCTCCGGGGGCCGCCGCCTCCGTCCCGGACCGGGCGCTTCGCCCGGTCGGTTCCCCGCACCCGCCCTTCCCCAGTGCTCCTCTGCGTGGTCCGGCAGTCAGTTCTCCGCGGTCCCACCGGCCCTGGCGCTCGCGCCTCGGCCCGTCGGCTCGCCGAAAACTGATTCCCGGCCTCGATCCCGCCCGATCCGAACGGTCGCTCGGGATGCCACGCCTCAGGCCGTGGGAGGGGAGGGCGCTCACACAACCCCTACCCCAATGAACGCCATTACCCATTCCATCGAGGTCGGCGGCAAGACGCTCCACCTCGAGACCGGGCGCCTCGCCAAGCAGGCCGACGGCGCCGTCGTCGCCCGCCTCGGCGACACGATGGTCCTGGCCACGGCCGTCGTGGACAAGAACGTCCGCCCGGGCCAGGACTTCTTCCCCCTCACCGTGGACTACCGCGAGCGGTACTCCGCCGCCGGCCGCATCCCCGGCGGCTTCTTCAAGCGTGAGGGGCGGCCGACCGACAAGGAGGTGCTCTCCTCGCGCCTCATCGACCGCACCATCCGGCCCCTCTTCCCCGACGGCTTCCGCAACGAGACGCAGGTGCTCGGCAGCGTGATCTCGGCCGACCCCGAGGTGGACGCCGATGTGATCGCGGGCGTCGGCGCGAGCGCGGCGCTCTGGGTCTCCGGCGCCCCGTTCGACGGCCCCACCGCGCACGTCCGCGTCGGCCGCGTGGACGGCGAGTGGATCCTCTATCCAACGGCCACCGAGCGCGACGCGAGCGACTTCGACCTCGTCGTGGCCGGCAAGGCCGACGCCATCGTGATGGTCGAAGGGGAGATGCTCGAAGTCTCCGAGGACGACATGGTGGACGCCCTCGCCTTCGCCCACGAGCACATCCGGACGATCTGCCGGGGCATCGAGGAACTCAAGGCGAAGGTGGAGGCCGAGCGCGGCCCCATCGCGCCGATGGAGTTCGAGACGGTCGCGCCCGCGCCCGAACTGGTGGAGGAGGTCTACGGCCGCATCCGCGACGAGGTCACCGCGCACCTCCGCCGTCCGTACGACAAGGCCAGCTTCTACAACGGCATCCGCGAGATCCGCGACCGCCTCATCGAGCAGATGTTCGGCCACGCCGAGGACGAGGGCACCGACGTCGAGGAGGCCGAACTCACCGGCGGCGTCGCCGAAGCGTTCCCGCCGAGCCTTCGCGAAACCACCGTCGAGGGCTGGACGCAGGCCGACGTCAAGAACGCCTTCAAGGAGGCCGAGAGCCGCGTCATGCGCGAGATGATCCTCAACGAGGGCCGCCGCCTCGACGGCCGCCGCACCGACGAGGTCCGCGCCATCTGGAGCGAGGTGGGCTACCTCCCGCGCGTCCACGGCTCGGCCATCTTCACGCGCGGTGAGACGCAGGCCCTCGCCCAGGTCACCCTCGGCACCGGCCGCGACGTCCAGGGCGTCGACCAGATCTTCGACACCGAGGACAAGCGGTTCTACCTCCACTACAACTTCCCGCCGTTCTCCACCGGCGAGGCGAAGTTCCTCCGCGGCCCCGGCCGCCGCGAGATCGGCCACGGCTACCTCGCCGAGCGCGCCCTCAAGCCGATGCTCCCGTCCGAGGACGAGTTCCCCTACGTGATCCGCCTCATTTCGGACATCCTGGAGTCCAACGGCTCCTCGTCCATGGCGACGGTCTGCGGCGGCTCCCTCGCCCTCATGGACGCGGGCGTGCCCGTGAAGAAGCCGGTCTCGGGCATCGCCATGGGCCTCATCGCCTCGGGCGACCGCGTGGCCATCCTGAGCGACATCCTCGGCACCGAGGACCACCTCGGCGACATGGACTTCAAGCTCTGCGGCACGCGCGACGGCATCACCGCCTGCCAGATGGACATCAAGATCGCCGGCCTCGCGCAGGAGACGATGAAGCAGGCGCTGCTCCAGGCCCGCGAGGGCCGCCTCCACATCCTCGACGAGATGGAGAAGACGCTCGCCGAGCCGCGCCCGGAGATCAGCCCCAGCGCCCCGCGCCTCATCCAGCTCATCATCGACGCCGACTTCATCGGCGCCGTGATCGGGCCGGGCGGCAAGGTCATCAAGGGCATCCAGGCCGACACCGGCGCCCAGGTGGACATCGAGGAGAAGGACGGCAAGGGCTACGTCACCATCGCCTCGACCGACATGGAGAGCGCGCATCGCGCCGTCGAGTTCATCCGGGGCATCGTGGCCCAGCCGGAAGTCGGCGAGGTCTACGAAGGCACGGTCAAGAACCTGCTCGGCTTCGGCGCCATCGTCGAGATCATGCCGGGCAAGGAGGCCATGCTCCACGTCTCCGAGATGGCGCACGGCTACGTCGAGAAGCCCGAGGACATCGTCCAGGTGGGCGACAAGGTCAAGGTGCAGCTCATCGAGGTCCGCGACGACGGCAAGCTCCGGCTCTCCCGCAAGCCGTTCCTCCCCGAGCCCACCGAGGAGGAGAAGGAGGCCATGCGGAAGGCGCGCGAGGAGCGCCAGGCCCGCAACGGCGACCGCGGCGACCGGCGCGGCGGCGGCGACCGCCGTGGCGGCGGCGGCCGCGGCGACCGGCGCGGCGGCGGCCGGCGCTAACCGACGCCTCGGCGTACCCCCGGCCCCGGCTGCCCTCGTGGCGGCCGGGGCCTTCTCGTGGGCGTTCGTCACCGCACGGCGTCGGTGTACCTTCCGGCCTCCGTCCATCCACGCAGCCCATGCGACGTCTCCTCGTCCTCCTCGGCCTCCTTCTCACCGCCCCCGCACTCGCCCAGTCGCACCCGCCGGGCGCGGCGTTCGACGTGCTCCACTACCGCTTCGCCCTCGGCCTCTCGGATGAGAGCGACCGGATCGAGGGGGAGGTGACGCTGGACGTGGCGATCCTCCAGGACGGCACCGAGGCGGTCGGCCTCGACCTCGTCGGGCCGCAGGCGGAGGGGACGGGGATGACCGTCTCTGCCGTCACGGTGGACGGCGAGGCGGCGGCGTTCGCCCAGGACGGGGACCGGCTCACGATCACCCTGCCCGCCGTCGCGGAGGCCGGGGCCGCTCGGCGCCTCGTCGTTGCCTACGCCGGCATCCCGGCCGACGGCCTCATCATCTCGACCAACCGCCATGGCGACCGGACCTTCTTCGGCGACAACTGGCCCGAGCGCGGCCACCACTGGCTCCCCGTCGTCGATCACCCGTCCGACAAGGCGACGGTCGAGTGGGTCGTCTCGGCGCCGGATCACTACCAGGTCATCGGCAACGGGCGGCTCGTGGAGGAAACCGACCTCGGCGACGGCCGCCGCCGGACGCACTGGCGCTCCGACGTGCCGCTGGCGATCAAGATCGCGGTCATCGGCGTGGCGCGCTTCGCCGTCGAGCACCTGCCCGAAGAGGACGGCGTGCCGGTTCAGAGCTGGGTATTCCCGCAGGACCGCGAGGCCGGGTTCGCCGACCTGGCGCGCACCGTGCGCGTCCTCGACGTGTTCGAGCGGATGCTCGGCGCGTACACGTTCGAGAAGCTGGCGGGCGTGCAGTCGAAGACCCGCTTCGGCGGGATGGAGAACGCCTCCGCCATCTTCTACAACGAGAACGCCGTCACCGGCGACGGCTCGATGGAAGACCTCATCGCGCACGAGGTGGCGCACCACTGGTTCGGCAACGCCGTCACCGAGGCCGACTGGCCGCACCTCTGGCTCTCCGAAGGCTTCGCCACCTACCTCACCGACGTGTACGTCGAGCGCGTCTACGGCCGTGACGCGATGGCGGCGCGGCTGGCCGCCGAGCGCGAGGCCGTCCTGGCGCTCTCGCAGCGCGCGCCCGCGCTGCCCGTGCTGGACACGCTCACCGCCAATCCGCTCGGCCTCCTCAACGCCAACTCGTACCAGAAGGGCGCGTGGGTGCTCCACATGCTCCGCCGCGCCGTCGGCGACGAGGCGTTCGTCGAGGGGCTCCGCCGCTACTACGCCGACTACCGGGGCCGCAACGCCACGACCGACGACTTCCGCCGCGTGATGGAGGGCGTGAGCGGGCAGAACCTCCGGCCGTTCTTCGACCAGTGGCTCCGCCGGGCCGAGGAGCCCGCCGTCGAGGCGCGCTGGCGCTACGCCGACGGCACGCTCACGGTGGACCTCCGGCAGACGCAGTCCGGCGAGCCCTTCACGTTCCCGCTGGACGTGGGCATCGTCCCGGCCGGCGGCGCCCTCGCGCCGGGATCGCTGCGCGTGGAGACCGTGACGATGGCGCCGGGGGCGACGCTCTCGATCCCGCTCGACGCCGCGCCCGCCGCCGTCGTGCTCGACCCCCACACGTGGCTCCTCGCGCGGTTCGACGTGGTGCCGGTGGAGTGAGCGGCGTTCGCTCGCCGTGCCCTAGCTTCCGGCATCGGCCGCCGGTGCCGCAACCTTCACCAACCGGGCTTCGCCATGTGGAATGAGTTCAAGGAATTCGCCGTCAAGGGGAACGCGATGGACATGGCCGTCGGCATCATCATCGGTGCCGCATTCGGGGCCATCGTTACGACGCTCGTCGAGGGGATCATCATGCCGCCCATCGGCTTGATCCTCGGCGGGGTGGACTTCTCCAACATCTTCACCGTGCTCCGCGAAGGCACCGTGTCGGGGCCGTACGAGTCGCTCGACGCGGCGAAGGAGGCGGGAGCCGTGGTGATCGCGTGGGGCGCCTTCCTCAACACGATCATCTCGTTCCTGATCGTCGCCTTCTCGGTGTTTCTGCTGGTGAAGGGCGTCAACCGCCTCCGCCGCGAGAAGGCCGAACCCGCACCCGAGGAGCCCGCTCCCACGCCCGAGCAGGTGCTGCTGGCCGAGATCCGCGACCTGCTCCGGCAGCGCCCGGCCTGAGCGGCTTGCTCTCCGTTCTGGCGAATACCGGTCGAGACCGCTGTAGGCACACCGTGCACGGTGTCCCT
>CAZOJJ010000020.1:3166-49064 GCA_964580105.1 uncultured Rhodothermales bacterium | reverse complement strand
TCTTGCACGAGGGGGCGCTCGCGGCTGGTCGGCAGGTGCTTCCGCTCGGCGCCCACCGCTTGCCTGCGGGCGTGTACGTCGTGCACGCCGAGGCGCGGGCCGCCGGGAAGGCGATGCACGTGTCGGTGACGCGGTTTACTGTCGTCCGTTGAGTTCTCTCATCGTGGTCGCCCCGCCGAAGGTTCTTTCGGGCGGGGCGACTTGTTCTGTTTCTCGTCTGTCCCCGCTTGAGATGTGTATCCGCCTCGATCTCGTTCTCGTGCTGCTGCTCCTGCCCAGCGTGTCACGGGCGCAGTCGTTCCCACTGGGGAGCGGCTTCACCTGGGAGAAGGTCGGCGACAGGCCCCTTGACATCCGTGGCCTGGCCTTCGACGCCGCCGGCACCCTCTGGGCCGACGGCCAGCCCCTCTACTACCTCGACCTCTCGGCCGGCTGGCCCGGTACCTGGGTCGAACTCAACGACGACATCTACGCACCCTACATTCTCCCCCTCGGCCCGGCGGGCGCGCTCGGCCGCGCCGACACCGTCGTCGTCTCGAACTTCGACATCTACCGCACGACCGATGCGGGGGCGACCTGGTCAGAGGTGAGCCCGTTCGTCTCCCGCATGGGACTCGTAGAGGTGCCCTCCGGCCCGCTGGCCGGCTGGCTCCTCGCCGTCCTCGACATTGGTGTCGCCGCCTCGGAGGACCGGGGCGCCACCTGGCGCGAGGCCGAGATGCAGACCGGCGTCTCCTGGAACCCCAATGCTGCCGTGATCGGGCTCCCCTCCGGGCGGGTGCTGGCCGGCGGCCCCAACGGCATCACCGTCTCCGACGACTCCGCCCACACCTTCCAGCCGTCGAGCTTCTGGGAATACCTACGCTACGGCGCCTACAATTTCGTGCTCGTCGAGCGCCCGGAGGGCGGGCAGCGCATTCTCGCCGTCACGTCGGACCAGACGCGGCCGAACTACCGCTTCCACGCCAGCGACGACGACGGGGAGACGTGGTTCGAGCTCGGCGACATCATCGACCCCGACACGGGCGGGACCGATTCCGGGAGCTTGCTGCTGCCGCTCGGGGGATCGAAGACGCTGATGGTGCTGCGGACGGGGGCAGTGCAGGTGACGACGGACGCGGGCGAGACGTGGCAGGCGGTGGGGCGTCTGCTGGAGGAGCCGGAGCAGAGCTCCATCACGTCGGTGGCGCTGGATGCGGAGAGGCGGCTCTACGTGTCGGTGGTGCGGGCAGGGTTGGAGTCGGAGTGGGTGTACCGGACGACTGCGCCGGTGGTGGTGGCGAACGAGCCTGCATCCGTGCCGGAGGAGCGTGGCATTGGGCTGGAGGTGCATCCGAATCCGTCGCAGGGCACGGCGCGGCTCGTGCTCACGTTGCCCGAGGCGGGCCGGGTACGCCTGGCCGTCTACGACGCGCTGGGCCGTCGTGTGGCCACGCTCGCCGACGGGCTCGCGCTCGGCGCCGGGCGGCACACGCTGGCGCTGGACACGTCCGCGCTCCCGAGCGGGGTCTACGTCGTGCGGGCGGCGGCGGCGGGCAAGGTGCTGACGCGGCCGATCACGGTGGTGAGATGACGGCCGCGAAGGACTCCCTTCAGTGAGCCTCCCTTCGCCTCGGCGGCACCGAGGCGAAGGGAGCGGAGATCACGAGGCGTACTTGACCGCGCAGCCGTACGGCTGGGACGTCGGCACGGAGACGGGCTGCCCGGCCATCGCCTCGTCGAGCGCCCGGGCGAGGTAGTTCGTCGCACCCTCCAGGGAGGCGGGGGCGGGCGTCGGCCGGTCGTCGATGGCGCCGTTGTAGACGACCTCGCCCTCGGGCGTGATGACGACCATCTGCGGCGTCGTCCGGGCGCCGTAGGCGCGGCCGACGGTGCCGTCACTGTCGTAGAGCACGGCCGTCTGCCGCCCGCCGTGCGCCTCCGTCCGCGCGTTCATCTCCTCGGGCGGGAAGTACCCCTGCTCGCCGGGCGGCGAGGTGACGATGGAGAGCCAGACGACACCCTGCTCGGTGTACTCGGCCTGAAGCGCCTGCATGTTCTGCCCGTTGTAGTGCTTGCGAACGAACGGGCAGTCGTAGTTGAGCCATTCGAGGACGACCCACTGGCCCCGGTAGTCCGAGAGCGTGTGGGCGGTGCCGTAGGTGTCGGTCAGCGTGAAGTCCGGCGCGGGGTCACCGGGCGCCGAACCGGCGCCGGGAAGGCCGAAACCGAAAACGGTCAGTGCGACGAGCGCGGGGAGCAGGCGGGTGCGCATGGCGGAACAGGCTGGTGGGAAGGGATCAGGATTCGGTGGCCCGGGGCTCGCCCGCAACGACGGTTGGGACGGCCTCGAGGGCGTCGAGGACGAGGCCGGGCGTGAGCAGCTCCGGCAGCAGCAACGGCTCGGCACCGTCACCGGGGTAGAGCACGTAGAGCGGGACGCCGCTGCGGCCGAACGACTCCAGCGCCGCCGTGATGGCCGGGTCGCGCCGCGTCCAGTCGGCCTCGAAGAGTGTGACCCCTTTCTCGCGGAAGGCAGCCTCGACCGCCTCGGTGCGGAGGGCGACGGCCTTGTTGGCCTGGCACGAGAGGCACCACGTCGCCGTGAAGTCCACGAACGCCGGTTGCCCGTCGGCCACGAGCCGGGCCACAGCCTCTGCGTCGTACGGCTGCCACAGGCCGGCCGCCTGCGCCTCCGGCGTCTCGACGCCTCGCGCAGTGAAGAGCACGGCGACCAGCAGGGCCGCCGCAGCGAAACCGCGCGACACCCACCGGGCGCGAATCGTGCTCGTGGGGGCCGTCCATCGGCCGAGGATCCACGCGGCCAGACCGAGGGCGGTCATGGCGAGGAGCAGCCACGTGGCGCCGCGCAACGTCGTCAGCTCACCGAAGAGGAGCACGAGCCAGACGGCCGTGGCGAAAAGCGGGAAGGCGAGGGCCTGCTTGAGCGTCTCCATCCACGGCCCCGGCTTCGGAAGCCGCGCGATCCACTGCGGGAAGAGCGAGAGGAGCACGTAGGGCGTGGCCATCCCGAGGCCGAGGAAGGCGAACACGAGGAGCGCCGCTGGAGCGGGCATCGTGAGGGTTGAGCCGATGGCGGCGCCCATGAACGGGGCCGTGCAGGGCGTCGCCACGACGGTGGCCAGCACGCCGCTCCAGAACGCGCCGCCGAGCCCCTCGCGGCGGTCGATCCGCCCGCCCGCACTCGCGAGGCCGAACCCCCACTCGAAGACGCCGGCGAGGTTGAGGCCCAGCGCCACCATCAGCAGCCCGAGGCCGGCGACGACCCACGGACTCTGGAGCTGGAAGCCCCACCCGAGTTGCTCGCCGCCCGCACGGAGCGCCAACAGGGCGCCTGCGAGCGCGAGGAACGACACGACCACACCGAGGCCGAAGACGAGTCCGTGCGTCCGCAGCACCGCCCGCTCCGCCGTTCGCCCCTGGGCGAACCCGAGGATCTTGATGGAGAGGACCGGGAAGACGCACGGCATCAGGTTGAGGATGAGGCCGCCCACGAACGCCAGCAGCAGGGCCGTCCACAGCGTCAGTCGGTGGACGGCAGGCGCGGCGAGGGCCGTGGCCTCCTGCACGGTCAGCGGCACGTCCACGACCCATGCGCGGTGCGTGCCGTCCCACGTCGCTCCCTCCGGCGCAACGAGAACGCCCGTGAGTCGCTCGGGCACGTCGGTTGCAAACTCCGAGCGCGCCAGCGCCATCCGATACCCCTCGCCGTCCGCCTCGACGGACTGCGGCGCGGCGTGCTGAATGACGCCCGCCGTGTCGGCGAAGAAGGCGACGCCGTCGAGCGTGCCGCCCCCGCCGAGCGGCGGCGTCAGGTCGAGCTCGTAGCCGCCCTCCACCGAGGAGGCGCGAGCGGTCCAACCGGGCGCCTGTACAGGAAGGGCGGCGCGGGTGGTCTCGAACGCCTCCGCCCAGGTAGCGTCAGGCTCCGGTGCGGCATCGCGAACGGGCAGCGTAAGCGCGACTTCTTCCGTGGCGGGAAGGCAGATCTCCGCGCAGATGAGCCAGTCCGCCTTGCCGGCGAGGGTGACCACCTCGGCGCCGAGGTCGGCGGGCGGCGAGACCTCGACGAGCAGGAGCACCTCGTCGTGGTAGCCGTAGCTCACGAACGGCTCGACCTCGATGCGCTCGGGGAACGGCCACGCGAGGGCCGAGACCGCGAAACCGTCGGGCACGGTCCAGGCGATCGTCGTCGGCAGGCCCGAGTCGCCGGGGTTGCGCCAGTAGCTGTGCCAGCCGGGGTCCATCGTCAGCCGGAGCGCCACCGTGAACGGCTCGCCGGGGCGGACGCTCGTGACCTCGCTCACCAGCGCCGCGTCCGAGTGCGGACTCGGGTCGGCCTGCGCGGCGGCGCGCGGCCCCACCAGCGAAGCGGTCAGTGCGAGAAGCAGGAGAACGCGCATCGGCGCCGGCAGCGGGTTCGACGAGGCGAACGCGGGACGGAGGGAATTCCGCATGGGTGCTGCTAATTTAGCACATCAACGAGGACGGGTACAGGGCGGATCGGCCTGCCCCGATGGTAGGCACGGTGAAGCGGGGGCGTCGTGCGAAACCGAAACGAATCCGCGGCCCGGCCCTTGTAATCGTTCCCGTTCGCGCGTTCGTTCGTCTGCTTCGGTGGCCGCGGCGGGTGCCCGGCCTCCACGGCGTAGCTCAGACGGGACACGCACCCCCACGGTTCTCCCCTGCCCCCCCGGCACTTTCATATCCCCCACAACGCCGTGCGCGTCGCGGCGGTGCTCGTCCTCTTCCTGGCCGGGCTCTTCGTCGTGCTCACGCGCACGCAGGTGGGCCGCGACGCCGTGGCCGGGCAGGCGGCGGCCGCGTTCAACCGCACCTACGCCGGGCGCGTCGAGGTGGGCCGGGTGACGGGCAACCTCGTGCGCGACCTCTATGCACGGGACCTCCGCCTTTACGATCCGGACGGCGCGCTCGTCCTTGCGGCCGACTCCGTCGTCCTCCGCCCCTCGTGGCGCTCGCTCTTCCGCCGCGCCTTCCAGGCCGGTGAGATCGCCCTGTTCCGCCCCCGCCTCGACCTGCACCGGGATTCGACGGGCGCGTGGAACCTGGCCGAAGCCCTGCGGAGGCGCCGTCCGTCCTCCGCCCCCTCCGAACCGTTCGCCCTCCACGCGGCCGACCTGCGAATCGAGGGGGGAGTGCTGACCCTGCACGTGGACGGCCCGGCGCCCGAGGCCGTCGCCGCCGGTACCCTGTTCGACTACCGCCACCTCCGCGTGGCCCGCCTCGACGCCGAGCTGTCGCTGGACTGGCGCCAGGACGTGAAGCGGCTCGGGCTCGCCCATGCGGCGTTTCATCTGCCCGACCGGAACGTGACGGTGCAGATGCTGGCCGGACAGGCGGCGATGGAAGGCGACCGCCTCGCCGCCGAGGACGTCCGCTTTGCCACGGCGCACTCGCGCCTGTCCGGATCGGTACGCATCGAGGGCCTGGACGCCGAACCGACTCTGGATGCGACCCTGCGAGAGGGCCGCGTGGCAACCGCCGACCTGCGTTCCTTCCTCCCACGGCTCCCGATGGCGGACGTCGTCACTCTGCGCGGAGCCGTGTCCGGCTCACTGGCCGACCTCCGGGTGGCCGACCTGCGCCTTGCACGCGGCGAGACGGCGGTAGAGACCTCCGGCCGGGTGCGCGGCCTCCCGGACTCGCTCGCCTTCGCCCTCGACGTGCCTGCCCTGCGCCTCCGAGAGGCGGACCTCCACGCCGTCCTCCCCACGCTGCCGCTTCCCGATGTGCTCCGCTCGCTCGGCCTCGCTACGGCCGAGGGCCGGGTCGAAGGCGTCGTGCACGACGGCCGCCTCCGCCTCGCCGCCGACCTCGACGCGACGACCGAGGCGGGCGAGGCCGAGGGAACGATCCGGCTCGCCCTCGAACGCGGTCGCCGCCCCCGCTTTGCCCTCGACGCCGCGTTCGACGGCCTCGACCCGGGACGGCTCAGCGGGCGGACCGACCTGACGGGAGCACTGTCGGGCACCCTCACCACCGAGCAGGCCGCATCGGGCGATTCGGCGGCCACGACCTTCCGGCTGCGCCTCGGCCCCTCCACCCTCGCCGGGCGACGCGCCGATTCCCTCGCGGCCGAGGGGGTGGTGCGAGCGCAGCACCTCGACGCTCGACTCGCGCTGCGCCAGGGCGACAGCCGGTTCGATGGGACCGTCCGGGGGGACCGCATCGCCTCGACGCTGTTCGTGGACGGCGACCTTTCTGCATTCGACGTGCAGCGCCTCTGGCCCACCGCCCCGGCGACGCGTCTCACCGGCCCCGTTCGGCTCGACCTCGAGGCGCCCGCCCTCACCGAGCTCCGCGCTGCCGTAGACGCCGAGCTGAGGGAAGCCGTGCTCGTAGCCGGCGGCGCACCGCACGCACTACCGACCGGATCCCTGCGCCTGGCCCTCACTCCGCCGGACGAGCCCGGCCCGCGCCTGCGCCTCACGTCGCCCGTCGTAGAAGCCGAGGTGGACGGCGAGATTGACGCCGAGACCGCCGCCGTGCTCGGACCGTACTGGGTTGCCGCCCTCGTCCGGGCCGCCGAGGCGGCCTACGCCAAGCCTCTCCGCGGCGAGCCGGTCCTGCGCCCGCCGCCCGTCCCGCCCGCGCTCATTCGCGTGCCTCAGCCCTTCACGCTGGACGTGCGGCTGCACGATCCGGCCGCCCTCCGCGCCCTCATCCCGAACCTGCCCGACCTCGCGCGCGGCACCGGCATCCACGCCACCGGCGCCCTCGGCAGCGATGCGCTCACGCTGGATTTCAACGTAGGGAGCGACGCCATCGGCCTCGGCGGCAGCCGGGGGCGCGGAGTCGCCGTAACCGGCCGCCTGGAGCAGCGCCGTGCCGAAGCCCCCCTCCCTCCCCATCTCACCTTGTCGGCCTCGGCCGATTCCCTCGTACTGGGCGGGTGGACGACGCACGATGTCACGCTCGACGTCGCACTGACCGACGAGGAGGCCACGTTCGGCCTCGGAGCCCTCCGCCCCGGTTCGGGCGACCGCATCGACCTCGGCGGGACGCTGGCCCTCCTCCCCGACCGCAACCGCCTCACCCTCACCCGTGCCGCCGCCGACGTGGGCGAGGCGCGGTGGAGCGCCGCCGGCCCCCAGGTCGTCGACCTCTACGCCGAGGCGGCCGTGATCCGCGCCCTCGCCGTCACCCGCGATTCGAGCGAGCAGCGCGTCGCCTTCCGGGGTGTGCTCTCGGACGCGCCGGCCGATACGCTCTACGCCGAGGTGGACGGGTTCGACTTGGGAGAGATCGCCCGGGCGGCGAAGGCCCACTGGAACGACGAGTACCCGGGCGGCCGGCTCGACGCCCGCCTCGCCGTGACGCGGCTCCTTTCTCAGCCGGCGGTGACGGGCACCGCCGCCGTTCCCCAGCTTCGTTTAGGCGATCACGTCCTCGGCCGCCTCGCCCTCACCAGCCGCTTCCTCCCCGGCACGGAAGCCGTGGCCGTGGACGTCCAGCTCGGCCGTCTCCCGCCCGGTGCCGTCATCCCCCATCCCCTCACCCTCGAGGAGAGCGACCTTTCCATCGAGGGCCGCCTCCGCCTTCCGAGTCGGGCGCGCGACGGCGCCCGTGACGCCGGCCTCCTCGACCTCGCCGTGACGGCGGAGCGGGCCGACCTGTTCTTCTTCGACTACCTCTTCCCCGACCTCGTGGTGGGCGCCTCCGGGTACGCCACCGGCACGGGGCGCATCACCGGCGACTTCTCCCAGCCTCTCTTCGAGGCGGAGCTGACGGTCCCGGAGGCCTCGGCTTCGATCCCGCAGTACGGCCTCGCCATCCGCTGCGAGGGGACGGCCCGGGTGGACCGGCGCGGCATCCACCTCGACGCCGTGCGGCTGACCGACGAGGCCGGCGGCACCGGCACCGTAGCCGGCAGCGTCCTCTTCAACGACTACCGCTTCTTCTCGCTCGACCTCCGCGCCGACCTCCGCGCGGTCGAGATCGTGGACGTGCCCGGCGGACGCCCGGACCTCCCCTTCTACGGCACCATTCGCGCCAGCGGGACCGCCACGCTCACCGGGCCCCTCGACCGCGTCGTCCTCCGCTCCGCCGACGCCGTCACGACACCCGACAGCGAGATCTTCATCCCCATCGCCTCGGACGCCGTCGAGGCCGACCCGGGCTTCCTCGTCTTCGCCGACGCCGCCGGGCGCGTGCCGGACCGGAAGCGACGCACGAGCGTGATCGGCCCGAAACCCGAGGGCGAGCGGACGTTCTCCGAGGGGTTCGAGATGAACCTGAACGTGACGGCTCCGCCGGGCTCCACGGTCCACCTCGTCTTTGACCCACGCATCGGCGACGTGATCGACGCGCGGGGGAGCGCCGATCTCCAGCTCTCGATTGGCGAGGGCGTCTTCCGCACGTTCGGCACGTTCACCGTCGCGGGCGGGAGCTACGCCTTCGTCGCGGGCGACGTGTTCACGCGGCGGTTCGAGATCGAGCCCGGCGGCGCGCTCACCTGGGACGGCGACCCGCTCGACGCCCAGATCGACCTCACGGCCGACTACCGCACGCGCGCCTCGCTGGCAGGCCTCGGCCTGGCCGGCCTCGATGACCAGCGCATCCCCCTCGTCGTCCGTACCCGCGTCGGCGGCCGGCTCACGAGCCCGCTCGTCTCCCTCGCCCTCGACCTCGACGCCGACGCCCGGGGCGGGGCCACCGCCGCCGCCGCCGAGGCGCTCCGCCCGCTCCTCAACGACGCCGATCGCCAGGCGCTCTACGCCACGAGCGTGCTCCTCACCGGGACGTTCCTCCTCGCCCCCGTCGAGAACGTGGCCGGCAGCGGCGGCGCGATCACGGAGGCGGCCGACGCGCTGCTCTTCACGTCGCTCTCCCAGCTCGTCTCCAACCGCTTGAACCTGTTCCTCAGCCAGGCCCTCGCGTCGGACCGCGTGGAGGTGCTCCTAGGCGTGCAGCCGGGCGAACAGCTCCAGGACTTCGACCTCACCTACGGCGTGGCGCTCCGCTTCCTCGACGAGCGGCTGGTGATCCGGGGTGAAGGCGTCTACCAGCAGCTCGCCAACCAGCCGGCGAACGAGGGGCTCCGGGGCGAGGTGGCCGTCGAGGTGAAGCTGACGCCGGCCGTGGCGCTGGAGGTGTTCTACCGCCGCGAGAGCGAGCTCCTCGGCGGCACCAGCGTCGGGGTCACGCCGTACGGCGCCTACGGCGTGGGCGTCAGCTACGAGGCGGCGTTCACGAGCTGGCAGCACGCGCTGGAGCGACTCCTCGGCCGGGGCGGCACCTCTCCCACGGGCTGAGCCCGTTCCCCTCGGTGGCGCGGCGGAGGGGCCGAACGGATCCGCTCGAACGGCGTTGGAGGAGACGACGGCCCCGGCTCCGGCGGCCGTTTCGCCCTTCCCATCCGCCCTTCTCCCCGCTGCATGGCCGACGCCCGCTCGCGCGCCGTCATCAAACGGCAGGTCCTCTCCCTCCTTCGCAACGACGGCCGGAAGGCCTTTCGCCCGAAGGAGATCGCCAAAGCCCTCGGCTTCAAAGACAACAAGCGCTACCGGCTCTTCCGCGACGTGCTCCAGGAGCTCGACCAGGCCCGGCTCGTCGAGCGGGTCAAGGGCGGGCGCTACCAGCACAAGAAGCGCCCGCAGCGCAACCTCGTCGAGGGCACCATCACGACGCACCCACAGGGCTTCGGCTTCGTCTCGGTCGAGGGCATGGAGGAGGACCTCTACGTCCCGGCCAACCGGGTGAAGACGGCGCTCGACGGCGACCGCGTCCGCGTCTCGATGGCCGCGCCCGTGCGCGGGCGGGCCGAGCGCCAGCGCGAGGCCGAGGTCGTCGAGGTCGTCGAGCGCGGGCGCACGCAGACCGTCGGCACGTTCGCCCGGATGGGCCACTTCGCCTTCGTCAAGCCCGACGACCCCAGGCTCAACAAGGACATCTACGTCCCGGAGGAGGCGTTCAACGGCGCCGCCGAGGGCGACAAGGTCGTCGTCTCCATCGACGTCTACGACGACCCGAAGGCGTCGCCGGAGGGCCGCGTGCTGGAGGTGATCGGGCCGGCCGACGCGCCCGGGGTGGCGGTCCTCGCCGTGGCGATGGCACAGGGCATCCGCGCGGGCTTCCCGCAGGACGTCGAGCGCGAGGCCGCCGCCATCCCCGTCGAGATCCCGGCCGAAGAGATCGCCCGCCGCCGCGACCTCCGCGCCGAGCGCGTCTTCACCATCGACCCCGCCGACGCCAAGGACTTCGACGACGCCATCCACGTCAAGCGGCGCGAGGACGGGACGTACGAGGTCGGCGTCCACATCGCCGACGTGAGCCACTACGTCCGCGAGGGCTCCCGCCTCGACGACGAGGCCTACGCCCGCGCCACGAGCACCTACCTCGTGGACCGCGTCATCCCGATGCTGCCCGAGAAGCTCTCCAACGGCGTGTGCTCACTCCGCCCGCGCGAGGACAAGCTCACCTTCTCGTGCATCATGCAGGTCACGCCACGCGGCGCCGTCAGGAGCTACGAGATCGTCGAATCCGTCATCCACTCCCAGCAGCGGTTCACGTACGAGGAGGCCCAGCAGATCATCGACGGCGGCACGCAGGAGCACCCGCTCAAGGACGACGTGCGGCTGGCGGCCAAGCTGGCGCGGACGCTCACGCAGAAGCGGATGCGCGAGGGCTCCATCGACTTCGACCTGCCCGAGGTGCGCGTCGTGCTCGACGCCCGGGGCACGCCCGTGGACGTGATCCGCAAGCAGCGCCAGGAGGCCAACCGGCTCATCGAGGAGTTCATGCTGCTGGCGAACCGGAGCGTGGCCGAGGAGGCCGCGCGCGTGTTCAAGAAGCCGTTCGTCTACCGCGTTCACGACCGGCCGAATCCGGAGAAGATCAAGAACCTCGCGGAGTACGTGAAGGCGTTCGGCTACCGCCTCCCCCTCTCGGGCGACGAGGGCGTATCGCCGGAGGATCTCAACGCGCTGCTCCAGCACGTCCAGGGCACGGCCGAGGAACCCGTCATCGAGACGGCCGCCATCCAGGCGATGTCCAAGGCGGTCTACTCGCCGCACAACATCGGCCACTTCGGCCTCGGCTTCCGGTACTACACGCACTTCACGAGCCCCATCCGCCGGTACCCCGACCTCATCGTGCATCGCCTGCTCAAGCGTTACGCGGCGGGCGGCGCGGCCGCCGCGGAGGAGCGCCTCGTCGTCCAGGCCAGGCACTGCTCCGACCGCGAGAAGGCCGCCACCGAGGCCGAGCGCGAGAGCGTCCGCCTCAAGCAGGTCGAGTACGTGGCCGAGCGCGTGGGCGACGAGTTCGACGGCGTGGTCGTAGGGGTGACCAACTTCGGCGTGTTCGTCGAGATGAACGCGCTCCTGACCGAGGGGCTCGTCCACGTTCGCGACATGGACGACGACTACTGGGAGTACGACGCGCGGACGTACACGCTCAACGGGCAGCACACCCGGCGGACGATCCGCCTCGGCGACCCCGTGCGGGTGCAGATCGCCGCCGCCAACGTCGAGACGCGGAAGATCGACCTGCTGTTCGTGGACCGGCCGGGCCCCTGAGCGGCGGTACCGGAGGAAGACGAATCGAGGCGAAGGGTACGTTGTGGGGGTGCGCTGCCTCCTCTCACCCACCCGCTCCCGTCATGGCACGCCTGTTCCTTTTCCTCGCCCTCGCCCTTGCCGGCTGCAACGCGTCCCCGGACCGCTCGATGGAGGCCCCCTCGATGGCCGGCGAGGCCTTCGACCGCGCTGACGAATCGGCCCCCTCTCCGGCACCCACGACTCCCGCGGCCTTCCAGGCCGACGCCGACGACGTGGCGCCCGACGACCCCGCCGCGCGCCACCTCATCCGCCGCGCCACGCTCCGCCTCCGCGTGGACGACTACCCCGACGCCCGCGCCGAGGTGGCCGCCCTCGCCGAACGGTTCGACGCCTACATCGGCGGCGAGGAGGAACGGCGCTACCCCGGCCGCATCGAGAACACGCTCACGCTCCGCGTCGAGGCCGCGCGGTTCGAGGCCCTCATGGAGGCCCTCGTGGCCCTCGGCGACGAGGTTGACGCCCGCACCGTCGCGGTCGAAGACGTGACGCGGCAGTACGTGGACCTCGAAGCGCGGCTCGCCGCCCGCCGTGCCGTGGCCGACCGTCTGACGACGCTCCTCGCCCGTGCGAACTCCGTCACCGACGTGCTCGCCGTGCAGACGCAGCTCGCCGAGGTGCAGGAGGAGATCGAGGCGGCCGAGGCGCAGCTCCGCTACCTCCGCAACCAGGTGGCCCTCTCCACCATCACGCTTACGCTGTTCGAGGAGTCGTCCACCGGCGTCCTCGCCGGGCCCTCGTTCGTCTCGCGGCTCGGGCGCGCGTTCGCGGCGGGGTGGGACGGCGTGATCGAAGTGCTCGTCGGCGTCGTCGTGCTGTGGCCGCTGTGGGTGCTCGGCGTCGCGGCGGTGCTGCTCTACCGGCGCCTGCGCCGTCGCAAGGCGGCGGCCCCGCTGATGGGCTAGCCTCAGACGGGCGTGGCGGCGTCCACCTTGCGGTAGATGCCCCGGATCCACCGCTCGCCGTCGTCCTCCTCGATGACCGGCTTCTCGGCCAGGGCGAAGTCGGCGTCGTCGAGGAGGGCCGTGAGGGCCTCCGCCTCGGGCTCGTCGCCGAAGACGTCGGCCGCTACGGCGACGTAGACCCAGCCGCCCGGCTTGAGCACGCGGCGCGTCTCGGCGAGGCGGTCCAGCAGCGCCGCGCGGCGCTCGGCGTCGTCGTAGGCGCCGACGGCGACGACCCAGTCGAAGTAGTCGTCGGGATAGCCGAGGGCGTCGGTTTCGGCCGGCGTCACGCGGCGGCGCACGTCCTCGTCGTCTCCCAGCACGGCGCGGAGGGCGTCGACGTGCGCGGGGCTCGGCGTGCAGGCGTAGTAGTCGAACCCGAGCCGGGCCAGGGCGACCGTGTGGCGGCCGGTGCCGCACCCGAGGTCGAGCACGCGGGACGACGGCGGCACGGCGGCGAGCGTGCGGAGGAGGTGCTCGGAGGGCGCGTTCGCCATCGGTCAGGCCGCGCGCTGCGCCGAGGGCGCCCCGGACGGCGACGCGTAGAGCGGCGCGGGGACGCGCACGGCGGGCTGGCCGCTCCAGTCGTGCGCCTCGCAGACGAACGGGCACTGGTGGCAGCGCACGGTCCGGTCGCGGACGGTGTAGCGCGGAAGCTGTGGGAGCGCCTCCGGCAGCACGTCGCCCGCGCCGTCGCCTTGCGAGAGGCGGGCCGGGGCAAGCTGGGCGGCCACGCACTCGGCGAGGGCCTCGATGAACAGCGGGTGACAGTTGAGCCCGCTCGTGACCTCGTAGTGCTCGATCCCCTTCTCGACGGCCTCCTCGCGCAGCGCGATGTCGAGGGCGAAGGCCGTATCCACCTGGTCGGAGACGAAGGCGACGGGCACGACCAGCACGGCCGTCCGGCCGTCGTCGGCCAGCTTCTCGACAACGTCGGCCGTGCGCGGCGCCAGTCCCTTCCCCAGCCCGATGACGTCCTGGAAGGTGACTTCGAATCCCCGCCCGGCGTCGTGGCCCTCGCGGTGGGCCATCACCTGCTGTACCGTCGAGTGGACGAGGCAGCAGTAGGGGTCGCCCCGTCGGGTCATGTCCTTCCTTGGCGCACCGTGGCCGGAGAACACGAGGTGAACGCGGTCGCGCACGGTCACCGGAAACCGCTGCAGCCCCTCGTCAATGCGCTCGGAGAGAGCCTGGACGTACTTCGGGTGCGTGGCGTACTCGTAGACGAACGTCGTGGGAGAGGCCGCTCTGCCGCTCCGCTCCTCGTAGGCCCTCCACTGCGCGAGTGAGGAGCCCGTCGTGCACCGGGCATAGTGCGGGTGAAGAGGGAGCAGTACGACCTTGGCAATGCCGTCCTCGTCCATCTGGGCCTGCACGTCCGAGGCGGAGGGGGTGCCGTAGCGGGTGGAGACGTAGACCTTGAACGTGGCCCCGGTGACGGCCCCGAAGCGGTCGGCCAACCGCTGTTCGAGGGCGCGGGCCTGCTCGCGGCTGTGGCGGTTGAGCGGGCTCGCCCCGCCGATCTGCTCGTAGTCCCTGCCGACTCGGGCCGCGCGGCGCCGGGCGATCCACCGGCACACCCGGTCGCGGAGGGCGGCGGGCAGCGGCAGCGTAACGGCGGCCGGATCCATGAACCGGTGGTAGAGGAAGTCCTCCACCTCGGTGGCCTGGGCCGGCCCCCCGAGGTTCATCAGCACCACCCCCACCCGGTCCTCGGGCTCGACGTGCACCGGCTCCTGACTGTAGTAGCCCCCCGTGATCAGCCGCTCATCGGGGCGGAAGGCGTCGAGGAACTCGCGTGCCGTCATTCGGGCTGGCTCTGACGTCGGGGGGGAAACAACGGGTCCAAGAGGCGGTGGGGCCGCATCCACACCGGCAATAAAGGCACAGACGGGCCGGGTGGATGCGGCCTCGCGTTGAAGTTTCCTGGTAGAGCCTTCGTATTTACAGGCGCTCAACATCGCCGCACCGCGGCATCCTGCACGGATGTCCGAGGCTAGGGCGCCCCACGCTCGGCGCGCCACCGTGCCCACGTCGCCTCCCAGCCGAGCGCCGCACGGGCCGCGGCCGTGACCCCGTGCGCCGGGTTTTCGCCTGCCGAAGCGGCGTTCGCCGCGACCCGATAGGCGCCTGGAAACGCGCGCCCGAGTTGGCGCAGCGCATGGAAGGCGCCCTCCGGATCGCCACCCGGGTCGTCGAGGCGGAAGCCCCGAACGCCGTCGAGTCCCAGCGGCTCCCACGCCACGCCCGGACACGCCCGCCGGAGCCGCGTCCTCAGGGCCTCGGCTCCACTCCGCGCGCCCTCAACCACCGCCGCGCCGCCGCCGAAACGGTGGCGGTCGGACGCGAAGGGATCGTCGCCCAGTCGCAGCAGGTGGAGGTCCAGCATGGCGGCCGGCGCCTCGTGGAATACCCACGTCAGCCCGACGACGGACAGCCCCGGCACGTCCTCGCCCTCGACGGAGTCCGCGAGGCGGACCACCTCGGCTTCCGCATCGAGCGAGCGCAGCCGCGTCTCCAGGGCGTCGAGAAAGCGCGCCGCACGCTCGGCGAAGGACCGATCCGTGCGGGGTTGGGCCCGGAGGTGGGCGAGGCGGGCCTGGTCGTCGAGCGGCATCCCCTAATCCCGAACGACCCCGCCCTCGCAGAGCCGGTCGTAGGTGAAGGGCGCCTCGGAGGAGCGGAGGACGAACTCGGGGCTCGCCGCCAGGCCGGCGCGGACGACCTCGAACCGGCCCTCCGGCGTGACCCAGTACACGCACTGCACCGCCTCACCGGTCGTCGGGCAGACGGCGCGGTCCTCCCCCGTCGGCGCACCGAGGCGCTGGGTGACGAACGCGACGGCGTGGGCGAAGCGACCGGACCCGTCGGCGTAGTTCATCCGCATCTCCAGGATGCAGCCCGCCTCGTCGAGCCCGAAGACGACCGGAGGCAGATCGACGAACTCCAGCGACTCGACGTAGCGGGTGACCGCGGCCTCGGTCGAGCAGCCCTCGCCGCCCGGCCGCCGGGTGCCCACGTGGTAGCTGCGAACCGGCGCAAAGAGCGACGCGAGCGGGCTTCGGGGCGCGGGGGGCACCGCCGCGGGTGGGGGCGATGCGCTCGAAGGCACGCACCCAGCCAGAACGAGCAATACACCGAGGAGGACGGGAAGGCGCATCGCAGCGGCTCAGATCGAGGCTACGACCTGCGCGAGCCCGGCCCGGTACGCCGGTCCGGCGATGCGCTCCCACCGCTCCGGCGCCTCGCGGAGCGTGTCATCGTGAAGGGTTTGCAGACGCTCCCGGAGCGCCGCGACCGGTGCGGCTCCGGGGTACGACGCGAGGGCGTCGAGCGTCAGCCGCACGTGGTGGAGCAGCGCGAGGTGGCTCTCCACCTCGGCGAGGGGCCGGGCCACCGGCCGCACCTCGTCCGCCGCACACCCCGCCGCAAGGCCGAGGGCGAACTGGAGCGCCGAGCAGGCCACGCCCAGCGGGTGCAGCAACTCGTCGCCGGCCTGCCCGACTACGCTGTCGTAGGCGCGGAGGGCCTCGTAGCGGCTCCAGAGGGTGGAGCCGAGCATGTGGCGGAGGCGGTCGCGCGAGGGCCGCTCGGGCTCCTCGTCGAGGTAGTCGTCCGGCTCCTCGCGGGCGTGGTCGCCGACGGTGAGGCCGGCCTGGACCTGAGCGGCGAGGAGGTCGAGCAGGCGCTCGGCCCGGCGCGCCCACTGCTGGTGGAGCGCGCCGCGCAGACGAAGGGCGACGCTCTGCCACGCTGCCTGCCGCTCCGCCTCGATGGCTTCGAGGAGGGCGTCGAAGGCGGGGCGGTCTTCGTCCGTCGCGGCGACCTGCGCGTCTGTGACGTGGGCGAGGACGAGGTCCTGGT
Organism: uncultured Rhodothermales bacterium; assembly: GCA_964580105.1. Taxonomy (GTDB): domain Bacteria; phylum Bacteroidota; class Rhodothermia; order Rhodothermales; family Rubricoccaceae; genus CAZOJJ01. The sequence goes on along the minus strand of CAZOJJ010000020.1, from coordinate 32,677 downwards.
CGCCGAGGTGGTCGAGCGCGCGGGCCGTCCCACGCAGCCCCCGATGGAGCCGCCGAGCCGTGCGCGGCGGGAGGTGGTCGCCGAAGAGTTCGAGGGCGATGCGAACGCGGTGCGCGGCGATGAGGGCGCGGCGGACGGCCTGGGGCACGGGGTCGCCGAGCAGCCGCTCCGTGGCCTCGTGGAGGCCGTCGATGTGGTAGCGGAGCACCCGCTCGCAGGCGGCGAGCACGGGGTCGTCGGCCGACAGGACGGGGCGCCGGGCCGCCGGGCGCCGGGCGCCGGGCCGGAGCACGGACTGCTCAGCCCCTTCCCCGTCCGTTTCTGCATCCGACGTGGCAGGTGGTGCCGCCGTGGACGCGACCGCCTCCATGCCGGGCGCCTCCGCCTCGGTCGCTTCCTGGGCCTCCGGCTCCGCCCGGTCCGCGGCCATGGTCGTGTCCTCGTCCACGGCCTCCGGCGCTGCTTCCGGCCTTGCGGCGGCCTCGTCCGGAACGGGGATCTCCGCCGTCGGCTCGGGGTCGGGCATCGGCGTGCGGCCGCTCAGGTTCGGCGTCGTGGCCGGCCCGGCGTCGAGCAGGTCGAGGAGATCGTCGAGGCTCTCCACCTGGGCGAAGGGCGCTTCGCCCTCCGGGTCCTCTTTGGCCGCCGCTTCCGACGGAGCGGCGGGCGCGTCCCCTCCCTCGGCCGTTCCGGCGACCGCCCCCTCGCCCCCGTCCAGATCCCGACCGTCGGACGGGGCGGCGGCTCCGGGAGTCTCGTCGTCCTCTGCCTCGGGCTCGTCGGGGGCGTCGGTGAACGATGGGGCCAGCGCGCCGGGCTGGACGTGAGAGCCGTCGCCGAAGGCGTGGGACGGGACGGGCTCGGGCGCCTGGCGCTCGGCTTCGAGCTCTTCGATCCGCTCGACCTCGGCCTCCGGCTCGGGCTCGAAGTGATCGCGGCGGAAGAGCGTGGGCCGGGGCGTGCCGCCCGTCACCAGCTCTGCGATCCGGTACGACGGCGCGGCCCGTCGTTCGGCGAGCGGCTCCTCCGCCTCGGGCTCGCCGGCGAAGATGGCGAGGCGGTCGGCGCGGAATGCTTCGATCCAGTGCTGCACGCGGGAGGGGCTGAGCCCGGCTTTGCTGGCGATGGTGGCGGGGCGCAAGCCGCGCGCGGCGAGGAGGACGACGCGAGCGCGGCGGCGGTGGAGGGGGGTGCCGGCTTCCTGATACCGCTCCAGCACGACGCGCTCGGCGGGCAGCAGCCGCAGTGGCGCCCCGGCCTCGGCCTGGACGCGCAGGAGCGCCCGCTCGAACTTCGACTGGGCGACGGGCTCCAGCCCGCGCGCGCGGAGCACGGGGTCGAGCCGGTAGAGATCCTCCTCGCGGCCGGTCTCGGCCAGTTCGACCTCCACCTCGTTGGTGACGTGGAGCGCCTGCCGCGTCTCCTGCGCCACGACGTCGAGCGAAACGACGCCGACGAGGCGGGATCCGTCGAACACGGCGCGGGGCGAGCGGTACTGGCGGAGGCGGACGGTCTCCAGCAGGGCCTCGCTGCCCACGAGGCGGTCGAGCTCGGCGCGGAGGTCGCCCTCGGGAAGGATCGGGAGGCGGCCGTCGGCGAGGGGCGTGCCGAGGGCGGCCTCGAACTCGAGGCGGCGGTGGAGCGCGCCCTCGGCCGCGCCGACGCTCTTGAGCGTGGCGATCACGCCGCCCTCCTGTTCGCGGACGCGGAAGACGTAGCCCTGGCGGAGGAGGTCGCCCGCCGCCGTGTCGAGGTACACGTCGCGCACCGAGACGGCCGGCATCGGCTCCAGGTGGTACCCCCCCACCTCGGGCGCCTGCATCAGGGCCACGAACGGTGCGGACTGGGGGGCGATGTATTTCGTCTCGACTTCCATGACGGCCCGGGCGGCGTTCGTGTAAAGTAGGAACGCCGGGGAAGGATCCCTAGCGCTATTACGTACGGACGCCCCGCGGCGTCAAGTCCTTCCCGCAGGGCTACGCCGTCCGGTAGAGGAGGCGCACCGTCGCGGCCGGGCCGTGGTGAACGCCCTCGTCGAGCGTCACTTGAACCGCGTCGCACCGGAGCATCGCGCCCTCGGCGAAGTGCGTCCGCAGTTCGTCCTCCGGCACCATCATGGCGACGTCGGGCGGGCCGCCGCTTTGGAACCCCGCCGTTCGCTGCTCGGGCCGGAACCACTCGGCGATCAGCCATCCACCCGGCCGCAATGCCTCCCGGAGCGCCCGGTACAGGTGCGGGCGCTTGTCGGGGCCGAGGTGGAGGAAGGTGCAGACGGCGGCGTCCCAGGTCCGGCCCGGCCGCCACGTCCGCGCGTCGAACAACGCCGTCTCGACGGCGACCCCGCGCGCCTCGGCCAGCCGCCGCGTCTTGCCGAGGGCGACCGGCGATACGTCGAGGGCCGTCACCCGGTGGCCCCGCTCGGCCAGGAAGACGGCGTTGCGCCCCTCCCCCACGCCAAGCTCGACCACCTCGCTGCCGGGCGCGATCCGGTGCGCTTCCGCCGCAACGAACGCGTTGGGCGCGGTGCCGTAGCGGTAGCCCTTGCCCGCAAACTGCGCGTCCCAGAACTGCGCCGTACCCGTGTGCTCCGGCCCGCTCACGGCCGCAAGCCGCCGGTGCCCGGGTCCTCCGTCACGAGGCCGGCGGCCGTGCCGCCGGTGCCGTCCGCGTTGAATGCCACGGCGGTCTGGGCCCGGGCGGAGCACATCGCCCGTCGCATGAGGAACGGGAGGCCGAGGCGCATGGTCAGGCCGTCTCCAGCGCGACCGCGATGGACTCCGCCTCGTCGATCAGCGCAGCGATGGCGTCGAGGCCCTGGTTCCAGAACGCGGGGTCCTCCAGGTCGATGCCGAGGCGGCCGACGAGGACGTGCGGCCAGTCCGACCCTCCGGCGGCGAGAAGGTCTCGGTATTTCGGCGGGAAGGCCTCGCCCTCCTCCCGGTAGCGCGCGTAGAGCGCCAGCACGAGCAGCTCGCCGAAGGCGTAGGCGTAGACGTAGCCCGGGGTGTGGACGAAGTGGGGGATGTAGCTCCACCACAGCCGGTAGCCCTCCGTCAGCGTCACGCTGTCGCCGTACATCGCCGCCTGCGTGGCCAGCCAGTGGTCGGCGAAGTCGTCGGGTGTGAGCTCGCCCTGCTCGCGGCGATGGGCGTGGATGCGCGCCTCGAACCGGTTCATCGTGACCTGCCGGAAGACCGTCGCCATCGTGTCGTCGATCTTCTCGATGAGGAGGGCGAGGCGCTCAGCCGGGTCGTCGAGCGCGGCGAGGAGGCGCTGGAAGACGAGCATCTCGCCGAAGACCGACGCCGTCTCGGCCGTCGTCAGCGGGGTGTCGGCGTGGAAGATGCCCTGCTCGCGCGAGAGGTACTGGTGGACGCCGTGGCCGAGCTCGTGGGCGAGCGTCTGCACGTCGCGGAGCTTGCCGGTGTAGTTGAGGAGGATGTAGGGGTGCGCGCTGGGAACGGCCCCGTGGCTGAAGGCGCCGCCGCGCTTGCCCGCCTCGGGCGGCGCGTCGATCCAGCCGCCGTCGAAGAAGCGCTGCGCGATGTCGCCCATCTCGGGGTGGAACGCACCGTAGGCGTCGAGCACCATCGCCTTCGCGCGGTCCCACGAGACGATCTCGGACGTCTCGGCGAGCGGCGCGTAGCGGTCGTAGTCGAACAGCTCGTCGAGGCCGAGGAGCCGGCGCTTGAGGGCGTAGAACCGATGCACGAGGTCATAGCGCGTCGTAACGGCCTCGATGAGCGCCTCCACGCTCTCGGCGCGGATCTCGTTGGACTCGTTGCGCGCGTCGAGCCATCCCTCGTAGCGACGAAGGCGGTCGGACGACGCCTTGTCGGCCAGAATCGTGTTGAAGACGAAGGCGAGGGGGCGGAGGAGCGGCGCGAGCCCTTCGGTGATCGCCACGTGGGCGTCGCGGCGCAGGGCGCGGTCGGGCTCGTGGAGTTTGGCCATGACCTGCTGGAGGGGCAGCCGCTCGCCCCGGACGTCGAACCGCGCCGCGCCGAGTGTCTCGTCGAAGAACCGGTTCCAGGCGCTCCAGCCGGTGACGGCTTTCTCCGCGAGAATCTTCTCCTCGGGCTCGGAGAGAAGGTGCTCCTTCGCCTTCCGCTTCAGCTCCAGGTAGTGCCGGTACGGCGCCAGCTCCGGCGCGGCGAGGAGCGCGTCGGCCTCCTCGTCCTCCAGCGCGGCCCACTCCACGTCGAAGAAGATGAGGTGCTGTCCCGTGCGGGTGTAGGCTTCGCGGACCTTCTGGAGCAGCGCCCCGCGCGCAGGGTCCTCCGTGGCCGTGGACCAGTGGAGGTAGACGTAGGTGTAGGCCCGGCCGATGCGGTCGTGGATGCCGGCCAGCGTGGCGAGCGCGGCGGCGAGGCCGGCGGCGTCGAGGTCGGCGAGGCGGCCCCGGTAGGCGTCGGCGAACGCCTCGGCCTCGGCCTCGGCGAGCGCGGTGTCGGCCTGGAGGGCGGCCTCGTCGGCGTAGAGGTCGGCGAGGTTCCAGCGGACGTCTTCGGCGCCGGTCGTCAGGGGGTTGGATTCGGGCATCGGTACGGGGACATGAATATCGGAGCGCGGGCGGAAAAAGTGCCCTCGCCCCTGTATCTTGCGCCTTCGCGCCGCTCGCGCGGGTGATGCAATGTACGGATGCCGTCGCCCCTCCAACGTGTCATGGCCGAGGTCACCGAACCCCGCACGCTCGACGACGTGGATGCCCTGCCGGCCGCCTCGCACGAGGGTCCGGTGGCGATCGTGAAGCATAGCATCGCCTGCGCGGCCTCGGCGTGAAGCACGAGACGCCCCAGGCGCTCGTCCTCCGCGACGGCCGCGCCGTCTTCCCTCAGAACCACCCCCAGATCCGCACGGCGGATCTCCGCGACGCGGCCCGCCGGGCCACCTGAGTCTCCCTCCATGCTCCTCCGTCACGGCGCCCTGCTGCTCCTCTTCGCCTCCCTGGTCACGGCCTGCGGCGGCCCCGCCGAACCGGAACGGCCCGACGAAGAGCCCGCGCCCCGTGACGAGGCCTCGCCCCCCCGAACGGTGCCGGAGACGACCGGGCTTACGGATCCCTACGCCGCCCCCGTCCCCGCGCCGCGCTTCGCGCTGCCGGGGCCGACCGGGACGTTCGACCTCGGGGACCACGCGGGCGACATCGTGGTGCTGCACTTCTGGGCGACGTGGAACGAGCTCAGCCAGGAGGGCCTCGCTGCGCTCGACTCGCTCCGCGCCGAGCTGTCCGACGACGGCGTCGCCTTCGTCGGCATCGCCGTGGACGACGACGGGCTGCCGGCGCTGGCCGCGTGGATGGCCGAGCGCGAAACACCGGGCGTACCGGTCGTGGCCGATACCGCCGGCCACGTCGCCGAGGCGTATGGGGAAGTGGAGTTGCTGCCGACGACGGTGGTGGTGGACCGCCAGGGCACCATCCGCGCCCGCCACACCGGCATCCTCACCGCCGGCGACCTCCTCGACCTCCTCGGCCCCGTCCTCATCGAGGACGACGAACCGCTGTCGGCCTTCGACGAGAACGCCGACCCGGGCGTCGTGCAGCTCCTCCCGGCCGACGCCGTCCCCGCCCTCGTCGCCGCCGGAGCCATGCTGGTGGACCTCCGCAACGATGCAGCGCGCGTGCGCAACGGGGCCGTCCCGGACGCTCGGCACCGCCCGCTCGACCGGCTCCGCGCACAGGACCTCCCGGCCAACTTTGCCGTCCCGGTCATCTTCTTCGGCGAGGCGGACGCGGATGCGGTGCGGGCCGCCGCGCTGGCGGTGGAATGGGGCTACGTGACGGTGTACCGGATCGAGGGCGGGCTGCAGGCGTGGCGCGAGGCGGGGCTGCCGCTCCGGCCCGTCACACCCGCGGAGCCGTCGCCGATGGTGCCGGCACGGTCCGTGATCGGGTAAGCGACTCGTGCGAGAGATCGCGGCTGAGGCTTCGGAGCGCCCCCGCAAGCCAACACCGGCCGCCGAGGCACCGGCCGCCAGCCGTTGACGCTCCTTACGGTGTGATGCCGGGGACGCTACACCGCCCTCTCGACGCGAGCACGCCACTGCGCGAAGCTTCTCGCGCGAGCTTCTCGCGCGAGCACACCGCGTCCGCCACCTCCCGCACCGCGACGAGCCGGTTCCGCTCGTCCTTTCGGCCCTCGGTGCGCGGGCTGTCCTGGAGCGGATAGCGCTCGTCGCCGATGCACCCGTAGTAGCGCGGGCGTCGAACCGGAGGCCGTCGGGGAACGCCACCTGCACCGGCGGGAGGTCGTGCTTCTTGCGAGCGTGACAGGTGACGACGGCAGGAAGCCCCTTCGGCGACATGCACGAGGCACCCGACCTCGCCCGCCCCACGGGCTTGCGGTGGCACGGCGCCGCTCTTTGGCGCTGAGTGCAGAAAAAAATCCGAACGAGGTTATACGGCCGGCGCGGCAGTGTCTATAGGGGCGTCGCTGGGTTGGTGGCCCCGGCGTGCCTCGGGCCTTTCTTCCCCTTCTCTGGCCCGAGGCGGGCGCGGCCGTTCGTGGTGGGGCGGCCGCGCCCTCTCTTTGAAGGTTCTCTACGATGGAGGACGAGCACCCGCGCACCCCGTCGAAGGGACGGGCCGGAGCGTACCTTACGGAGTCGAGCGAGGCGATCGGAGAGCGGTTCGCATGCTCCGTCGTATTCACCGCTCGGCCTTCCGGCCGAATCGGCCCGTCCGATACCGGCAGGAGCGATAGTGCGCACCCCTGCTGTGCCGGGGACGGGACTCGAACCCGTACGATCCGTAAGGATCGGCAGATTTTAAGTCTGCTGCGTCTACCGATTTCGCCACCCCGGCGGGCCTGGAAAGCTACCGACCCTGCGTTCCCGCCCGCAACGCCCCATGCCCGACGCCGCCCTCGACGCCCTCCTCGATCTCGCCGCCGAGGCGGCCCGCAACGCCTACGTCCCGTACACCCGCCGCCCGGAAGGCGCCGTGCTCCTTCTGTCCGACGGCTCCTGGGCGCCCGGCGTGCGCATCGAAAACGCGGCGTTTCCTCTCCTGATCGCGCCGCTCACGGCCGCCGCGGCCCTCGCGCGCCTCCAGGGCCGCACCGACGTCGCCGCCGCCGCGCAGACGCGCCCGATCTCGGAGGCCGAGTGCGACGTGCTGGCGTCCGACTTCGGGATCGTATGGGAGCACATTGCCCCACACGCGCTCGTCGCTTCCGGCGCGCGGCCCCTCCCCTCGCCCTCCCGCCGCCTCGACCCGTTCCTCGCCGCACCCGACCTCGACGACGAGGCGGCCGCGGCGCTGGCCGCGCAGGTCGCACGGCGGGCGTACGTGCCGGAGTCCGGCTTCCCCGTCGGCTGCGTGATCGAGACGGCCGACGGCCGCTGGGTCCCCGGCTGCAACGTCGAGCATACGGACTGGACGCGCGGCCTCTGCGCCGAGCGCGTCGCCCTCGCCCTCGCCCGAGCGTATGGCGCAACGGATTTCCGCCGGATCGCCGTATCCTGCCCGCTCGACCCGTCGGGGACGCCCTGCGGCGCGTGCCGGCAGGTACTGGCGGAGCTCGCCCCCGGCATCCCCGTCGTACTCGACCGGGGTGCGTACCCACCCGAAGTGACCACGGCGGACCAACTCCTCCCCGGCGCGTTCCGAGGGGACCGCCTTCGCGCCTGACGCCATGCCTCGTCTGCTCCTGCTCGTCCTCCTGACGGGACTCGCCGCGCCCCTCGCCGCCCAGCCACGCGACACCGACAAGGTCTGGGTCTTCTTCACCGACAAGGACGACGAAAGCGCCGAGGCCGTCCGCCTCGACGCCCATGCGGCCGAGCGCCGCGCCCTCCGAGGCCGGGCCGACCGCCCCGCCCGCCTCGACGCGCCCGTCGCCCCGCGCTACGTGGCTGCGCTGGAGGCGATGGATGCCGAGCCGCTCGTGGCGAGCCGGTGGCTCAACGCGGTGAGCGTCCGGCTGACGCCCGACCGGCAGCGAGCCGTCGAGGCCCTTCCGTTCGTACGCGAGGTGCGGCGCGTCGCCGCCGTCACGTCGCACGCCGCGCCCTCGTTCACGCCGCTGGCCCCGCCGCGTGGCGGCCTCGACTTCGGCCCGTCGCTCCCCCAGCTCCAGCTCGTCCACGCCGACGGCCCCATCGAGGAGGGCTACGACGGCACCGGCGTCCGCGTCGGCTTCCTCGACACGCTCTTCGACTTCGACCACGTCGCCCTCGCGCACATCGAGGCAGGCGGGCGGCTCCTCGGCGTCATGGACTTCACGGGCCAGTCGCAGTCGAACTACCACGGCCTCAACACCACCTCCGTGGCCTTCGGCTTCGACGAGGGCGAGCTCGTCGGCCCGGCCCACGGCGCGGAGGTCCTCGCGGCGACGACCGAGTACGCGCCGACCGAAACGCACCAGGAGGAGGACTTCTTCGTGGCCGGCCTGGAGTGGCTGGAGCAGAACGGCGTGGACGTGGTCAACGTCTCCCTCGGCTACAGCACGTTCGACCCCGGCGAGGGCGACTACACCTACGAGGACATGGACGGCGACACCACCCCGTTCACGCGCGCCGTGGACGTCGCCGCCGCCCTCGGCGTCGTCGTCGTGACGAGCGCCGGCAACGAGGGCAACGCCGACTGGCGGTACATCACCGCCCCTGCCGATGCCGACTCCGCCATCGCCGTCGCCGCCGTGCGGCTCGACGGAGGCCGCGCCTCGTTCTCGTCGGTCGGCCCCACCGCCGACGGCCGCCTCAAACCCGACGTGGCCGCCCTCGGCCAGGACGTCTACCTCGCCCGGACCAACGACCGCTACGGCTACAGCAACGGCACCTCGTTCTCCGCCCCGATGGTGGCGGGCATCGCCGCGCAGCTCCTCCAGGCCAACCCCACGCTCAATCCCATCGAGGTGCGCGACCTGCTTCGCCAGACGGCCCATCAGGCCGCCACGCCGGACACCCTCCTCGGCTGGGGCATCGTGAACGCCCAGGCCGCGCTCGGGATGGCGGTGGCGAACGAGCCGACGCCCACGACAACGCGCAGCTGGCGGCTCGTGCCGAACGTGGTCAGACCCGGCAGCCCCCTCGTCGCCGACATCGAGGTCGAAGCCCCCCAGCCGCTGTCGCTCACGCTCTACGACGCCCTCGGCCGCCGCGTCGCCGTGCTGTTCGACGGCGCGGTGGCGGGGGGACGAAGCCGGATTCCGCTCCTCGCGCCGCGCCTGGCGCCCGGCGCCTACTTCGTCCGCGCCGTCTCTGGCGACCTCGCGAGTGTGGCGCGGCTGACGATCCTGCGGTGACGGGGCAATAGCGGCCCCGGCTTCTGCGTAGACTGAGGGCCTTCGTCCCCCTGCTCGTCGCCCGTGGACCTCACCCTCGCGTACTCGCCGCTGCTGCTCGTTCTCGCCCTCCTCGGCGCCGGGGCGCTGGCGTGGTGGACCTATGGCCGCTCGACGCCGCGCGTCGCCGGCGGCAAGCGCGTGCTCCTCGCCGGGCTCCGCTTCGCGGCCCTGTTCGTCGTCCTGCTCCTCCTCTTCGAGCCCGTCCTCCGCTTCCTCGACGCCACCGAGGAGCCGCCCGTGCTGGCCGTGCTGGTGGACCGGAGCCAGAGCCTCACGGCCGACCCCGAGGGCGACGGTGCCGGGCCGGCGGGCGCCGCGCAGGCCCGCGCCGCCCTGGCCGCGCTGCCGGACGACGAGGCCGTGCGCGTCTACGGCTTCGCCGCCGAGGCCGCCCGCCTCGACGCCGACGCGGACTCTCTCTCGTTCGACGGCGCTCGGACGGACATCGCCGCCGCCATCGAGCGCGTCGAGCGCGACCTCGACGGGCGCAACCTGCGCGGCATCCTCCTGATCTCCGACGGCCGGTACAACACGGGCCGCAACCCGCTCTACCTCGCCGAGCGCGCCCGCGTCCCCCTCTACACCGCCGTCGTCGGCGACACCACCGCGCGGCAGGACGTGCGCGTGAGCCGCGTAGTGACGAACGAGGTGGCGTACGTCGGCAGCCTGCTGCCCGTTCGCGTGGGCGTCCGGGCCCACGGCTACGGCGGCGCACGCGCCACCGTCTCGCTCCTCGACGACGGCCAGACCGTCGCCACCCAATCCGTTGTGCTCCCCGAGGACGGCCTGGAGACGACGCTCGACCTCGACGTGACGCCGAGGCAGGCGGGGCTGCGCCGGTTCACCGTCGCCGTCGAACGACAGGCGGGCGAGGTGACGTACCGCAACAACACCGAGACCGTCGCCGTGCGCGTGCTCGACACCAAGCGGCGCGTGCTGCTGCTGGCCGCCGCGCCGGGGCCGGACCTCACGGCCGTCCGCGCCGTGCTGGAGGACGACCCCAACGTGGAGGTCGTGCCCCGGACGCAGCGCGCGCCGGGCGCCTTCTACGAGGGCCCCCTGCCCGACGACCTCGGCGGCTTCGACGCCGCCTTCCTCGTCGGGTACCCTGGCCGCGCGGCCGACGCCGCCACGCGCAGCCGCGTCGCCGAAGCCGTCGCAGAGGGGCTCCCGGCCGTGTTCATCCTGACGCTGCAGACCGACCTCGCCGCCCTCGGCGCCTTCGCCGACGTGCTGCCCGCCGTGCCCGGCACGGTCCGCACCGGCTTCGTCGAGGCGGGCGTGGTCGTCACCCCGGCGGGCTCGACGCATCCGGCCCTCCAGGTTTCCGGCGTCACCCCCGAAGCGCTCGGCGCGTTGCCGCCGGTGTCGTACAACGAGAGCCGCTGGGTGGCCGCACCGGATGCCCGCGTGCTGGCGACGGTCCGCCGTGGCAGCGTGGACCTCGACGACCCGCTCCTCGCCGTGCGGGCGCGCGGGCCGCTCCGCTCGGCCGCCCTCCTCGGCGCCGGCACCTGGCGCTGGGCTACCCTCCCCGCCGACCTCGAAGACCTCGACGTCGTCTACCCGACGCTCTTCGACAACCTCCTCCGCTGGGTCACCGCACGCGAGGACCGCCGGCCCGTCCGCGTCCGCCCGGACCGAGCGCTCTTCGGCGAGGGCGAGCCCGTCACCTTCACCGGACAGGTCTACGACGAGTCGCTCCAGCCCATCGGCGATGCCGACGTGCGCGTGACGGTCCGGATGCCCGACGGCACCGAGACGCCCTACACGATGCGCCCGCTCGGCAACGGCCGTTACGCGCTCGACGCGGGCACGCTGCCGTCGGGGTCCTACGGCTTCACGGCGCAGGCCACGCGCGGCGCCGAGGCGCTGGGCGACGACCGGGGCGCCTTCGCCGTCGGCGCCCTCGCGCTGGAGTTCCGCGAACCGGGCGCCGACGCGGCGCTGATGCGCCAGCTCGCCCGCCGTTCCGGCGGCCGGGTCGTCCCCGTCGCCGAGGTGGGCGGTCTCCGCGACGCCCTCGCCCGCGAGGGCCGCTTCGCGCCCCGCCGCATCGAGCGCGACCGGACGACGCCGCTACTCCGCGTCCCGTGGCTCCTCGCCTTCGTGATCGTCTGCCTCACGGCCGAGTGGTTCGTGCGCAAGCGGAGCGGGATGGTGTGACGCCCGCCGGCGCCGCCACTTCCGCAGCAGCGAATTCCGCAGCAGCGCGAGCGGCCGCGTGGCGAGGGTGACCGCACCCGCCTCGACGCCCTCGTCGTCCCACTCGGCGGCGGAAGCTTTGAAGAGGTAGCGCCCGGCGTGGCGGAGACGCGCCGTCGGCCGGTCTTCCAGCCCCGCCATCCACGACAGCCGTTCGAGACCGCGCTCGACGTAGCCGGGCGTGGCGGTGAGGCAGCGGTCGGCCAGCCGGACGAGCCGCCGCGCCCGCCGCTCGATCACCGGCACGAACGCCTCGGGGGGCGGCACACCGAGCAGCCGCTCCGAGAGGACGAGGCCCAGGGCCACGCTGGACGCCCATCCCTGTCGCTCGCTCAACACCCGCACCCGGGCCCAGTCGATCTCCGTCCGGTGATGGACGAGGGCGGCGGCGTCGGCCAGCCAGCAGAGGCGGCGGTAGCCGTGGTTGCTGCCGTGGTGGAGGATGTAGAGCGCGTGGACCTCAGGGTCGGGCTCCGGCCACGGCGACCCCGGCGCCGGCGCGAAGTCGAGGGCCTGCGCCGTCTCCCGGAAGACCTGCCAGTGCAGCTCCAGCGCGACGCGCCGCTCGGGGTGCCGGTACGAGACGTCCTTCAGCCCGAACCGGCGCTGCACGTGCACGATGTCGTCGGGCCGGAACGCACGGGCCGGTGCCACCTGCTCGTAGCCGAGCCCCAGCACCGCCCCGACGGCCGTTGCGGCGTCGGACGGCCGCACGAGCACGTCGAGGTCGGCGAACTGGCGGAGGGCGACGTCGCCGTAGAGGAGGTGGGCGAGGGCCGGGCCTTTGAGGGGCAGCGCCGTCACGCCGTACTCGGCCAGTGCGCCGATCAGCCGGTTCAGCTCGGCGGTGTAGCGGAGCGCGCGGAGCGCGTGGTGCCGGGCCCGCTGGTTCAGCAGCGCGCGGGCGTCCGGCGGCACCGCGTCGCCGGCACCGAGCCGCTTCGTGACGAGCGGCAGGATCCGGTGCGCCTCGGCCGTTTCGACGAAGGCCTGCCAGTCGTCTACCTCGCCCACGGCACGGCGGAGGCGGCCTGCCTCGACCGCGCCCGGCCGGACGGCGAGGAGCAGGAGCCGCATCGCCGGTGCGGCGCGCAGACGTTCTTCGAGCGAGGTCGGAGGGGAAACGGGCACGGGCGACGGCTTCAGGGCGGGCGGTGCGACCGTGGCCGCACCACGGCGAGCAAGATAGCGGGGTGTCACGGGCACCGGCGGGCGAGCCGCTGCGCCAGTGCGGCGTGCGGGAACAGATCCCGCGCCGCCACGGCGTGCTCACACCGCTCGGCCCGGCTTCCGGCCTGCCCCAGGCGGACGCGCACGCGGTAGTTGCCGGGGTCGAGACGGGCGGCCGTCTCCAGGTCGGTCCGCCCGCTGCGGAAGTCGTAGAGCGCCATCGCGCCGAGCTGGCCGGCGCTCCGCACGAACCCCGCCGCCGCGCCGAGAACGAGCAGGCCGAGCACGACACACCGAACACCGACGCTCGCCCGGATCTCCGCCCCGTGCTCCTCGGGCCAGAGCACCCCGGCGGCCGTCCAGAAGAAGTATGCGGGCCAGGCCAGCAGGAGGACGGCGTCGAGCGCACCGACCACGAGCGTCCCCGTCAGCACGGCGAAGAGCGCCACCGCGCCCAGCGCCTCGTCCGCCTCGGCGGCGTGCCGGAAGCCCCGCCACGCACCGCGTGCGAGGCCAGCGACCACGAGGAGCCAGATCAGCAACGCCGGCGGCCCCCGCTCGACGAGCAGCGCGACGAGGTCGCTGCTCGGCCACGGGTTCATCGTTCGCCCCGCCTCCGGACCCATCGAGGGGTCGCGGGCGAGGGCGTAGGCAGGATAGGCGACGGGCCAGTTGCCGGGACCGACGCCGAGGACGGGGTTCGAGCCGAGCAGGCGCAGCGAGGTGCGGTACTGGACGAGCCGCCCGTGCCCGCTGCCCTCGCGGTAGTTCAGGACGCGCTGCGCTGTCTCGGCGTACGGGTCGGCGCTGTTCCAGCGGAGGGTGTTCGGCAGTGTCACCGCCGCCACGGCACCGGCCGCACCCAGCACGCCGGCGAGCGCAAACCGCCCGAGCAGGCGCCACGCCCGGAAGCGGACGACGACCGCCAGCACGCCGAGCAGCAGCACCGCCAGCACCGCACCCGTCCCCAGCCACGCCGCTCGCGAGCGCGTCAGCACCAGCGCCGCAACGACGACGGCCGTGCCGAGCAGACCCGGGAGCACACCCGCTGCCTTCCGGGATCCCGCTGCTACGAGCACGACCATCGGCAGTCCCATCGCCGCGAGATGGCCGACGGAGTTGCGGTTGCCGAGCGTCCCGCCCGGCACGCGGTTCTCGGCGAAGACCGGCAGCCGAAGCCCGTACGCCTCGGCGAGCGCCACGGCGGCAGCGAGCACGACCATCAGCGCCAGCGCCGCCCGCAGCGGCCTCGCCAGCCCCACCGCCCGAAGCCCCCGCGCCGCCCCGAACAGGACGATGCCGGAAACGCTCACGGCAAGGGCACGCCCGGCCAGCCACCCGTTCGTCGCCAGCAGCGCCGATGCGGTGCCGAGGCCGACGAAGAGGACGAGCCATACGTCCACCCGCCTCGGCCGAAAGGAGGGCACGGTGAACAGCACCGTCACCCCGGCCAGAAAGGCCACGAAGTGCAGCACCAGTTCCTTCGGCACCGAGAACGAGTCGAGGTCGAACGACGGGAACGCGCCGGCCGTCAGGACCACGGCGAGGGCGCCGACTTGGAGGATGCGGAGGCGAAAGCGGAGGGAGCGGGACGGGGCGTCCAGGGCGGCGGGCGGCGGGTGACCGCGCGGAAGCTAGCGTGAACCAGCCGGCCCGCGACACGGCACCGCAACGCCGGCGCTCAGGGCGACCGCGCCGCGAGGCGGTGGACCCGGCCAGCGCGGTCGTAGTCCCTCCCTTCAGCCTGCGCCATACCCCATCGACTCGGGCGTGTACCGCTCCAGCAGGGCGGCGGGCAGCGTGGTCGGAAGCCCCGGGAGCACCGGGACCTTCGCCGAGGCGGCCCCGTCCCCGCCCGAAGCGGCGCCGCCACCAGCCGTGATGCGCTCGGGCATCGTCACCCGCTTCGTCTTCCGCGAGGCGGGCTCCTCGGGCACGGCGCCCGCTTCCTGGAGGAGCGCCACGAGCGGTTCGAGGTGCTCGTAGAAGCTCACCGCGACGGCGCCGTCGCGCACGCGGTCCAGCACGGCATGGAGCGCGTCGACCTCGTCCGGGATGACCTCGATGGGCACGTCGGGGGCCTCCACCTCGGCGGCTTCGCGGAGGAGTGCGGTGACCTCGCCCGGCATCCGGCCTCGGAGGTCCTTGTCCTCGCTGAAGACCAGCCGGGAGAAGGCGCGCGCCGCCGCCTGCGCCGCCGCCCGGATGAGCGCGTCGGAGCGGTCGCCGGGCACGTTCACCACACCGATGGTCGTCGCGCCGGGGCGCCAGGCGTGGAGGAACCGGCCGACGGCCTCGAAGCCGTCGGCGTTGTGTCCGTAGTCGAGGACGACGTGGCCGCGTCCGAGGCGGTAGACGTTGGCGCGGCCCTCGTTGTGCGTCGTGTTGCCGAACCGGCGGAACGCCGCCGACACCTCGGCGAGGGTGAGGCCGAGGGTGCGGCACGCGGCCAGCGCCCCGAGGGCGTTGGCGACGTTGTAGGCGGCGTGACCGCCGAACGTGATCGGCACGCGGTCCACCAGCAACGCCCGCACGTCGACGGCCCCGCACGCCTCGACGAACCAGCCGTCGCGCACGAAGTAGGCCGTGCCCCCCTCGGCGAGGTGGGCCCGGACGAAGCGGTTCTCGGGCGACAGGCTGAACAGCACGACCTCTTTCGTCCCGGCGCGGACGGCCCGGCGATCCAGCACGGAGAGCGCCCCCGCGTCGTCGGCGTTGACGACGAGGGTGCCGCCCTCGCGCACGCGTTCGGCCACGACGGCCTTCACGTGGGCCACGTCCTCGACCGTCTCCAGGCCGTCCTGCCCGAGGTGATCGGCGCGGACGTTCGTGAGGACGGCGACGTCGGCCCAGTCGTATCCGAGGCCGCGGCGGAGGATGCCGCCGCGTGCCGTCTCCAGCACGGCCACCTCGACGGCCGGATCGGCCAGGACGGCGCGCGCCGACGCGGGGCCGGTCATGTCGCCCCGCGCCACGCAGGTGCCGCCCACCCAGACCCCGCTCGTCGTCGTCATGCCGACCGTCCGGCCGGCCGCCGCGAGGGCGTGGCCGATCAGGCGCGTCGTCGTGGTCTTGCCGTTGGTGCCGGTGACGGAAACGATGGGGATGCGCGCGGGCGCGCCCGGCGGGTAGAGCACATCGAGGATGGCCTCGGCCACCTCGCGGCGCGGGCCCTCCGAGGGGTGGAGGTGCATTCGCAGGCCCGGCGCCGCGTTGACCTCCACGACGCCGCCGCGCCCCTTCGCGAACGGGCGCGCCACGTCCTCGGTGACGAGGTCCACCCCGCACACGTCGAGGCCGACGGCCCGGGCGGCCCGCTCGCAGACGGCGCGCACCTCGGGGTGCAGCACGTCGGTGACGTCGCAGGCCGTCCCGCCCGTGGAGAGGTTGGCGCTGCCGGTGAGGACGACGCATTCGCCGTCCGCCGGCACGTCGGACAGCGCGCGGCCGGCCCGGGCGAGGAAGGCCTCCATCGCCTCGTCCACCCCGATCCGCGTGAGCGGCTTCTCGTGGCCCTCGCCGCGCCGGGGGTCGGCGTTGGCGACCTCAATGAGTTCGGCGACGGTGTGGACGCCGTCGCCGACGACGTGACACGGCGAGCGTTCGGCCGCGGCCACCACCCGCCCGCCCACGACGAGCACGCGGTAGTCCTTGCCCGTGAGCTGCTCTTCGACGACGACGCTCCGCGAGCGCGCGGCGGCGCGGCGGAACGCCTCGCGCACCCCCTCGGGCGTGGTCAGCCCGACGGTCACGCCGCGCCCGTGGTTGCCGTCGAGCGGCTTGACCACGACGGGGCCGTCGAACGTTTCGAGCGCCTCGACGGCGGCCCGCTCGCTCCGCACGACGACGCCCCAGGGCACGGGCACGAACGCGTCGCGGAGCATCTGCTTCGTGAGGTCCTTGTAGTGCGCGATGTCCGTGCCGATGGCACTCGTGGCGCTGGTCATGGCCGCCTGAACGAACCGGCGGTGCGTGCCGTAGCCGAGGCGGACGAGGCTTTCCTCGCCGACGCGCTCCCACGGGATCCCCCGCCGCTCGGCCGCCTCCACGAGGGCGCGCGTGCTCGGCCCGAGGCCGGTCCGCCGCACGATCCGCCTCGCTTCCTCGACGGCTTCGTCGAGGGGGAAGTCCTCCCCCCGGACGGTCGCTTCGACGAGGTCCACGGCCACATGCACGAGGCGCCGCATGCCCGCCTCGGAGCGGTAGCGCACGACGAGGTCGTAGAGCCCCTCGCGCCCGGCGTAGCGGGCCTTCCCGTACGTGACGCCGATCCCGGCCAGCTCGGAGAGCTCCAGCGCGACGTGCTCGGCCACGTGGCTGAAGTAGGTGCCTTCCGCGAGCCGCTCGACGAATCCGCCGGGGCGGCCTCGTGAGCAGTGGTGGTCGTGGAGGCCGGGGAGCGTCGTTAGCAAGCGATCCGTGAAGCCCTCGACGGCGCAGGACTCGACGCCGGTGAGGGCTTCGAGGTCGAGGCGGACGACGAGGACGGGACGGGGGTGGTGGACGTTCGGCCCGCGGAGGGCCCGGACGGCGTCGATGCGCATGGCGGTCAGGAGAGCGGGAGCCGACAGATGCATTCGGCACCGACGGACCCCTGGGGAAGTGGAGTGGCGGCCCGAGCTCGAGCCCCTCCGTTCACGTCCGGCTCTTTCCGTCTGATCCATCCCTTCTGAAATGCAGGAAGGCCCCTAGGAGCATCCCCGGGCGTCCCTGGACGGGTCCGAGGCGATCTCAGGGAGTCCTGTTCCGGCGCGCCCGTTCGAGCGCCCGGCTGCGGCGGAGGCGGAACCGCGAGGCAGTCCGCGTGTGTCTTCGGACGCCCCGCCCGCCGAGAGCCCCATGCCCATCCGCCTCGCTCTTCTCGCCCCGCTCCTCTTCCTCGCCGCCTGCGTCCCGAACAACGGGGAGCGGACCGAAACCTCCGCCGCCGCCGACGGCGTTCGGCCCGACGTTTCGGACTGCGAGCCGCTCGAAACGCGCCCCAAGAACGCACCCGACCAGCAGCCCGCTTTCGAAGGGCAGACCCGCGCGTGTGCCGCGCCCTCCGGCGTCGCCTTCGACGTGGTCGAGATTGCGGACGGCCTCGAACATCCCTGGGCCGTCGAGCCGCTGCCCGGCGGCGACCTCCTCGTCACCGAGCGGCCCGGCCGGATGCGGATCGTCTCCGCCTCGGGCGAGGTGGGCGAGCCCCTCGGCGGCCTCCCCGAGGTAGACGCCCGCGGCCAGGGCGGCCTCCTCGATGTCGCGCTGAGCCCGGACTTCGCATCCGACCGCACCGTCTACTGGAGCTACGCCGAGCCGCGCGACGGCGGCAACGGAACGGCCGTCGCCCGCGGCGTGCTCTCCGACGACCGGCGCCGCCTCGACGGGGTCGAGGTGCTCTTCCGCGTACGGCCCACCTACGACGGCACCGCCCACTTCGGCTCCCGCCTCGCCTTCGGCCCGGACGGGATGCTCTACGTCACCACCGGCGACCGCTCCGACGCCGCCATGCGCCCGCACGCCCAGCGGCTCGACGGCCACCTCGGCAAGGTGCTACGCATCGCCCCCGACGGCTCCGTGCCGGAGGACAACCCGTTCGCCGGGCAGGCCGGCGCCGTGCCGGAGGTCTGGTCGCTCGGCCACCGCAACACGCAGGCGGCCGCGTTCGACCCGCAGGGCCGCCTCTGGGTCGTCGAGCACGGCACGCGCGGCGGCGACGAGTTGAACCGCATCGAGCGAGGGGCGAACTACGGCTGGCCCGAGCAGGCCTACGGCATCGAGTACGCCGGCGGGTCCATCCCCGGCTCCGAGACGGCCCCCGGCGACTTCCAGCAACCCGTCTACTACTGGGACCCGGTGATCGCGCCTTCCGGCGCCGAGTGGTACACCGGAGACGCGTTCCCCGCCTGGCGCGGCAGCCTCTTCGTCGGCGCCCTCCGCGACCAGCGGCTCGTCCGCCTCGTGATCGAGGACGGCCGCGTCGTGGGCGAGGAGCACCTGCTCACGGACCGGGGCCGGCGCATCCGCGACGTCCGCCAGGGACCCGACGGCGCGCTCTACCTCGTCACGGACCACGAGAACGGCGCGCTCTGGAAGCTCGTCCCGCGCGGCTGACGCCCGCTCAGAGCGGCGGCGCCTCGACGCCGAGTGCGCGGCGCACGGCCGGAGCCACCTCGGTGCCGAGCAGTTCGATGGCGCGCAGCACCTTCGCGTGCGGGATCGAGCCGACGGTGAGTTGGAGCAGGAACCGCTGGTGCCCGAAGTGCTCGTGCTGGAAGAGAATCTTCTCGACCACCTCCTGCGGGCTCCCGACGGCGTTGGCCCCGCGCAGCGCCCGCGACGCCTCGAACTGCTCGCGCGTCATCGGCGGCCAGCCGCGCTCGCGGCCGATCCGGTCCATCGTCGTCTTGAAGGCGGGGAAGGCCACCTCGGCGGCTTCCTGGGAGGTGTCGGCGAGGAAGCCGTGGGAATTGATGCTGAGCGCGGGGGCGGCGTGCCCGGCGCGGCGCGCGGCCTCGCGGTGCAGCTCCGCCATCGGCACGAACCGCTCGGGATACCCGCCGATGATCGCCAGCGCCATCGGCAACCCGAGCGCCCCGGCGCGCGCGGCCGAGGCCGGCGTCCCGCCCACGGCGATCCACACCGGCAGCGGGTCCTGCACCGGACGCGGGTATACGCCCTGCCCGGTCAGCGGCGGGCGGTGCGTTCCCGACCACGTCACGCGCTCACGCTCACGAAGCGCCAGGAGCAGGTCCAGCTTCTCGGCGAAGAGGGCGTCGTAGTCGTCGAGGTCGTAGCCGAAGAGCGGGAACGACTCGATGAAGGAGCCGCGCCCGGCCATGATCTCGGCGCGCCCGCCGGAGAGCAGGTCGAGCGTGGCGAAGTCCTGGAAGACGCGGACGGGGTCGTCGGAGGAGAGGACGGTGACGGCGCTCGTGAGCCGGATGCGCTCGGTGCGCGCCGCCGCCGCCGCCAGCACGACGGCCGGGGCCGAGGCGACGTACTCCGGCCGGTGGTGCTCCCCGACGCCGAACACGTCGAGGCCGACCTGGTCGGCGAGCTCGACCTCCTCCATCAGGCGACGAAGGCGCTCCTCGGGGCTGGGCGCCCGGCCGGTCTCGGCGTCCGGCGTGGCTTCGGCGAAGGTGTAGATCCCGATCTCCATGGGGTCAGCTCGTACGGAGGGGTTGGAGGGCCTCGGCCCACCGGCGCAGCTCGTCGAGCATCGCGGCGGCGGCCTTCTCCTGGATCTCGCCGGGGTCGAACGTGCCGGCCTCGCGGTCGAGGTGGCGCTGGAAGAAGGGCACGTGCACGGCTTCCGGGATCGGCATCATCTTGAGGGCGACGGCGATCTGCTTGGTCATCTGCACGCCGCGCGTGCCGGCAGAGACGCCACCGTAGCTCACGAAGCCCATCGGCTTGTAGGCCCACTCGCGGACGAGGTGCTGGAGGGCGTTGACGAGCGCGGCCGGCGGGGCGTGGTCGTACTCCGGCGTGACGACGGCGTAGGCGTCGGCGCGGGCGACGGTCTCGCTCCACGCCTTCGTGTGGGCGTGCTCGTAGTCGCCGAGGCGGGGGTGACGGGGCTCGTCGAACAGCGGAAGGTCCACCTCGGCGAGGTCCACGACCTCGACCTCGAAGCCGCCGTGGCGGCGAGCCATCCCTTCGAACCACTGGCCGACGGCGCGGCCGGCGCGGCCGCTCCGGGTGCTGGCGATGAGGATCTGAAGCAACATGGGCACGTGCCGTCAGCGGGCGGAGGCGCGCTCGGCGCCGATGGACTCGCCCCCCTGCCGGAGCGTTTCGAGCACCTGGCGGAACGTCGAAACGGGCTGGGCGCCCTGGACGGCGTAGCGGTCGTCGAAGACGAAGGTGGGCACGGCCCGGATGCCGAGGCGCTGCGCACGCTCGATCTCGGCGCGCACCGCGTCCGCACCCTCGCCGGAGGCGAGGTAGGCCGCCGCCCGCGTGCGGTCCAGGCCCGCCTCGGCGGCGAGGTCGGAGAGGAGCGCCGGGTCGGCCACGTTGGCGCCGTCGGTGAAGTGGGCCCGGAAGAGCCGCTCGGCGAGGGCGCGCTGAACGGCCGGCCCGCCCGCCTCCAGCGCGTGCCGGAGAAGCCGGTGCGCGGTGAACGTGTTGACCGACAGCGCCCGGTCGAACCGGAGGTCGAGGCCCTCCTGCTCCGCCGTCTCGGCCGTCCGGCGCAGCACGGCGTCGCGCTGCGCGCCGAACGTCGCCGCCAGCGCCTCCGTCAGCGGGCGCGGCGTCTCGGGCAGCGATGGGTCGAGCTGGAAGGGCCGGAAGACGACCTCGAACGGGTCGGATTCCGGGAGCGCGTCGAGCGCGCGGAAGAAGCGCCGTTCGCCCACGTAGCACCACGGGCAGGCGATGTCGGAGTAGATGGAGACGGTCATGGTTCGGGGGGACGGGCTCACTCAGACGTGCCGAGACGGACGAGGGTCCCCCACGGATCGGCCACGCGCCCGTCGGCGTCGGCCGGGTGGCCGGCGGCGGCGAGGCTCGCGAGCGCGGCTTCGACGTCGTCGGCCTCGGGCAGGACGAGCGTCCAGTCGAGCAACCGCGCGTCGTCCTCACCGGCGGGTGGAGCGCCCGAGGCCCAGGCGTTGGTGCCGAGGTGGTGGTGGTAGCCGCCGGCCGAGAGGAAGAGCGCGCCGGGGTAGCCCCAGACGACCTTGTCGAAGCCGAGCGCCTCGTGGTAGAACGCGGCTGCCCGGCCGAGGTCGCCCACGTGCAGGTGGACGTGGCCGACGGCCGTCCCGGCCGGGGCGCCCGTCCAGGGCGCCTCGCCCCCCGCCCGCACGAGGTCGGGCAGGTCGAGCGGCTCCGTCCCCATCGCAATCTGGCGGCCGTCGTAGCGCCAGGCCGCGCGCGGGCGGTCGGCGTAGACCTCGACGCCGAGCCCGTCGGGGTCGGAGAGGTAGACGGCCTCGCTGACGAGGTGGTCGGCCGAGCCGAGGGGCAGGCCGAGTCCGGCGACGTGCCGCACGAACCGACCGAGGTCGGCCCGGCCGGGCAGCAGGTAGGCGACGTGGTAGAGCCCGAGCCGCCCGTGCCGGGGCACCGGCCGCGCACCCGGCTTCTCGACCAGTTCGGCGAGCGGGCGGTCGTCCGCCTGCGCGCCGAGGAGGGCGCGGCCCGCGGCGCGGTCGAGCACGCGGAAGCCGAGGACGCCCTCGTAGAAGGCGAGCGAACGGCCGAGGTCGGCCACCTGGAGGCGGACGCGGCCGAGCCGCGTCGCAGGAGGCAGCCGGTGACCCGGCGGCGCGAGGCCGACGGCCGGGGACGGATCGGAGGGGGTCATGGCGCGCGGGGTGGGTGAGCGGGTCCCCCCTCCAACGCCGCGCCGCGGAATCGGCTTCCGCTCAGGACTGGACGAGCAGCGAGCCCCGCTGCATGTCCATCCCGCAGACGAACGTGAAGTCGCCCGACTCCGTCGGCGTGAACTCGACGGCGACGGGCTCGCCGAGCGGGAGGTCCGTCGCCGGCACGTCGAACGCAGGAATCTGAACCTGCGAGGCGCATGCCGACTCGACCGTGCGGGTGAAGACGAGCCGCGCCGGGATCCCCGCTTCGAACGCGACGGCGCTCGGTTCGTAGCCCGCCGGCCCCGCCTCGATCTCGACGACCTGGACGCCGCCTTCGATGCGGGCGGCGACGGGGTCCGGGCTCGCACGCTCGGCAGGTGGGGCCTCCGGGGCTTCGGTGTCGTGGGTCCCTCCCCCACCGCAGGCGACGAGGGCGAGCGGCAGGATGAGGAGCAGGGTGCGCTTCATGGGTCAGGCGAACGGGTTGGTTGGCGAGGGCTGTCGGCGGCGGGCGCGGGCACAAACGGTTCGAGCGCGGCCTCGGGCCCCTCCGCCGGGTGGTGGGTCTTGCGGAGTTTCCACCCCTGCACGACGGCGTAGAGGGCGGGGATCATGACGAGGGTGTGGACGGTGCTCGTGACGAGCCCTCCCACCATCGGCGCGGCGATCCGCTGCATCACCTCGGCGCCGGTGCCGGTCCCGGCCATGACGGGTACGAGGCCGATGAGGGTCGTGAACACGGTCATGAGCTTGGGCCGCACGCGGTCCACGGCGCCCTCCTCCAGGGCGTCGTGGAGGCGGCCCACGGACGTCAGCCGGCCCTCCCGCCGGTAGCGCGTCACGGCCTCGTCGAGGTAGACGTGCATGACCACGCCCGTCTCGGCCGCGAGGCCGGCCACGGCGATGAGCCCGACGCCGACGGCAATCGAGAAGTGGTACCCTAGGGCCAGCATGAGCCACACGGCGCCGACGACGGCGAAGGGCAGCGGGACCATCAGCAGGAGGGCCTCCTGCGCGCTCCGGAAGTGGAGCAAGAGCAGCAGGAAGATGGCCGCCAGCGTGATCGGGACGAGGACGGCGAGCCGCGCGTTCGCGCGCTCCATGTACTCGTACTGCCCGCTCCACCGGATCGAATACCCCGGCGGGAGCGCCACGGCCGCCTCGACGGCCGCGCGGGCGTCCTGCACGTAGCTGCCGACGTCGGCCTCCTCGGCGATGTCCACGAACACCCAGGCGTTGGGGCGGGCGTTCTCGGACTTGATCATCGGCGGCCCCTGTACGAACCGGAACTGCGCGAGCTGGCCCAGCGGCACCGGCGCCCCCGAGGGCGTGGGCACGAGCACCTGCCGGAGCGCGGGGAGGTCGGACCGAAGCGCCTGCGGGTAGCGGACGTTGACGGGGTAGCGCTCCAGCCCCTCCACCGTCGTCGTCACGTTCACGCCGCCGACGGCGGCAGCGATCACGTCCTGCACGTCGCCCGAGGTGAGGCCGTAGCGCGCGGCGGCGAGGCGGTCCACCTCGACGTCCAGAAAGCTTCCGCCCATCACGCGCTCGGCGTAGGCGCTCCGCGTCCCCGGCAGGCCGCGCACCACCGCCTCGACCTCGCGCCCGAGGCGCTCCAGCACGGCCAGGTCCGGCCCGGCGATCTTGATGCCGACGGGCGTCTTGATCCCCGTCGCGAGCATGTCCGTCCGCGTCTTGATGGGCATGGTCCACGCGTTGGTGAGGCCGGGGAAGGCGATGGCCCGGTCCATCTCCGCGATCAGGTCTTGCCGGGAGAGCCCCTCGCGCCATTCGTCCTCCGGCTTGAGGACGAGGGTCGTCTCGATCATGGTGAGCGGCGCGGGGTCCGTCGCCGTCTCGGCCCGGCCGATCTTGCCGAAGACGCGCTCGACCTCGGGGAACGAGGCGAGGATGCGGTCGGTGCGCTGGAGGAGTTCCTTCGCCTCCTGCGGGCTGATGCCCGGCAGCGTCGTCGGCATGTAGAGCAGGTCGCCCTCCCAGAGCGGCGGCATGAACTCGCTCCCGATCTGAGGGAACGGGACGACCGGCTCGCCCAGGAGCAGCCGCTGGACCGGCAGGACGGTCAGGAGCAGGAGCACGAAGCCGACGACGAGGACGGCCTTCGGGTGGCGGAGCGTGCCCTGGATCAGGGGGCGGTAGGCGCGGATGAAGAACCGGGCGACGGGGTTCTCGTGCTCGGACCGGATGCGCCCCTTCACGAACACGACCATCAGCGCCGGCACGAGGGTGACGGCGAGGACCGAGGCCGCCGCCATCGCAAACGTCTTCGTGAGCGCGAGGGGGCGGAACATCCGGCCCTCCACCTCGCCGAGGGCGAAGACCGGCAGGAAGCTCACCGTCACGATCAGGAGCGAGAAGAACAGGCTCGGGCCGACCTCCTTCGCCGCCTCCAGCACGGCGCGCATCCGCTCCCGTTCGGTGAGTGGGGGGGACGAGGTGACAGGAGAGGCGGGGATCAGCGCGGCCTTACTCCCTCCCTCTCCTTCTCGCTCCCTCTTTCGCCCCCTCTCCCGTTCTATCCACTTGTGGGCATTCTCCACCATCACCAGGCTCGCGTCCACCATCACGCCGATGGCGATGGCGATGCCGCCGAGGCTCATGATGTTGGCGTTGACCCCGAGCAGGTACATCACCCCGAGCGCGACGAGGATGCCGACGGGCACCGTCACGAGCGCCACGAAGGCGCTCCGCGCGTGGAGGAGGAAGACGATCACGATGAGGGCCACGACGAGCAGCTCCTCCCCGATCTTCGTCGCCAGCGTGTCCACGGCCCGGCCGATGAGGGCGCTCCGGTCGTACTCGGTGACGACCTCGACGCCGGGCGGAAGCCCGGGCGCCAGCTCGGCCAGCCGCGCCTTCACCGCCTCGATGGTGCGCCGGGCGTTCTCGCCGTAGCGCATCACGACGATGCCGCCGACCACCTCGCCCTCGCCGTTCACGTCGGCGATGCCGCGCCGGATCTCGGGGCCGAGGCGGACGTCGGCGACCTGCCCGACCGTCACGGGGGTGCCCGCCTCGGCGCGAAGGACGACGTTCCGGATGTCGTCCACGCCCCGGAGGTAGCCCTTTCCCCGGACGACGTACTCCCGCTCGCCCAGCTCCAGCAGCCGCCCGCCCACGTCGCGGTTCGAGCGCTGGAGCGCCGTGCGGACGTCGTGGATGGTGACGCCGTAGGCGGCGAGCCGCTGCGGGTCCACGACCACCTGGTACTGCTTCCGGAACCCGCCGAGGGTGGCCACCTCGGCCACGCCCTCGACGGCCTGCAGCTCGTACGTGAGGTAGAAGTCCTGCACGGAGCGGAGCTGCGCGAGGTCGTAGGTGCCCGTCGTGTCGCGGAGGCTGTATTGATAGACCCAGCCGACGCCGGTGGCGTCCGGCCCGAGCGAGGGCACGGCGCCGTCGGGAAGGCGGTCCCGGATCTGCGAGAGGTACTCCAGCACGCGGCTGCGCGCCCAGTAGAGGTCCGTCCCGTCCTCGAAGAGCACGTAGACGAAGCTCGTCCCGAACATGGAGTAGCCGCGGACGGTCTTTGCGGAGGGCACCGCCAGCAGGGCCGAGGTGAGCGGGTACGTCACCTGCTCCTCGACGATCTGCGGGCCCTGGCCGGGGTACTCCGTACGCACGATGACCTGTACGTCGGACAGGTCCGGGATGGCGTCGACGGGCGTGTTGAGCGTGGCCCACGCGCCGAGGGCGGCGGCCAGCAGCGTGAGGAGGCCGACCAGCAGCCGGTTGCGGGCGCTCCACTCGATCAGGCGCTCGAGCATGGTCAGTCGGCCGTGTAGCCGCGGAGGCGGCCGTACCGGGCCACCTGCTCGGCCGTGAGCGCCTCGCGCGTGACGACGTGCGCCCGGAGGTGCGCGGCGCGGAGGCGGCCCTGCACCTGCCCGAGGTGGGCCGTCATCCGGTCGATGGCCTCGTCCGTGGCACGGCCCTCCGCGAAGAGGGCGTCGAGGTGACGCTCGATCTCGACGACCTGCGCGCCGAGAGCGCGGGCCTCCTCCAGCATCGCCGCCCGGATGGCTTCGACGGCCTCCCGCTGCGCCTCGGTGAGCCCGAGGTCGTCGGCCAGTTCCAGAACGTGGAGGGGGCCGGGATAGCCGTTGAGCTCGGCGGCGCGGGCGAGGCCCATCCCCCGTCCCTCCAGCAGCCCGGCGACCTCGTCGGGCGCGAGCGCTTTGATGGCGCGGGCGGTGTCGGCCGCGTAGGCCGACGGCGCAGGGTGGTGGCGGTGGTCGTCGTGCTGGGCACGGATCGAGGCGGACGTGGCGATGACGAGGAGGGGGACAAGGAGGAAGCGCATGGCGAAGAGAGTTCCTGGTTCATGGAGAGGGTTAATGGTTCATCGGGCTGTGCTCGACGTCTGGAGCCCCGTTGCTGCCGGCCATGGCGCCGACGGCGGCGGCGAGGCGGGCCTCGGAGTCGATGAGGAACTGGGCACTCGTGACGACCTGCTCGCCGCCCGCGAGGCCGTCGAGGACCTGGACGTAGCCGCCCGACTCTTCGCCGGGCACGACGGGCTGGGGGCGGAACCGGCCGCCGCCGAGCGCCACGATCACGACCGCCTCGTCGCCCGTGCGGAGGACGGCCTCGCTCGGCACCGCCAGGCGCGGTTCACCCGGCGCGTCGAGGAGGGTGACCGTCGCGTACATGCCCGGTTTGATCCGGCCGCCGGGGTTGGGCACCGTCACGCGGGCGTCGGCCGTGCGCGTCGCCGGATCCATCGTGTCGTAGACGTAGTCCACGCGGCCGGTGAGTTCGGCGCCGGGCTCGCTCGGGAGGCGCACGACGGCGCGGGTGCCGGGCCGGACCCATCCGAGGTCGTGCTCGGGCACGGCCACCTGGAGCCAGAGCTGCCCGAGGTCCACGATCTCCATGAGCGGCTGCCCGGGCATCGCCTGCATCCCCTCCACCACCGTCTTGTTCGTGACGGTGCCCGAGGCGGGGGCGTAGAGGGTCAGCGTCCGCTGCACCTCGCCGGTGGATTCCAGACGGGCGACCTGCTCGCTGGAGACGTCGTAGAGGCGGAGGCGCGTGCGGGCGGCCTCGACGAGGCGGTCGGCCGCCTCGCCGCCGCCGAGGAGTTCGCGGTTGCGGAGGGCGAGGAGGTACTCCTGCTGCGTCGCCACGAGGTCGGGCGCGTAGAGCGCCAGGAGCGGCTGCCCGCGCCGGACGCGCTGCCCCTCGACGTTGACGTGGAGGTCCTCGACCCAGCCGCCCACCTTGAGGGTGACGACCGTCCGGGCGGCGTCACGCGCCTCGAAGGTGCCCGTGGCCCGGAGCTCGCGCTCCAGCGCCCGCGTCTCGACCGGCGCCGTCCGCACGCCGATGTTCTGGAGCGTGACGGGGTCGATCTCGACGGTGCCCGGCGCGGCGCCGGAGACGGGGACGGGCTGGAGGTCCATCCCGCAGATGGGGCAGGTACCCGGCGCGTCCTCGACGATCCACGGGTGCATCCCCGACTGGTACACGATGCCGTCGCCGTTGCGGTCGGCGGCGGCGAGGCCGCCGGCCGCGGGCGCGGCGGCCGGCGGCGCCTCGGCCGGGGGGTCGGCGGCGTCACCGCGCACGAGCGCCCAGACCAGGACGGCGGCGAGCAGAAGGAGCACACCCGCGACGGCCCCGGCACGGTGCCGGCGTGGGGATGGAGCGACCGGCTCCTGCTTCGGGTCGGCGGCCCGCACGGCGGGCTCGGTGGCAGAGGGCGCGTTCATCGGGCGTCCGCGGTTGAAGGGGTGGCGAGGGGCGCATCGGACAGCGAGGCCGTGCCGAGGGCGCGTTCGAGGGCGGCGGTCGTAGCGAGGTAGCGGCCGAGCGCGTCTTCGTAGCCCACCTGGAGCTGGAAGCGCGCGCGCTCGGCGTCGAGGAGGGCGAGGTAGTCCGCCTGCCCCGTCGTGTAGGCGGCGAGGACGGACTCGACGGTGGTGGCGGCCTGCGGGAGGAGGCGGTCGCGGTAGAGCGCCATCGTCTCGGCTTCGCGGCGCGCGGCGTAGAGGAGGTCGGCGAGCCGGGTTTCGATCTCCACCTCCAGCGCCTCGCGGCGGGCGGCGACCTGCGCCCGGCGGAGGCGGGCCTCTGCCCGCTGCGCGTGGAGCCGCCCGCGCTGGAGGGGGATCCGCGCCGAGACCAGGACCCCCACCCCGGCCGCGATCCGCGCGCCCGTCCCCATGTCCGCGTGCGCGGTCGCACCCGGCGGCATGTCCGTGAACAGGAGGCCCACGCCGAGGTCGGGGTAGAACGCCTTCTCGGCGAGGGCCACCTCCGTCTCCGCCCGCGCCTCGGCGGCGTCGAGCGCCCGGAGCTCCGGGCGGAGGCGGCGGGCGAGGTCGCGCAGGGCCGCCTCGTCCTCGGGCAGCGGCGGCGCCAGCGCGACGACCTCGGCGCGGAGGAGGTCCGTGCGGTTGGTCAGCCGGGCGAGCGTGCGGAGGGCCGTCTCCCGCTGGCGGTCGAGCATCAGCCGCCGCTCGGCCAGCTCGTCGCGGGCGAGCTGGACTTGCAGGATGGCCCCCTGCGGCCCCCGCCCCACCTCGTAGCGCACCGCGGCGGCCTCGGCGAAGGCGCCGAGGCGCGCCTCGAACCGGCGAACGAGCGCGTCGGTGCGTTGCAGCCGGTAGAGCTCGTAGTACGCCTGCTTGACCTGGAGGGCGAGGTCGAGCGCGAGGGCGTCGGCCTCGTGCCCGGCCGCCTCGGCGGCGTAGTCGGCCGCCCGTGCGCGGAGGGCGAGCGTGCCCGGCCACGGCAGCGTCTGCTCGACGCGCCACAGGCTCCGCTGCGGGCCGTCGGCCGTGACGAGGGGGTACGGAACGACGGTGAGGGAGGCGAGGGGGTCCGGCAGGGCGCCGACCTGGGCGCCGACCTGCGCCATCGCCGCCGCCTCCAGGCGGGCGGCCCGCAGCGCCGGGCTCGCCTCGGCGACCTCGGCGAGGAGGGCGTCGAGGCGGAGGGCGGTGGTGTCGGGGGCCTGGGCGCGGGCGGCGATGGCCGTCAGGAGAAGCGCGCAGGCCGGCAGCGCGCGACGCGCTGCGCGGGAGGAAACCATGATGCTGCACATCCGCTATGGGTGGACGGCACGGACGCGACGCGGGGCGTCGGTCCCGGACGAGCCGGCCGGCGGATCAGATCAGCAGCACCGAAAAGACGAGGTGCGCCCGCAGGGATGGCGGGAGTGGGCCCGTGTTCCGTTCGCGCGGCGACGCCGACGCTGCACGCGGGAGCACCGGGCGCGCAACGACGGCCGCGGGGGCCTCTTTGACCGGGGCCGTCGGCACGACGGCCGCCGGCTGCGGCACGCCGGAGTCGAACGCGCAGCAGGTCATCGTCCCGCCGGGCGGGGCCTCGTCGGCGGGCGGGGCCTCGTCGGCGGGCGGGGCCTCGTCGGCGGGCGGGGCCTCGTGCCGCATCCCGTCGTGACCGTGCCGGTCCTGCGGCGTCCCGTGGTGCGGCGTCCCGTGGTGCGGCATCCCGTGGTGCGGCGTCCCGTGGTGCGGCGTCCCGTGGTGCGTGGAGGGGCCGTC